>CAZMSH010000007.1:23645-38998 GCA_964568875.1 uncultured Rikenellaceae bacterium | reverse complement strand
CTTATTTTTGTTGCCTGCTCGAATGCATATCCCATCTTAAGTAGTTTGTCCTCCTTAAACGGGCGGGCAATGAAAGTAAGGTTTACAGGTTCGCCGGCTTCTGTGTACCCCATCGGAACTGTAAGGCACGGATAGGCAGCAGTGGCTGCAAATCCTGCACTCGAGTTATTCATCGACAGAACAGCATCAAGGTTATGCCCGGTCATAGGCTTGTCGAAATAGAGCACTCCTGATTCGTGCAATGCAGCTTTTGTCTTCTCCAGCTCTTCGCCTGCGAGGTCTTCGCCAAGCATCCCGACAAAAAGGGTTTGTTCGTATGGTATCCTGTTAATGGTATCCTGCCTGTTGAATTCGGTTATGTCGGCAACAGAGCGGAATGTGATCTCCTCAGAGGCATGATTCTCAAGGTATGCTGCGAGGTCTGCTTTCATATCGGCTCCCAGAACCATGCCGAATCCTGAGAACGGAACACGCTCGGGATCATACTCAACGATCTCTCCACCAAGCGCGGCGATTTTTGCCACTGTCATTCTATAGATTGAGTCCCTCATGAACTGACTAATGGCACCGAACCTTAATCCTTCGAGTGTTCCTGTTTCGATATCCTCCCAGTATTTTTTATCCCGGGGTTTACCGACAGTTACCTGATCGTCGCTATCCTCGCCGGTCATTGCCGATAGCAATATTGCATTGTCAATCATGTTTCTGGTCATGGGCCCCGGAGTGTCGTATGTCGACGAGATCGGAACAATTCCTGTCCTGCTCAACAGTCCGATAGTAGGTTTCAGACCGGCAAGGGAGCCTTTGCTTGAGGGGGATAGTATTGACCCGGAGGTCTCGGTTCCCACAGCAGCAGCGGCAAAATTGGCTGCCATGGCAGCGCCGCTACCCGAGCTGGAGCCACCGGTGTCGAAGATTTTGCGGCCGTACGGATTCAGCGTCTGGCCACCGACAGCGCTGTAGCCGTTGGGGCAGTTCGCCGAGAGGAAATTAGCCCATTCGCTAAGATTGGTCTTGCCGAGAATTATGGCTCCGTGTGCTTTCAGCTGCTTCACAATAAAGGCGTCGCCGGTGTGGTTATTCTGCAGCGCCACGGCACCGGCGGTGGTGGCCATTCCTTCAGTATTGATGTTATCTTTTAGCAGCACCGGCATGCCGAATATCGGGTGAGTGGCAGAAGCAGCTTCATTGTCGCGCCGGCGGGCTTCCTTAACGGCGTCGGGATTAATTTCGATTACGGCGTTGAGCATCTTCTCACGGTCGTTCTCGTATTTAACGATGCGGTATATGTACCACTGGGTCAGCTTCTCGTAAGTGAGGGCACCTGATTCAATGTGTGACTGGATGGTTGGGATATCCTGCTCGAAGATGAGGGGCATAAGAGTCTGGTAATCCTCTTCCGAAAAGTTTCTTATCTGCGGGGCAGCGTGGGCCAGCATTTCATTTTTATCTCTTACCCGCGACTGGATCAGTACAAACCGCATCTTCCGCGACCTGTGGTCGGCATTAGCGGCAATTTCTTCAGATTCATCGTATGGAACCCATGGTTCGATAACGGTTTTAGGCTTCGGCGTACAAGCAAACGCCACCAGTAATAACAGATAAATTGTCTTTTTCATAATCCCTGATTTTATTATAGTATTCTCACTATACTCCGCTTCACCCTCTGCGCCATTTTTTTACGCCTCCTGCCCCATTCTGCCCTCTGCGCCATTTTATTACGCCTCCTGCCCCATTCTGCCCTCTGCGCCCTCATACGCCTTTTACGTCTTTACGTCTTCACGTCTTTACGTCATTTTTTGTAAAGTTATTCCGATTTCGCTACTCTGCAAATTTGAAACAAAATAATGACCTGCCTGTTATACTTGTAACACTTAATCGAGTACCAGCCAATGGCATTTTACCAGTTAATAAAAACCCAGAAACTACCTGCAACCTTAAATGAGGTATGGGATTTCATTTCGAGTCCGGCCAATCTGAAAGAGATAACACCGCGTCACATGGGGTTTATAATAACCGGCAAAACCGGAGAAGGCAAAATGTATCCGGGTATGATTATCACATATAAGGTTAGTCCGGTATTCGGCATAAAAATGAACTGGGTTACAGAAATTACCCATGTGAGAGAGTTCGAATACTTTGTAGATGAGCAGAGAGTCGGGCCTTACTCGATGTGGCATCATGAGCATAAGATAGAACCCATCGAAGGGGGCATTTTAATGACAGATATTGTCACATATCAGCCTCCGCTGGGTTTCCTTGGGGCACTGGCCAATAAGCTGTTCATCAAAAAGCAACTTAATCAAATATTTGACTACAGAACCATTGCCCTCGAAAAGAGATTTGGTGTTTACGCACCCATGGTGCTCCAGGCATAAAAGTAGCCGAAAGCTTTATATATTTGAAAGATTAAAATAATTATGCAGCACTCAGTGGTGCACATGGTCTTTATCACAACCCAGCCAGAAAAGCATTATAACAAGAAGCCAGAATGAAAGCAGTCCGACAAATTCAATTATTGACAATTATCATCGCAGTGGCCACATTAGTGAGTTGCCGGCAAGACAATGCACGCGAATTCACTCATTATAAAATAAATATGTCGATAGACCCTGAAGATCAGTATATTGATGTGGACTGCTATCTGGATATCCAACCCGGCAACACCGGCGACACCCTATATTTCTATCTGCACCGGCAGCTTCAGATCGGAAGCCTGACTGTCAACGGCAATAAAGCCATTTTCCTCAGCCACGATACCAGTGATATACGCTATATGCCAGATGCAACAAGGTATGCTCTGATTATTGATCAACCGGAAGAAAATCCTGTAAATCTTCATCTGAATTACTCTGGCCGCATCACTGAATGGAACCAGTGGAGCGCAAGCGTAATAGGCAGGGAGTGGACGGAGCTCGGTCTCTATTTTCCCTGGTATCCTTACAATCCTTCCTTCAATCCAATCACTTACGAAGTAAAAGTGAATCATGATCCGGAATACCAGACATTTATGACAGGCAACGAGAAAAAGGAAGAAGGCTATACCATTTACGAAACCGATAGTCCGGGCAGTGACATGGTATTATGCATGTCAAAGGAGCTCAAAATTATTTCAAGAGAAATAGACCGCTATAATCTTAAAATCGTACACAAAACCTTTTCAGAAAAACTGATTGACTCTCTCTCCTGCGACATGGAGTCAATACTTAGCCTGTTTGGCCAATGGTTCCCCCAGGGTAACAATTCGGTATGCATTGTAGAATCGATGCGGGAGGTCGGCGGCGGATATGCGCGGATAGGCGGCCTTTACCTGTCGGAGCTCAACGAGACAGATTTTTTGCAGTCACGTAAACCTTTCACCCGCTATCTCGCCCATGAGACGGCTCATCTGTGGTGGTACAGGGCCAATACAAACAGCTGGGAAGACTGGCTGAACGAAGGATTTGCCGAGTATTCTGCGCTGATGGTGCTGCGCGAGTTGTACGGGCCGGAATATTTCAACAAGTGGATAGAAAGCAAAAAGAAGTCATCTGAAGGAACCGGACCAGTGTGGCACACCAACCGTGATGGAGAAGAGGCATATGCCATCCTTTATGATAAGGCCCCGCTGCTGCTCTATGAGCTTGAAGGGAAAATAGGTGGTGAGCCGTTCAAACAACTTATGCGCGATCTTATCATCAACAAGGTGTCAACCACAAGCCACTTCATGAACATACTTGAAGACCTGGAAGGCAACGAAACGGCAGAATGGTTCCTGAACAAACTGAAGAGCTAAATGAAAACCACGCTCTGAGCCCTCAGTGCAAAATCTATTGCAGGAGTCCCCGGTTAGCAGGCAATGTCAATCACTCGTAAGCAGGATCAACTCTTACGGCCACACCCCGTCGCAAACCTGACAGCATTGGCGAATCTACTTACCGTTTTGCCACTTGGATCCTACAGGCCTCCCGGAAACTATGCGGCTGACCTTCATATATTTTTATCTTGAAGACAGATCAAATGACCTTGTTACCTTAATCTCCGGAGTGTTATTGTAAATATCCTGCAGTCTGGAAATATTTTCAGCATCAAGCGACTTCATTAATTCACTTATTCTGTTTAGCATCTCAATATGTTCTGCGGTTAACTGGTCGTCATTTTCAAATGCATAATCCAATATGGGCGCATATTGATAAATTGGATATTCGGTTCCTAAAATGGCTGCCAGATCAGGACTAAGTTTCCCTACAACAGAAACCAGCCCTGAATACCTTCCGGGGAATCCATATTGGTTTAAATCAATTTCTCCATTTTGCAATTTTAACCACAATTCATTACTGAAATCAAACTGATCTCTGCTAAAGTCTATCATTACTGTACTTGGATCAACAAGCATCCATCGCTGATCACTTACGTTCCATACCTCACAGATTGTGTGACTCAAATGAAAGCCAGGCCTTAAATAGGTAACGTGTCCTGTTCGAATCCTGGCCGGTATGCCTCGATATTTCAATATAGATGCCAGTAAAATTGCATTATGTCTGCAACCTAATATCAAACGATCTTCAATTTTACGGTCTTTATTTATCCCAGAGGAGTCATGAGACAAAAGGCCCTCCAAAATCGATTTTACGGATGGATATTTGACTGACTCATCATTCCTTCTCTCTTCAGGGAAATGATTCCGTACTTCAGGCAATTGAGCAATAGGGTGAATAAACTGTGATCTGATCAGCTCGCAAAGCTCTGGTAATGAGTCAGGGAGGTTGTCATAGAGGTATGCAAATTCTCCCGGTTCGGTAAAAGTGCTGTACTGACGGTAGAAGTCCAGTACCGAAATACTGTCTTTGTTAAATTTGCCTGTCAAGCCTTGTCCATTATGCTTTTGCGGGTCGTTTTGGGCAAAAATGCATTGCATGAATGAGAATACCAATAGAATAAAAACTGTTCTTTCCATGATTAATATGTTTAAGTAGTTAATTTATTTAACTTTATTTAGAAAATTTTTTATTCGGGATTAATGTATCTTCTGAGATCATTTACGTAGGATTCAAATGCCTTCACTCCTTTATCAGTAATCGACAACATGGTTTTCGGGTAATTATTCTTAAATGTTTTTTCAACTTCAATGTACCCGGCTTCCTGCAGTTTTTTTATCTGTATACTGATATTACCCGCAGCGGCTTTGGTCTCTTCCTTAATATGCATAAACTCAATTTTCTCTGAGCCCACTAGCATGGACATAATTGCCAATCGTAATTGCGAGTGCAGGAGGGGATCCAAGTCTTTATACATAATACTCTATTCTTTTGCCGTTTTTAAAAAATATCCGGGAATCAGATAACAGAAAATAATAGCTGCTCCCATAATTAATAAAGTGCTTTCGTTTGTTACAAATGTAGAGACGATAGCGAATAAAAAAAATGCAATACCTCCGATAATAACTGGTTTAAATTTTATAAGTAGTCCTGTTATTGTTGTTGCAGTACCCATTATTAATAGAAAAAAGGGAGGTGGAGGTATCTGCAGGCTGATACAAAGAATTATTGTAACGGGTATCGAAGCCCCGGTTACTTTCCACAGAACATTGGTAAACCTGTCTAACTGGCTAAATACTTTTTTATCCCTCTTTCTATCCATAAAATGCTCGATTATAAACCCGATAAAAACAATTACAAGCCAATTGCCAATACTTAACGACAACATTAGTTCATGAGCCTCCCTGCTTATTAAAATTTTAGTAACCAAAAAATGCGATAAGCTGCCCAGGCTCATGATCCAGCCCCAAAGCAGAAAGAAATTCGCATTTTCCTTGTAATTCATTTTAAAATTTAAAATATGCTTCTGAATCAGATCAAAGCTCTCCTCGGGTGTTAAAATATTTTTTTCCATAATTTAAGGTTAACTATTTTGTTTTTTTCGGTACAAATATAAACTTGTTTATTTTATTAACCTAATAAGTTTGACGATTTTTTACCTCAATATAAAAGTATTACAACTGCAGGCATATCTGCTGTACTTGCGAACCTGTATTCCCACAAAACAGCAGGGCCAGGAAATCACATTATTCATGGTCATTACACCATTATGCATACTACGCCTTCAACGCCATTTGCATTTGTTGATCAATTGTTAATTATTTCACAATGCCGCAATCGAATTTATCCCTATTATTGCGGTTACTAAAACTTAACGATAAGACGAATCATTCCATTCGTCTTAAATAAAAACGGATAAAAATGAAGAGACTTCTTATTCTTATTGCATTGGCTTTGCCGGCCGTTATGAGTGCACAGGACCTGAAATCGGTACTGGAAAACAGCAGCTTCGGTGTCAGGGGCGGTCTGACCATCTCCGACTACATTCCATTTCCATCGCACAGGGTTGACCCAAGGATAATGCCTTTCGCAGGCGGATTCGCCGAATATGAGGTAAAAGAGGGTATTATATTCAGACCCGAGCTTCTTCTGATGTTCATTGGCGGAAAACAGCACACCTTCCTTCCCAACACCACTAACCCCGAATACCTGTCCGACGAAAGACTGACATACATCTACCTGCCGCTAAATGTAAAATACAGGTGGAAGGGTGTCGATCTAATGGCCGGGCCACAATTCGGATTCCGTCTCTCAGCAGAGTATACAAATACAATTGTAGATAATGGAACCGTAACATACGAGACAGTGGAAGATATCAGTGAGCACAGGCGTTTTGTAGATTTCGGCATTGGCATAGGAGCAGCTTATCCGCTCACTGAACAGATCAGCGCCGAACTAAGGTACAGCTACGGACTCACGACAATCAATAATTTCACTACCACCGTTAAACTTCACACCAGCATCCTCCAGGCAGGCATATCGTTTAAAATCAAATAGACCCATAAAATATATTTGCTAATAAGACCACCCCTTCCTATATTTGACTCAGAAAGCCAAAACAAAAAATAATAAATATATGGAAGTCGCTGGTTTGGGTATTCTTACAATTCTTGCCATAATAGGTTTTATCTGGCTGTTGCCCATATTAATAATCTTAAGCTCCGGTAAAACCACCATAGGCGAAAAGCTGGCATGGGTACTGGCCGTGCTTTTTATTTCATGGTTCGCATGGATCTTTTATATGTTGCTCGCCCCGCTTAAAAAGAAATACTGAATTAATGGTATTTAATGAGGTCCCACCAAACCATACCAGAACAGGAGGCATCCTCTGGAACCGTACCGGCCCAGGAACCCCCGTTCTACAACTGCCACACCCACATCTTCAATTTTGAACATGTAAACAGTGGTTTTCTTAAAGGCATGATACCCTTGTGGGTTGGACTTACAGCATTCATCCTGGCTGCATCAGCGGGCTGCCTCATTTATAATATCATCAGCAGTTTCTTATCCTATGAATGGTACTGGAAGGTATTCACAGGCATCCTGGTCATTTTACTCCTGGTCGGTTTTGTTTTGCTCCTGCTGCTTTTCCTCGTTTCAATCTTTCCTGTCAGCGTGGATAAGCTGCTCAGAAGAAACAGGATAAGGAGAATAATATGGTTCCTGCAAAAGATAATACCGGGTGAGTTCGATTCTCTTGAGCGCTATGCCAATTTTATTCTGCACGCCCATGATATAGCCAAAGGAAAGCCTAAGCCCCAGAGAGAAATACTTGAAACCCTCCAGTCCTATTTTCCTGAAAGAACCAGGTTTGTACTTCTAAGCATGGACCTCGATTATATGGTTGATAACAGGAATCAACAAACAAGCACCACCTATTATAACCAGCTGGAAGACCTGAAGGTACTTAAAAACGACCCTTACTTTAAGGATAAAAAAACAGGTGAAGATCTTCTGTTTCCCTTTATCCATGCCGATCCGAGAAGGCTGACAAAAGACAAAGGCTTTTTTGAATACATGAAAGATGGACTTTTGTCGGGTGATTTCAGCGGCATAAAACTCTATCCGCCGCTGGGCTATTTCCCTTTTGACATAAGACTGAAGCCTGTCTACGACCTGGCGCTCAAACACAATCTGCCTGTTCTGGTTCACTGTTCCATGGGTCCGGTTTATTACCGCGGCAAGGTGAGAACAATGAAAAATGAAGGATATTACGCACAGGGAAAGTTTATACACCCCATAACAGGAAATGTTCTTTGCGGAAAAAAGCCGGGGGAATTTACCCCGCATTTCACCCACCCCCTGAATTACTACTTTCTGATGAACTGCCCCGGGAAACTGGCTGAGTACTGGAATCGCTGCATGCAGGAAAGGTACTTTGATCTTGAAGGCCTCCCTATGGGTGAATTCACTGAGGAATATCTGAAGGATTACAGTAACCTGAAGATATGCCTCGGGCATTATGGGGGAACACTTGAGTGGCGCAGGTACCTTGACAATGCATGGCTGCCAAAAGAGCGGATCGATTTTTCAGATGCTGAGTTCATGAAAAATATTTTCCACGGGAAAAACGGAATGTGGAAATACCTTCCAAATAATGGTTCTAATGCAGGTTGCAAAAGGAAAAATGACCTTAAAGCCATGAATTGGTTCAGCATTGTTTCAGAACTGCTGAAACTTAATGGTGAGGATCAGAATATGGCTCTTTTTCCTAACCTTTATGCCGACATTAGTTACAATCTCTCTGAAGAGTCAATACTGCCACTTCTGAAAGTGAGACTGGAAACCGATATGCAAATACGGAATAAGATACTCTTTGGAACCGACTTCTACATGGTAGCCATGGAGATGACCGAACGCAGGGCTACAATCAATATGCGTGCATTTATAGGCGAAGATAATTTCAGGCAGATTGCCGTTGAAAATCCCAAACGATTTCTTCTCTGAAACTGAATCATATCTTTTTTGTCACCGTTACAACGGAACCTGTAGTATCATACCTGAACATGATCTTTCTGCCCGATCAGCACTGATATGCTCAACACACCTCCGCCTCTGATTTCAGATGAGATTAATGACAATCCCGCCTCCCTGGCAAAGTACTCCATGCCGCCTGCTTTCATATAGTTCCTGAAATTCCGGTAATGGTCGCCCCCGGCAAATTTTTCTATTCCATAGGCAACCGACCGGTATATGCCAGCAGGCATCGGACAGTTATAATCGGCGATGATAACCCGTGATGCAATCCGCTTCATTTCATAAAGTATCTTAATCGCCAGTGCAGGCTCAAACTGGTGAACAGCCATAGAAGTTACCGCAACATCAAACTCATTATCAGCAAAGCACGACAGGTCGGAAGCATCGAGCACTTTGAAGCTGGCATTGGCAATCCCTTTCCTGGCAGCCCTTCGCGATGCATAATTTATCAGATCCTTTTCTATATCGACTGCCGTAACACTATTCGCCCTCCGTGCAATATCAATGGCAAGCGTCCCCGGTCCGCAGGCAATATCAATAACTCTTTCCTCAGGATCAATTCTGGCGACCACACCCCTCCGCAAACCAGACAACAGTGGATCAATCACAGCATTATACACAATTCCCTTCCAGTAAAAACCCATAACAAGAGCATCTTAACACGCAATATTACCACAATTATTCTACCCACTAATAAAACTCCTTATATGATCTTTTATCCTACCTACTTCCCTATGCCAATATGCCATTAAGTCATTATGTCACTCCGACATTACGTCATTTTACGCCATTTACGGCTTAATCTTCTCAATACGTTTATGCAGTTCAAGATAATGGGACAGGGCTGCTGACCCGTACCAGCTGTAATTTTCTACAGCCAGTACACCGCTGGTTATGGCCGGATCGCCCTGCATCATCTCATTGACCTCCTCTGCTGAAACAGAGTTGATGATGAATATACCCCTATAAGCATTTTCATTCGGCCCCAGCGGACCGGCAACTACCAGCTTACCCTCTTCTGCAAGTTTTGAAATATTATCCATATGTCCCCTGAACAGGCTGTCGAGCACCTCTTTATCTGATTCCTGACTTGGTCCGGTCTTCAGAATAACCAGGGTATACATCTTCATCCCGTAGTCATCGGCCCCCAGGCTGGCAGCCAGTTCAGCATCATAACCTGTCTCCACGGTCTCCCTACCTGTGCACCCCAATAAGAAGAGTGAAGCAACAAAAACTACCAATAGCTTTACAATTTTATCCATAACCTGTTAATATTTGATCGTAACTCCGTTTCAAATCAATAAACAAATCTAAAATACTATTTGTTTTTCGCACTATTCAAACCAATAAATTCCACAATATCATCCCCTTCTACTCCCATTAAACTATCTACGCCATTTACGCCGCCTACCCTATCCCCTGAATATTTATTTGCTAATAAATCACCCCGTTCCTATATTTGATTCCCGGAAGAAAGTATATTTAATTCCCGGGCAATATTATCAGGATACCAACAAAACCGATCTTCTGATGAGAAAAGGCCGCATAGTAATAATGGTAATATCAGGATTGATCCTGATTGCCTTCCTTGTGATATTTGATTACAGCAATATAAAATCGCGTCCCAACCTGGGATATCTGCTGGGTATGCTCTCTGCCGCCTTCAATATCCTGGCTATGATTCTCTCCAACAGACACGAACGGAAAGAGCAGGCCAAAACAAAAAAAATGAGATTCCAGTCTGCATTTAACTGACCTTTAAAGTGGAAAACAAAGAAAGCTATAGTTAATATGACTGCACCGTTTTTTGTAACCAAATCCCCGAAAAGTATAGGCATCGCAATTCTTCTTACCTTACTGTTTGGACCTATCGGATTGTTCTATGCAAGCGTATCGGGTGGACTGGTAATGACCATCACTCCAATATTCCTGGTAATCTTGTTTCTTTACGGATTGGGGATGGAATATGCCGCTCTGGTTGAATGGTCGTTAATCCTTATTATAATCTTCTTGTCAACATTTTGGCTGATAAATATTATCTGGGCTGTCATAAGTGTGAATATTTACAATAAAAAAATTGAAGATGAAGCCAAAAGACAATTTGAAATATGGAACAGCCTTAATGGCAGAGATCAAAATATTTATGTGCAAAACATCTATCAAAAACCTTCTGAATTAAGTGCGTCAGGACAAGAGGCATTACCCCCGGTCAAACCAAATCTCCAGGAATGGCTGAAAAAGAATCCCGGTAGAACAATTAATGACTATTTTATGAAATACGGCACTTAACTAAAGGCTTCTTTCAAACTGGTGTCCAAAGGGATTGTTTCAGTACAAGCACTTATAAAATTACAGAAACCCCAATTACCATGATACAGAAAGACTACATACTACGAATGATCGAGATGCTGGGAGAGATGATAGCCTCTATATTCGGACTCATCAGGAAGGGTGATTACACCAGGGCAACCGAAAACCTCACCCAGATCTACTACGACATGCTGAAACAGGACGCCGCCTTCTTCCGGAACCTCCCGGAAACCGATCTTACAGACAAACTCCTTCAGGAACACAACTACACCAACGGACACCTCGAGATCCTCGCCGAGCTATTCAATGCCGAAGCCGAACTCTCCCTGGCCCGTGGCGACATGGAAACCGCCCTTATTTACACTCGAAAAGCCCTTCTCCTCTTCGAATACGTTGACAAGGCATACAAAACCTACTCCCATGACCGTCTTGCCAAAATAAAAACTCTCCACGAACGGGTGAAAACAGCGTGACTAAACTCTTACAGGTACCCCAGATTACCATGCTCTATGCTCAGTGCCCTATGCCCCATGCCCCATGCTTTGTCAGCCGTAGCCATCAGCGAAGGCTGGCCCCATGCCCATGCCCATGCCTTGAGCCCATCACCTTTTCCGTTTACCTCATTTACCATTTACCGATTACCTTTTGCCATACCCCATGCTCCATGCTTTGTCAGCCGTAGCCATCAGCGAAGGCTGGCTCCATGCCCTAATAGGTCCCCTGCTTTCCCGGTGTCATTACATCACTACGCCACTACATCGCTACGACATTACGCCCTTATTTAACCAGCAACCAGCAACCAGTAACCAGTAAACCCACCCCCATGAAATCACCTCACCACAAAACAACCCTGATACTCCTGGCAGCTTTACTCTTCTCCTGCAATCCACCCATACCACCACCTGCACCTCTGTATCCGATCCCGTCGGCAGAACAGCTCGCCTGGCAGCAGATGGAGATGAATGCATTTGTCCATTTCTCAATAAATACTTTCACAGGACTGGAATGGGGTATGGGAAGCGAAAAAGCAGACCTCTTCAATCCCACGAATGCCAACCCGGAGCAATGGGTTATTACATTCAAAAATGCAGGATTTAAAGGAGTTATCCTTACAGCAAAACATCACGACGGTTTCTGCCTGTGGCCCTCGGAATATACGGAACACTCAATAAAGAACAGTCCATACAAGAACGGCGAAGGTGACATTGTTAAAGAACTATCCGATGCCTGCAGGAAGCATAATCTCAAATTTGGTGTCTATGTATCGCCCTGGGACAGAAATCACGCCCAATACGGAGAACCCGGGTACATTGAATATTACCGGAACCAGCTACGGGAGCTGGTTAACGCGTACGGACCATTTTTTGAAGTATGGTTCGACGGTGCAAACGGTGGTACGGGCTACTATGGCGGCGCTAATGAGAGGAGAAGGATTGACGGACGAACATACTACGACTGGCCGGGCACCATTGCAATGGTGGAAGAGATTAATCCCGGAACCATATTCTTCAGCGACGCGGGTCCCGGCTGCCGGTGGGTTGGAAATGAAAGAGGTATAGCCGGAGAAACAAACTGGAATACTATCTCCATTGATACCCTGTATGCAGGTAAACCGGGAATTGAACATCTGCTCGGCACCGGTTCGGAAGACGGTACCAGCTGGGTTCCCGCAGAAGTTGACGTCTCAATTCGCCCGGGATGGTTCTATCATGCTGAACAGGATTCGCTTGTTAAAACGGCAGAGAAGTTATTTGATATCTACCTGACGTCAGTAGGCAGAGGCGGAATGCTTTTGCTGAATGTACCACCTGACAGGCGTGGACTAATTCACGAAAATGACATTAATTCGCTGACCGGCTTCCGTAAGCTTTTGGACGAGGAGTTTAAGACCAACCTTGCTGCAGGAGCAAAGGCCAGGGGAACCAGTTACAGGGGAAATGAGAGGAAGTTCTCGCCACAGAACCTATTCGATAATAATCCTGAAACTTACTGGGCAACAGACGACAGCGAAACGACGGCTGCGGTTGAGATTGATCTGAAACCGGACAAAACAGTGAAATATATTGTTCTGCAGGAGTATATTAAGCTGGGCCAGCGGGTTAAATCATTTTCTGTTGAGGCACTGGTCGATAACCGTTGGCAGACTGTTGCAGAAGGAACCACTATCGGCTACAAACGGATTTTAAAGATAGAACCGGTAAAGACCGGCAAAATCAAAGTTGTGATTTCCGGTTCAAAAGCCTGTCCGGTAATATCAGGCATTGAAGTGTACTAGCTCACTCCCATGCCACTTCTCAAACAGGACTTTTAACTCCTTCTCATCACCCATCAAATCATGTTTTCCATCCGGCACCTTATGGAAACTTTTTTTACACTTCAGCAGCGAGTAAAACCTTTCTGCCAGATCTGGTTCAAGTACTTCGTCGGCCGTTGACTGGACTATTGTGATATTGCTCTCAATCTTGTGTGCAAATTTCATCGGATTGAGCACTCCTGTTACAAGATTCAGTTCCTTTTCATAAGCTTCAGGTGTCTGCAGCGACAGAATGGCTTCAGCCTGCTTCCACAGCTCAGACGTCAGGACTTTATTAGAAAACAGTGACACTGTATCTGTAACAGGATTTACCAGAAACACTTTGTCGAAAAGATGGGGATCGCTATTTACTATATTTGACACATAACAACCACCCATTGAATAACCAAGGGCATGCACCGGAATTTTATAATGCTCCTTCAGATAACCGGCTACGGTCCTTATATCGGTGACTGAACCGGTAAAACTGAATTTCCCCTCACTCTTTCTGTCACCACGATAGTTGATTTCTACTATTGAAACTGGGATAGCCTTTACCCATTCGCTTAATCTGACAAGCCTGCTCGAACCTGGAAAACCATGGCAGAAGAGCAATATTTCTTCCGGATTCTCAATGTGACCATAATGTTCGCAAACAATCCTGCATCCATCAATATCAATTGAAAATTGCCTTCTTCTGGAAGTTTCCACAGCTAATTCAGTTTTGTTATATTATTAATATTCATATCCTTATATAATTCCTGCCATCAGATGCCTTTCAGGATTAAAGCCAATGACACTGACAGGAACAAAACCACATCAACGTTAGACGCAAATTTGCAACAAAATTCCGTCATGTCCTTACGCTTCTTTACACCCTACATTATTCACGTATTACAAGCATCAACACGTGAACAAAATCAAAAAATCAATACCAATTCACGTATTTTACCTACAATACCGTGAATTTGGGCATATAATTCCTATCTTTGCATGTAGTTTTCAATTGAAAAGAACCAATATGATTCAAAGGATTGCAGAATACAGGGAAAGATACTATAACGCCCTGGCCGGCAGAGAGTCACTGGCAATATTGATAACTGAAGCCGAAGTCCCGGAACATGTATACAATTCGAACGCTATTGAGAACAGCACCCTTACCCTCGAAGAGACTGAGAAAATACTTAACCAGGTTGCGCTTGACAGGTACATTTCCGAAAGGGAGATATTTGAGGCACGCAATCTGGCGAGAGTAGTGGGTTACATATCTGGCAAAGCGTCGGAGAAGGAACTTGACAGAGAAATGATAAAACTGCTTCACCGGATGTTGATGGCGAATATTGACGACACAATTGCCGGCCGGTTCAGGCAATCCGGAGAATATGTCAGGGTAGGCTCACACATTGCCTCTCCTCCTGAACAGATTGAAGAATTGATCCAGTCGATGTTATATGAATATATGGCTTTGTTTGATTCGGTTCATATAATCAAAAGGCTTGCCAGGCTTCATCTTACATTTGAAAACATACATCCGTTTAACGATGGTAATGGCAGGATAGGAAGGGTAATTGTGAATTACATTCTTCTCCGTGAAGGATACGTACCAGTCAATATCAAATTTGTTGACCGCAGCCGGTATTATGAAGCCTTCAGAGAGTTTGACAGGGAGGCTAAAACAGCAATAATGGAAGAGATACTCTTTAAGGCCCTTACCAACAGCTATCACAAGCGCCTCGCATATCTTGAGGGAAAGAAGATAATGACCCTGGGTGAATATGCCCGGAAAATGAATCTATCTCATTCAAACCTGCTGAACAAAGCCAACCGGCAGACTATAGAAGCATTCCTTGAAAAGGGCATCTGGAAAATCGGCATCTGAACCAGCAACCTTGCCCTGAGCTCCCGACCTTCGGTAC
>CAZMSH010000007.1:0-23545 GCA_964568875.1 uncultured Rikenellaceae bacterium | reverse complement strand
ACCGCATCATAATTACAGGCAATGGCAAAATACATTTACGAGCGGGATAACTGGACAGATTTCACGTGGCAGGATAAAGTCATAAATAAGGTCTTTGGCGAGGTCAGGCATTTGCAGGGTAAATTAACCGGACAGATTAACGCACTTGGATTCTCTGAAAAAGAAGAAGCAACGCTTGCCGCACTGACTTCCGATGTAGTCAAATCATCTGAAATAGAAGGTGAAATGCTCAATTATGATCAGGTACGTTCGTCAATTGCGAGACGATTGGGCATCAACACTGCGGGACTTGTAGCTAGTAGCCGAAACATTGAAGGTGTGGTTGAAATGATGCTCGATGCTACACAACGCTACACCTTGCCTTTAAACAATAGTCGTTTGTTTGGTTGGCACTCCGCGCTTTTCCCTACAGGATACAGCGGGCCATACCCGATAGAAGCGGGTCGATACCGGACTGCCGAAGTTCAGGTCGTTTCTGATGCAATGGGAAAAGAAAAAGTGCATTACAAAGCCGTGAGCCCTGAATCCGTAAAAACTGAAATGGACAGGTTTCTGGAGTGGTTCAATAACGAAAATTGCCTTGACCCGGTTCTTAAAGCTGCTATAGCACACTTCTGGTTTATCATCATTCACCCCTTTGAGGACGGAAACGGCCGAATTGCCAGGGCACTTACCGATATGCTGCTTGCCCGATCCGAAGACAGCGGAGAACGATTTTACAGTATGTCTCAGCAGATCATGATTGAGCGTAAACGCTATTACGAAATACTTCAAAAAGTACAATACAGTTCCGGCGACATTACAGAGTGGCTCGACTGGTTTTTGAATTGCCTCAAAAACGCAATGCTCGCTACCGGCGACACTATAAAAAAGATCTTGAGTAAAGCAGAGTTCTGGAGATTGCATGAGCATACTCCCATAAACGAACGTCAGCGATTAATGCTCAATAAATTATTGGAAGGCTTTGAAGGAAAACTTCAGACCTCTAAATGGGCCGGAATAACCAAATCCTCAACCGATACCGCATTACGTGATATAAAGGACCTGATCGATAAAGGCATCCTGCAACAATCAAGCGAAGGAGGAAGAAGCGCCAACTACCACCTCAAAACTCCTTTTACATTGCCTCCTTCATAATCCCTTATACACCTTCTGCACCCCTATGCCTTTATGCCCATTACGCCCCTTTTATTACGCCCATTATGCCCTTCTACGCCCCTTTTAGTACGCCCATTACGCCCTTTTTTTTACGTCACTGCGCACTACGCCCTGCGCCCTCATCTGAAAATAAACCCCTCCCTGAACTCATCATCAGGATCGAAAAAGAAATTCATTCTGCCCACAATATGGGCCGTTCCCGACACCTCCGGAATCACGGCCTCATGCTCACCGTAACGGGTGACGGCCGTGACCCTCACATCCATTGTTGAGCCCAGTATGCTCTCGATGGTGATAAGCTCATTCACCGCCAGCTCACCTTTGGCATGGTGAAGAGCAGCCCGCGCGCTCACCCCCGAGCCCGTTGCAGAACGGTCAACCTCACCCTCCGCAAAAATACAGACATTACGGCTGTGGTGTCCCCTCTTTTCAGCCCTCCCGGTAAAGATGGTCCCGTACAGAAAACTAAGATCATCCTCAAAGGGGTGCCTGATCTCAAACTTCTCCATAACGGCATATTTGATCTTTCTTCCCCAGTCAATAAGCTGATTGTAACTGGCGGAACCAAGGCCAATGCCAAGCCTGTCGGCATCGACAAATGCGTAAAAGGCACCGCCATAGGCAACATCAAAAAGAACATCACCAATACCTTCGACATTTACAACCTGATCGCGCATGAGTAAAAATGACGGGACATTCAGAAAGGAGACCCTCTTTACGATACCATTCTCGCGAAAAGCCCTCGACCTTATTTTTCCGGGAGGGGCGTCGATAATCAGCTCAGGCGAATCTCCCTCCTTTTTGATAATCCCGGTATCGAGAACCAGTTTTGTAAGTGCAATGATGGCATGTCCGCACATAGTGCTGTACCCCTCATTATGAAGGAAGAAGGTGCCAAAATCGGCATCATCGGTCACAGGTTCAGTGAGTACGGCGCCATACATGTCGGCATGCCCCCTTGGTTCCCACATTGTTCCGGTGCGGATATAATCGAGATTGTCCCTGAAATAGCGCCGCTTTTCAAGAATCGTAATTCCTTTGATCTCGGGCAGGCCCCCTGTAAAAACCCTCAGCGGCTCGCCCCCGGTGTGTAAATCGATGGTTTTAATGTTCAGCCACCCCTCAGGCGGTTCCCAGTTCCAATCCTTAAACAGATCCATAATATCATTATTTGATTCCACAAACGGACAGAACCAAAGTTAAACCATAATCTTAGATAACTACACCAATATCGATTCCCAATGGCAAGGATTTTATTTGCAGCGTTGCTTGTCCGTTGCATAAAATTAATTGAAAGGCACGAGACCGGCATTTTTCTGTTAAACAAGGCATTCATAAACCATTTACAGTCATTCAACAAGAAATTCTTTTTCTTTATCACTCAATTGAAGAACTTTACATTCCGATAAACAGCCCTATTTCACTGAACAAGGTTTGTTAAGAAACATAAAGCCATGATTGATAAATCAAAGGAAGTAACAACGTCAATTACTCTCGTAAACGACAAGCTGAATTTCTCAGGCACAGTCGAGTGTAACAGTCCCATTATATGACATTTAGCACTTTTAGAAACTACAAAAGAATTGCGCAATTGAAAAGTTTACAACTGACAAAAGCAATTACAGGAGCATGGATGATTGGTTACCTGATGAGAATATTAAATAGTGTAAAACTTTAACGGTATAAAAGCAGGAGAGGAAGTTTATGTTTGAAAAGAATTTTTATTGGGAACAAGTTCAGGAGTATTTACCAGAGCATAATAGAATCTCGGTCGAATACAAGCCCACAGAATCAACAATAAAGTATAATACTACAAATATTCGGTTTGATGAGTACAAACCCAGAAACACTTCTGATACATCTATTGTCATATTTCATGGTGTAGGTGGCAATGGAAGATTATTATCATTTATTGCCGTCCCATTAGTAAAAGCTGGATATAATGTTATTTGTCCTGATCTTCCAGGATATGGGTACACATCGTATCAGGAAGACCTGGATTATGCTATGTGGATTGATGTTGGTTCATTTATGGTAAAAAATGAAATTGAAAAAGGAAGAAAAGTATTTCTGTTTGGACTTAGTGCCGGGGGCATGTTGGCTTATAATATTGCTTGCAATACGAAAAATATTGCTGGTTTAATTGTTACCAACATTTTGGATAACAGATATCAAATTGTAAGGGATTCCTCTGCTAAAAATAAACTCCAATCCAGAGTAGGTATTAAACTTATGAATATACTTCCACTGGTTTTTCAGAAAAGAATAAAAATTCCCGTCAAGGAAGTAGCAAATATGAGGACAATAGTAAATAACAGAGAACTCATGAAAATTCTACTCAAAGATAAAGTGGGTTCCGGTAGTTCCGTTTCCATCCATTTTTTAGTTACAATGATGAGTTTAATCCCATTAATTGAGCCTGAGCATTTTGAATTATGTCCTGTCTTACTAGTGCACCCTGAGGATGACAGGTGGACTCCTGTAGATGTAAGTAAGTTGTTTTTTGATAAGATAAAGGCTCCGAAAAAATTACGAATGCTCGAAAATGCAGGACATTTTCCTATTGAATTGCCTGGTCTTCAGCAGTTAGAGACAGAACTTCTTAACTTTATTAAAAATGGCATTCAGTCTACATAAAAATTCCTTGTTTAAATAACAACTGAATATGAATAACACCAGGTTGTAACACGCGTTAAGTGCAAGGCCGGATTAGGGTAGAACATGGACAATTATTATTGGAGGAAATTCTATGATAAAAAGGAAATCATTAATGATTATTATTTTAGTATTAATATCAGTTGTTAGCACTTTATTTCTATATGCTTATTTTTCAGATAATAGAAATATAGAAAGCCCGCCAGGTGAAGTAATAACATTAAAATTTGAGTTCACAAATCTGTTCTTGATTCCTATAAAGAAAGGTTATATACTTATTGATAACGCCTATGAGAAAGAATTTGGGAAGTTTCTTGATTATTTAGATGAGTATAAAATTGATATTAAAGAAATTAAGTACATACTCCTAACACATCACCACGATGATCATGTGGGTTTTTTGAACCAAATTACTTCAGAAAATCCTGAGGCTTCAGTTGTTCTGCATAGACGTACAGCAGATTTGGTAGCAACAGGATTCAATAATAAAACAAATGGAGGAGGTATTGTAAATAGAAGAATATATATATTGTTTAAGATGAAACAATTACTGACGCCAGGATGGGACCTTACTTTTCCTCCGTATTTTGTGAGAGAAAACGATTTAGTATTTGACAATGATGTTTTTGATCTAAGCAATGTTGTAGGAATCAATGTTAAAGCAATATATACCCCCGGTCATTCCTCAGATTCATTTTCATATATTTATAATAATAAGTATGCATTTTGTGGAGACCTCTCTTCAAATTTTTTAAATTGGGCAGGAGCTGCTTATTTAACTTTGTTTAATGAAAATATAGATTTAGTCTATGATTCATGGAGATCACTTATAAATCGAGAGGTCGAAGTCATTATACCATCGCATGGAAAACCATTTAATATTAAAAACCTGAAAAATAATATTGATTCTCAAAAACAGGAAAATATTGCTAAATTCTTTTGACATTATAGTTTATTAGGCAAAGCTATCAACAAAAGTTACCACCAAGTGTAGTAAACAGGCAACGCAAGACAGACTACTGGTGTCACGGTTTTTGTAAACCTAAAGGCCACTACGACATTACGCCATCAAGCCATCAAGCCATTCTACGCCCTTTATGCCCTTTATGCCCTTTACGCCGTCTATTTCTTCTGGTTTCTGACATTGTTTACAACTGATATTTATAAGATGAAATTATCACCACAGTCATATGAAGGATGTGGCTGTCCGTTGCGCAAAATGTATTGAACCGCACGAGACCGGCATTTTTCTATTAAATAAGGCATTCATAAACCATTTACAGTCATTCAACAAGAAATTCTTTTTCTTTATCACTCAATTGAAGAACTTTACATTCCGATAAACAGGCTTATTTTACTGAACAAGGTTTGCTGATAAACATAAAGCCATGATTGATAAATCAAAGGAAGTAACAACGTCAATTACTCTAGTAAACGACAAGCTGAATTTTTCAGGCACAGTTGAAGGCAACAGCCCCGTTTCAATCGACTATACTCCACCCCTTGGCGACAGCCTTGGATATACATCTCTCGAACTCCTGTTGCTGAGTTTTTCATCATGCGTGGGAACTGCAATGTTAACCTTCCTGCGTAAAATGCAGAAGACAGCCGCAGGCGAATAAGCGACGGTGCGCCAGGCAGTGAATTAGAAAATTGAATTGTAATAAAAGAAAGAATTCCATGCAGAAAAAGTCTTTAGTGGTAATTGACATTCAAAATGACATTACCAAAAACTACAAAGAGATCATTGACAATGTTAATCGATCGATAGATTGGGCAGTGGAAAATGAAATCCATGTCGTTTACATAAGGCATTATAACTTATCTGAGGGCACCAGGACTTTCAAACCTGGCACTCGTGGATCTGAATTAGTGTCGGACATGAAATTGGTTTCCGGAAACATCTTTGAAAAATCCAAAGGCAACGCATTGACAAGCGAAGATTTTGCTGCCTTTATCAGGAAAAATGAGATACGCGAATTTTACATTACAGGAGCAGATGCCATTGCCTGCGTAAAATCAACCGTGTTTAATATGCGCAAGGAAAACTATAAAGTTACTGTCATATCTGATTGTATTACGAGTTATGATAAGAGGAAAATTGACGAAATGCTGAATTATTACGAAAAAAATGGCTGTGAAATAATTAATCTGAATGACTTGTTAGATTCTTAGCTAGTTATGGGCAGGTTTATAACAATCCAACTACGAAGACAAAAAAGGAAAATATACAACTAATCTATTAATCTATTAACTCAGTTCTCATGAAAAAGAAAATTCTGGCAATTACAACGGTTCTAACATTAACCTACTTGATCTCAGGTTGTGCTACTCTCTTAGCTCCTAATACTCATCCACTTGCAATTAGCTCAGAGCCTGATGGAGCAGAAGTTTATGTAAATGGTTTCAAGATGGGTATAACCCCTGTTGAATTAAACTTAAAGGCAGACAAATCCTACACGATCGAATATAGAAAGGAAGGATTTGAATCTGTAACCAGAGTGGTAAATACAAAAGTTGGAGCAGGTTGGGTGATTTTAGATGTAGTCATGGGTCTTGTACCGGTAATCGTTGACGCTGCAACTGGAGCATGGTATAAACTTGACCAGGATGCAGTAAATGCAGTCCTGGTCGGGCAAAGAAAATAAACCCCTCCCAGGACATATCCATACCGGCGCTATCACTTCATCAGATCAATTTCGTCGCCCCAGACGTACTTATTAAACCACTGCCAGTTATGCATAACGGCAGCGAGTCTCTCTTTGGGCTTTGTTATACCGTGGCCGAATCCCTTGTAAACGATCAGCTCGGCAGGAACATTCCTGTCACGAAGGCCCTGTAACAACTCATAGGCATTCGGTATCGGGACTCTCTGGTCGAATTCTCCGTGCTGTATCAGTGTTGGGGTTTTCGCATCATTTATAAAAGTCATTGGTGAAGTCTTACGGTATATCGCCTCGTCTTCCCACGGGGTGGCCTTGAGGTACTGTCTGGTAAACGCTTGTATGTCGGTGTTCACATAGTATGTCATCCAATTTGAAATACCTGCCCCTACCGAGATAGCTTTGAAGACATCGGATGTAGTTGTAAGGAAGGCCGAAATATATCCCCCCTGGCTCCAACCCATACATCCCATCATCGACCTGTCTATCATCCCTTTTGAATCGAGATACTCAATTCCTGAAAGGACGTCCCATGCGTCTCCAACCCCGAGGTTCCCCACATTGAGAGAGCGGAACTTTTCGCCGTAGCCGGCTGACCCGCGATAGTTCGGACGAAGGACAAGTGCCCCTTTGTCAAGCCACTGCAATATGGGGTAAACTGAGCCGGGCACAGGCTGAGGAAGATCAATACCCGTAGGCCCGCCATGGATCATGACGAGAAGCGGGTACTTTTTGGAAGGATCATAATTTGCCGGCTTGTGAAGCACCCCTTCAATCACGGCGCCGTCTTTGCTTTTCCACGATATCACTTCGCTCTGGGCGATTTTCCAGCCGGCGATCTGCGAAGTCATATCGGTTATTTTCACCGGGACTGGTGAAGATACCGACGCAACAAAAATCTCATTCAGCTGATCATTTTTGCGGGCGTTGAATGCAAAGCGGTCGCTGCTGGTGGCAAAGGAGACTCCTGAAAACTGGTCAGGGTCAGAAAGGAAGGTGGTTACATCACCATTCTTCGGATTGATTTTGTAGAGGTAGCGGGTCGTTTTGTTATACGCAGTAAAGTAAATGCCTGAGCTGCGCCAGACCACTCCCCCGATCCTTTCGTCGAAATTTTTCGCGAGCTGCCGGCTTTTTTTGTCGCTTACATTTATTGCGAACAGCTTGTTGTTTGTGTAAAAGTTTGATGTCGTGTCATCCAGCGATGTTGTATACAGTAGTTCCTTAGAATCGGGCGACCACTCCTGCAGATTGTCGCCACTCGGATTGCCGACCAGAAGTGAAGCGTTCTTCGTATTCAGATCGAGCAGCCAGATATCTGACTTGTAAGATGAATTTATCAGCGGATCGGGTTGCCGGCCAAATGCAATTTTTGATCCGTCGGGGGAGATCAGAAATGAAGTCACTGTGAACTCCCCTTCGGTAAGTCGCTCTGCCTTGGGTGCTACAATGCAGCCTGCCGACGCCTTAAGGGAGTCAATTGTTTCATAGCAGGGCATCTCTGACGGTAGCTGACCAAACGGATCGAAGCTGATCTGCCACAGGTGTGACAGGGTAAAGTCAGCATCATCGGCGCTGAAGAGCCCGTACTTTTTCTCCGTCTCCTTTTTGTTCTTGTCTGCTTTTTCAGGCTTCAGGAAAATGATTTTTTCTCCGGAAGGGAGCCAGTCGAATCTGCTGATCGACTCCTCTTCGGCGGTTACCGGCCTCGCCTCTCCGCCATCGGCGTAAATAACATATATCTGGTTCTTGTTCCCGCGATCGGACAGAAAGGAAATCCATTTACCATCGGGCGACCATACCGGACCGGTGCTGCTTCCCTTAGGATTATTCGTAAGCTGGAAAGGCTTCCTGCCATCTTTTGAGAGCCATATCTCGGTGTCGTAACGGTTATCAACCCAGTCGACGGTCTGGACAGTGTAGGCAATGTCGGTTCCATCAGGAGAAATTGCAACGGAGCCCGCGCTGCGAAGACTTATTACCTGCTCAAATGACGGAACAGTCTGTGCTGCTGCAGTCATGACAAGTGCAGAAAGAAAGAGAAAAGCTAAGGTCTTTTTCATGGCCGTTAAATTTGGATTTACCCAAAGTTAACCCATAATTATAGATATCGATACCAATATCGATTCCCAATGGCAGGGACCTTTCCATTTCGGGTGATATGTTTGCTTTAACCTGACTGAACCCTCCGGAAATTAGTTTAAACTATTGGTTCAAAATTCTTACTTTTACTAAAACCTTTGGAATTCAAAATCTTCCCGAAATGAAAAAAACGATAAAAAGATCCCTGTTTGCACTGTTGCTGATTGTTCTGGTTCCTGTTATCGCCGGGCTACTGTTTATTGCAACTCTTCAGGTTACAGAGTACCGGCCGGCTGAGGTTGAATCAATCGAAGTCGTAAATCAGGCAGACGCTAAAGTATTGCCCGACTCAACCATCAGACTTATGACCTTTAATATTGGTTACGCCGCATTAAGTGAAACAGAGGACTTTGTAATGGACGGAGGAACCAAATCGAAACCAGATTCGAAGGATCTTGTCACGGAAAACCTTTCCGGGATAAAGGATTTTGTTTTGGGAACCGGGGCTGACATATACCTCTTTCAGGAGGTTGATATTGCTTCAAACCGCTCGTTCCGTATTAACCAGATGGATGAACTTAATACATCACTGCCGGGCTATGCGTTCCTTTACGCCCCTAACTTTCGCGTTGCCTACGTTCCGTTTCCTCCCTCTGTCGGGAACATGATAGGAAAGGTAGAGTCGGGACTGGTGACAGCGAGTGGTTTTATGATGAACGACCCGGTGCGGATTCAGCTTCCGGGTGAGTTTGCATGGCCTGTACGCCTGGCAAACCTGAAGAGGGCATTGATTGTTTCGAGGCTTCCCGTTGAGGGAACCGAAAAGGAACTCGTGGTGGTTAACGGCCACCTTTCGGCGTATGATGACGGTTCAATGAGAGCACAGGAGATGGAGCGGCTGAAAGGGATCATGGTTGAGGAGTACGGCAAAGGGAACTATGTAATTGTCGGAGGCGATTTCAACCAGACCTTCCCTGAAGCTGACGGGCTGTTTCCGGTGACGGACACCATGAATTTTGTTGCCCCGGTAATTCCGGCTGACTTTCTGCCGGCAGGATTCAGGTTTGCAATCGATCTTACCCTTCCTACCAGCAGACTCCTTAACAAACCCTACATTCAGAACGATCCCACCGCCCAGTACTACCTGATTGACGGTTTCATCATTTCAGACAACATAACCCTCAGGAGTGTAGCCACTGTAAATATGAACTTCCGCTACAGCGATCATAATCCGGTTATTATGGAAGTGGTGCTGGGAAAAAGTGAGGTGGAGTGAATTACGGCACCCAATGCAGGATTTAATTTATCATAACTTTGTCCAGAAAATCAGTGAGTGACGAATAGATAACATTCGAATTGAGTAATTCAAAAATATCCATACGTTTTTTTGACGACCGCGAGGTACGGGCCGTTTGGGACGAGCAAAACGCTAAGTGGTGGTTTAGTGTTCTGGATATTGTAGCATTGCTTACCGACCAAAACGACTATGCCAAAACCCGTAACTACTGGAAATATCTTAAAGCCAGGCTTAAGAAAGAAAACAGTCAAGTGGTTAGTGCTACTACCCAGTTGAAATTCCTTGCACCGGTCGGGAAAAGTGATTATTTAAACGCAATGAAGCAGAGTCCAACAGATAGCAGCGTTCTGAAAAAACTGCTGAAAAACGCTTTGACCAACAAGATAAATGACCGTGATATGTTTTTGAAAGGAATCGACTACTCATATTACTACGAAGAAAATAACTAATGAGTTTGTAAGGTGTTACCCGGCATCGATTGTCCCCACACCCCACATGCCCATTGCCTTGCCTTGGGCCCCTCCTCCACTTTCTGCTGAAAGCTGCGGTGGGCAAAGCCTGAACTCTGCGCCATTCGCCATTTATTTGCCACTAAGACACTACGTCATTAAGTCATTACGCCCCTTCTTCCCCCTCAAAATAAATTTGCTTTTCGTTTCCTCCCTTCTTAACTTTGATATCGAAAGTTAATGCAACCATTTCGATCGAGTAGAAGCAACTCGTTAAGAGCTCTTTAAGCGAAGCATTTCGCTATTATGCCAATAACATCGATAAGATGAAAAGTGCTATTTATAATAATCATTTAATATAGATAACCGCTGTTTCAAATTGTCATTTTAAAACAAAAGGTCTGGTTCCGTGAAGCATAAACTCAGATATTCGGTTTTTGATCTAATAGCCCTGATTCCAATTTCAATCTTCTGTTTACGCATTGAAATTATCTCTGCACCTTTTGACATTGCCCTATCCTTAATTGAATTAAAGCCGTAGATAAAAGCTGTATCAGCTCAATAATCAGATTCTAATTAGTGATCAAAAAGTACTGTAGCCAACATACTGTATCCCAGACATTATAAACACATTTAAAATGAAGGAGGTCATTATGAAAGCACTTTTCAAACAGTATCGGGGAAATTACCTTTTCCCGATAGCTTTAATTCTACTTTGCGGCATTGTTCTGCACAGTTGTGGTATCAAGGCTGCTTTGAGTAAGATTGACTTAAGAATGGCTGACGCTATTCACAGCATTGACAAGGCCATAGCCAGCCTGAATGTCCAGAGCGCCAACTGGCAAACGGTCATAACTGATCTGCAGGAAGAGATTACCGATGAAATGCAGTCTACCATCAGGATTGAAATCGAGAATCTGACAAGAAATGCAGTACTAACAGCCGGTACAGAAGTTCGTTGCAATGGCGAATTCATGAGAAGAAAACTCCGGCGTGAATTGATTGACATGAGGAATTCATTGGCTCAGAGCCTGAACAAACAGCTGGTTAAATTTGGGGGATCAGCCTATCAGTTCGACTTGATTCCTCAGGATCCCATAGAGCCTTTTATTTGCGATATTGTGCCCTCGGCTGTAGACTTGTCAGTGGACCCTGAGCGACGACAAAAAATAGATATTTATGGGTTTGACCTGCGGTCAATGCCAATCTATGTTTCGTACAGGAGTTATGGTTTAATGCAGGCAAGCACATCGGTGGGGATCAGAGAGTACAATACAGAAATGGCCGTAAGGGCTGCAAGGCCGAGAAGACCGTTAACTGTGGCCGAGTTGCCCCGTAACATGGAAAATATAAAAATGGCCAATTTTACAATTCTGGAACCCTGGAAATTATTTAATCTGGATATCTCTGGAACCATATCTGTACTAAGTGATTTTCATGCCGTCATTGATTTGACCAACGCTGGTGCTGATCTGCCCCCAAATGCTTCTGAGATCATACTCAGCTGGAACAATAAGCTGCAATCTGAAATTCCCATTTTGACTCATATTCAGACCCTTGATTGTAGGATTACGGCTCAGCCTCTTGATATAAGCCTTGCTCAGAGTTACAACCCTCCACATGTAGGCAACGGAGATAAGGACTTTCATGGGCACGGCCCATGCATGAGCCTGAGCATAAGCCTAAGCGTTGATCCGGCAAAACGAAATCTTTATGCAAGGATAACACTCACTGCATACGAATGCAACAGCGACTGGTCCTCAAAAAGGGATTATACCCGTGCTTCTGGGTCTAAAACGATCACACTGTTTACGGCAGATGAAGGTGAAACCATAACAGGATTTGATGCTGCAACAATATTTAGCGATTCGTTCAGGGACACGAACCATAATCCCTACATCTCCTATTATGCAGGCACATCACCGGTGGAAAAGGTTGAATGGGTCGGTGACACAAAGGGAGATGAAGCCGGTACCAAAACTGGGGTAGTAATCACCTTCAGGCAGTTTAATGTAAGTGTGCAGAGATGTTTCTACTTAGCATTTTCAATTGACGATCTATTTGTTTGATACCTCTTATTGAGGATTTACGGACTTTATGAAACAAACTATTCTCCACTTCGAAATTGAGGCCAGTCGCATCTTTTATGATGACAACTTTTGGCCCAATTCTTAAAGCGTCGCAGTAAAGATTCCTGGCCTCCTTAAGCAAATCATATTGTTCATCGCCATATTGCCATTTAGACATTTGATATTTCCTATCAGCCGAAATTTTAAGATAATATGAATAACTTCCAAAATACATTGAATTTGATTCATAATACTGGCGATTTATCATCAATAATTTATCCAGGGGATTTAGATTAGAGTAATAGCTTATCGAATCAGCAAATTGATATCCTCCGTTTCGGGAATCAAATTTATTCCGTAGACTGTCATTTAAGAAAACTTCTATAGGCATCGGATTTGAAACAAGCTGGAACATTGAGGCAGCAGGCAACCTGTCCATAAGGATGGTTCCAGGCTCCATCAAGAACTCAATATCTCCTTCTTCGTCATAAAACACGGAACTATCCCATGTCAGATCAATATGGTACCATTTGCCCCGGACCTTTACTATATTCCAGGCATGGTTAGCCGCTAAAAATTGATTGCCAATAATATACCCGGGATCATCTTCAGGTATGGCATATCCATCAACCACGTGAGACTCCAGACCAGCGTAATCTGCCATCTTCTTAAACAGATTGGAATATCCAAGACAAACGGTTTCTCCAAACATAAAAGCATACAAAGGATTTACTATTGCCTCGTAATGTTTTTCGTCCTTCTTGCTTATTTCAGAATAAGAAACATTTGAAATGAGCCAACTATGTATTGCTTCAACTTTCTGATATTCATCGTGCAAACCTTCAATAATCTTATTGGTAAGTCCTTCTATTCCTAATTCCCAAATCTCAATACGAGTTAACTCACTTACCATTTTCTTCTCACCTGAAACGGATTGGCTATACCCACTTAATTGAACAAGTAAAAAAAGTTGAATTGAAGCTGAAAAGAAAATAAGGAAAGTTCTATTATTCTTTGAGTGTTTCATAAAGCAATCATTTAATGGAATTTTTGAAAAAATAATTTTGCTAGTGATTATGAGGTTTATCTTTTTTATCAATCCGGCTATCAAAGAAAGTTCTTGTTTCATTATTGCAGAAATATACATAGCATCCTTTCATTCCCCTTGAAAGGAGGACCCGGTAAATGTTCCTAACGTGTTTATCAAAGTGTTCCTTGTCTCTTTTAAGTACCGGGTCGCGGGTGGCGGAAATGTTTCCCTTAAGTGAGTCTGATTGCGGATCGTAAACGAGGTCATTGCCGATGATTACTCCCACATAATCAAACTCGAATCCCTGGGCTGTGTAAATACATCCGACCTGTTCAAATCCTTTTGGCATTATGGCCCACTGATGCCATGGAGGATAGTCACCTGCCCACTGATCGCCTTTCGTTTCCCATGGCATCTCAAAATCGCCGATCTTCACATCGTTTACGAGAGTGCCATCGGGTCGTGGGTCACTCCACGGCCAGCAGAATCCGGCTACCAGTCTTGCAGAACCAGGTTTTTCTTTCTCTTTCCGCTTTAGTTCTTCATACAACTCTGCAGGGGTATCAAAAATCCGGAAGTCAAACTTCTCTGTATCCCTGAAGATCCGCCTTTCGCTGCTGAATCCTAGAACAGATTCAATCCACAGCAGGTAGTCATTAGAACCCATGCACCTGAATTGTGATACCAGCTCAACCTCGTCTAAAGAAGCACCCATTCTTGCAGCAGCTTCGCGGATTACCTCAGAGTTACCGATCTCAAGGTGCCTCACGCTCTGTTTATCATCTATAAAGAATACCGATGTCCTTGCGGCTCGTATTATCTGGTCAACCTGAGGCAGGTCAGATTTATGCTCCGGTTTCATATACCTGTGGACATTCGATTGCTCAAGCCGGTGGGCCTCATCAACGAATATAACATCAAGACCGCCCTCCTCTACCTTTGCAGGTACCAGGAAGTATGGATTAATAAACAGGTTCTTTGCGGTCCCTCCTACCAGCTTCTGCAGTCCCTCCCTGAACGGTTTCGACTTGCACACGTAGAGTGCAGTATGGTTCCGCGCAGCAGTCTCAGCAAGCACGTTTAGCGCTATTATAGATTTACCGGTCCCCGGACCTCCCTTGACAAGCACAACCGATTTCTGTTCAGTCTTCAGTCCCTGCCTGATCTTCCCCCAGATCAGGTTCTTTGCAACCAGCTGTTCGTTCAGCAGGGAATACTGTTTCCCATTCCTTACCACATCCCTGACATTGTCAAGAAGCTTTTTGGAGGGCCTTATCCTGCTGAGCATAAAACGGTTGAACACCTCCAGTCCGGCGCCGGAGTGCAGTCTGCTCCATAGTTCTTCTGCCAGGGCTGGAAGATCTTCCTTGCAGTAGACGGGGAACTGAGAGGTTATTTTCCGGTATACCGGATTAAAAAGACCTGAGTCATCGGTTCTGCTATAATTATGACAATATGCACAGCTTGTAAGATGCATTGTCTGTCCGGAATGAAACTCCTCAACAAAATCGAGCAAATAATAATGGTAACCCTTAACCTGTTGTGAGGGGTGCGGGACTACTCTTCTTGCCCCACCGACATAAGTCTCAACATAGTTTCCCTCAATCTCAGTGGCGTCAACCTTCGACCACTGCTTGAGTTCCACCAAGAATACGTTGTCAGCATCGCCGTTTCTTCCGAACAGGAGGCAGTCGATGCGGCTGTGGCTGTTATAGGGGACTGAATACTCAAGGGCAATGTAATTATCTGAAAGGCCAGCGACCTCTATCAGGTCCCTTACCCTTGACAGGGAGTTCTGCCATGAAGTATACTCGGCTGTACCGGCATGTCTTCCCGTTGCTGACAGGAAAGCTTCATCCATGATATCGGCAATGCGATTGAACCGGTTGTGTTCCACGAACTCCTGCGTGGTGCCCTTGTAGATAAGCATTGACTAGAGATCAGTATATTTTGTTGCTATGTTCTTGGATTTGTCGACAGTATACTTCAGACCGTTCTTACGGATTTTATCAATTACAATTTCCTTCACATCAAAACCATGCTTTTCGGCGAGCAGCAGTGCAAATGCGAGGACGTCAGCAAGCTCCTCGGCTATCTTTTCTTTGTTCACCTTTTCCGATTCCTCAATGCTTTTCCAGAGGAAGAGTTCATTGAGTTCGGCAGCTTCTATCGATATGGCTACAGCGAGGTCTTTGCTGTTGTGGAATTGCTGCCAATTGCGGGCGTCGCGGAATTTGACGAGTGCGTCTGTTAGTATTGTTATGTCGTTCATTGTAGCTGAATTTGAAGGACTAAGGTAGGAAAAATGGACAACTATCTGAGGCCACAACAGAACTGTCAAAAAATTTATGGTCACTTTTAAATTCCCAACAAGAAGTATATCAGTAACAATAGCATCCGTTTCTAAGATGTTCGATAATGCTGAACAGCTACCTTAAGCCGATTCGAGATGCTTTCTCTGAGACCTATTGGGGAAATTACTTGAACTTGTTCCCCAAATGATAAAATCAAATTCTCCAATTCGACATTAGGTACGACATTGATAATTACACTAATTCCAGAATTATGGATCTTGTGTTTTTGGCTTGGATGAATTGGTTTTGAAATAATGTAGGGAGCAAGCTTATCAGAAAAATTGAGGATAACCTTTTGAACACTTACAGCTTTCGGGCGAGTAACTCCTACCAAATCATAAAAGTAATCATCCCAATCAATTTCAGTGGATTCATAGTTTAAAGAAGTTTCAAGCATTGATTCGATTCTATCCAAGGCAAGATTCCAGATATTTATTCTATAGTTTGAATTAAGGCCGAAAACAAACCAGCGACTGTTATACTGCTTTAAATAATATGGATGGAATGTTATATCATATGGTTCCTTGGTTTTAAAGTCTCTGTATTTTACCAAAAGAACCCTCTCATTAATTATTGCATTAAATAATGGTGATAAGAAATTTATCCCTCTTAAATCAACATTACTTTCAAAACTTATGACCTCTCTATTTCTCCTAACCAAGCCAAATTTTGACTCCAGCATTGGGATCAATTCATGAATCCATTCGAATTGCGGAGTGCCAGAGAAACGGGAAAGAATCTGTATTGCTGATTTAATCTGCTCGGTTTCCACCGGATTCAAGGGCTGTTTGGTTATTGAAAACGATGAATCATCATATCGGTAATAGATTCTCCGTCCGTGACGAATCCTACCGAGGGGGATGGACCACCCTTGTTCACTTTCCATGAATCTGATATCATCAAAAAGCTGGCGTCTTTGTATTCCATCGCAAGTATTATCAAAATCAGATAGAGCTTTATTGCACTCTGTAAGGAGATCTTCCCAGAAATACATCCTCCCTGTATTTCGGAAACACCGGTCCAGTACCTGATAACGGATTAGTGCATTTTTGTTTGTCGACATGTGCTTTGAGTCAAATTAATTTCTATCACAAATATACTCTTATTGACTTTTATACCAAGCAATTGCGTGTGCTTACCTGTTTTGGTTATCTTTAATGATAATATCTTTATCTTTACTATGCAGTTTGAGTGCACCAATGCCTGCAATAATTGCATTAGTTCTTTGAAACATCTACCTCAAGATATTGATCAGTGGGTGCTGTGTTTAGCCGGGAAACCTGTTAAACAATGATCGGCATCTTCTCCCGGCTTAGGTCGGGATGAATGTCACTTGGGCATTTTTGTAACTTTTCATTGATTACAATGTCAATGACAAAAAGTTATTTCTTATCCCTTCTAGTGATAATCAATAATCGATCTGGCTAAGCCAGGAAAGGCTTAACCTTGTCATACACAAAGAGTATCAGGCAGATGTTTTCAAAGTTCTTCGGAGCTTAAGAGATGAAAATTGAAAAGAAACATATCGACCAAATCAGAAAGCAATTTGCCGAACTTCAAAGCAAGGAGGACTTGGTTACACTCTTAAGTGCCGCTAAGAATATGCTCTATGGCGAAGAGTGTAAGCCGGTTCAATTGAAGTCATTGACCTATTTTGCCAATCCTAATATCTGCAAGAAGCGTTACCAAACCTTTGCTATCAAGAAGAAATCCGGTGGAGCGAGAACAATCAACGCACCCGCAAAAGGCTTGAAGTCCATTTTGCGCTCACTGAATTTCGTTTTGCAGTGCATGGACGAACCACATGAGGCAGCAACTGGTTTTGTAAGGGATAAATCGATAGTAGATAATGCAAATAAGCATGTAGGCAAAAATTATGTGCTCAATATTGATCTGAAAGACTTCTTTCATACATTTGACAGGAACAGGGTGAAGCTGGGGTTTATGTACGAACCGTTCAATTTGAATGGGATTAAAGAACCTCTGGCATTTTTACTGGCAAGTCTATGCACTCACCCTTTTGTAATAGACGGTGAGGAAAGAACTGTACTTCCACAAGGCAGTCCAACATCACCTACCATAACAAATATTCTGTGCAGAACTCTTGATCGTAGGTTGACAGGGCTAGCCAACCGGTTTGGTGCCACCTATACGCGTTATGCAGACGATATAACATTTTCATCCTCTCATAACATTTTTAATAATGAAGAATTCAGTAAAGAGTTGAAGCGAATAATTGAGGAAGACCAGAAGTTGACTATCAACACAGACAAAAACCGATTACAGAAGTCGGGGTATCGCCAGGGAGCAACAGGATTGATAGTAAATGAAAAAGTAAATGTCCGCAGGAGATATGTAAAGCAAATCCGTATGTGGCTTTATTACTGGGAAAAGTACGGGTATGAAAAGGCATACCAAATTTTTAAACGCGATTACATTACCGACAAAGGCCATGTGAAAAATACAAATGCGCACCTTGTGAATGTCCTTGATGGGAAGCTGGAGTTTTTAAAGATGGTCAAAGGAATTGAGGATGGAACTTATAAGGGTTTGAAGGAGAGGTTTAGTAAATTGACTGGAATTAAAGAAAAGAAAGCAATTGAAAGAATTGACTTGGAAAGTGTAGTAAATGCGATCCTTAGTAAAGGACTTGACGAGGGAATTACTCTATATGATAGGTTCAAAAACAGTTAAAAAATGAAGGATCGGGAGAAACTTAAAAGACTTGTTCAAATCATTGGAGACCTTCTTAAAGTTGAAGGAAATGAATGGTTGATTGATGAAATCTTAAAAACTATTGGTGAATCATCGCCTGTTGAAGAAATAGCAAAACACTCCCTTATTCAAAACATACATGAGTATTGTGTTGAGAAAAAAATTGATAAACAAGCATCTGACTTCTATTATTTCTTCCCTATTCAGGAAATCAAGGACCAACTTATTCTGGACTATAAAAACATGGAGCATGAAAGACGAAGAGATGATTTTGAGAGTTTTTGCCTTAGCTTATATCAACAAATTGAGAATATTACCAACTTCTTATTTGAAAATCGGGTTGCCATAGCATGGGATTCTAACAAAAATAAAATTGCATACAAATTTCCAGATGGGAAAACGCTAACTCAAAATGATTTAATCATGCGTAATTCAAAGGAATGGTATGCCAATGGAAAATTTAGAGCAGTATTGTTTTACTTCTATTACAATGAAGATATAAAGGTGATATTCCCATTCAATCAACGGGTTAGCATTTTTGATGAGCTATATCAGGTGAGAAATCAGAACCATAGAGGAAATAGTCCAACAGATTTTCAAAAAAAAATAATGCTTAAGATAAAAGGTAATGAATCAAGGTATTACTTCAAGTTTTATGGGTTCCTGGAGGATTTCACCAGCAAAATGGAAGAATCATTGTCGGACAAGATTCTTGTTACTGAGAAGGAAATCACAGAAGACAAAAATTATAAGAAGCCATCAAATACGCTAGTTGATCAGCCAGACTTGTGAGTAATTCTTCAACACCAGCTTTATTATCAATAAATTAAATATTACACTACATATTTGTCAATAAAACTCACCAACCATGAATAAAAGGATTTTCAAAACAGCCAAGGGCCTTGAAATAAAAGAAGGAATTTCAGTTAATGATTCTGAAATTACTTACTATTATGCTTGGTATACCTATAGAACTTCAGATAAGAAATGGAAAGTCATAAGCAATAAGCACCTATGGGGAGAGCCCATCTTAGAAATTGACTGTACCAACAAAGAAGAGTCAATGAAAATTGCACAAGCTATCAATAGATTTCTATTCCATTTAACCATCGACGGTCAAGAGGGATGAATATTTTAAACCACTTCCAGAATATTATTCTCACCAAAGATCAACGTCTCGCGTTGGAAAAGCTATCCGCTTTTATAGAAAGCGATGAGCGGGTGTTTATCCTTCATGGTTATGCGGGAAGTGGTAAAACAACCTTGATGAAAGGATTCGTAGAATACCTGCAATCTATTGAGAAGAAATATCAACTTATGGCTCCCACAGGAAGGGCTGCAAAAGTTATTAATCAGAAAACAAGTTTCGAATCTACAACCATTCATAAGGGAATATATAGCTTTGAAGAATTGCTGGAAATCAAGCAAAGTGAGAACGAGAGCGATGCGTCATTTCTGTACCAGTACAAAATCAGAAACAATCCGGAGGTGCATGACTCGGTTTTGATTGTGGATGAAGCATCAATGGTTAGCGATATTCTGAGCCAGGGGGAGTTTTTCAGATTTGGAAGCGGTCATCTATTGCAAGACTTGATTACCTATGGCCGGATTCTTGATGAGACCACATCCAGTAAAATTATTTTCATCGGTGACCCTGCCCAGTTGCCACCTATTGGAATGAACTTCTCCCCTGCGCTTGACCCATCCTACCTTAACGAAACATATAACATTACCGCTTCACTGGCAGAAATGAAGGAAGTAAAACGGCAGGTTGCTAACAACGGTGTACTGATTTCTGCTACAAAAATCAGACAGTGCATTACTTCTGGTTATTTCAATGATTTTGACTTAAGGGAGAATAAAAAAGATATTTTCAATCCTGCTTACCATGACTATCTGGAAACTTATAAAGCAAATCAAGAGCAAAAGATAATAATTTGCTACAAGAACAAAACAGCACTTGATTTGAACTCTGCAATCCGCAGAGATAAATTTGGAGAGGACTTGCCAATTCAGGCTTCTGACACAATAATCGTTGGTAGAAACAATTATCGTTTAGGCATCATGAACGGAGAATTCGCAATTGTTGCAGAGGCAAGTCAATCAGTAGAAAGCAGAGAAGTAAGTTACTTCACAAAAGGCGGAAAAACTCAAACTGTTAGGTTAACATGGAGAAGTATAAGCCTTGTTTTACCGGGTGAAAAAGACAAATCAAAAAACGTAACCGGCTTTATTCTAGAGAATTACCTCTATGGAGATAATTACCTGAAACCCGAAGAGCAAAGAGCGCTTTATGTAGATTTCAAAAACAGGCATCCAAAACTTTATAAGGGCACAGAAGAGTTCAAAGATACCATTATCAAGGACAAGTATTTCAACTGCATACTTCTAAAATACGGTTATGCAGTAACCTGCCACAAAGCCCAGGGTGGTGAGTGGGCAAATGTCTTCGTTTTCTGGGACAGAGGAACAAAGGAAAACTTCAACTTTCTTGAATCTGAGCATAGGCGTTCTGGCAAGACCAACTCCGAGTTTTATCGTTGGGCATATACGGCAGTTACCCGTGCATCGCAGAAACTGTTTTGTATTAACCCACCATATTTCTCATCATTCTCAGGAATGAACTTTATTGATATCAATGTTCAACATGCATACAATAATTTTACTGGCCTTACAAACGCGGATCCTGAAATCAATTATTCTGAAGCTTTACCTGAACTTGAGAGATTTGGTTTAGCTGATGCTCCGTTAACCATCCAGAATCACTTCATTAACAGATGGTACAGCTTGCGAAAGCATTACATAGATATTGAGGCATTTCAAAAAGTTGGGTATGAAGTCCGCTATACCTTTAAAAGAGAAGGGAAAACGGCTACTTTCAAATATTGGGTAAATGCACAAAATATTTTTAAAAATAATTTCCAAAAACTACCTTCTCATACTAATTCTGATGAGTTGTTCGAAGTTATAGCTAAAATTCTTGATGCTGCTCAACCGGTTGTTGTATGTAGAAACAGCATAGAAGGAATTTTAACACAAGTTGAGTTTGATGTGGCAATTGAGGAAGAGAAGCCATTTCTTAAAAACCTATTCGATTCTATCAGCAGGGGACTAGCAGATGATGGAGTTATAACTAATGTTCAACACCTTCAATTTAAGGAGAGATACACCATTAAAAAAAATGGCACTTCTTGTGTTATCGACTTTGAGTATGACGGAGAAGGTTTCTTCGGGAGAGTATTGCCATTGGAAAAAAAATGTAACAGCCCTGATCTTATAGCCAGGATAAAAGCAATTTTAATTAATCTTAAAGACGCAGATTATGTCATTTAAAGAAATCAAAGAACTAAGACAAGCAGGAAAGCTTGATGAGGCTTTGCAAATGGCAAATCAAGCGTTGGAATCAGAACCTGAAAACGTCTGGAACAAACGTGCTGCTGCGTGGGTGTATTACGATTATCTTAAAAAATTCTCTCAATCTGAGTCATTTGAAGGATTTAAGGAAAATCTCATCAGAATAAAGAACTTGAATTTGCCGGAAGATGAAAAAATGATATTTGATAATTGTGCCTGGCAAATTGGGAGTTTATTGTTCACCTTACAAAAAGTTGAAAATGTAGATTATGTCAAAATCAATGAGATTCTTGATCTCATTAAAAATTTCCAATTTTCAAAGCCGTCAGAAGCATATTCCTTTTTATATAAAGCTTTTCACAAGGGATACCAAAACTGGCCAAACTATTTGACGTTTGCAGATTGGTGGAATTTTGAATATTTCCGCTCAGAAGATTATTTGAAAGAAGAGTTCAATGGAAAAAAGATAATGTCAATTGCAGAACAGGCCTACATCGCCTATTCAAAAAAACTCTTGGAGGGTGAGCCGATTGATACCTTTGGACATCAACGGGTGATTGATAAGGATAGAATACAATCGTTTTTACCAAAGTTAGATTCAATAATTGAGAAGCACCCAGCCTATCAATACCCACCTTATTTTAAAGCTAAACTTCTGCTTGCTTTAGGAAATGATGAAAATGTTCTAGCAGCCTTTTTACCATTTGCCAAACAGAAGAGAAACGATTTCTGGGTTTGGGAACTCATGGCGGAAATCTTCTCTGAAGATAAAGAGATCCAATTTGCTTGCTATTCCAAAGCACTAAGCCTGAAAACACCCGAAGACTTCCTGGTAAAATTGAGACAAACTTTTGCCGGAATGCTTGTGGACAGGAAGATGTATAGGGAAGCTAAAACTGAAATTGACAAAATTATTGCAACACGTTCAGAACATAAATGGAAGGTGCCTGACCAGATAGAGCAATGGACGACACAAGATTGGTATAAGTCAGCCACAACAAAAAGAGACAACAGAGATCTCTATTCAAAACATCTTAAAAGAGCTGAAGAAATTTTATTTCAGGACATCCCGGAAGAACTTATTGTAGTAGAGTTTATTAATGAAAATAAAAACATGATAAACTTTGTGAAGGACAAACATAAATTTGGCTTTTTCAATTATGCGGGGCACCTTGTCAAGCCACAAATCGGTGACATCCTAAAGGTTAGATTTAACGGAGATGGTCAAGATGGTTTTTACAAGGTATTAACTTTACAGAAAGCTGACGATAAATTAGATACGGATGCTTTAAAGGACTTCCAGGGAAGTCTTAAGATAATTTCCCCACAAAATTTTGGATTTATCGAGGATGTTTTTTTGGAGCCTAAGTTAATTCAAGATAATAAGTTAAGTGACGGGATCGAATATCGTGGAAGGGCAATCCTTAGCTATAACAAGAAGAAAAAGGAACTGGGTTGGAAGGCTATTGCCTTATATGACTGAACACCCTGATTAATCTACAACAACTAGTTTGAAATCATTTCGCGGAGTCTTCATTGCTTGTCATCAATAATCTTCATGACTGATGTCATATTTCTTAAGCCGCTTTACTAAAGTATTATACGAGCCGTAACCCAGAGCCAACCATGTCTGTCGCAGATTTCCCTTTTTCAGGCCGAGTAAGTACTTAATGTGTTCGCGTTCCACATCCACCCATTTCAGCGACTTCCCTTCAGACC
>CAZMSH010000006.1:0-136697 GCA_964568875.1 uncultured Rikenellaceae bacterium | reverse complement strand
TAGAAGGGCATAGAAGGGCGTAGAAGGCGTAGAAGGCGTAGAAGGCGTAGGAGGACGTAGGAGGGCATAGTGGTGTAAAAGGCGTAAAAGGCATAGAGAGCGTAGTGGGTGTTTTGGTCTTCGGAAAGCAGCAAAATGAGTTTTAGCATTGAGGTAACGATATGAAAACAGCATCAGAAATTTTCAGAGAGTGGTATGATGAACATACTGCTTTTATAAAGGATAATCCAACCGTTTATGGTGACCCGTCGGCGATGGTGCTTGCAACATCTTCGGCAATGGGCGATACATCTGCCAGAATGGTACTGCTGAAAGATTTCGGAAGTGATGAATTTGTATTCTTTACCAACTACAACAGCACAAAAGCCTTGCAATTGGAATCAAACTACCGGGCGGGATTGCTTTTCTGGTGGCCTCACCTGCAGAGACAGATACGAATTGAAGGCACCGTATTGAGAACCAGCCGTCATGAGTCAGATGCCTATTTCGCAACCAGGCCCCGGGAGAGTCAGCTGGGAGCATGGGCATCAGACCAGAGCACTGAAATCAGGTCAATGGCTGATATTACTGATAAGATGGAGCGATTCAGCAAGAAATTCGGAGGGAAGATACCAAGGCCCAAACACTGGGGTGGCTACAGACTCTCAGCAGAAAGATATGAGTTCTGGCAGGAGGGGGAACACAGGCTTCACAGGCGACTTGTATATGAGAAGACATATGCCGGCTGGGAAACCATGCTTCTGGCACCGTGACAGAAGTACTCTTTGATTAATTATGCTTTGCCAGCCTGAAGGGCTTTACCTCTATTTTCTGCCATACACCCCCCATCACATAGGGTTCGGTCTCAAGGTAAGCCTCCATTTCCTCCCATCCGGGAAACTCATAGACAACAACTGATCCTATCATTTTTTCATCGTCATCAAGAATTGCCCCACCAAAGTGGAAGTTCCCGCTCTCTCTGAGTTTTTCCACCGCCTCAAGATGCATCGGCCTTACTTTCATCCTTCTGTCAAGGGCATCCTTGTCGGTTCCGTCATAAGCTGTCAGTACAAATTGCATGGCTCTGTTTTTTTCTGTATGCTGTAAAAATAACAAACTTTAGCTTAATATGGGACCTTGCGCCGCCAGGAAACAGGGGGGTGGTGGTCTTACCGTTCCTATGAATATTGCACCCCGCTGGGGTGCGATTGTAAGAGGGGCGATTGTAAGAGGGGCAATTGTATGGGGGGCTATTGTACGAGGGGCTATTGTACGAGGGGCAATTGTATGGGATGCGATTTTTTCTTAAATTTATTGTCTGACTCATTTTAACTGATATGGCAAAAAACCGTAAGTCGGAAAATAAAGCCACGGGACTAGTTCTCAGTGGTGGTGCGGCCAGGGGATATGCACACCTGGGAGTTATGAAGGCCCTTAATGAAGAGGGTATTTATCCTGATATTATATCAGGAGCCAGTGCCGGCGCCATAGCAGGGGCATTGTATGCCGACGGATATACCCCCGTGGAGATTCTTGAAATACTTGGTAAGAACAGCAGGCTCGATTTCCTGAAGCTGACAGTACCAAAAGACGGGTTACTGAAAATGGAGGGTATGATTAAAGTACTTAAGAAGGCGCTGAGGGCAAAGACGTTTGAGGACCTGAAAACACCCCTGGTAGTAAGCGTCACAAACCTTAATCTGGCTAAGGTTGAGTATTTTGAAAGCGGCGAACTATTAAGGGCAGTGATAGCATCAGCAAGCATTCCGGTAGTTTTCAAGCCTGTGGAAATGGACAACACTTTTTATGTTGACGGCGGTGTTATGGACAATCTTCCTTTGGCTCCCATTGAAAAAAGATGCCGGGTGCTTATTGGATCATATGTTAATGAAATGGGTGAAAGAAAGAACTTCAACTCTTTGCTGGGTATAGCAGAGCGTGCTTTTCACCTTAGCGTGACCAAAGATATGGCTGCAAAGCAGAAAAAGTTTAATCTTTTTATCAACCCGAAAGAACTAAGCAATTATAATGCATTCGATCAGGCGAGCTCAGAGGAAATATTCAAAATAGGGTACAAAGTCGCAAAGGAAAAGATTTCAGAATACCGCAAAAATCATGAAATGAAGCTGATTTAGCTCTTTACAGGGCTTTATTCTATCATCCTGTAAAGCTCTCTGATCTCATCAGCCCATTTGGTTTCATCAGGAGTTTCAAGTATCAGGGGCATATTATTGAAACGGTCATCATTAACGATTCTCCTGAAGATATCCATCCCAAGAAATCCATCTCCCAGGTTGTCATGCCTGTCAACACGGGTACCGAAATCCTTTTTTGAATCATTGATGTGCATTCCCTTCAGATATTCAAAGCCCACCACTTTATCAAAATGACTGAATGTCTGTATGAAGCCCTCCTCTGTCTTAAGGTCGTATCCTGCCGTGTAAGAATGACATGTATCTATGCAAACCCCCACTCTTGATTTATCTTCTACGTAATCGATAATAAACCTCAGATGCTCAAAACGGTAGCCCAGATTGGTACCTTGTCCGGCAGTATTTTCAATTACCGCGGTAATGCCTTCTGATTTATCCAGAGCGATATTTATCGATTCTGCGATTATTCTCAGGCATTCCTCTTCTGAAACCTTATTCAGGTGACTTCCCGGGTGAAAGTTGAGCCTGTCGAGTCCTAACTGCTGACAACGCTTCATTTCATCTATGAATGACGAACGTGATTTCTTGAGTGCATCGGGGTCGGGATTACCCAAATTGATAAGATAGCTGTCATGGGGTAGTATTTGAAAGGGCTTGAAATCATACTTCTCGCAATTATCTCTGAACAGCTTTATTGACGAAGCTGAGAGTGGAGATGAAAACCACTGTCTCTGGTTTTTTGTGAAAAAGGCAAAAGCCCTTGCTCCCACCTCATAAGCATTTACCGGAGCATTTTCCACGCCTCCCTGGGCACTGACATGTGGTCCTATGTATTTCATATTCTCTGTTAGATTTTATGTCAAACTAAAAATAGCCGGTTCCATCCCAGCAATGTGTGCATAACTTCTCCTTTGGAAGGCCTATAGCTTCTACAAGATCGTCGAGTCGCTGGTATACCAGGGTGTTAAGATCAAGCTTTCCTGCAATCCTGGCTACCATTGATTCATATTCTGAAGTATCGGGGTCGCTGTAGCGGGTAATATCTTCTTCCCTTCCACCGAGTTCTGATACTGCTCTTCTTGCAGCAAGCTCCAGGGTTGACCGCGATTGCGAGAAATTGAGGAAATCGCAAGGGAAGAGCAGCGGAGGACATGCAATTCTCATATGGATGGCAGCAGCTCCGGCAAGGCGCAGTTCGCGGGTATTGTCACGAAGCTGTGTTCCACGTACAATACTGTCATCAAGGCAGACTATCTTCTTTCCTTCAATTACCGCCTTATTGGGAATCAGTTTCATTCTGGCAACCAGCTCCCTGTCTCTCTGCTGCTGAGGCATAAAGCTTCTGGGCCACGTAGGGGTATATTTAGAGTATGCCCGCTTATAGGGTATGCGCTTCTCTTCACTGTAGCCGACAGCATGTCCCACACCTGAATCAGGCACACCGCAGGCAAAATCAGCTTCAACATTGTCGCGGCGTGCTATGGCGGCACCGCACCGTGCCCGGCAATCCTCAACATTTATTCCTTCATAATATGACGGCGGGTAACCATAATATACCCAAAGGAAAGAACATATCTGCATATTCTGGTTCGGGGGCCTGAGTTGTGTGTACCCGTCGGGGGTAATAAAGATCACCTCACCGGGTCCCAGGTAATAATCTGCTTCGAATCCGGTATTCGGAAAAGAAGCTGTTTCACTGGCAACTGCCCATGCACCATCTTTTTTACCGATAATAACAGGAGTACGACCAAGTTTATCGCGTACAGCAATTATTCCCTCCGGAGTAAGAATAAGAAAAGAACATGATCCCTTCACTTTTTCAAATACATTTTCTATCCCGTCAGAAAAGGTGTCCATTTCGTTAATAAGATTTGCCACCACTTCGGTAGGGTTGACGTGGCCTTCAAAGTTCTCGGTAAAGTGGACCCTTTTGGCAAGAAAATATTTCTCCAGCTCAGCAAGGTTATAGAGCCGGCTTACCGTAACCACTGCAAAGCGGCCCAGGTGTGAGCTGAAGAGTATCGGCTGCGGATCAGTGTCGCTGATTATTCCCATGCCCAGGTTCCCGGAAAACCTCTGCAGATCATTTTCAAACTTATTTCTGAAATAAGCGTTTTCAAGATTGTGTATTGACCGGCGAAAGCCGTTGGCATAGCAATAAAATACCATTCCGGCACGTTTGGTACCCAGGTGGGAATGGTAATCTGTGCCGTAAAAAACATCATTAACGCAACATGAACGGGATACTGAGCCGAAAAAGCCACTCATACGATTTAAAGGAAATTATTAGGTTATACTGGTGAACCGCGTAAAGATAATCATTATTGAAAGAGGCGGGTTACTGATCGGTTAAGATATTATTGTGTAATTTTGTCGTCGAATTTGAATTAGTTTAAACCGAGGCGTCATGACAGAAGAGAAAAATGAAAAACTACCCGGCAACGGGGCGGTCAAAAGCGAAAATACCGGTAAGCCGAAAAGCAATAAGCTGCCGGTGGGATTGATAGCCATTGCAGTAGTGCTGGCAGGAATACTGATATATGTTGTCTTCGCATATCAGAAGCAAAAGACAAACATGTATGAAATGGAGAGAATGCTGACGCACGAGAAAGACTCTCTGGCAAACGAGCTTCAGATGATGATATTTGGCTATGACACTCTCAAGACGAATAACGATACACTTAATGCTCAGCTTGAGAGAGAACAGAACCGCATACGCCAGCTGCTATCGATAAACGCATCCAATGTTCAGCTTATCAGGCAATACAGGGCAGAAATAGGCACAATGCGTGATATAATGAAGAGCTACATTGTTCAGATAGACTCACTGAATACCCGCAACAAGCTTCTGGTGGCAGAAAATGAAGAAATAAGAGGTCAGATGACCAGGGTTGAACAAACAAATATTGAGCTTGAGAAAGTCAAAGAAGACCTCTCTGCAAAAGTTGTTATAGCTTCGGTCATCCAGGCCAAGGATCTGGTAGTGGCCGGTATAAACACCAAGAGAAGGGAGGTTGACCGCATTGACAGGCTTGACAAACTGAGGGTCTGTTTTACCCTGCGGGAAAACCCGATAGCAGAGGCTGGCAGAAAAACTGTCTATCTCCGTGTCCTGCGTCCTGACGGACTGGTTATCACCGACAGCTCAGAAAATATTTTTCTGGTTGGCGAAGAGAGTATCATATTCACTGCCAAGAGAGACGTAGACTATGAAAATCAGGATATTGAAATGTGCATCTTCGTTGACAACACCGGCGATTTCATTGCCGGAATATCTTTTGCGGAATTATATCTTGACGGGGTTCTGATAGGCAGTACGACATTTTCACTGCGGGGCAGGTAGTCAAAAATGCCCTTTTCAGGTCATTATAAATTCTGAAATAATATTATCAGCTATCATAACTCCCTGGTCTGTAAGGATCAGGGAGTTTTTTTCACGTCTCATCATGCCGTACGAAACAAACCTTTCTGCTATATTGTTGATATAATCAAACCCCTCTTTTTCAAAACTATTCTCAACATACTCAAGGTCAATTCCCCACATGGTACGCAATGATGTCATTATATACTCATTGAATTTTTTCTTAAAGTCGAGCTCTTCTCTTTCATAATCGGGATAACCGCTATTGACAGAGTTGATATATGTCGCCACATCGCTGACATTCCACTGCCTTGAATATCCATTGAAAGAATGCGCCGAGGGTCCAAGCCCTATATATGGCACCTGCTTCCAGTAGGCAGTATTGTGTCTTGAAAACCAGCCATCACGGCAAAAGTTTGAAATTTCATAATGAAGGAACCCATGAGCTCCGGCTATCTCCATCAGTGTCGCGAACTGAATATTGCTCTCCTCTTCATCCGTCTCCCTCAGAAGCCCCTGCTTCAGCATTTTGTAAAAGGGAGTCTCTTTTTCGAAGGTAAGATGATAAGCAGAAAGATGCTTGATATCGAACCTGAAAGTCTTTTCCAGGCTCCTCTCCCACTCACTGTTTTTCATTCCCGGCAAACCATAAATCAGATCCACCGATAAATTTTCAAAGCCGGCATTTAAAATCTCTTTGATCGCCCTCTCGGCAGATTGCGCATCATGCCTTCTGTTAAGCATTTTGAGATATTTGTCGTTCCACGACTGCACCCCAACACTAATCCGGTTAAATGATAACTTTTGCAGTGTTCCGGCATAATCTCTGGTGATATCGTCAGGATTAACTTCGATGGTAATTTCTGCATTGTCATCAACGCTAAAGACCTTTCGGATGCCCTGCATTATCTTTTCAAGGGAGCCATAAGGCAGCGCTGATGGTGTTCCGCCGCCCAGATATACAGTATTAACAGATTCACCTGTAAGGTAATCGGCCCGCAGGGTCATCTCTTTCAAAAGTGCCTCAACATATCCGGGAATCATTTCAGTACCGGTAATTCTGTAAAAATCACAGTAACCACAAATCTTTTTACAAAACGGGATATGTATATAAACTCCTGCCATTATTTGCGATATGTTATAAAGTTATAAAGATTTGTCAGGGTTTGATTACTTTTGTGTCTATAATTTATGAAAACGGTCCGTCCGCACATAATAACAGCATTAACGGCATTTGCAATACTGGTACTCAGCCTTGGTGATGTCGGCAGCCTGGGAAGACCCGTGTATAACATTATTCCCCACGCTGACAAATTGTTCCATATGCTGATGTATTTTATTCTTACACTGGTAATGCTTACTCAATACAGAAGACTGACGCTCAAACCGGGAAATGTGGTGTGGCTGGCCCTTGGAGCTTTCACCTATGGTGTGGTGATAGAGTTTCTGCAGAGGTATCTGACCCGGGTGCGCAGTTTTGAAAAACTTGACATACTATTCAACCTTGCCGGAATCGTTGCCGGTGTAATAGCGTATTATATTCTTTGCAGAATTATCTTCAAAAACCGGTGCCCCGATAGTTAAATAACAATTTCCCCTGACCCGTTAAGCGATTTAACTACATTGGCTATAGTCTTTTTTGTAAAGAGCCTGGCCAGGTTTACCCTTATCTTCGTGTATTCATCATGCAGCAGGCAGGGGGCCTTCTCTTTATCAGAACAACTGCATGTATGATTGTGAATAGCGCAATAAGTAAACAGATCATCGCCATCTATTGCCTTAACGATATCATAAAGCCTTATCTGCTTAGGGTCTTTCTGAAGAACAAATCCTCCGTGCGGACCTTTGGTGGAACCAAGGATCTTCTGGCGGGCCAGCAGCTGCAGTATCTTTGCAAGAAACGGGGTGGGTAAATCCAACGCCTCAGCTATCTCCTTAAGACCCACATTACCTTTCCCCTTTGGCCTGCTGGCAATATAAGTCACGGCCCTTATTCCATATTTACACGTATTCGAAAGCATCTTACATATACTTAACCGGAATTTTATCTATCCTTATTTTATGCCTGCCACCATCAAATGTTGTATTGAGAAAAGTATCCGCTATCAGTCTTGCTTCCGGTTCTGTTAAAAATCTTCCCGGCAAAGCACATACATTCGCATCATTATGAGCCCTCGCCAGCCTGCTTATCTCCTCATTCCAGCACAAGGCCGAACGTACACCCTGGTGTTTGTTAACCGTCATGTTTATACCGTTTCCTGAACCACATATAGAAAACCCTAAATCGCACTCCCCTTTCTCAAGAGAGACAGCCAGAGCATGTCCATAATCAGGATAATCAGTACTCTCTTCACTGAAACAACCAAAATCCTTTACTTCATAACCCTTATCAATCAGATATTTAACCAGTCTCTCCTTGAGATGAAACCCTGCATGGTCAGAGGCAATGGCTATTTTCTTCCTTTTCACGGCAATATTGTTTTAAAGATTTTCATTATCAGCAACAAAGTAACCACAATTTCAATCATTGATAACGTATTAAAGGAAAAAAATATGCTTAACTCCTTTTTCTTTTCATTACAGGCATATCTTTTCTCTTATAACCGTAAAACAAGTATATTGTTTAACCTATCAACAAATCATAATATGAAATTGTTAATAAGTTGTGTCGTGAATTGTTAAAAACAGTGAGTTATTCAACAAGATAGAACCGGTTTAGTCAGTTTCTCTTTTTTTCACATTTTAAAGGTTTCTTACAAAAAGGATATTAACTGTATTTATTCATTAACGAACAATAAAAGAGACTATTTTTGTGTCATTGCCACTACTTAAAACGTTCTTTTAACCATTGTCAAAAAAGTAAATAAACTCCCTCATAATCAATAGTGGTATATTTTTTGAATTGTTCAAAAACTGTTACTAAAAGGTTTAAATGGTAATTTCAAAGAAAAAATCAAAAAATGATTCAACACTATTAACAGGATATAATAAACACCAACATCTTATTTAATTAAATTTTAAAATTAATAGTAATGAATAAAACAATGTTGAAAAACGGATATGTTGATCATGAACCCGATAAATCTGTCAACATAACCGAAGAAATAAAGAGATTGAAGGAAGAAAAAAATGCCATCATTCTTGCTCATTACTATCAGACCTCAGATATTCAGGATATTGCTGATTTCATTGGTGATAGCCTGGCTCTTTCACAAAAGGCCGAATCAAACAATGCAGATATTATACTGTTTGCCGGAGTTAAATTTATGGCTGAAACAGCAAAGATTCTTGCACCTGAAAAGAAAGTACTCATCCCTGATCTTATGGCTGGTTGTTCACTGGCTGATTCGTGCAACCCTGACGATTTTAAAAGATTTATCAATCAAAACCCTGGAAGAACAGTAATTTCCTATGTAAACACCACTGCAGAGATAAAGGCTTTGACAGATATAATATGTACTTCTTCAAATGCCCTTAAAATAGTCGAATCACTTCCTCGTGATGAAAAGATAATATTTGCTCCAGACCGGAACCTTGGGAATTATATAAAAAATCAGACAGACCGTGATATAATAGTTTGGGACGGAGCCTGTCATGTGCATGAGGAATTTTCTCTGGAGGCAATAGTAGATATTAAAAAATCATATCCCGAAGCAAAAATAATAGTGCATCCTGAATGTGAATTGCCGGTAAGACTTGTCGCTGATTTTATAGGTTCAACATCAGCACTTTTAAATTATACCATGGAAGATAACTCAGATACATATATAATTGCAACAGAACCTGGCATAATACATCAGATGAGAAAAAGTTCTCCTGACAAGAATTTTATTCCTGCACCTGCAAAGGATTCGACATGTGGATGCAGTGAATGTAATTTTATGAAGCTTATTACGTTGAAAAAGATATATAATACGCTTAAATTTGAACAGCCAGAAATTATACTCGATACTAAATTAATGGAGCTGGCAAGAAGACCTATAAAAAGAATGCTTGAAATATCTGCCAGGTCAGGTTTATAGTTATATGATAGCAAGATTACATATAGCAATATTCGTAATGATGTTTCTGACCTCGGGTCTGGAAGCACAGGATATAACACTTCAGGATGGATACCAGGTATTTAAATATCCGAATGGTGTCGTGTCATCAGAGGGGTATATCAGAAATGGTAAGCCCGATGGTTACTGGAAAAGTTATTACGTTACCGGTATATTGAAATCTGAAGGGAAAAGGACCAGTTTTTTGCTTGACAGCATCTGGGTTTTCTATGATCAGACAGGCGATACACTTGAAAAGATCAGCTATCTCTATGGCAAAAAGAATGGTTATTACCTCAGATTTCAAAAAGACAGTTTTTATGGTCTTTATATATCTTCACGTGAATTATATGCCGGAGACAGGAAAGAAGGAACGGCATATCTCTATTTTCCCGATGGCAATGTAAAACAGACAATACCCTATAATGAAGGCAGAAAAGAGGGTTTATCAAAAGAATACGATCAAAACGGAAAAGTAATAACATTGCTTGAATACAGAAACGATTTTCTTGTCAGCAGACAGGTGATTAACAGAGTTGATAACAGGGGACTTAAGCAGGGAGACTGGAAGGAATTTCATTCCAATGGTAATGTCAGTAAGGAGATGGCATATAAGGATGACCGTCTTCAGGGCTACTACAGGGAATATGATACACGTGGAAGACTAACAGTAACCATGCTTTATGATGAGGGAAAATTGATTGAGGGAATAAGTGACGATAATACAGATATAGAAATAGTTAACAGATATAATGATGCCGGAGGCCTTATCTATAGTGGTCCGTACAGAAACGGGGTTCCTGTAGGAGTGCACAGGGAATATGACGGCTCGGGAAACATTACGAATGGTATAATTTACAATGATGACGGCCTTAAAATATCGGAAGGTATTGTGAATGAAGCCGGGAATCGCAACGGACCATGGAAGGACTACTATCCTGATGGAACCATAAGATCTGAGGGTCAGTATGCTGAAAACAGACAATCAGGTACATGGAGGTTTTATAACAGGGACGGAAGAATTGAACAAACCGGTGTTTTTATTAATGGAAGGGCAGATGGTCTTTGGCGTTGGTATTATGATGATGGTTCAATTTTGAGAGAAGAGGAGTACTTTCAGGGAAGAAGAGACGGACCCTACCGTGAATATGGTCCGGATGGCAGTGTAATCGTTGAGGGGGAGTATGCCGATGGAGAGAGAAATGGTGAATGGAAATACTCATCAGGAGATTTTTCTGAAGAAGGGAAATATATACTTGGATTGATGGATGGTATCTGGAGGTCTTACTATAGCGATGGAAAACCAAGGTTTAAGGGTACTTATGTGCAGGGAAACCCCCAGGGTACTCATATTTACTATTATCCTGGCGGAAAGGTAATGGAGGAGAGACATTATGACAGAGGATTGCGGGAAAAGACCTGGAAAAAGTTTACAGAAGACGGATTACTGGCAATTTCCATAACGTACAGGCGTGATGTGGAAACAGCAATCAACGGTATAAGAATAACAGCTGCCGAAGGTGATACAAGAATTATAAAATAGTAATTTTGCCCGGCATGGCTGAAGGTTTTAATATCAGAAAAGAGGTATCGGTTTCTGTTGATCGTGAATATGAAAGGCAGCTGCGACCTGATACTTTCAGCGATTTTAGCGGTCAGCCGGCTATAATTGAAAACCTGAAAATCTTTGTAAAAGCAGCACTGAAGCGTAATGAATCACTTGATCATGTACTGCTTCACGGTCCGCCCGGACTGGGAAAGACCACTCTTGCAAATATAGTCTCACATGAGCTGGGGGTGGACATGAAAATTACGTCAGGACCGGTTCTGGACAAACCGGGTGATCTGGCAGGGCTTCTTACCAGCCTGGAAGAAAGGGATGTATTATTTATTGATGAAATTCACAGACTTAGCCCTGTTGTTGAAGAGTATCTTTATTCTGCAATGGAGGATTTCAGGATTGATATAATGATTGACAAAGGACCGAGTGCCCGTTCGGTACAGATAAACCTTAATCCTTTCACTCTTGTTGGCGCAACTACCAGATCCGGTCTTCTGACAGGACCCTTAAGGGCAAGGTTTGGTATTAAGTTCCATCTCGAATATTATGACAATCATGTGCTGGCAGGGATAGTAAAGAGATCGGCATCTATTCTTAATGTTATGATTGAAGAAGAAGCTGCAAGGGAAATAGCATCAAGATCAAGGGGAACGCCAAGAATTGCCAACTCTTTATTGCGGAGGATAAGAGATTTTGCTCAGGTAATCGGAGACGGAAGTATAGATGTTGATATTACAAGGCACGGACTTAAGGCCCTGAATATTGATCAGCATGGTCTCGATGAGATGGATAATAAAATACTTTCTGTCATAATTGAAAAATTCAGAGGCGGGCCTGTTGGCCTGAATACAATTGCAACAGCTGTAGGAGAAGAGAGTGGTACTATAGAGGAAGTTTATGAACCATTTCTTATAAAGGAGGGATATTTGAAAAGAACTCCGAGAGGCCGTGAGGCAACAGAGGCAGCTTACAGGCATATTGGAAAACATACCGGGAAAGGATCAGGATTATTATTTTAATTACCTATATTTGAGCCGCAAAATTGGTCTAAATTGTAAGTATATATGAAAGAATTTCTCAAAAAATCAGGATTGATCTTTATTCTTGCGGGAATAGTCGTTATTGCGTATACTGAACTGACTAAAATGGAGAGCAATCCAATGCTTATACTGAGTGGCGGTCTTATTGTATTTGGCCTGCTGTTCTATGTTGTCATGAATAATATACTCGAATAAAAGTATAACAGGACAAGCCATCTGCCTCTTTCGTCAGAGGGGGATTTTAACCGAAAATGTTGCTTACTTTTTCAAGTCCCCTGGTGTCGATAACTTTTATTTTCCTTCCGTGCAGCTCAATAAGCTTGTCACTCTTGAATTCCGACAATAATCTGATTACAGATTCAGTAGCGGTTCCAACTATATTTGCCAGCTCTTCTCTGGTTAGAGAAATTCTAAGATATTTACTCTCGTCCAGTCCGAATTCTTCTACAAGATGAAGCAAAACCTCGGCAAGACGCTCCCTGACAGTTTTCTGGGCAATGTCTGTTATGTATGAGTTGGCTTCTTCGAGCTCATGACAGGTTAACTTCATTAGTTCGAAGGAGAAGGAAGGATTTGACTTTACAAAGGTGAACAAGACATCAGAAGGAATGAAACAAACGTAACTGTCTTCAATTACTTCAGCAGTGGTACAGGCCGGTTCGTTGCTGATAACGGAGCGGTAGGCAATTATGTCACCTTTTTTTGCGAATCTGATGATCTGCTCCTTTCCGTCGAAGCCGGTTTTGAAGACTTTGATAATACCTTTGTTAATACAATAAAAACCATTTATTCTGTTGCCTTCCTGATATAGCACATCACCACGCCGGTAATGCCTGAAATCTTTTTCAAAATTTATAGTGTCAAGCTCTTCCCTGGTGAGGTGACGGAAGAGCGAATTGGTTTCAACGGCACATTTGTCACAAAAAGGAATGTGAATATCGTGTTGTTTCATAATACCAGAAGTTCAGTTATCCCACAAAGATTATAAATACCTTTGATATAATTGTTTACTTTTGCTAAAAATCATATTAAAACATTTATTTAACATAATATGGATGATATTGCAAAACTGACACTCAAGGGTAATATGTCGTTTGAGGTAGATGTGAACGGCCATAGTCTGACTATCGATTCTTCAAAGGATTTTGGGGGCAACAACGAAGGACCAAGGCCTAAAAGTTTGATGCTGGTAGCATTGGGCGGATGTACCGGAATGGATGTTGCCTCTATACTGAGAAAAATGAGAGTACCGTTTACCAGTCTCAGAGTAGAGGTAAGCGGACATGTTACGGAGGATCATCCACGGCATTTCGATACTATGCATATTAAATTTTTTCTCAGTGGTGAAAATATTCCTCATGAGAAGGTTGAACAGGCGATCAATATGTCACATGAGAAATTCTGCGGCGTAAGTTACAGCTACAAGCAGAGCATCGAGATTACCAGCGAGATCATTTATGAGTAACAATAAGGCATTGATACTACTAAATTGAAGACCTGAACTGAGAAAGGAATCTTACATCATTTTCAAAGTAGAGCCTTAAATCATCTACCCTGTATTTAAGCATGGCTATTCTTTCAATACCCATACCAAAAGCAAAGCCTGTATATTTTTCACTGTCTATTTCGCAAGCCTCCAGTACGGCGGGATGAACCATTCCACAACCAAGCACCTCGAGCCATCCGGTATATTTGCACACATTACATCCTTTGCCTGAGCAGAGCCGGCAGCTCACATCAAGTTCGGCTGAGGGCTCTGTAAACGGAAAGTATGACGGACGGAGTCGTATTTCTGTTTTGGGACCAAACATTTCACGACAGAAATAAAACAATGTCTGACGAAGATCGGCAAAGGAGACCCGGGTGTCTATATAAAGGCCCTCTACCTGATGAAAGATGCAATGGGCACGGGCAGACACAGCCTCATTCCTGAATACTCTTCCGGGAGAAATCGTTCTGATGGGCGGTTTCTGGTTTTCCATAACACGAACCTGTACTGAAGAGGTATGTGTACGCAGCAGAATATCATCAACAGATGATTCTTCATCAGAAATACGGGAAATGTAAAAGGTGTCCTGCATATCACGTGCAGGATGATCAGGAGCGAAGTTCAGTTTTGAAAAAACATGATTATCGTCTTCTATTTCAGGACCTTCGGATACCGTGAAACCTATCCTGGAGAAAATAGAGATCAGCTCATTACGCACGATGGAAATGGGATGTCTTGAGCCAAGCTCAACAGGATAAACCGGCCTGGTGTGGTCGAAACCGGTTTGATCAGTCTTTCCGGAACCGGCAGTGCTGTTAAGATCATAGAGATCCTGTGCGAGATTCTTAAGTTCATTCAAAGCCTTTCCGGTCTCTTTTTTCTGCTCTGCGGGGATGGTTCTGAACCGGTCGAAAAGCTCAGGTATCAATCCTTTGCGACTGAGATAGCGGAGCCTGAAGCTTTCAGCAGATCCGCTATCATCAAATGAGAATGACTCAACTTCTCTCTTCAGTCTTTCAATAGTCTCTCTCATTGTTGTGATCGAAGATTATCTTTTCACAATTTCAGCCTTTAATATTCTGACCGTATCGGAAAGAGGCCTGTCTGACCGGTCTCTCGGTTCGGCAGCTATTTTGTCTATCACCTCAAAACCTTCGAGAACCTGGCCGAATACTGTATAGTTCATATCAAGATGAGGAGTACCTCCTTCAGTTGCATATACAGCCTTCTGGTCTTCAGGGATATTATATGGCTCAATGTTTTTAAAATATTCATCAATTCTTATGGTGGCTTTTTCCTGAAGCTCTGCGGTCGACAGCTGCAGTCCGGCAGAATCAGCCTGAGCCCTCTCCTCTGCCATGAACCTGTAATACATATTCATCCTGATATTATCGTTGATGCGTTCTTCCTGCCTGATAATCTGTGCTGAATCGTGAGTGACGCCCTGTACTATGTAAAATTGTGTTGAAGATGACGCCCTCAGCGGATTGGATGAATCTCCGGTACGGGCAGCGGCAACAGCACCCTTTTTGTGAAATAACCCCGGAACAATTTCAGCCGGTATTGTGTATCTGTACTTTGAAAGATCTGCACCTTCAATATAAGTACCGCGAGTCTGGGGATTCCCTGTCTGTATCATGAAACCATCGATTATGCGGTGGAAGAGAATATCATCATAAAAACCTGACTTAACAAGTTCAACAAAGTTATTCCGATGCAGAGGAGTCTCATCATAAAGCATCAGTGTAATATCACCATGTGTGGTTTCAAGTCTGACATACACAGTCTCATCAGTCTCCTTTTTATTCTGACAGCCTGCAATGGCAATCATAACCAGCAAAATCAAGAAGATCTTTTTCATTATTTCGGGGTTTTAATTGAACAGGTGCAAAGTTATTCATAATAATGTTAATATTTCACGGCACAGGTTCATATTTCGCCAACTGCCGTTTCTGATTAGTGGAACGTGATGCATATATTTGCGAAAAATCTTTTTAATGAAGGAAGTAAGACGGCTGGCAGGTCAAACGGTCATTTATGGTGTCGGAACCATGGTTCCCAGGTTCCTGAACTATGTTGTTCTTACGCCTCTTTATACCTACACATTGCAGACACGCGCTGATTACGGTGTTATCGTTGAGTTGTATGCATGGATGGTGCTATTACTGGTCGCCCTTACATATGGTATGGAGACAGGCTTTTTCAGATTTTCTCAGAAAGCATCCGACCTGAAAAAAACATATGGAACAGCTCTTACCAGTCTGTTTATTACATCGTCATTGTTTATTCTGTTTACAAACCTCTTTATAAATGATGTTGCTGCATTTTTTAATTACCGTGAGAATACAAGTTATATAAGATTATTTACTGCAATAGTTGCTGTTGATGCTTTCTGTGCAATACCGTTTGCAAAACTTCGAAGAGATGAAAGGCCATTGTTGTTTAGTGCAATTAAGATAGCCAATGTCGTAATAACAGTAAGCACTATTGTTTTCCTTATTAAAATCGCCCCGGGAATGTATGAACGAGGTAACAAATTTGTACTTTCCTTTTATGATCCTGACTATCTCATAGGTTACGTATTCCTCGGAAACCTGATCGGAAGCACGGCAACCCTGATCATGCTTCTGCCGGTAATTCTGAAAGTAAAGCCTTCGTTCAGCTGGAGCACCTGGAAGCGCATGATAAACTATTCTTTGCCCCTGCTCATTGCCGGTATTGCAGGAACCATTAATGATGTAGTGGATAAAATATTATTGCGCAGGCTGGCTGAGGGCAGCGACGGACTCGACCTAGTTGGTGAATATGGCGGAGGCTATAAGATTGCGGTTCTCATGTCCCTGTTTGTGCAGATGTTCAGGTTTGCGGCAGAGCCATTCTTTTTCGAGAAGGCAGGCAAAAGCGATGCTAAAGAGACATATGCTTTCGTAATGAAGCATTTTGTAATATCAGCCCTGGTACTGTTTCTGGCATTGAATCTTTTCATCCCTGTAGTTCAATATTTTGTCGGACCAATATTTCGAGAATCAATAATAGTGGTTCCGATAGTTAGTTTTGCATATCTGCTTTACGGGATATATCTCAACCTGAGTGTCTGGTATAAGATAAATGACATGACCCGCTATGGAGCTTATTTTACATTCTCAGGGGCTGTTATAACAATACTGATAAATGTTTTTCTTATTCCTGTTTACGGATATATGGCGTCAGCCTGGGCACATGTCGCATGCTATATGGCGATGGTAACTCTTTCATGGTCAGCCGGAAGGAAATTTTACAGGATAAACTACGAGGTCGGGAAGATCTTGTTTTATACGGTAATAGCAATAGCAATTGTCGTGTTCTCGTTATTAATAGAATGGAAAAGCACAGTTTTAGAACTGGGGGTTAATCTTTTACTGATCAGCGCGTTTATTCTTCTGGCAGAGAGACGAGATAAAACCCTTTCTTTGTACCTGAAAAGGAACATATAGGATTATTGGAGGTGCCCGGCATGATTGGAACAAGATATGAAATTCAGATAGGCTAGTTATGAATCAACATAAATATATCAATAGCAGGAATTACCGGCTTCATAAGTACAATATCGGAGCAGCTTCCGTGAACCTCCGGAGCGAAAATTTAGAGGAAGCCATGGTGCTGCTACAAGAAGAACCAGAGATTAAGAAAGTTGTGAAAAAACATGATGCAGGCAGATCGCACAATCACATGAACGGGGTAAACACAGAGCGGGTCAGGAGCGACTTCGGTCAGATTGGGAGGAATTCATGAAACAAGGGATATATTTTATACTGACGTTATTATTGTTGCTGCCTGTTTCCTGCAACAGGGGAACAGCACCTTCAACATCTGCTGCATTGAGGAAGCAGGAGAGAAACGAGAAATATGAGTACTACTACGTTGAGGGTTTAAGGCATAAACTCATTGGATCTTCGGCAAATGCCTTGTCAATGTTTGAAGAATGCATAAACATAGCGCCTGAGCGCGATGGGGCATGGTACCAGATTGGTCAGATTTCATACTTTACGGGTAACATGGATGAGGCAGTCAGATATGGGAGTGCTGCACTGGAAAGAAACGAGAATATATGGCATTTTATGCTTGTGGCGAATGCTTACTACAAAAAGGGAATGACTGACAGTGCAATAATTTACTATGAAAAAGCCAATAAGACTTTCCCGCAGGAGGAAGAGGTGAAATATACTCTGGGAAACCTCTATTATGAAGCAGGTAAATACAATGAAGCAGCGAACATTTTCAGGTATTTTGATGATAAATACAGTGTTGGAGGGGCCTCGGCAATACCTCTTGTCAGAAGTCTTATTAAAATGAAGAAATACCAGGAAGCTGAGAGTAAGCTGAATGTTCTGATTGATACCCATCCCGAAGAGTATTCCTTTCTTGGGATTCTTGCTGAATTGTATCGTGATACAGGAGAAAATGAAAAGGCGGCCGGTGTATATGAAGAGCTTGTTAATGCTGAGCCTGATAATATTGAAGTTCTTTTTTCATTGGCTGAATTTTTCAGGCAGGAAAGTAATTATGCTGATATTTTCAGTCTGTTAAATACCGTTGCGCTTAAGGAGAGTATATCTGCAGAGGATAAGGTAAATTTCTTTGCATCGCAGCTTGAAGATCCTGCTATAACAAAGGAGTTTTCCAATGAATTTGAAATATCACTGCGGGTGCTTGAGGCTTCACATGAAGAAAATCCGTTGGTGTTTTTATTGCGTCCTGAATTGTATCAGGTATCCGGACGCACAGACGAGGCAATAGAATTACTGGAGATTTATGTAAAGAAATGGCCTGAAGGCTATTACGCCTGGGAGAAGCTTTTACTTCTGCTTGCAGATAAAAGCGATTATGAAAAGCTGTATTCGCTTTCTTCACAGGCTGTACGCAATTTTAATACCGCGATACTGCCTAAATTGATGAATGCATTGTCTGCTACACAAATTGGTTTTTTTGATGAAGCACTTGAGCAACTGAACAGGGCAAGAAGACTTTTAAACAACAATCAGGAGCTTGCGATGCAGATACTTTCAATGGAGGCGGATGCTCTTTACAGAATGGGGAAGAGTGCAGAAGCATTTGCAAAGTTTGATGAAGCGCTGAAAATAGAGCCGGATGATCTGATCATACTAAATAACTATGCTTATTTTCTTGCCGAAAAGGGTATAAGGTTAAGAGAGGCACGTAAGATGATAGAAAAGGTCGTGAATGTGGAAGATGATTATAACGTCTTTAATGATACTTATGCATGGGTATTATATAAGCAGGGTAAATACGTCAGGGCAGAGAGGGTTATCAAGCGAATAGCAGAGTCAGATGATAATGACGATGCTGAATATTTTAAACATTATGGATATATACTAAAGGCAAGAAAGAAATACAGAGAGGCAATAGAGGCATGGGAGAGGGCAATTAAAATGGGAGGCCCGGAAGAGGAACTGAGAGTTAATATTGAAGAATGCAAAAGGTTGGTAAAATAGCTTTATTAATATCATGTGTTGTATTGATTGCGACCTCAGGCTGTAGTGTTCTGAGGAGGGGAGCAGCAACTGATGAAAACGACTCTCTGCCACGTAAACACATGATGTATAATGATATACTTGCTAATAATATAGTAAAATCGGGGCTCTATATAAGGAAAGGCAGAGTTGAACTGATTACAGGAGGCAACAGGGAGAGATTTACAATGAATCTCCGTGTATCAGATGATGGTAAGTGGCTTGCCAGCATAAGAACATTTGCAGGAATAGAAATTGCAAGAATATATGCTGACAAGAATGCGGTTACTATATTGGACAGAGTAGGCAGAACTGCTACTTTAATGGAATGGGATCAACTGAAAAGAGATTTCGGTCTCACTTATGAAATGCTGCCTTTGTTGATGGGAGATGTGCCTGAGGGATCCATGATAAAGCGAAGAGCTATAGACTGTAGTCAGTACCTGCCTCTTAATGCAGAATGGGCTGATATTTTATTAAATACAGATTGCGATGTTGCAAAGGTTCATAGATTTCAGATAACTGATATGACTTTTGGACGGAAGATAGTTATTCAGGCATCTGGTTTTATTACCGGTACTGAGGGTTTGTACTATCCTTCAAGTGTTGAAATTGCAGAGGAGAGCGGTATTTTAAATATGAAACTGACATATGAAGATACTGAACTGAACTGGAAGGGTAAGATTGATTTTGAAATACCGGCTGGTTATCGAATAGAAAGATGAAATGAGAATCTTTACGATTATATTGTTAATTCTGATAGTGGCTCCTTTAAGGGCACAGAGCAGGGCGGAACTTGAAGAGAGACGAAAGAAAACGCTTGAAGAGATTGAATATGTAAACAACATGTTGATTGCTACTTCTAGAAAGCGTGCTGAAGGTACCAGTGAGCTAAAAATAATCGGAAGCCGTATTGGCCTTAGGGAGAATGTCATTTCAGGGCTCAGAAGCGAGATAGATCTGTTAAATATAAGGATAGAATTGAACAGACTCTCGGCCACTATGATGGAAAACGATCTTGTTAGTCTGAGAAACGACTATGCAGCAAATATCAGATCTGCCTGGAGCGTTATTAAGTCGTATCATCCTGCCATTTTTGTGCTCTCAGCCAGAGATTTCAATCAGGGCTACAAGCGAATGAAGTATATACAACAGGCTGCTAAATATCGCAGAAGGCAGTCGGAAATAATAAATGATCTGGTTATCCAGGTAAAGGATACGAGAGAGAGACTTGAAAACGACCGACTTAGATTAGATGAACTTAGAAGCCGGGAAGAGAATCAGAAGCAGCAGTTGCAAACAGACTACCAGAAGCAGCAGAGACTTATTAATCAGCTGTCAGGTCAAGAAAGAAAGCTGCGGCAGGATCTTGAGACTAAGAAAAGAATTGCCAGCCAGATTCAGACCGAGATAAACAGGATGATCGAAGAAGAGAGAAAGAAGGCTGAAACAGCTGAATTAACGCCAGAGCAAATACTTGTGGGGAACGATTTTGTAAGCAATAAGGGCAGGCTGCCCTGGCCTGTTGAGAGAGGGATAATAACATCAAAATATGGAGAACAGCCGCATCCGGTTATGAAATATGTTAAGCTTGATAATCCGGGAATAGAAATTACATGCAGCGGTGCAACACAGGTGAGGGCTGTATTCCGGGGAGAGGTTAAAAGCGTTATTGGTATCAGCGGAGGAAATATGGCTGTTATTATAAGGCATGGTAAATTTCTCACGGTCTATCAGAATCTTATAAATGTTAAGGTCAAACCGGGTGATATGATAGAGACAAAACATGTGATCGCTGATTTGTTCCTTGAACCAGATGGCTCAAACCAGGGGATATTGAACTTTTTTGTCTATGAAGAGACGAAGCGTCAGAATCCCGAAAGCTGGCTGGCAGGAAAAAATTGAAGCGGGATGTAACAAATTGTCGGATTATCGGTATAAATAGGGATACTTGTTTTTATGAAAAGAGAGATTACGATAGGATCAAATATTGGTAACCTTCGTAAGATTGAAGAGTTTATTGAATCTGTTTCTCCACTGTTTTCAATTGGAAAGGAGACATACGGAGAAGTACTTGTTGCCGTTATGGAAGCGGTCAATAATGCAATAAACCATGGAAATAAGAGAGATGAAGCAAAGAAGGTGGAAGTAATATTTGAGAAGGCCGGAAACAGCCTTGTTGTCGTTGTCAGAGATCAGGGTAATGGCTTCAGGCCGGAAATAATACCTGATCCCACCAAACCCGAAAATATTGAAAAAATCAGTGGTCGTGGAGTCTTTTTAATGCGTAAGTTGTCTGACGGAATAGAGTTTAATGATAAGGGCAACTGCGTAAAGATGACCTTCAACTTGATCAGGAATTGAAAATCACATTTAATTATAGAATATCAGGATTCCGGATCAGAAATGCCATGCGTTATAAGCTATGGCTTTTATCTGTTATTTCCGGCGAGAACAGAGAACTTAGTCGCGTGGATTTTGTTTTTACTGATGATGAAAGTATTAAGGACATTAATAATGAGTTCTTAAAGCATAACTATTATACAGACGTGATAACTTTCGATTACAGTACAGGCAGCATACTGGCGGGAGAGATTTATGTAAGTATAGACAGAGTAAAAGAGAATGCTGAAAATTACGGGGTTTCTTTTACTGACGAACTGAAAAGAGTAATGGCTCATGGCATACTGCATCTTATTGGATATAAGGACTCAACTGGCGACGAGAAAACGAAAATGAGGGAGAGAGAAGACTATTGGATCAACAAGTGGCAAGATGGACCTTACATATGATATAATTGTAGTAGGAGGAGGACACGCTGGCTGTGAAGCAGCATATGCTGCAGCTGCAATGGGTGCCCGGACGGTCTTGATTACCATGGACATGACCAAACTGGCACAGATGTCATGCAATCCCGCAATGGGTGGTATTGCAAAGGGACAGATTGTAAGAGAAATAGATGCCCTGGGAGGAGTATCAGGAATTGTCACGGATAATAGCATGGTACAGTTCAGAATACTCAACAGGTCTAAGGGTCCTGCTATGTGGAGCCCAAGGGCTCAATGCGACAGACAGCTGTTTTCAATTGAATGGAGAAAAGTCCTTGAAAATACTGATAATCTGCACATTTGGCAGGAACACGCTGAAAGTCTGCTGGTTAACAACAACAAAGTGTGTGGTGTAACCACATCTTTTGGTAATAAGTTCAGGGCAGGCGCTGTTATATTGACGAACGGAACATTTCTGAACGGACTTATGCATGTCGGATTCAGAAAGAGCGAAGGAGGGAGGTCTGGTGATAACTCCTCAAGGGGCCTTAGTCAGCAACTCGAATCATTGGGTTTCGAAGTGAGCCGCATGAAGACGGGTACCAGTGCAAGGCTTGACGGCAGAAGCATTGATTTCTCCGGGATGATAGAGCAGAAGGGCGACGGTGAAGGAAGAACATTCTCATTCCTGCATAGCGGTATGAAGATCAGGAATGAATTAAGTTGTTGGGTTACCCATACAAATCCTGACGTTCACCGGGAACTGGAGAAGGGACTTGAGTTTAGTCCTCTCTTCAAGGGAAGAATAAAAGGTATAGGACCGAGATACTGTCCGAGTATAGAAGATAAGATAGTGACCTTCGGAGGCAGGGAAGCACATCAGTTATTTATTGAACCTGAGGGATGGAATACAAACGAGTATTATGTAAACGGATTTTCCAGCAGTCTCCCTGCAGACATACAGTTAAATGCACTGAGAAAAGTTCCCGGTCTTGAGAATGTAATAATTTACAGGCCGGGTTATGCCATCGAGTATGATTTCTTCCAACCGACACAGTTGTATCATACACTTGAAACAAGGAAAATCGAAAATCTCTACTTCGCCGGACAGATTAATGGCACTACGGGATATGAAGAAGCTGCAGCCCAGGGTATGATAGCCGGAATTAATGCAGTATTGAAACTGGGAGGAAAGGGAAGCTATCTTCCGGCCAGGGATGAATCTTATATTGGTGTACTGATAGACGACCTAGTCACCAAGGGTGTTGATGAACCCTATAGGATGTTTACTTCGAGGGCTGAGTACAGGATATTGTTAAGACAGGATAATGCTGATGAAAGACTTACTGAGAAGGGATACGAATTGGGAATAGTATCTGCTGCAAGGATGGATACATACAAAGGTAAGATGGAGGCAGTGAGCGGTCTTATGGAGTGGCTGAAAACCAGAAGTGTTTCTCCGGAGGAGGTGAATAAGTACCTGATTCAAACTGGCACTGCGGAAATCAATCAGAAGGTTAAGGCAATCAATCTGGCTCTCAGACCACAGGTGAAACTTTCAAAGCTGATCGAAATTTTCAGGGAGGAGGTAGATAAGATACCTGGATTTATAAGGGAAAGGGAAGAGGAGATTGCAGAAACAACAGAAATTCAGGTCAAATATTCTGGATATATTGAAAGAGAGAAGGTGGTTGCCGAGAAGATAAAGAGACTGGAAGGGCTGAAATTACCGGCAGATATTGAATATAGAACATTAACATCTATCAGCACAGAAGCGCGACAGAAGCTTGAGAAATTCAGACCCGGAACGATTGGCCAGGCGAGCAGGATAAGTGGTGTAAGTCCTTCCGATATTTCAATTTTATTATTATATCTGGGAAGATAGCAATATTGTTCCACGTGGAACAGTGAAAAATATATTATGAAAATTTCAGGAAATCTGATTGATCTGCATTCGCGGTATATCTATGGCGTTGAGATGGAGATTTCCGCCGGTATTGTTAAGGCCATAAAGAGGATGGATGAAGTTCCGGCACGTTATATATTGCCGGGTTTGGTCGATGCTCATATGCATGTTGAGAGCTCTATGGTTACACCGTCATCTTTTGTCTGCGAGGCAGTCAGGCACGGTACTGTGGCTGCCGTGGCAGACCCTCATGAAATTGCAAACGTGCTGGGAACAGAGGGAATTAGATTCATGATTGAGGATGCAAAAACTGTTCCGTTCAGGTTTATGTTTGGTGCCCCTTCGTGTGTCCCTGCAACACCTTTTGAATCATCAGGGGCTTTGATAGATTCAAAGCAGACGGCCGAACTTCTTGCACTTCCGCAAATAGGTTTTCTGTCTGAAATGATGAATTTTCCCGGACTCCTGAGCGGGGATGATGAAATATTGAAGAAGATTGATGCTGCAAAGAGAATGGGTAAGCCGGTTGACGGGCATGCTCCCGGATTGACGGGAACGGATCTCCGCAAATATGTGAATTCGGGAATTACGACAGATCATGAGTGCGAAACAGAGAGGGAGGCAATTGAAAAGATTGAAGCAGGAATGAAGGTTCTGATCAGGGAAGGTAGTGCAGCAAAGAATCTTGAAGCGCTACATTCTCTGGTCAGCAGAATGCCACAAAGGGTTATGCTTTGCTCAGACGATATTCATCCTGATGATCTTTTAAACGGACATATAAACCTTCTGGTTAAAAGACTTCTTGGTCTGGGGCATAATCTGTTTGATGTACTGGCGGCAGCCTCAATCAATCCGATCCGGCACTATAATCTTCCGGCCGGAATGCTCAGGGTGGGTGACAATGCTGATTTCATCATTATTGATCATCCGGATTCTTTTGAAATACTGGAAACGTGGATCGGGGGAAGCAAGGTGTTTGACGGAGAGAAGGTGACGATAAACAGTTCCGGCGTGAAGCCGGTAAACCGGTTCAATTGCAGTTCTATTACCCGTAATGATATAAAGACAGATGTAAATGATTGTCTGATAAGGGTTATTGAGGCATTTGACGGCCTCCTTTATACAGGGTCACTTCAGACAACAGCTGCCATGCCATCTTTTGATGTTTTTGATACTGCAAACGACATTCTTAAAATTGTCGTTAAAGAGAGATATAATGACAGAGCCCCTGCGTGTGCGTTTATTAAAGGGTTTGGCCTGAGTAAGGGAGCAATGGCGTCTTCAGTCGCGCATGACAGTCATAATATTGTGGCAGTTGGAACAGATGATGACTCTATTGTCAGGGCTGTTAACAGGGTAATTGAGATGAAAGGTGGGCTTTCGTGGTGCGGACCGGAGGAGGAGGTTTCCCTTCAGCTGGATATTGGCGGAATTATGTCAGGCGGAACAGTGGCAGAAGCAGCAGCAGGCTATAGAAAGCTCACTGATATAGTACGTAAAAACGGGTCAGCCCTTAAGGCTCCGTTTATGACCCTGTCGTTCATGTCCCTGTTGGTGATACCTGAGCTTAAAATAGGAGACAGGGGCCTGTTTGATGTAAATCGATTTGAACCGGTACCGGTTCTGGTATGATACCTTAACCCAATTATGAATGATCGTGATAGTCTGAGGGAGAAAGCTTCGGAGATGCCTGACAGTCCGGGTGTTTATCTCTTTTCTGACAGCAATGGCAACATACTTTACATAGGTAAAGCCAGGAGCCTGAGGAAAAGAGTCTTGTCTTACTTTACCTCAGGCCGGTCAGGTAAAACGGCCCTTCTTTTAAAACGATCGGCCAATTTGGGATATTCTGCCGTGAACACAGAATCAGAGGCCCTGCTGCTTGAGAATAATCTGATAAAAAAGCATCAGCCAAGGTATAATATACTGCTGAAAGATGACAAGACCTTCCCATGGATTTGCATTAAGAATGAACCTTTCCCGCGTGTGTTCATTACCAGAACAGTAGTGAACGACGGGTCTCAGTATTATGGTCCGTATACATCGGTAGTGATGGTGAAAACCCTCTTGTCGCTTGTAAGACAGCTATATAGCCTCAGAAACTGTAAACTTAACCTTACACCTGATAATATTTCAAAAGGAAAGTTCAGAGTCTGCCTCGAATATCAGATAGGTAACTGCAAGGGCCCGTGCGAAGGCTTGCAGAGTCAGGAGGATTATGACAGCAGTATTGCCCACATAAGGGAGATACTGAGGGGTAATATACGCACAGTTACAAACCACCTCAGAGAGATGATGCTTAAGTATTCTTCAGAACTTAAGTTTGAAGAAGCACAGAAAATAAAGGAAAAGCTTGAAATACTATCACGTTATCAAGCCCGCTCCCTTGTGGTAAATCCTTCGACCGGAAATGCAGATGTGTTTGGGTTTAGCATGGAGGGCGACTATGCTGCCGTTAACTTTATGAGGATAATAGAAGGCGCAGTTGTACAGACATTTACTGTTGGACTGAAAAGGCGCCTGGATGAAGAGAGAGAGAGGGTACTATCTCTGGCTGTAGGAGAGATTATAAATCGTTTCGGAAAGTTATCTGCGGTTGCTATAGTGCCATTTATGCCTGACTTTACTACCGAATCTGTCAGATTCCATGTTCCTGTCAGGGGAGATAAAAAGAAACTGCTTGAGATGGCGGCACGTAACGCACTGTTGTTCAGGCTTGAACAGAAGAAAAAAGCCGAAAGTAAAACTGCTGTTGAAAGAACAGGTAAAAGCCTTGAACAGCTCAGAAGCGACCTTCGTATGTCACGCCTGCCCAGGCATATAGAATGTTTTGACAATTCTAACATTCAGGGTACCAGCGCAGTAGCTTCGTGTGTTGTCTTCAGGAACGGGAAGCCCTCTCGTTCAGAATATCGTCACTTCAACATAAAAAGTGTCTCTGGTTCAGATGATTATGCATCTATGGCAGAAGTTGTTCTGAGGCGTTACAGACGGATACTTGAGGAGGGCAACAACCTTCCCGATCTGATAGTTATTGACGGAGGAAAGGGCCAGTTATCCTCTGCACTTGAAAGCCTGATAAAGCTTGGTGTTCGTGACAGGGTTTCGATTGTCGGGATAGCCAAGCGACTGGAGGAGATCTATTTTCCGGGGGACCCTGTTCCTCTATATATAGATAAGAACTCGGTATCTCTTAAAATAATTCAGAATATTCGAAATGAAGCCCACCGGTTTGGAATCTCTTTTCACAGGCTTAAACGCTCAAAAGAAATGATTCGTTCAGAATTGGAAAGCATCCCTGGTATTGGAGAAAAAACAGCTACCATGCTTCTCAGAAAATTCGGATCGGTTCAGGCAATAATAGATGCCCCCAGGGAAGCGATAGAAGAAATAGCCGGTAAAACAAGGGCTGAGGCTATCATGAAACATTTTTCCCGGCAGTGATGTTTCACGTGAAACGAACCATGTGAATGAAATATGGCATAGTAGCCGTTACAACAGTATCAGAAATATAACTGGCTGTGTTAGAATGTTTAAATGACATTCTAACACAGCCAGCTTTTATGGTAAAGTATGTTGCTGAATTGAAATCCTGTACCTTGTCTATATCTGTAAGGCGCCTGAAAGATTCTCTATTTAGCGACTTTTATTGTACACCCTATGGCTCTTGTTGTTGGCTGCTCAATCTCTTTTCCCTCGAGGATTGATGTAATGGCGTTGTCTATATAGTTAACCGTGGCAGCTGATGCATCCCTCCAGTTATTGTCTATGGTTCCGACGTACATAACCCTGAGATTTCCTCCGTCCCTTTTTACCACATACATATGTGGTGTGTGGGTGGCGCCCCATACCGGATACACCTTCTGTCCTTCATCAAGCAGGTAGGGAAAGGTAAAGCCTTTTTCCTTCGATCGCTCAATCATCTTGTCGAAACTGTCACGCGGCTCAGCGGCAGGATCATTTGGATTTATAGCTATTACAGGATAGCCCAGCGGTTTATATTTCCTGTCGAGGGCGATTATCCGGTCTTCATATGCAACTGCATACGGACAGTGGTTGCAAGTAAATGAAATAATAAATCCTTTTGCCTCAGGAAAATCTGCCATGGAAACCATATTGCCGTCGACGTTCTTAAGACTGAAGTCTTTTACAATATCACCCGGCTTGTATCCCTGTGCCGAAACAATTGTCGCGGTAACCACAAGAATTGCTGCTAAAAATGTCTTTTTCATAATTTTCAATTTTAATTACGGTTTGTTTGATTTTATCTCTGTTGAAACCATATCTTATATTTGTGATATGGCAACCGGCAGGCTGGTTTTGCCTGCTGTAACTATCACGGTTAACGTTTTAACCTGGGTTCTACAATCTTTTTAAGCCCCTCATAATCAATTTTGTCGACATGAAGGGTTCTGAAATCACCGGAAAAGAACAGGGTTGCCGGTATTGAGCCCATCCAGTCGGGATGTACCTTTTCTATCCAGCTGTTTGCATCAGGATCGTCAAGCAATATTACCCTGTCTTTAATCTCAAAGCGTCTGATAAAAGGCTTTACCCTTGATTCAAGGTGGTCGGGATTGTCCATACTTACCAGGATGAGCCTGAATTTGCGATTTTTCATTTCTTCCGAAAACTTCAGTATGTCGGGCATTTCCTCGACACAAGGGGTACACCAGGTTGCCCAGAAGTTAATCATATATACCGTGTCATTCTTAACTCTGAGCAAAGGCTCCATCTGGTTGAAATTCATTACGGGAACATTCTGACCTTTTAATGCAGAGGCTGATATTATCAGTGCTGTCGTAAGCACAAAAATAAATTTACTCATATGCAATAAGGTAATTATCATAGCTATAACACGCAAAAGAGAGGAATGTTCAATGAAATGGCTCTGTAAAGGTTCCGTATGTTCTATAACAACACCTGATACCTGCTACTGAAAATTTCAATATCTTAACCTGCAAAATAACATGTCAGGTAATATCAGAATACTATGAAAACTGCACGTATCCTTACGTCTCTGGCTGCATTTTTTGCAGCCGTTTCAATCACAGCCCAATGGAATTATTCATACCAGTATGGGTCTCTGTCTCCGGCACTTCTTGAAATGATAGCCGGAGAAGCTTCAGGTGAAAGAGCTTACAATGACCTTGTGGAGCTAACCGGGTATAACAGACCCAGACCATTGAGTGAATACCAGGGTACCCTCTTTGAATCTGTCTATATAGTTGACAAGCTGAAAAGCTATGGTATCGACAACGCTACCATTGAGCGGTTTGGAAAAACGACTACATGGAAAGGACTTGAAGGCACATTATGGGAGGTCGGACCGGGCAGGTCAAAGATAGCTGATTACGATGGTTTGCCTCTTATGCTTGCTTCCGGCAGCGCCGATGCAGATGTAACGGCACAGCTTATATGGGTTGGAGAGGGATCTTCAAACTGGTTTACATCGGTAGATGTAACTGATGCAATCGTTCTCACTTCCGGCCCTCTTTCACGGGTATTTCCTGCTGCGATGGCAGCAGGAGCGCATGGTGTTGTTTCTTTCGAATCTGACCGTCCCCTGATAGACCCGCTTCAGATACCCACAGGCGGCATACGAAATACAGAAGGTAAGGGCTTTGCCTTCAGAATACCGCCAAGAGACGGACACCTTCTGCGAGACAGGCTGGCCAGAGGTGAGAATATAAGGGTTCATGCGAAGGTAAAAACGACAAACCTCGAACTTGACATACAGGTGCCGACATGTCTGATTGAAGGAACAGAAAAGGGAGGAGAAGAGATTATTGTCTGTGCACACATATTTGAGGGATACGTTAAGATGGGAGCCAATGACAACGGATCGGGCTCTGTGGCAATTCTCGATGCTGCCAGGGTACTTCACACAATGTACAACGATGGCAGGCTTCCTCGTCCCAGACGCTCAATCAGGTTTATATGGATACCGGAATTCTCAGGTACCATACCATGGGTGGGGGCAAATCGTGATATTATGAGCCGTACGTTAGCAAATATAAATCTTGATATGGTGGGAATCAGAATGGCTGAAAACCAGTCGTTTCTCAATATGCACCGCACGACTTTCGGTATGCCTCACTACATTAATGACGTACTTCAGATGTATATGCGCTATATAAGTGAGACCAACAAGATCAGATGCACGCCTGTCGGCCGGTTTGGTTTTCTGAAGCCAATGATTGCACCAACAGGCACTGACGATCCGTTCTACTGGAATGTTGAAGCCTATCTTGGCGCCTCAGACCATGCTGTATTCAACAACTTTACCATTAAAGTGCCGGGGATATTGCTTAACAACTGGCCTGACCATTATTACCACACCTCGAATGACAGGCCAGGTGTGTGTGACCCTACACAGCTCAAGCGGTCTGTATTCCTTACAGTAGCCAGCGCATATAGTATTGCCTCTGCCGGTGAACAGGGAGCTATGAAAATTGCCGGTGAAGTTCTGGGTAATGCGGCCCACAGAATGGGCCATCAGCTTACAATCGGAACGGACCGTATAGCCTCTGCTTCTGCTAAGGACCTTGCAACGGTCTATCGCCGCTCAGTGTTTGATTATCAGGCGGTTTCGATGAACGAGTATGAAACAGTCATGTCGGTGGCAGAACTTTGTCTGAACGACCGGGGTTTTGCCAGAGCACTAACGGCCATGGCCGCCTCTGTATTATCGCAGCGCGATGCCGGACTCAGCGTTCTTGAGCAGCAGATGGCCGTAAGGTGCAGACAGCTTGACATCAGGCCGGTAGCTCTGACCCTCTCTGAAGATGAAAAAAGAGCCTCAGCCATTAAGCCTTCGGTTACAGGCAAGGCAATCGATGGTGGTTATTATGGATACCGCACCATGATGCAGGAGGTGCCGCAGGAGTTCCTGAAGAAACACTCATATCCCTCAATCAGAAGTATTCATGAGGTCATATTGTTGTGTGACGGAAATCGTACCGGTCTGGATATTGTAAAACTGTATAATGCCCAGTATCCGGAACATGCAGATGTGAGAGAATTCCTGAATGCATTTGCCGTACTAAAAGAGGCAGGGGTTATAGCTTATTAATGTTTCAGGCAGGTTTAAACTGAGACCCGGCTGTGTCGGTGTGAGCTCACCGGAGGCGAAGCAGCAGGTAAATGGCAAATCGCGAATCGTTAATCTGAAGTCGTAAATCTCACAGTTTTACGCCCGGAAGGATACTGAGCAATTCTTCCCTAAGCATTGCATGATCAGGAAGAAAGATGGTTAGGAATCCTTCTTTGGCAGCCGCTTCAATATTGGGGAGGAGGTCGTCAATGAAAAGTGTTTCAGAGGGAATAAGATTATATTTTTTTACCAGTTCATGGTAGATTTCAGGTTCGGGTTTGAGCATTTTAACTGAAGCGGAAATTATACCACCGTCAAAGTATGTAAAGAAATCGTTCTTACCTGAAACCCTGGCAAACATCGCTTCGGAAAAATTGCTGAGATAATATAGCCTGAATCCGGCCTTTTTAAGCGGTTTAAGCAACTTTCCGTTTTCTTCAAGGGGAAACAGCATCTCCTCAAGCAAATTGAAAATGCCGGCTATTTCCTGCGATGAGAGGGAAGATCTTTCAGCTATTGATCTGACAGCCCCGGGTACGGTTAACACTCCTCTGTCTATCAGTTGCCATTCGCGGCTGTGGTAAATGTCATTAAGGTATACAGAAGTTCTTTCCCTGCTGACGCCCTGTTTAATATGAAATATGCCAGGCTGAAAGCTGATCAGCACGTTTCCCACATCAAATACGATATTTTTTATCTGCATTTCAGAGCGTTTCCCTACCCTTTTACTTCGGAAGCCGGCCGAAAAAATTCTTCACCGCACGATGAAACTTATGAATTCCTGTCGGTTTGTGATGCATCACAGGATGCATTGTTTATATATCACGTTAATATCTGTGCCAGCGAGTTCCATGATAGCTTCTGGGGTGTCTGACATCTGCTGAATCCATATGTTTTTTATTCCCTTTTCCCTGGCCAAACGCACTACCGGTGCCGTATCAGGTTTTGCAGTAAGTACAAGCAGTGAATTTACATTTGCGGGCAGATCGGCGACGGACCGGTAGGCCCTGGTTCCGCCAATTTCATCTGTATTTGGATTTACGGGAATAACTTCAAGCCCTTTTTCTCTCAATTCTTTAAAGGCAATGTAGCCGAATTTTTTTGGGTTGCGCGATACCCCGGCAATTGCTACGGGACCACTGGCAAGGAACTCCTCAATTTGTTTCATTGTTGTCATGGCGGTCTATTTTTTTCTAGAGGTTGTGTACATAACAAACTGTCTGAGAGAGTCATTAGCATCTCCGGGTGGACAGGTGTCGAGAATAGCCAGGGCCTTGTCACGGTAAAGGTGCATCATTTCCACAGCATAATCGATACCCCCGTACTGGTAGACGAGGTCAACAACCCTTCTGACTTCTGCTGATGACTTTTTGTTTGTACGTATGATTTTCAGTATTTCATTGCGGGTGCTTCTGTCACATTTGTCGAGGACATGTATAAGGGGGAGAGTTATTTTTTTCTCTTTGATGTCGTTTCCGGCAGGCTTGCCAGTGAGTCCGTTGGCTTCATAATCGAGTACATCGTCCCGGATCTGGAATGCCATGCCTATCGTCTCGCCGAAAAGTTTCATGTTCTGGAGGATATCGGGATCGCTGGTAACTGCTTTTGCCCCACATTCAGTGCATGCGGCTATAAGTGCAGCAGTTTTCATACGTATTATTGAAAAATAATCCTCCTCTGTAATATTAAGCTTTCTCGATTTCTGCAGTTGCAAAAGCTCTCCTTCCGTCATAGCCTTGACGGCCTCCGACACTATTTCCAGCATATCGTACCTTCCCTTGTCAACACTTACAAGCAGTCCGCGTGCCAGCATATAATCACCTACAAGCACGGCTATCTTGCTGTTCCAAAGAGCATTAATGGAGATTGCCCCTCTTCTTTCATGAGCATCATCAACTACGTCATCGTGCACAAGAGAGGTTGTATGCAACAGCTCGATAAGCGTGGCCGCAACAAACGAAGGCTCTTCGATATTTCCGTACAGCTTCGACGAAAGAAGTACAAGCATGGGTCGCATCTGTTTCCCTTTTCTGCGGAGAATGTAATTGAGGACAATTCTCAGAAGAGGAATATTGCTGCGCATGGTATTGCTGAAGTACTTTTCAAATTCAGCCATTTCCTTTTCTACCGGGCGCCTGATGTTGCTAATTACCGACATGTAAGCTGTTTTGTCGTCTCAAATATAGTAATTTAGTTTTCCTGTTTGACTATTAAGCCACTTCTCTATTATGTCTGATAAACAATTACCGGGGCATGCTGTTCAGCATCATATGTATTTATTGCATGAACATATATACTTTATTTATATATTTACATTTGTTTTTATAACAAGTCATATTACACATAACTATTATGGTGTCAGAATTGCTGAATGAAGAGAATCTTGAGCGTGCTGCTTCAATGCTGAAAGCCATCGCTCACCCTGTGAGAATAGCGATAATCAGTTTTCTTGAGGAAGGACAGAAACTTTCTGTTACTGATATATACAAGCATCTTGGCATTGAGCAATCTGCTGCATCACATCATCTGGGCATTCTCAAGGATAAAGGTGTTCTGCTTTCCAGGAGGGAGGGGAAGAATACCTATTACTATCTCAGGCATGAGAGATTAAGGGAGATTATTACCTGCCTAAACAGCTGCGGGAGCTGACACTTACTCCTTCGGGGTTTCCTCTTCATGAGGGAACCATCTTTTCTGAAATGTTATAATTGCTATCACTCCTGTAGTAATTGATGCATCAGCAATATTAAAGACAGGTCTGAAGAAGATGAAAGACTCTCCCGGTTTGATCGGTGACCATTGAGGCCAGGTGGTGTTTATTACAGGAAAATAGAACATGTCAACAACGCGACCCTTTAGAAAGGATGAATATCCACCTCCTTCAGGGAACATAACAGCAGGCTGGTAAAAACTCTCTGAGAAAATCATACCGTAGAAGAGGCTGTCGATTATATTGCCCACTGCTCCTGCAAAAATTGCGGCGACAGCCAGTACAAAACCTGTTGGAACATCCTTTTTAATCAGCGTTGTCAGATACCATACAATAGCAATTGCAGCAACTATCCTGAAAACAGTGAGAATAATCTTACCCACATCTCCTCCCATCTCCATGCCAAAGGCCATTCCGTTGTTTTCAATAAAATGGAGGGTGATCCTTTTTCCGATAAGCGGTATATCCTGGCCAAGTACCATAGTAGTTTTAACCCAGATTTTAAGTATCTGATCGGAGATCAGTATGGCAGCAATCAGCACAATAGCCCTTGTTCCCTTTGTCATAACTTTCCTGAATAGAATCAGGGAGCAAAGATAGAAAGATTAACGATTTACGATTAACGATTTGTGATTTATGGTTACGGGTACCAGGTACCAGGTGCCGGGTGTCAGGTGCCGCAGGGTGCCGGGGTAACGGGCACAATGGGCGTAAAAGGCGTAAAATGAAGTAATGACGTAGCGTCACAGTGGCATAGCGGCTTAGCGGCATAGGGGCGGAGCGAAGCCGAGTCCCGTACCGAAGGTCAGGAGCAGAGAGCGGGGAGCACGGGGCGGAGAGCGCATTGTGATGCGGGGGCGTTTTTAGTTACCAGGTTTTCGGTTTGAAAAGATCTGGTATTTTGATGACAGCATCATCATTCCGGCCAAGAGAACAAATAATCCGATATTCCCGGCCAGGAATGCATAGTCTTTCAGAGCCAGCAGAATAAAGATGAAAAGATAGAGGCCCGAGAGGAGACTGCTTACAGTCAGAACGAGAGAGGTCTTTTTCAGGAGAGACCTGAAGAATGCACCAAGCAATCCTATTGTGGCGACTGATGCAATAAGATAGGCTGCATTGAAACCGGTGTGCTCACTTAGTGCGCTCATAAGCGAGAAAAACAGTATTAATGCAAAAGCCACCAGCACGTAATAAAAGACATGAATTCTCTGGGCTGACCGTATCTCGATTATAATGAGAACAAAGAAAGTTATCAGTATAAACAGAAGACCATATTTAGCACTTCTCTCCGCCTTTTTATAATGGTCGACTTCCATCATCAGATTAACTCCGAATGACTCTTTTTCAGGGAGATGGCTTTTCCCTTTCCATGATTGCGGAAAGCTTCTGTTGAAGTGGGTTACTGTCCATCTGGCCGTAAATCCTTCAGGAGAGATGTTTCTCTCCTCCGGCAGAAATATACCCTGAAAAGACGGGGAGGTCCAGGTTGAGGCAATATTTACTCTGGTATTTTTGCCAACCGGAGAAAAGAAGAGACTTTCGCTTCCTTTCAAACCAAATTTGACATGAAACCTGCCCTTTGAGTTTTCTGTAGCAAAATTTGAAAGGTCGAGCGGGAAAGAGATACCGTTACTAAAAACATCTGTCTGCCCCGGTCCTGGCTCAGCCTTGCATACAGCTTCTTCAAAGGTTATTGAAATGTCTCCCTTTAATCCGCGGTTATCAGTTACCCCAAGGGAAATGTAGGCCCGGTTCCAATGGTATGTATAACCATCGCGCTTTTCAATGTTATCAGTATCGAACCTGCCCGAAATCTCTATCTCTGAGCTGTAAACCACAGATTCATATATTCCACGGTATCTTATCTCCGGATCGATTGTTGCGGAGGCACTGAGCTCTTCAGGAAGAACATGAAGTACGGATGAGGAGTATTTTGAATCACCGTCTGAGGATAGTGATACCGGAATATTAAGCACCGGCCCGGTGATAGTCTGTGAAGTAGCCCAGGAGGAGGCTATTTCGCTTTTGGCCTCTGCGGCATAAGCGGCCCGTTCTTTTATTACCTGCTTAACCATTTGCAGTGGAATCAGCAGCAGGAGACCAAGAAATGCAAGTATAAGCATCTTGACGGCAATGGAGTCAAACCATCTCTCATTTGTTGTTTTGTAGGGTTCCATCTCTTTTCTTATTGATTGTTATATTAAAAAATCTACTTTGTATTACAAAGTGAATGAATAAAAAAAAATTCTATTGTTTCAATAACTCTTCCAGGGCCTTGAGGTGGCTTCTGAAGCTTTCAATTCCTTCGCTAGTCAGTGAATAACTTGTATTGGGTTTTCTTCCAAGGAATCTCTTTTCTGATTTGACGTATCCGGCTTCCTCCAGGGCTCTTATATGGCTGGCCAGGTTGCCGTCTGTAAGGTCAAGGGTCTCTCTGAGGTTAATGAAATCCATTTCGTCATTAACCATCAGAACAGACATAATTCCAAGTCTGACCCTGTTTTCAAATGCTTTATTGAGATTAGAGATGATATTCTTCATATCTCCTTATACCTGAAATACATAAGTAAACCATAGAGAATATGTAGCACTCCGAAACCAAACATCCAGAACCATAATGAGTATCCGGGAAACACCAGGCATACCAGTCCGGTTATTATCTCTGCAATGCCAAGCCAGTATATCTCCGTCATTGTGTATTTGGATGCATTTAACAGGGCCAGTCCGTAAAAAACAAGCATCAGCGACGCTGATACGTGTCCCGGAACCCTGCCTGCCGTGAGTAAAATAAATACTCCTCCGGAAACCAGCGGGACAGCCAGGTTAATGAGAAGCCGCTTTGATGCGGGGGTCCATATTTTCCTGCCCTGTTTCCGGGTTTTTCTGACAGAAAACAGAAGGGCCGCCGTGAGAGCCAGAAAAAGAACTATCGCAGCATCAGCAAATAGCAGCCTGATTATGCGGTGTCCGTCGGGATGGGAAGCAAGCGATTCAGAATAACCCTGACCGGTTATTATACTTTCGGGAATGATCATTTTTGCCGCAATAGCTCCTGCAATCGCTATCAGTCCCATAAAAACCCCTGAAAAACCACTTATAGAAAGAAACCTTGTCGATTCTTCCATAATTTTCCTGATGGCCCTGATGTCATCGAGGGGACTGCTGTTTTCGTTCATGACACAATTGTTAAAAGTACTTTGAGATGCAAAGTAAGGCATTGTTTTCTGTTTTTCCAAATATTTTGATGTTTTTTAAAAATGACTCCCTAAAAAGGATTATTTGGCTGTTGAAATGGACGAATCTGTCTTATGAATACTATTCGATACTGTGGTTCTTATATTCAGAAAGACTCAGCCTCTTATATAAAGGGACTATACAGTTAATCTCTGGATTTTAATAAGATGGTTTACTTTCAGGAAATAACAGCTGATTGAGGAACATAAATATAGTTATATTGTTAACCTTTAAAAAATACTATTGGCATGAAGGGTAAAACAGCAGTTGTATTCGGAGCAACAGGACTGGTTGGCGGTGAGCTGGTAAAAGCGCTGGAAAAGGATGAGCGTTACTCGTCTGTAATTTTGTTTGTAAGGCGGGATGTTGAGTTTGCCGGCACTAAGCAAAAAGTTCATAAGGTTAATGTTGCAGATACAGATTCATATTCTTCAGAAATACTGGGTGACGATCTCTTTATCTGTCTGGGAACCACAATAAAAAAGGCCGGATCGGTCAGCGCAATGGAGGCTGCGGACCGCGACCTGCCGGCCAATATAGCTGCTGCGGCACTAAGGAACGGGATCAGGGCCGTTGCCGTTGTCTCCTCAATAGGCGCCGATGCCGGTTCCCGGAATTATTACCTGCGCATAAAGGGCGAGATGGAGAAAATAATTGAAGGAACCGGTTTTGAAAAAACAATTATAGTACGCCCCTCCATTCTTATGGGAAAGCGGAGTGAATTTCGATTTGGAGAAGAGGTGGGCCGGGTGATAATGAAGGTGTTCAGGTTTTTACTGGCAGGAAGACTCAGAAAATACCGGGGAGTAGAAGCAGCTGACGTGGCCCGGGCCATGATCAGACTGATAAATGACCATACCGACACCACCAGGGTATATTACGAGTCTGATTCATTACAGGACTGATTTGACCCGGTAAAGAGACAGGGGAGACCGTTTCACTATTAAATCTGTACCCCATCAGGCGTGCAATTCCAACGGGGTAAGATTATAACAGGGCTATATAATTTCCTGATCCTTAATCACCTCATTTACAATATTGTCAAATGCTGTGAGAACGGCTTTGTCCTTCTGGTTGTAAATGGTTATACCTTTTTCTGCCGCTTCTCCTATTTCCATTACCAGAGGTACCTGTCCCAGCAGCTTTGTTTCAAGCTCGGCCGCAAGCTTGCTGCCACCTCCTGTTCCGAATATATAATACTTTTCATCGGGGTGATTAGCAGGGGTGAACCATGACATATTCTCGATTACGCCAAGAACAGGAACTTTCAGGTCATCATTTTTGAACATGGATGCTGCCTTGCGTGCATCATTAAGCGATATCTCCTGAGGCGTTGTTACAATTATAGCACCATGTACATTAAGTTTTTGAACTGTGGTAAGCTGAATGTCGCTAGTGCCGGGAGGGAAGTCAACAACCATATAATCAATCTCTCCCCATTGTGTGTCTTCAAACAGCTGGGTCAGGGCCTTAGCTGCCATAGGACCGCGCCAGATAAGGCCCTGTGATTTGTCAATAAAAAAGCCTATCGACATTATCCGCACTCCAAACCTGTCAACCGGAAACAATATCTCTTTGTCTCCCACAGCGCTGACATCAGGTCTTATATCTTCAATGCCAGTCATTCGAGGTATTGATGGGCCGAAAATATCAGCATCAACAAGAGCCGTTTTAAAACCCTGCCGTGCCAGTCCGATAGCCAGGTTGACAGATACTGTTGACTTGCCAACGCCACCCTTACCTGAGGCCACAACAATTATTTTTTTTACATCTGGAAGTTCAATCTTTTCAAATGGATTCATAATGGTATAAAAATGAATGGTTTAACATACTGGATTACAATTGGGCAAGTTTTCCTTCACGATATTTTTCATAGGCTTTTCTGAGAGTAAGATCGTGGGCATTCACATATATCTTCATTTTCAGATTTTTGAGGGCCGCGGCAGCATTACCTCCTGGTCCGTTTCCGGTGATCAGGATATCGGGCCTCAGGTCGTACATTTTTTGAGCAGTGGCGGTTCCCGCCCCATGGGCTTCATTTTTTACTGCACTGTTGTCGGTGGCAGACAGGGAGTCACTCTCTTCATCATATAAAACAAGGTATTCAGCCCTGCCAAAACGGGGATCAATCAATGAATCCCACTTATCTCCGGTCGATGTGAAAACTATTTTCATGGTTTTGTTTATTTATCTGTTTCTATTAGTGTTAATTCATTTTTAATTTTCATCCATATCTCCTCAGTTACTTTTTTCTGTTCCTCTCCGCTTTCTGACATTGTCAGTCCCCGGGCCATCACCATTGCAACTTCGCTGCTGTATGGTATTGATGCGATTTCCCTGATACCTTCTTTTTCAAAGAACTTCCTTATTTCTGAAACTTTTCCGTCGTTGATGTCGCTTTTGTTAATAATACCAACGGTTTTAATTCTGAAATTTTCGATCACCCGGCTTACCCTTCTGAGGTCATGCAATGCCGATACGGACGGCTCTGTCACCAGTACCACCATATCGGCGCCGGAAAGAGAGGCTACCACGGGGCAACCCAGGCCCGGTGATCCATCAACAATAATATAGGGAAGTGCATTTTCCCCGGCAATCAGCTTAGCTTCCTGCTTTACTTTTGTGACCAGCTTACCCGAATTTTCTGCACCGGCTTCCATAGTAGCATGAACCATCTGGTTTCCTGCCCTTGTTTTAGAGATATATAGCTTGCCGGTTTTTCGGGGAACCATGTCTATTGCGGTAACGGGACAGATTATGCTGCAATAGCCACAACCCTCACACTCGAAAGAGTTTACGGAATATAGCTGACGGCTTATCGTAATAGCACCAAAGCGGCATTTTTCGAGACATAATCCACACGAGGTACATTCATCGCTGTTTATCACAGCAAGGGTTCCTCCGTAGAAATCAGAACTCTCTTTGAAGTCCGGCCTTAGAAGAAGGTGCATGTTGGCTGCATCGACATCGCAGTCGGCAATAACGGCATCAGGTCCGGCAAGAATTGCCAGTGAAGCCGCTACCGAAGTTTTTCCGGTTCCTCCTTTACCTGACAGTATCACTATCTCCTTCATAACGAATCAATGCGTTTTGTCACTATTTCAAAGATGTCTTTGAGCAGAGGCCTGAGGTATTCAACATGATTGTATGCCAGGAGTCCTTCAGACGTCATCACGGCTATTTCCCGGTCATAAGGAATGCGCGCCAGTACTTCAACACCTTCATTATTGCACCAATCTTCCACAGCGTTGTCGCCGATACCGTAGCGGTTAATTACAACACCGGCGGGTATACCAAGTTGTTTCACTGTTTCGGCAGCAATACTCAGATCGTTAAGTCCGAATGGCGTTGGTTCTGTCACCAGTATCGCATAATCGGTTTTTTTTACTGCTGCAACCACAGGACAGGAGGTTCCGGGCGGGCAGTCAAAGATCTGCACCGGTGCAGGTTCTATTTCGCAACCTACCATTTTATGAAGTTGATCAATGAGGGGAACGGATTGCTCCTCACCGGTATTTAAGCGTCCTTCTGCAAGAGTCAGCCTGCCGCTGTATATCTGTCTTACCTCACCAATTTTATGTCTGATCATGGGAAGTGCATCATAAGGACAAAGCTCGGAACATGCATGGCAACTGTGACAGAGCTTATCAAAAACGGCAATAACATCTCCCAGCCTTACAACGGCATGGTAATTACATGATCTGCTGCAGATGTCACAGATAACACATCTCTTTTCATCCCATTGAGGTATCAGTCTGTACTTTTCATACACCTGGCCTTCAGTTCCGTCGATGAAGAGTGCCGAGTTGGGCTCTTCCACATCAAGGTCAGCCAGCAGAACCGGAGAGGTTTCGCTAAGCAATGAGGCGAGGTTGACTGCCAGGAAAGTCTTTCCTGTGCCACCCTTGCCACTGGCAACGGCGATCTTAACAGTCTTGTTTTTAGTCATATTTAATTCTGGTAACCTCATCAGCCATTGCATGTTTTACAGCTTCCTTCATGAATGAGGTATTCCATGTATTCAGGTTTTGGTGAGTAGTCAGATATTTCTGCGGAATGGGATGGGTTCCTGCAATTACCTTCATGCCGTATTTCTCAGGGATGAACTTCATGAAGTACTGAAGACGGGGACAGGGAGGATATCCAACCAGCAAGCCTGTTGCCAGGTGAACATGGGTGACGCCGTTTTTCTTCATCTCTTCAGGGGCATACTCAATGTTACCGCCAGGACAGCCTCCGCAGGTTGTATATCCTGCTACCTCCACCTCCATGTCTTTATAGATTTCAAATGCGCCTTCGCGGTTATGAAGGGACCTGAAGCATTTGCCTCCGGCACAACTGCTGTACCTGTCGCAAATGATAATGCCGATTTTTACTTTTTCCATTAGTTTAAGGTTTATTTATCTGTTATTTGCCATTTCTTAATTTGGCTGCAATAATCTCTGCGGCTTTAATCAGAGGGTATCCTGCCGGTGAAACAGTCAGACAGGGATGGGTTTCTGTGGTGCTGATGTGAAATAAAGATATTCATGTGGTTTGACGGTTACAGCGCCAATATAACGGTTGCGGAAGTGAGGCTGAAAGGGCACCTGGCGGGGTTTAATGAAAAATGGACCCAGCAAGCTTACAAGTATGAAGAGAATCGATATTACCACCAAAGTGATTCTTAAGGATCTTCCGGGTATCTTTCTGATAAAGAATGACTCAATGCATGTCCAGTGAAGTATTATATGAAGTAGAAGCAGTGCCAGGAAAATTAGGCTTACAATCAAATGAATGTCTCCCCACTCATGCCTTGTCATGCCCCAGAATTCGAGATCTGTTGATTTGCCAAACGCAGCCAGTCTCTCCTCTCCCGAAACAAGGGTATATTTCATAAGGAACCCGATACCTGCCATCAGCAGCAGCAGTATCAGCAGAACGCAGTCGATTATCAGGTTCAGTGTATTCTTGCTTATTTCATTTTCCTTTGTCGTATCCTTCGATTGTCTCATTGGTTGAGCTGTCTTATAAAGTAATTTTTATCCTTGTATCTTACCATTTTAATCAGTCGTTGCGCCAGCAATGACTTTAGAACACGTTCGTCAGCATTATCCCTTTTCAGGAGTTCTTTTATGGAGTCTTCTCTCAGGGGATGTACCGCCGTAATATTCAGTATATCTTCATATATATTTCCGGTAGAGCCGGCCCCGGTTCCTTCGAAGCCTGTAAGCAGTTCTGTTTCCACTCCGGTATTGCTGAAAATGTGCCATGCCAGATTAAGCGTCGATTCATCAGGCGGAAGGACAATTATTTCGTCAGGCATGTCTTCTTCCTTCAGCAGTTTAAGGTGTGAGTTGACAGCCTTTGCTATTGCCTTGGGAGAGAAGAACTCTTCTCTCTTTGCAGAAGGTCTGCTGGTTTTACCAACCTGACAGTAAATACAGCTGTAGGAACACTTTTTAGGAGTAACAATATTGTTTATTCCAAGGCTCCTGCCCAGCCTTCTTGAAGGAACCGGACCGAAAGTTATCATGATGGATAATGCATTTTTCAGGTTCAAACACCATTCAGACCGGCAGATTTTGACTGCCAGTCTGATAGGTGTTGTTGGGTTTTGCTTTTAGTGGTCGCAATAGTTTGCTCCCGCAACCAGGCTGTCATTTACAAGGTCGTGTGCCAGCTCCTTGTGGCTTTTTGCGGGGGCCCCGACAAAGACATTTATGTTTTGCTGGTTAAACAGATTTATTGCCCGCTGTCCCATGCCGCCTGCAATAACATCGGTAACTCCCTTTTCGGCCAGCCAGGCAGGCAGCAGTCCGGGTTCATGGGGCGGTGGTGTAACAAGCACCTCATTGACAATATTGTTGAACTCCGTATCTATTACCGCAAATTGCTGGCAATGCCCGAAATGGGCACATAACACCCCGTTCTCAAGCGGGATGGCGATTCTTCTTATCATTCTGAAAAGTATTTAATTGTTATTTACTACTGACAGAGATCATTGTCCGCCTCTGAAACGGTTCTGAAGGCCTGTTCCACGACCACGACCCTGACCAGCACCACGTCCGGGTCCCCCGCCTCTTCTGCCTAAACCTCTTCCTGCACCCCTTCCCGGAGCCAGGTTTTCATTATCGTCAGCCTGATCATCATTCAGGCCCTGCCGGCCTTTACCATAGTTGGTACAACGGCCCAGCTTTCTTCCTGTCATCGGACCTTCTCCTTCGGGTCCTGTACGATCAAATCCCGGCATATTTACCTCCTTTTTAATGGTTTATACTAAATGTGTTTAAAGGATGACACATTTTACTATTTGTTTTTTTCAAGCAACTCCAGTATTTCACTGATTTTTTTACCGGCGTCTTTTATTACGATCATTCGTATTTTGAGACTGTCAAGAGCAGGCTTGATCTTTGATCCGAAATCTCCTGCTATTATTTGCTTAACTCCGCGGGCTGAAAGCAGCTTTACCGAATCTGCACCTGCGCTCTCTTCCACATCAACAAACGGATTTGGGATGTATTCAACCGAGCCGGTTTCAGAATCATATATCACGAAAAATGAACATCTTCCGAATTTCGTGTCTATCAGTGAGTCTGATTTGTTCCCTGTTGCGGTTATTGCTGTTCTCATCGTTCACCTCTCCTTCTGTTCCTGTATTTGGGGGCTCCTGTTCTTCTCATACGTGAATTGCACTGCGGACAGACCTCTTGGCTGCATGGTCTTCCGGTGCGATGCTCAATTTGATAACCGCAGGCCGGACACATGCAATACTCATTTGAATAGCCTTCTGCATCGGGCTGTGCCTGGCTATCAGGCTCATGTCCTGTAACATTATCGCTTCCACAGAGGGGACAGCTTTCAACTCTTGTTTCACGCTCAGGATTGTTGAAAAAACTGCCGCAACTGCCACACTCGTACCAGTCACTGTCAAAATATACTTTACCTCCCTCAACTGAAATCTGACGTCCTTCAACGAAAGCAGTCGCTATTTTTTCACGGGCAGAAGCATAAATGCGGGTAAATGTTGGCCGCGACACCCCCATCAGCACAGAAGCCTGGTGATGATTATACATGTCATAGTCGCACAACCTCAGAGCTTCGTACTCTTCATAATGTATCGTTACCTCAGGGGCACGGCCTGCTTCAGGATCTCTTCCATAAGGCTTGAAACCCTTTACCGGAGGGGGACTCAGTACTTTCCTTAATTTCTTAATTCTTGGCGACATGATTATTATGAACGATAGTTCTTTGCAAAGATAATGAACCATGGTTCATAATGCAACTGTTTTGCCAGTTTTTTTTGATAAATTATTATGCTGGTGGTAGATTGATATTTATAAATAATTTATTGTCAGGTTATTATCTTAATAATTAAAGTGGATTGAACGAAAGCTGGCACAAAAAAAGGGCCCTCAGTTTCAGAGGACCCTTACAGTCTGTATATACCAACTCTTTTGTTATGTGCACTCTATGTTGAATTTTTCACTATCCCAGCAGTGCCAGTTATTATCGCCGAACTTAAACAGAGCCTTTACCCTTCCTTCTCCGGAGGTCGTGTTCCATTCGATGAACACATCGACGAAGTCCTGAATTATAAGAGGCTCAAAGATATGTACCGTATAATATGCATTGAGTGCCGCTGTGGTCTGTCCATATTCAATGTAGCTGTTTTTGTACGGATCAGGAGAGCGGTCATCCCTTTGGTTTCTGATGTATGTGTATTTTATCAGTCCAACCTGACTGCCGGTTTTTTCCCAGTCGATCTGAAGATAAGGTTCCTGGAACTGCTGGTTGTAGTTTAATATCCACTGGCCGCTGTTACCGTCAGGGCTGCTTGTTCCTGTGAACCATATGAATTCTGCATACGAAGGAGTCCCGTCCTTTGAAATATACATCTCCCATTCTATCTTGTCTGATAGGATTTTTCCCACCAGCCTTGCCTTCCAGGTTCCTGCAATACCGGTGACATTGTATTTCCATTCCCATGTTTTATCAGCAATCCATACCGGATTTGTATTTACTGCCAGTTTGAATGCTGTAACCGGAACGGCCAGATTGACTGCAATAATTGTATTCCATATTCCAACAATACCTGCCGAAAATGCATAGTTCTCATCCGGATCAGGAATATCCTTCGCAACACTCAGCAGGTCAGCAGATTTTTTACCGGCGGTGAAGTCTGAAAAATCGATTTCCAATGACTGAGAAGGAGGCAGCACAGGGGGTTTTCCTTTATCTTTTTTGCAGCCTGCCATGGTGGTCAGAATTATGGCTGCAGCAGCTATGAGAAGAGGTACAGACTTTTTCATAATCATGGTTTGTAATAGTAGGTACTGATAAAACGTAATTTACATATCAAAATTACCCTATTTTGAATGCCGTTGCAAATATGAGGACAATTATTGTTGATATATGGTTGCAATTAACCTGCTGAGACGATAATAATCAATGCAAGGATGATAAATGAATAGATATTGAGAGTCTTCAGCAGTTGCGCTGCCTGTTTCCCGGCATTCCGGCCGGCGGATATGGCCTGTAGCAGTATTGCAGAAGTCAGCAGCAGGGCAACATTAATCAGAGCAAGAAAAATGTAGATACCTTTTTCATAAAAGATCCCGAACTGCCTGCCGGATACTACCAGTGCAGACACCAAAACGATAGATGAAAGAATGGCAATTTTCTTACTCTTTTCCCCCGGAAAACGAATGAAAGAATCAAATCCGGCTTTTTGGTAATCGTCGTTGTAGGCAATCTGCAGGAGCCAGAAATGCGGAAGTTGCCATATAAACATGAAAAGGGAGATAAAGAGGGCCTCAGGCGCAAGGATATTACCACCGGCAGCAGTGAAACCTATCAGGGGAGGAATAGCTCCGACAAGAGCTCCTGGCAGCAGGGCCAACGATGAATGTCTCTTCAGCGGGGTATAGATCAGATTATAAAGAATTACATTAATGAATCCAAGTATGACCGGTACTATACCTGTAAACAGAAACAGTGTCAGTATTCCGGCTGCCATCATACTCAGGGCAATTAACAGTGCAGAGGTCTCTTTGATTTGTTTTGCAGGTATTGGTCTGCCAGCTGTCCGGGGCATCAGGCCGTCCCTGTCTCTTTCCTGGAATTGGTTAAGAGCAGAGGAGCCTCCTGCGAGCAGGTAAACTCCTGCAATAGTTGCTGTAAGCCCCCACCAGTCAGACATACCGTCAAATAAAATATGCCCGGTGGCAGCTGAAAACATTACAGCTGCTGTCAGCCTGTATTTAATAAGTTTCAGAAAGGAGATCAACGGAGTGCTTTTATTTATCACCTGCCAGCTCCTTGAGGTACTCGATCATTATCATGGCATCTTCTTCGCTGAGAGTACCTGTATACGACTGCATAAGTCCCCGGGCATAGCCCTTAACAACCTGGCTGTTTGGGTCGTAGATGGCTCTGAGGGTATACTCTTCGTCGGCTTCCACTGTTCTTTCCGCATTCCCTTCAACTACTATCCTGTCGGTGCCCCAGTAGCCCAGAAATGAAGGACCAACCAATTTACTGCCGTCAATAGAATGGCATGCAAGGCATCCGGTATTACGCAGCAGGGTGAATCCTTCCGGCACCGGCACAGCGGCCTGTACTGCCAGTTCGGCAAGCCATTCCTCAAATTCCTCTTCCGGTTTGACAATGGCTTTTGAAGTCATGGCAGAGTGAAGCAGCCCGCAGTATTCTGTGCAGTAAATATCAAACTCACCGATATAGTAAGGAGTGAACCACAGAAAGTTATCATAACCGGGAACCACGTCTTCCTTTACCCTGAAGGCTGGAATAAACAGACTGTGATTTACATCCTGGGATACCAGGTCAAGACGTACCGGTTTATTAACAGGTATTACCAATTCACGCGAAATGCGTCCCTCACCATAATCAAATTCCCACTCCCACATTCTTCCTATGGCAACTATCCTGAGAGCATCTGAGGGAACTTTTCTCATCGGAATAAACCCTATCCATCCGTAATAGAACATAAGCAGTACCAGTATCAGCGGAATTACCGTCCAGACGATCTCAAGCTTCGTGCTGCCACGAAACTGTTTCGCCTCATGGCCTTTGCTGCGCCTGTATTTGCGTACGGTCCATATCATGAATATGGTAATCCCCATAATGAAGATAAAAGCTATGCCGAAAATAAAAGCAAACGCCTTATCGACTCCTTCAACCATATTTGATGCACCTTCAAACATAATATTTTGTTATTAAGGTTTTTATCTGAACAGATAATCAATGAATGTAATAATAATCACCAGCGTGAAGAGCAGGAAGACCATTCCTACCATGAGTTTCAGCAGCAGGCTTTCGAACTTCAGATGCATGAAGAAGAGCAGTACAAGAAACACCTTAACCGAAGCAACCGTCAGTGCCACGAAGACTGAAAGGGCTCCGAAGTGCAGCTCTGTTATCAGCACCGATATAAGTGTAAGGGTAAGCAGTCCCAGCAAAATCAGGGCCAGCTCTCTGTATCCGGAAATATGAGAATTACTCTGTTTCATCTATTATAGTATTTTCCAGCTTTTTTCATGCTTCAGTCATGTTACAAGGTATAACAGAGGAAACAGGAATATCCATATCAGGTCAACCAGGTGCCAGTAAAGGGCACCGTTCTCAAGCAGCAGGAAGTTGTCGGCATTAATAGCGCCGATCTTTACTTTCATAAGTACGACAGTCAGAAGCACCATGCCAATTATAACGTGCAGTGCATGCAATCCTGTCATCATGTAGTAGAGGCCGTAAAATAAAATTACTCCGTGTTCAAGGTTCTTCATTACTGCCGATCCGGGGTACAGATCGTAGTGGAACTTGTAACTCCACTCAAAATATTTGTTTACCATAAAAAATGCAGCCAGGGCCAGGGTTGCGGTAATAAGGATCAGGGCCCTGGTTGTCTGTCTCTTTCTGACTGCAGTTAAAGACATTGCAATAGTCATACTGCTGACCAGCAGAACCACTGTATTCAGTGTTCCGACAAATGCATTGAGCTCTGCTGCGGCTGTATGGAAAGAATCAGTATACTGCGACCTGAAAACGGCATATACCAGGAAGAGACCACCGAACAGAAACAACTCGGTAAACAGGAATAGCCACATTCCTATCTTCCCTGCTTCGTGGTCAACCGGTTCGGTATGTGTATGGCTTCTTGACATATTCTAATCGTTCTTCGTACGTGTAAAAAGGTATGGTTTGGTTTTTATCTCGGGTATTTCATCGAAGTTTTCATGTGGTGGTGGTGAGGGTATCAGCCATTCAAGGGTGACTCCGTTCCAGGGGTTGGCCGGTGCGATGGCACCGCGGCGGCGGTGGTAGACAAGGTTCCACACCATCAGTATCAGGCCTGCTATCAGTATGAATGCTCCTATTGAGGATATTACCTGTCCCATGGTATATTGTGGCAGATAATCGAAGTATCTTCTCGGCATTCCCTGTATCCCAATAATAAACAGAGGGAAATAGAGCAGGTTAAAACCTGCAAAGAGTATAACCCATGCGATGTTGGCAATCCTGTTGCTGTACATGCGTCCGAACATCTTGGGATACCAGTAATGAATTCCTGCAAAGAAGGCGAAACCCATTCCTCCGAAGATGATATAGTGAAAATGTGCCACTACAAAGTCGGTATCGTGAAGGTGTACATTTGTTGCGAGGGAACCGAGGGCAAGCCCGGTAAAACCTCCAATCATGAACAGGAAGATGAATGAAATAGCGTATAGCAGCGGTGGTTTGAGGTCAATTGATCCGCCGTACATCGTGGAAACCCAGTTGAACACCTTGATGGCGCTGGGAATGGCCACAATGAATGTAAGAAATGAGAAAAACCATCTCGACCAGTAACTCATCCCTGATGTGAACATGTGATGGCCCCAGACGAAATAGCCTACAGCAGCTATTGCTATGCTGGAGATAACAATTGCACCGTATCCGAATATCGGCTTCTGGCTAAAGGTTGGAAATATTTCCGTTACTATGCCCATAGCAGGAAGAATCATAATATAAACTGCCGGGTGGGAGTATATCCAGAATAGATGCTGAAACAGCAACGGGTCACCACCAAGGGCCGGGTCAAAAAATCCTATGTTAAGGGTGCGCTCGGCTATAACCATAAGCAGTGTTATGCCTACGATAGGAGTAGCCAGTACCTGTATCCATGCCGTAGCATAGAGTGACCATGGAAAAAGGGGCATTCTGAACCATCCCATTCCCGGGGCTCTCATCCTGTGTATCGTTACAATGAAATTGAGGCCTGTAAGTATCGAAGAAAAGCCCAGGATAAATGCAGCTGTAAGTGCATAGATTACGTTCGTCGCCGATTGAGCGCTGTAAGGAACGTAGAAGGTCCATCCGGTATCAGGAGGCCCGTCACCGGCAAACTGTGAAAGAACACCCAGTATTGCGCCTATCATATAGAGGTACCATGAAAGCAGGTTCAGCCGTGGAAAGGCAACGTCTCTGGCTCCTATCATGACTGGCAGGAAGAAATTACCGAAAATGGCTGAAATGCCGGGAATTACAATAATGAATATCATTATTACCCCGTGTATGGTAAAGATGCCGTTATAGGTCTGTGCCTCCATTATCGTCGGACCCGGCGCCAGCTTCTCTATTCTCATAAGCAGGCCAAGAAAGGCCGCTACAAAAAAGAAGACAATGATTGCATACAGGTACATAAGGCCTATCTTCTTGTGGTCGGTTGAAAGCAGCCACGACAGTATACCCTTATACTTACCCTTATACTCCAGGTAACTCACATATCCTTCCTCGATATTGTCGCTCATAATCAGTATGTTAGTTAATGTTCTTTCTGCGTCCTCGAATCAGCAGCACCACAAATACCACTACAGCAATAAAGATGGTTATCGCCCCTATTATTCTGGTGATCTGCAGTGTATATGTACGACCAGCAGGGTCATACGAAAAGCAGAACTCCAGTACCTTGTTGATTGTAGGTCGCGCTATCTCCTTCTGTGATTCAATTATTGCCATTTTAACATCAAATGGCAGGAAACTGAGTCCGTACAGATAGCGGGTAATCTTACCAGAGGGACTTATTATGATTATGCCTGAGGCATGGTCGAAGTCAAGTCCGCGCGGCTTGTAGCGAAATCCTGCCGCCTCGGTTATTGCGGTAATATTCTCCTGCCATCCGGTAAGATACATCCAGTGCTCGCGGTTTTCACCACTGATATTCTGCACGAAGTTTTGTTTCTTGGTGATTGCTTTCTCGGGAGTGTCGGTGGTGTTGAAGCTTATTGTGATAAGCTGGTACTCTTCTCCCAGCTTCATGTCAAGTTTGTCAACAGCTTCCGAAATGCCGCTAAGCAACGGACTGCACAAACCCGGACAGTCAAAGTATACAAAAGAGAGAATCGTAGGTTTGTCAATAAGTTCCCTCAGAGAGACCGTGTCATTGGACTCATTAAGGAACTCCAGGTCGAGGGGCAGTATTTCGCCCAGTTTTTCCACGAAGCCTACTTCAACATTCGCTGGGTCAATCGTCTGAGAATGTAGTCCTAAGGTCGTGGCAGCAATGATAATGATCAGAACAAGTTTTTTCATCTTTTAATTTTTTGATTCTTTTTCCTGGCTACCGCACACTCCTGCTATCATCAGCGATCCGCCCATCAGTGAAATATCCTTTAGCAGCGCTATTTTAACCATGGTTTTGTCGCTGTCGTCAAAAAGATGCGGAATGTGTATTGTCAGAATGAAAAGCAGCAGCAGCCCTGCAAGTGCATAGGCCGCCTGTTTTACATACCACCGGGTCATGATGCTGATGCTTATCGCTATCAGCAAAATGCCGGTAAGCACAATTGTATAGGCACTGAAAGGGATAAATGAAGTCAGCATCCCCACATAATAATCCAGCATCAGAAAATGATTGATTCCAAATAGTGCAAAAGGAATTGCAAAAAGGAATCTCCCGGTCATTGTCAGGTTTTTCATATATCAGGGTTTTTATTTGCTTTCTCCTGCTCCATTCCGCCCAATATCCAGATATCGCGGATTTCCAGCAACACAAAAAGAATAGTCCCGACCACCCCGAAAAAGGCCAGGGTGAAGGTAATAATAAGCCATAGGGGCGCTTTGCGCACCGTGTTCCACATTGCCCTTTTTTCTGTCAGGCTGACGGGAACCACGGCTTCGCCCATACCGATAAGGGTATCTGCCGCGGCAATACCGTATAAATCCTCTTCAGTAAGCCTGGCTGTCAGGCTTAGGTTGCCGTCGCTGTCGCCCTTAAGTGTTGGTGGTACCAAAAAGACTGCCTCTCCTTTTTCATTAGTCTCTTTCTCCTCGTCAATAATCAGCCTCCCGAAAGATCGTTTCAATGTAAGCTGCATCCCCGCACCCTTTACTGGCTGTGGTTTTTCATCAATAAAGCCTGTAGCCTTTACTGAAAGTTCTCCCTCGCTTTCTCCGGTCATGAATTCGAGTACGATATAGCTGTAATCAGGCACCTCGCCGGTTCGTGCCGGAGCTACTACCTGCCGGTAATCAGGATTAAAGCTACGTATATATGCCACCAGCTCCCATATCTCTGTTTGCGAAAGCACGTTGCGAAAGCCGGGCATCGGTCCGCGACCCTCGCTGATTTTATAAAACAGTTCACCGTCGCTGTTTTGCTGATAAGTTTCCGACGCGGGATCTCCGGGCTGTGGTTCAAGGTCCCTCAGCCAGTTGTTGCGGCCCGGATTACCGTGGCACGACATGCAGTTAACATCGAAAAGAGTCTCGCCGGAAGCACGGTTCTCATCAGTGAATCCGAACGGACTGAGCCTGGCCCTGCGGTCGGGAGGCACTGTCCACTCCTGGGCCGTAACGCAGGGGGCAAAAACCAGAAACAGAAGTATAGCTATTGTAAGTCTCATGGTTCAGCTTATTGAAGTTTTACTCTTTTCATCGTCTTCAGCAGCTACCTCCCAGACGGGTACCACCGGGAAGAGCTTAGACAGTATCGTAATTATTATCAGCACAATCAGCAGGGAGCCGATGGTAATGGCCGTTTCAGTGATTGTCGGAGTATAGACGACAAATTTCTCAGGAACGAATTGTATCGGCAGATAGGGATGCTCCTGTGCGGGAACCACGATCAGGTATCTCTTCAGCCATGCAGCCACAACCATCACTGCCGAAATAAGGGTCAGTGGCAGGGGCCTCCGCAGTGGTTTCAGCAGCAGCAGTATAAGCGGAATTATAAGTCCTGCCACCTGTGTGAAGTAGAACATGACGGCATAATGTCCGCTGAAAAGTTCGCGTATATGTATGGCATCAAACTTCTTTAGCTTATATGCCGGAACCAGGTACTCGTTGAGGTTGAAGTAAAGGTAGACCAGCGACACCAGGAAGAGCAGCTTCCCGATCTTGTCGAAGTGATCGTCGGTGAGGTATTCTGACAGGCGGTAGTTTTTGCGGTAGAAATACATGGCTATTATCACTGCCGCGGTTCCTGCAACGAAGGCTCCTGAAAGGAAGTAGGGACCGAAGATGGTGCTGTCCCAGCCGGCCCTCGGATTGACGGCGAAGAGCCACGATGTTACAGTATGTATTGCGAACGCCATAGGAACTATCAGTACCAGCAGTATGCGAATGGCCCTGAAGAGTATTTTGTACTGAAGCGGGTTGTGACTGAATCGCACCGACAGTATGTCATAGGCTTTGACAAGAAAACCGGGTCTTCCGGTGAGACGGGTACGACCGATAGCCAGGTCGGGAATAAGTGTAACGTAATATAGAAGCAGGCTGAGCACGAAGTAGGTTGTTACCACGGTAACATCCCAGAATATCGGCGACTGCACCCTTCCAAAGAGGAAGACATACGGCAGCCTGTCAGGTCGCCCCATATCAGATATAATTACCAGCCCCGCCACGGCAGCAAAGGCCACAGCGATTATCTCTGCTATGCGTGTTATCGGTTTTATCCATTTGTATCCTATCAGTCCGAGTACCGAACTAATAAGCATACCCACGAGACTTGTGGCCACGAAGAAGACGAAGTGGGCTATGTACATTCCCCAGCTGGTGTAGTCTCCGAGACCGGTTACCACCAGCCCGTCCCTTAGCTGCGTGTAGTAGGCATAGAGGCATGCGGCCAGGCCCAGGCCCAGGAATCCCATCCAGGCCATAAAACTCTTGTTGATGCGCACCGTGCGAAAGAGGTCGGCCGATACCTTTTCAAGCCTTGCACTGTTGAATGATATATTATGGTTGCTGCTCATGGGCGGTTGCATCATATAGTGAATTCAGGATTCTCAGGTTGCTGGAACTCGAAGAGCCTGTTCTTCGGGGGCAGGTAGTAGATACGGGGCTCGGTGCCGAGCTCCGGCATCAGGCGGTATCCCGCATTATTCTTAAGCAGTTCGCTCATCACTGCTGTCTCACGGGTGGTTCCGTTGGTGACGGCATCTTCATTTTCGTCTCCGAACCAGAATACACCGTTCGGACAGGCGGTTACGCAGTAGGGCAGCTCACCCTCCCTGAGCAGGTCGGCGCTGAAGAGGCATTTTGAGATAGTTCCCTTTTTCTGAGGCACATTCAGTTCGACATCATACTCGGGATTATCGGTTTCGCTTGCTGTCAGTTCTTTTGGCTCCTGCCAGTGGAATATTCTTGCGGAGTAGGGGCAGGCGGCCATACAGAAGCGGCACCCTATGCAACGCTCGTTGTCGATAAGAACAATTCCGTCCTGTCGCTTGAATGTAGCGTCGACCGGACAAACGGATACGCAGGGGGGATTGTCGCAATGCTGGCATTGCTTCGGCATAAAATAGGGTTGGGTGTTGACCGATTCCTTCATTACCAGGGTGTTGATATGGTACTCGTAGGGCCTCAGCTGGTGGGCGCTCTGGCATGCTTCAACGCATTTTCGCGCATTACGGCACTTGGCCAGGTCCAGTATCATTACCCATCTCTTGCCGGCAATACCTTCTCTGCCCCTGGCCTGAAGCATCTTCAGGTCGGGCTTGAAGTCTGCTATCTGGTCGGCAGGGATCTCCACCAGGCGGTTGTCTTCGGTAAGGACCTTAATCATTTTGTCCTTGCCCTTTGACTTTTCATAATGGTGCCCTGCGTAAATAGCTGCAGCACCGGTAGCTGAGACGGCTCCCAGTATTCCGGCACGCTTAAGGAAATCGCGTCTCGATTGTTCCAGTATCTTTTCCGGATCAGGTTTCTTTCCCTTTTCCTGGCTGGCCCCGGTTCCCCCCATATAATATAGATTTGATTAGCTGAATTACTCTTTTTTCGGCAGCTCGTGGCCCAGGAATTTGAAGCCGGTGACTTTGTATCCCGAGGTTGTAATGGCTTCCCTGATGGCAGCCGTGTCAGGGGTGCCGGCGTCGTAGGCTGCTATTGCATAGGCTTCTGCGTGGGTGGCGGTGGCGCTGTAGACACCTTCAACCTTTTCGACAGCTGCCTTCACAGTGTTTTCACAACCTTCGCAGGTCATACCCTCTACCGCTACCTGAATGTAATGGAGATGCACATCTTCTGCCACTGCTTCGGCAGATGCTGTCTGTTCAGCTGCCTCTTCTGCAGTCTTTCCCTTGCCGCCGCATGATGGTAATGTCATTGTGATAACAAAAATAGCGCTCAGAAAGAAAAATACGGATTTCATGATTACTTAGGTTTTAGTTGGTTCGTTTGTGGTTAATGCCCTAAATATAGGCAAATTAGATTTTTGTTATTCAAATGATGCCAAAATATCATAAAATTTTGACCCCCGTGGAGCATTATTGAACCTTTCGCTTTTGATATTGTTAAATAATAAAACAACAACATAATGAAAACAAGTGGCATAGTAAAAAAAACAAGCATGGCAATTACCGCGGTAATTATATTGATTGCCGCAACAGCCTGTGCAGACAACTCAAACAAAACGGAGAATGTTATGACAGATACTTATGAATTTACAGGATTTGAATTTCCTGCACTGCCGTACGCATATGACGCACTTGAGCCTTATATCGACGCTCAGACAATGGAAATTCACTATGACAGGCATCATCGTGCCTATTACAATAATTTTCTTGCAGCCATAAAGGGAACCGAGGCTGAGAAGATGCACCTAGAGGCAATATTCGCAAAGATGTCTACCTTCAGCGATGCGGTTCGCAACAACGGAGGAGGACTCTATAACCACAATATGTTCTGGAGCAATCTGAGCCCGGAAGGCGGAGAGCCATCGGCTGCCCTTGCAAAAGCCATCGATGAGGCATTCGGTTCAATGGATAAGTTTAAAGAGCTGTTCAGCAATGCAGGTAAAACACGCTTCGGAAGCGGATGGGCATGGCTGGTGGTTACTGCTGAGGGTAAGCTTGCTGTAGGAAGCACCCCGAATCAGGATAACCCCCTGATGGACATCTCTCCCATTAAGGGAACCCCAATACTTGGTCTTGATGTATGGGAGCATGCATACTACCTGAAGTATCAGAATAAGCGCCCCGACTACGTAGAGAACTTCTGGAACGTGGTCAACTGGAAAGACGTAAGCGAGAGGTACGAAGCAGCTGTTAAATAGCCGCTGGGTGCAGTGCGGAGAGCGGGGAGCGCAGAAATTATAACCCGGGATAATATGTTCCGGGTTTTTTCTGTTATGCTGACATCTTTTTTTACAGTCTGAAGAGGTAGGAGAACTTTGCAAAGAATCCCCTGTTGAATTCCGTCAGTCTTTCAGAGTCTGAGTATCCGGCTCCATCCCAGGCTTTGTATTCATATCTCGAGCCATAGCCAATGTGGAAAACCGTACCGGGTATATATGTAAACGATGCCAGCAGGTCAGTGGTCAGCGACCTGCGGTAGTCATTGTACTCGGTGATACTTCTTATAAAGAGATATTTGTTTATCTGGTATGTAATCCTTCCCCTGATTATCAGGTAGTCAAAAAGAGGGGATTCGTCAAGACGGCTGAACAGATCCTGGTAAACGACGTTTATCTGAGTATGGATTTTCTCAGTGGGCAGATATCTCAACTCTCCGGCAAATACCGAACCATAACCCTGTAATGACTCAGGATAGTAGACACCCTCCCTGAACCGGTATGAGACCATTCCGTTAAGTTTTGTTCCCATTCGTCCTGTTAGTGAAAACAGTATGCTGGAAGTGCTGAATTTCTCATTGTTGAAAATCTCTGTTGAGTAGTTGTATCTGATGTTTGTTCTTATGGTTCCTCCAAGCATATTCACCAACGTAAGTGAATTAAAGGTTTCCCACTTGTCATATATGTTGTCTCTGAGGTGACCCGAGAAGAGAGCTATATCTATCTTCCTGAATATCTTCGAATCAGGATACAACTTCGGGGTGACCGACCCGGTCAGTATAGTCACGCCGGTACGTTCAATAAAACCGGTAGCTGTGCTGAATCCTTCCGAAATATTCTTTGTTGTAACTGCCCAGTCATAGTTGCGCTGTTCAGAATGAAGGTTGAGACCGAGTGAGTGTCCTCCGGTTTTGTTTGTCTCAGACATAAGGGTATGGAATTCAAGAAGGGTTGACTTGTTTACTCTTATGTTGCCGTCAGCACCATATACAAAATTGGAACCCGATCTGTTTTCCATGGCAGTGGCAATTACGCCGATATATCCGTCATCACTCAGGCTGCGCTTGAACCTGAGTACCGGATAGTGGGAATAGTTGCCATCTGTTTCCGACAACTCTTCGGGAACCCTGTCGGCAGCATACATCATTGCGATGGTGTTCCTGGGTCCGGCCTTTCCTGAAATCTTAATCCCGGTAAGAGGATTTGCAATGTTTCTGGTGTGAACCAATGATATTACAGGATCAAGGGGTGAGGATCCAATTGCTCCTATCTGAAAGTTTTCATTGCCCTCCTGGAAGAAGGGCCTCTTTTCAGGAAAGAAAAGCTGGTACCTCAGATTGGCATCAGCTTGTCCCGCATCAGCTTCAACCTGGCTGAAATCAGGATTTATTGTTGCGTCGAGTATAAGTTGCGAGGTAATTCCATATTTGAGTGTCAGACCGGCATCAGGTCTGTTTTCCACATTTTTAAGTATGCCCTCCTCCTGTCTGCTGTGGTTTGCATAGGTTACTGATGGGAGTACTTCGAATAGCTTGTAATGTTTTACTCCCTCATATTTAATTGGTTGCATCTGCATCAGGAAGGCCATACCCTGGTCGGGGTCAAGGGGTGGGAATGTTCCCTGTGTTGAAAGCCGGCTGATATGCCTCTCAAATGTTGCAGCCATCATCACAGGCTCCTTATTAGAGAACCTGATGCTTTTCAGGGGTAACCGTATTTCAACAGAATAACCTTCATCGTCAATGGTTGCGGCACTGTAAAAGACCAGATCCATTCCAAGGTCCTCTTTGCCGGCAGCATACCTTGTGTCCATCTGTATTCCGTTGGCGTTGACATATATGCAGTAAAGGGTCTGCTGGTCGTTGAATGAATCGAGGTTAACACATACCCAGTCATCCTGCCTTATCTTATCCCTTGAATCTACCGATGCCTTTATCTTTGACGGCTCGGGATCGTCACACCGGAAAGCATAATAAAGATTCTCTTCATCGTATGCAACCCATACCGTTGTTGCAAAAGGCAATTCCTTTCCGTAGTCAGGTATAAATGTCCTGAACCCGCTTATGCCGGGTTGCGACCTCCAGATATCCTCGTCAAGTATGCCATCGATGGTTGGTGGAGCGGATACCTTTACTGCTGAAATGGTCTCTTTGTTTTGTGCATTTGCCAGGCCAACGGCAATAACAAAAACAATCAGTAAGGCAGAGAAATATCTTTTCATGGTTTTTTAAATAACCCCCAAAGATATTTCAAAATGTAAAACCTGAAAACATTATTTCTGCCGTAACTATGTCTTTTGATGCGGCGTTATAATATAGACTCAGAGCAGGGTACAGGGTACAGGACTAATATCTTCTCCGCACACCGCACACCCAAATCGTCAATCGTCAATCTTTCCAACCCTCACCGGCACCCTCTCAATACCGCGGCCTTCAAGAAATTCATTAAGGTACTTATCATTCAGTGCGTCACTGTCGCCATAGTACTCCCTTATTTCTTCAAGCCTTTTGTGAAGATCCTGACGCACCTTTGCATAGGCCTTTTCGTCATAGATGTTCTTCATTTCCATGGGATCGCTCTGCAGGTCATACATCTCCCACTCGTCGACGTCGTAATAGAAATGCATCAGCTTGTACCGCTCGGTAGCAATGCCGTAATGGCGTTTCACCATATGTTCGGCCGGAAATTCATAATAGCTGTAGAAAACTGCATCGCGCCACTTTCTGCTTTTACCGCTTACCAGCTGCCTGAATGACTCTCCCTGCATTTCATCCGGAATTTCAATTCCTGCATAGTCAAGTAAGGTGGGAGCAAAGTCGATGTTCTGTACCAGCTTTTCTATTTTCTTACCTGCCTTTATCTCCTTAGGATAACGTACAAGCAAGGGAGTGCGGAACGACTCCTCATACATGAACCGCTTGTCAAACCACCCGTGTTCACCAAGGTAAAAACCCTGGTCTGAAGTGTAAATGACGATTGTATTTTCAGCCAGTCCGTTCTCTTCAAGCCAGTCAAGCACCTCACCCACGCCGTCGTCAACTGACTTAATCGTTCGGAGGTAGTCTTTTATATATCTGTTGAACTTCCATATGGCCATGTCCTGCCCGGTAAGGTTGGCAGCCTTCATAGCATCGTTCTTAGGGGTGTAAGCCGCAAGCCACAGATCACGCTGCTCATCATTGAAACGACGAAGCTGGGCCGCAATTTCAGTCGTATCGCCGTCAGGGCTGACAAGGAACTTGAAATCATGACCCCACCGAGCATGCCCGTCTATCTCCATCTCCTGCTCCCTTGCTGCTGTACCCCGGCCTTCATAGTCATCAAAGAAGTTAACAGGAGGATCAATGGTTGTGTCATCATAAAGGGTCAGGTACTCAGGCGCCGGTTGCCAGTTGCGGTGAGGCGCCTTCTGGTGGTACATAAGCATGAAGGGCTTCCCAGGATCACGACGGTTCTTCAGCCAGTCAAGGGTAAGGTCAGTAATAATGTCGGTACAATACCCTTCTATCCTTACCCTCTCTCCCTCAACCAGGAAATCTGGATTGTAATACTGACCCTGTCCCGGCAGCACCATCGAAAAGTCAAAACCCTGCGGTATGCCGTCGAGGTGTATCTTGCCTATCAAAGCTGTCTGATATCCGCTGGCCTGCATCAGCTTAGGAAAACTGGGCTGGTTCCAGTCAAAGGGCTTCCTGTTATCAATCTTCCCGTTCATGTGGCTGTGCTTGCCGGTGAGCAATGTTGCCCTGCTGGGTGCCGATATCGAGTTGCCGACACATGCACGTGTGAATATTGCTCCCTGCTCTGCCAGGCGGTCAATATTAGGCGTCTGGTTCAGTCCGTGACCATAGGCACTTATTGCCTGATATGCATGGTCATCGCTCATAATGAATAAAATATTAGGCCGGGTGGTCTCACTTGTCGTACTGCCACACCCTGCAATGCCTGCTCCTGCTGTTAACAGTGTCAGGCTTTTCATAAGTCGTCTCTTCATGATGGGTTCTGATAAAGTTTAGTAATTGACTTCAACGGATGGAATCTCCCAGTTCGGCCATTCTGAATTTCATTATTTGCGGCTGGGTGTGCTCGGTCAATGTTATTTCATGGAACATCTTTATTATTTCGGGGTAGTCATTTGCAAGATCATTCTCTTCTTTTATGTCATTCTCAAGGTTGTACAACTCAAACCTTACCTCCTTCCTGGCTTTGATATCACGTGCAATCCCCTTCCAGTTGCCCATCCTTATGGCAATCTGTCCGCCCGATTCAGGAAACTCCCAGTATAAATACTCATGTTTATCTTGCTGCTCCTTGCCTGACAACACTGGCAGGAAACTTATACCGTCGACTTCCTCCGGCATGGCTGCTCCTGCAATTTCACAGAGCGTTGGCAATACATCCTGGAAGGCAGTAATATGACCCGTTCTGATCCCGGGTTTAATTCGTGAGGGCCATGCCGCAATCATTGGAACCCTAATGCCTCCTTCCTGCAGAAAACCTTTGCCTTTACCATATTCGCTGTCAAAGATCCCACCGCTGTTGAACCATGGCGAATCGCTTCCTCCGGCGTATGTTGGTCCGTTATCGGAAGTGAAAAAGATAATGGTGTTTTCATATAGGCCCTCTTCCTTCAGCAAATCAATCAGTTCTCCAACCTGTTGGTCGAGATATGAAATCATCGCTGCATAGGTTGCCCTTGGATACCTGGCCGGAAAATAGCCCCTGGAACCATCGTATGGCTCTTCATCTCCAAATTTCCTGACATAGTAATCAACCCATTCCTTCGGAGCCTGCAAAGGGACATGCGGAATCGGGGTGGCATAATATAGGAAAAAGGGATTATCCTTGTTTTCGCTTATAAACTTCTTCGCTTCCTCATGCATCAGTTCTGCAGAATATTGCTTCTGGTTATATCTGGCATAGCTCTTCTCATCAAGGGGGTCCTCGCCCTGACTCAGTCTTGTTCCGGGAACCACAAGCTCATTTCCCAGCCATACTTTCTCTTCGTTCTTCCAGAGATGTAACGGATAAAAGGTATGCGCCTGACGCTGACAATTGTAGCCATAGAAGAAGTCAAATCCCTTCTTTGTCGGAATCGCCTCAGTCATAGGAGCTCCCAATCCCCATTTGCCGATAATGGCGGTTTTGTAGCCTGCATTCTGCAGCAGTGATCCGATTGTCAGGGTTCCCTCCGGCATCGGGCGTTGACCCTCAAGGTCAGGATCCTCAACCGCTTTGGCAAAATTCCACACGTCACCTCTTTCATTCCATTCATCGTTGCCACGGATAGGGGCCCTGCCGGTATGCATTCCGGTAAGAAGAACACATCGCGACGGAGCAGAAACAGGCGATCCGGAATAGCAGTCGGTAAAAAGGATGCCCGCTGATGCAAGTCTGTCAATATTTTTGGTCTCAATCTTTTGCTGTCCGTAAACCCCCAACTCCCCGTAACCAAGATCATCGGCAAGGATGAAAATTATATTTGGTTTTTCAGGCTGCCTGACCTGATCACAACCTGTAATCAGTCCTGCCTGTGTGGCAAGGCCGGTAAGCAGAACAGATGCCGGCGGTATATTAATCCTTTTCTTCATGTATTACGTTTTTCACACTACAAGTTAGGGAATTTTTTGCTATCAGTGGTTTCTGATAATAAAGTTACGAAATCTCAATTTAACGCAGAAGTTGTATCTTGCCGATACCTAAAAACAAATATTTCAGACAGATGAGAACAATTGTAAAGAAATTACTTCCGGTAGTGCCTGTAATGATTCTGATAACATCATTCTGCCTGCCTGTGAACGGCCAGCAGGCCGGTAAACTGAAACTCGAACACCTCATAGACCTGGTGAGCGTATCCTCTCCGAAAATATCTCCCGACGGAAGTGAGATAATCTACACCCGCGGCTGGGTAGACATGGTAAATGATTCCCGCCCGACTGACCTCTATATCATGAATGCCGACGGCAGCCGTAACCGCTTCCTTACACGCGGCGGTTCTCCTGTCTGGTCGCCCGACGGCTCGCGCGTTGCATATGTTGCTTCGGGGGAACCAAGGGGTAGCCAGATATTCATAAAGTATATCGCGCTGGAAGGAACTACCCAGATAACCAGAGTTGAAAAGTCGCCTTCAAATATTACATGGTCACCCGATGGAAAGCATATCGCGTTCTCAATGCTGGTTCCCTACCAGGAGCCAATACCGATAAAAATGCCCGCCCGCCCCGAGGGTGCTAAATGGACAGAGGCCCCTACGATAATTAACAGTCTTGTCTACAGGCGAGACCGCGTCGGATTTGTTGAGGATGGATATACTCATATTTTCATAGTCTCGGCAGAGGGCGGGGCAATAAGACAGCTTACCCACGGCAACTGGAACCACTCAGGTATCGAATGGACACCCGACGGAAAGGAGATACTATTCTCTTCTCTCAGAATAGAGGATGCCGAATATGCATACCGGGAATCAGAAATCTATGCCGTTAACGTTGAGACATCAAATATCAGGCAGCTCACAAACAGAAAAGGAATCGACCGCTCACCGGTTGTTTCTCCCGACGGAAAAAAAGTGGCATACGTTGGGCATGACTGGACAGACGACACCTACATTGAAAGCAGGCTGTATATAATGGATATAGATGGTTCCAAACCGAAAGAAATAGCAACAGGACTCGACAGAACACCGTCTAACCTTATCTGGGCCCGCGATAATTCAGGTGTCTATTTTACAGCAGATTATAACGGCACCAGGAACTTCTGGTTTGCTCCTGTAAGTGGCAAATGCCGCCAGGTTACCTCCGGCAATCATATGTTGTCTGTAAATGATGTTAACCGTAACGGAATGGCCGTGGCAACTCTTACCGATTATTATACTCCCAATGAAATAGTCTCATTCAACATTGCCAAACCCTCATTAACAAGACTGACAGCAGTGAATAAGACCCTTCTCGATCAGGTGAAGCTGGGAGAGGTGGAAGAGATGTGGTATAAGTCAACAGATGATTTTGATGTTCATGGCTGGATAGTAAAGCCGCCTGATTTCGACCCGGCAAAAAAATATCCCCTTATCCTGGTTATTCACGGAGGTCCTCATGGAATGTATAACGTGGGCTTTAACTTCACATGGCAGCACCATGCCGCTGAAGGTTACGTAGTACTCTTTACGAATCCCAGGGGATCATCTGGTTACGGCAGCGCCTTCGGAAATGCCATCAAGAATGCATACCCCGGCAAGGATTATGACGACCTGATGAATGGTGTCGATGAGGTGATCAAAAAAGGATTCATAGATGAGAGAAATATGTTCGTTTACGGCGGCAGCGGAGGAGGAGTGCTCACCTCCTGGATAGTAGGCCATACCGATCGTTTTGCAGCAGCATCGGTGAATTTCCCGGTTATCAACTGGATATCATTTGTCGGAACCACCGACGGAGTAAGCTGGTATAAAAACTTTAAGGAATACCCATGGGATGATCCTTCAGAACACCTTGAAAGGTCGCCGCTGATGTATGTTGGCAACGTGAAGACACCAACCATGCTGATGTGCGGTGAAAACGACCTGCGCACACCTATCTCGCAGACCGAAGAGTACTACCAGGCGCTGAAGGTGCTGAAGGTGCCGACAATGATGATCAGGTTTAAAAGTGAGTTTCACGGAACAAGTACAAAGCCGTCAAACTACTTCAGAACACAACAGTACCTCTATTATTGGTTTAATAAGTATAAAAGGTAGTCAGTCGGGGGACAGCCCGTCAGGATATAAGTGAAGGTGTTAATATAACCGATCGCACCCTGGCTTGAGTGAGCCGGAGGATATGATAAGTGTTACGTGCCAATTACATTAAGGTCTACAGGTCACCAACTTCGCAGACCGACAGAATGGCTATGTCGGTATTTACCGCTTCGTCGGCGGAGTTACTGCCGGCATAGAAGAGATACTCACCGGGCAGGATGTCGTACCGGCCTGTGATTTCGTTGTAATACTGCAGCCTTGAGGCCGGTATTCTGAATTCAATTGTCCGGCTTTCGCCTGCAGGAATAAAAGCCCTTTTGAAAGCTACCAGCGACCTGAGGGCTTTGTTACCCGGCTCACGCCGGTGTCTGAAATAGATCTGAACCACCTCCTCTCCGCCGGTCATTCCGGTGTTCTCAAGTGTTACATCAAGAACCACGGTACCTGCAGGGCCGATTTCCGGGGTGACAGCCCTGATTGATGTGTACCTGAAAGAGGTATAACTTAGTCCGTATCCGAATGGATATTCCGGTTCCCCCGTGAAATACCGGTAGGTACGGCCCTCCATGGAATAGTCGTCAAAAGGGGGCAGGTCGGTGACAGATTTATAAATGGTTACCGGAAGCCTGCCGGCAGGATTCGCATCTCCGAATATTACATCGGCGACAGCATTTCCTCCCTGTTCGCCGGGATACCAGGCATATATAATGGCATCTGCATATTGTTCAATTTCATTCAGAGAGACAGCACTGCCGGCCATAACCACTACTATCAGTGGCTTCCCTCCCTTTGCAAGTCTTTTGATATACTCCACCTGGTTTCCGGGCAGACCAATATCATTTCTGTCTCCGCCATACTCGCTCATCCAGGCGTCGCCGGCTTCTCCTTCCAGAAGAGAGTTCAGTCCAACTACTGCTATAATTGCATCTCTGCCGTCTATCAACCATGTTCCCCTGAAGTTGGTATCACCGACAATGCCGCAACCCTGGTTGTAGCTGATGGAGGTATGCGGACTCACCTTTGCAGTAATGCCTTCAAGCACTGTCACCAGCTCTCCCGAAAAGCCATGGTAGTTTGACCAGAGGGGTTCCATGGCAGCAGCGTTTGGTCCGGTTACATATATGTTTCGCAGATCTTTTTTCAGGGGCAGAACACCGTTGTTTTTCAGGAGAACCATCGACTTCACTGCAGCTTCGCGGGCCATGGCCTTTGCTGCAGGGGTGGCAATATCCTCTTCTCCCAGGTCTTTCCATGGTGTGCTGTCCTCATCATCAAACCACCCCAGCCTGAAGAGAATTCTCAGCCCGCCGGCCAGCGCTTCGTTGAGTTCTTCCTCGCTGATAAGACCGTTTACAAAGGCTTCGGGGATTCTGCGATAGACCACTCCGCAGTTTATGTTCACACTGTTTTTCACTGCCATTGCAGCCGCCTCTGCTCCTGTGCTGACCATTTTGTGGTGGGTAATCATATCCTGCAATGCCCAGCAGTCGGTTACTATGTAGCCATTGAATCCCCACCGGTTGCGAAGTATCTCTGTCAGCAGTGATGGACTGGCACAGCATGCTTCTCCGTCAACGCGGTTATATGCACACATTACACCTGCCACACCGCTGTCAACAAGAGTTTTGAAAGCAGGCAGATAGGTATTGTAAAGATCGAAGTCCGATACAACTGCATTGAATTCATGACGTGTTGCTTCCGGTCCGCTGTGAACGGCGAAATGCTTCGCTGCGGCTGCCGTTTTAAGGTATCGCTGGTCATCACCCTGCAATCCATGTGCGAAGGCCACTCCCATAGTGCCTGTGAGGAAAGGGTCTTCGCCCCATGTCTCCTGTCCCCGTCCCCAGCGCGGATCCCTGAAAATGTTTATGTTAGGTGTCCAGTAGGTCAGTCCCAGGTATTGTCCCCGGTTACCGGTCTTAACGGCTTCGTTGTATTTTGCCCTGCCTTCATCGGAAACGATCGATGCAACTTTCAGTACCATCTCCTCATCGAAGGAGGCTGCCATGCCTATCGCCTGCGGAAACACTGTGGCCCGCCCGGCACGCGCCACGCCGTGCAGGGCTTCATTCCACCAGTTGTATGCCGGGATGCCCAGCCTCTCAATTGGCGCGGCATTATAAAGCATCAGCGAGGCCTTCTCCTCAAGAGTAAGACGTGAAATTAGGTCCGCCACCCGCTCTTCTGTGGCAAGGTTTGGGTTCCTGAAAGGGTATTCATATTCTTTTTGCTGTCCGGAACATGATGTCAGACAGATAATTAGTGAAATAATAATAGTGTAACGCACATCGATTCAATTAGATGATACAAGGTAGTACAATTTTGTAAACCCAACACTGAAGCAACATTTTTGATCCTGATGTAGTCATAAGTCAGTAATCTGTCTGATGGCAAAATAATGGCACGGAAAGTTGAGGAAAGGCAGAAGCAGTTCAGTTTAAAAACTTTACTATGAAGAGATTATTGCTTTCAGCCTGGCTGGTTGTTTTCTCAGTTACCTGGCATGCAACTTTCGGACAGGTTGTTTCCCCTGGTGAAGCGTCAATGATAGCTGAAAGGTGCTTTGCAACCATTTATAGTCTTAACGGAATCAAGGGAGAAGCATCAGTTAGTCAGACAGCTTTTAAAGACAGCGATCAGGAACCTGCCCTCTATGTTTTCACTGATGCAAAAGGAGGGTTCATAATCCTGTCTGCCGAGAAACGGGCATATCCCCTTTTGGGGTGGTCTGAAACAATCTTCGATCCTGAAGATCCGGCCGGATTGCCTCCTTCTCTGGTTGAGATGACAGAAAACTGGATTAATCAGATAGAATTCATCCGGGAAAAGAATCTGCCCGGCACAGATGCATCTGATGCGATGTGGGAGGCCCTCGAAAAGGGTTATGATATCATCTTCTCAGACAGTAAGGGTGTGGCACCGCTCCTTGTTACCACCTGGAACCAGGGGTGCGGATACAATGCGCTCTGTCCGGCAGACTCCAAAGGTCCCTGCGGCAGGGTTGTAACAGGATGTGTGGCAACCGCCATGGCTCAGGTGCTAAGGCATAATGCCCATCCTTCCACCGGCGCAGGAAGTAAATGTTACACTCATAGCGTTTATGGAGAGTTGTGTGCCGATTTTTCAGGCGCCTTTTATGATTATGATGCAATGACCAATAACAGCGGCAATTCACATGTGGCTCTGCTTATGTATCACTGCGGCGTTGCTGTCTCTATGAATTATGGTCCGTCAGGATCAGGAGCCTTCTCGTCTGCCGTGGCAACGGCAATGCGCAGGTATTTTGACTACACCAACGGACTTATCGCAGGAAAGAACGGGTACGCAGAGGAAAACTGGATAAAACTGCTTAAAAGTGAGATGGAAAAAAACAGGCCCGTATATTACAGTGGGCACGGAACAGGCGGTCATGCATTTGTTCTCGACGGTTACCAGGAGACTGATCATTTCCATGTAAACTGGGGATGGGGTGGAGCATACAATGGCTACTTCTATCTCTCTGCTCTCAATCCGGGCTCAATGAACTTTACCAGCAGCCAGCAGGCGATAATGGGTATGATTCCGACAGACTCATTCACCGGCCTCAACTTCTCCACTGCCGTTGATCTGGCTTGCAGGTCAGTGGTTCAGGGTGATATTTCAACAGGTACTGATTACGTTAATTACTATAAGAACACTTATCCGGCTGCATTTGGTAAAGAGCTTGTCTACAAGATTACGACCACTCTTCCCGGTCGCATACAGGTAAAAATATCAAACGAGACCGCTTCAGTTTATACATTCCTGCTGAACTATCCGCACAAGGATTCACTTGTTATTTATGGTACCAACGGACTCATCGCGGATGACATGCCTGCCGGTACATACTATATAGTTGTTGAAGGGTTTGCTGCTGCAGAACCCACATTCAGTATAGAGGTTGTATGTCCCACTGCCGACCCTGATCTCGACATAGTTGACGTGTCAGTGAAACCGCAATATCTCGAGCCTTTACAAACCAATGTGCTGCTCAAATCAACCGTTAAGAACATCGGTAACAGCAACTCTGGTGCCTGCGTTATGGAATACTGGCTTTCTGAAAATGACTCCCTTGATGCAGGCACCGACATTTACATCGGCAGCGGAGATATACCAGCCCTGTCAGTCAGGGAGAGTACCATAATCAGCAGTGTGGTTTCAATGCCTGACGGTATTATGCCGGGCAATTATTACATGATATTCGTGGCAGACAGGGAAAACAAGGTTCCGGAAACAGACGATGAAAACATATTTAGTGCATATGTTACTGTTCCTGAACCGGGTATTATCAACTGCTCTTCAGCCATCAGTCTCATCAGCGGCGAATGGCACCGCGGCAACACCCTTACCGACGGAACCAACCTGTTAGAAGAGTATTCGGCCGGCAGGGATATGACAGGACCAGAGGTTATACACACATTTACACCGGCTTACACCGGCATGGCAGAAATAACATTCGTAGAGAAAAGCACAGGTTCGCTGAGTGCCATCGTATTGCCAATCTGTAATGAGAATACAATCGAACAGATACTGAAATTCTACAATCCGCTCGATACAATTGCATCAGGAACCATTAATGTTGTGGCCGGGAACCAGTACTTTATCGTTGTCGACGGAGAACAAGGTGCCGCGGGAGAATACGCCCTGAAAGTCGATCTTCCAGGTGAGTGCCCCGTTGCAGCTCTTCAGTACTGGGGGAGCCTCGATATGTGTGAAGGAGATCCGTGGCCCGGATTCTGGACAGGATGGGGATACAGCAGTTACCAGTGGTACAGGGATGGTGTGGCTATTCAGGGGGCAGTGAGTTCATCGCTATCAGTCACGGCTACAGGCAACTACCATGTTACGGTAACCGAAAACGGATGCACAGCCTCATCTGATACTTATACGGTAAGAATGGACATGCCTCCCGACACAGCTATTATCGCTACCGATGATTCACTCAAGTTCTGTGAAGGAGACCATGCCCTCCTGAGGCTTGACAACAACGTCCTGTTCCCCGTCAACTGGGCGCTTAATGATACACTGCTGGCTGGTGAGACCGGAACAACCATCAACGCCGGCAGGTCGGGAATCTATTCTCTGTATACCGTTAACGGTGTCTGCCGTGTAAGATCGGAAAATACAATAACAGTTGAGGCTGTCGGACTTCCTGCAGACATAGGCGAGCTCCTGCCGGTTCCCTCTGACAGTGTTGAGTTCTTCTACTCTTTTACCCACAACAACAACGATGTCAGCGGCAATAACTACTCGATGGTTGGTTGGGATTATGAGCCGGCAGATGACCGGTTCGGCAACTTCTGGCAGGCAAGGCACCTCAGGGGCGAGTCGCAAAAACTCTATTCATCGAACTACAGGACAATACCCGTTAAGTTCACCCTTTCTCTCTGGTTTAAAACCACAACGGTATCTGGTGGTCTGTTAGCGGCCTTTACCGATAATCCCTGGGGTTCTTCAGAAACAGATGCAGTGCTGTATATGTCAGATGATGGCAGAATAAGATACTGGATAAGCAACGGAACCACACCGGAGGAGATCAGTTCGGCTTCCGCATATAACGACGGGCAGTGGCATCACGTGGTTATTATGCATGACGGGATAATGACCCTTGATATAAACAGCGGAGACGAAAATTTTGTTTCGGCCGGCAGCGCTGTAAAGGAGACTTTCAGGGGATACTGGACCTTCGGTGGTCCTGATATCCCTGCCTCTGTTGCTTCAATGCCCTCTTCAAAGCATTTCAGCGGAACCATTGATGATCTGATGTGTATCAACGAGGTAAATACTGCTGTAACGCCCTGGCTGAGTAATGAAAGGCATCTGCTTTTGCAGGGACCCGATCCTTCCGCAGTCTGTTACCCTGGCACAGTCGAATTCATATTACCATTCAGCGGGAGTGGAATAGAGTACAGGGTATGGAACAGGACTCTCTCTACGTGGGCGCCTCTGTCTGCTGTGGGCACAGGAGGTCCGATCACCATAGGCGGGTCAGACGCAGTAACAGGCATAAATGAATTTCAGGTTGCTGCAAAGAATCTTCTCACAGGATGCGAGCTGATGCTCGATACACTGATCAGCTATGATGTTTCAGTCTGCACTGCTGTGCCTGATCTGTCCGGGGAAAACCTGCTCAGGGTATATCCGGTTCCAGCAATTGAAATACTTTATTTTGAATCGCTGCAGGTAATTGAAGAGCTGAAGATAATTGACAGCGGTGGAAAGGTGGTTCAGATTACAAGGCCTGCTGTTACTAATGCCGAAATCAATGTAAGCAGCCTGCCTGATGGAATCTACTTCTACAGGGTTACAACTGATGAAAAACTTGTCGTTACAGGCAGGGTGGTTATTATTGGCGGCCGCCGGTAACTGAAAACACCAGTGCCGGAGTGTTGTCTGCTGCCTGCCTTAGATCTTCAGGCAGCATAACCGCACCTGCTCCTTTTCGGATTTGTATTGACAAAGTCTCAGTGTAACCGGCAATGGCTACTTCTGTCCCGCCCATTATAAAATGGGCTGGAAGTTCAACCACTGACGGCAACGCTTCTCCTTCATCAATCAGCATCAGGGCATGCCTTGCAGTGCCATCATTTGATTGTGTATAGCAGAGCTTTCCCTCCTGGTACGGGGCGAGGGGCCTGGTTCCGTAAATGGCGTGTGAATTGACGTTCATCCAATTACCGATAGCCTCCAGTCTTTCATATACTTCAGGAACCATCTCACCGCTGTGGTCGGGACCGATCCCCAGCAGGAAATTGCCTCCTTTGGCGACAATCTTTATCAGGGTGTGTATGGCCCATGTGGCTGATTTGTAGGTTTCGCCGGGGCCGGTTGAGTACCAGCTGTCACCAAGTGTAATGCAGCTCTCCCATGGATAGTCCGGCATTACCTCAGGAACCTGCTGTTCGGGAGTACGGTAGTTCTCATATTCGTTGTGTACTGACCGGTCAACTACCAGAAGGCCGGGCTGGTGACTTCGTGCCATAGAAGCTATGGACGGAATGTCAACATCCTGCACCCACTGGTTCTTGCCAAGCCATGGACGGCTCTCGTCGGTAAGAGTTCCTTCCGGCCTTACCCATCCGCCGTCGAGCCATAGAATGTCGATACTGCCATATCCGGTCATCAGCTCTTCTATCTGGTTGTAGGTGAACTGCTTAAATCTGCTCCACCTGTCGGGATACTTCTCAGGGTTGTAGTTTACATTGCGGTCGAAAACAGGAAAGTACGGCCACCAGTAATCATCGTTATGCCAGTCGGGCTTGCTGAAATATGCCCCTATGCCCATGCCCCTGCTTCGGAATTCCCTGAAAACTTCCCCAGTAATATTGCTCCGTGGGTCTTTTGCAAAGGCGGAACCGGGACCTGTTATCCTGTAGTCACTCTGTTTCGTGTCGAACATGGCGAAGCCGTCGTGGTGCTTCGTGGTAAACACTACGTACTTCATCCCTGCCTTACTGCAGGCCTCTGCCCAGCGGCCGGGATCAAACCCGGTGGGATTGAATGTCTCAGGCAGCTTTTCATATTCACGGGTGTACAGGTAGTAGTCATGGGAATAAGGTCCGCGCCTTACACACCACGGCTCATCTTCCGGACAGAGACTCCAGCTCTCGACAACCCCCCACTGGCTGTAGGGTCCCCAATGAATTATCACTCCGAATTTCCAGTCCTGCCACTCTTCAAGCTTACTGCTCACTGCCGGGTCTTCAGGCCGGATATAGGGATGTTCCTCTCCTGGAATTGTTCCGTTGCAGCCTGAAACTGCAATCGCTAATGTAATAATAATCAGAACGTTTCTTACCGGGCTGTTAAAAAACAAAGCCCTTTCAATGATTGATAGAGTTATTCTCATCGTACAACAATTTCGTCAACAAAAACCCACGAACCTCCACCTGCCGACGGGTGCCAGTCGAAGAGCCTGAGCGTTCCTTCAACTTCAAATTTAACATACTTGTAAGACTTACCCCATGCATCAAATGAAAAGAGGCGGGTTACATCTTCTTGCCTCTGATCGCCCTCCACGACCTGCTTACCTAATAATGAGTAGTCAGTGCCATCCTCTGAAACCAGGCAGGCCACTGAAGCGGGATGAAGTATCCAGCTTTTCTGTTCCCACAGTGTGCTTATCTCGATCGATTTTGCTTCGGTCACCTCCTCCAGGTCGAGTATCAGGGTAAAGTTCTGTGCCTCCCATCCCAGCCAGTGTACCTTGAAGTCGCTGGCTCCGCGTACGCCGTTGGTAAGGTAGGATAGGTCGCCTCCGCTGTATTTTTCGGCCGGTGGCGGATCGGCAATCACCTTCTTTCTGAAGGCAAGGTTCCCTTTAACCTGTACATCAATGAACCGTTTGGTTGAGGTATAATACTGTTCAGGGGATAATCCCGATTCATTGACAGGGGCTGAGTTGCAGTCAATACTGGTCTGGTAGAAGGACTCCAGCATAGATGTCATCTCCGGACGCGAGATAAAATCGCCATCAACTTCCCGGTACCATCCCCGCGGCCCGAACATATCATTCTTTCCTATCTCCATTATGGCATACTGCAGGGGCATCATCGCGGTTCTGACATGCAGATGGTGATGCCGGTCGCCTGAAGCGGCCTTCTCAGCCTTTTCAAGAAACCTGCTGTATCTTTTTATGTTTTTTTCAGAAAGGAAGGTGTTCTGGTGGTTAGTAGGGGGACCATAAATGTCGAGCCTTTCACCCGATTCTTTCAGCTCCCTCTCCAGCGAGGCGATATACTTCCTTATCCATTTGCCTCCCTTTCCATAGTACCCGTCTGTGAACTCCCTGATGATCTCCTTCGCATCAGCCTCGGGGTTCCACAGAAGTTTTGACAGCAGATACGCTTTTAGTTCTGCAAATTCATGCCCGGTGCCGGTATTGGTCTGCTGAAAGTGTTCCCTTACATTGTTCTGAACGAAAAGATTTATATTGGGCTGCAGGGTGTGAAGGTTGGGAAACGGACTGATGCTGTGAGCAAAATCGACGGTATAGTCCCAAAGGAATATGTGGTTACTGATTCGGCCCCAGTCCTGAAGGTCTGTTATAAACGATTTGCTGCCCGGGTCGTTGGCTATCGGAATGCTTCGGTTAAGCTCAATGGTGCAGAGCATGATCTGGACATTCTCGCGTGGTTTTACTTTTTCCGGGGCCTTCCGGCTGTACTGGTAGGCAAGGGTTGAGATAACCTTGTCGGGGAACTCCTCTGCAATCCTGTTGACAAAGTGGATTATCGGACCGGCCGGACTGCCCTCTTCCCCGATGATTTTTGAACACTCTTCACACTGGCAGTATGAGAAGTTATCGCCCTGGCTTACCGACCAGAATACCTTTTCCGGCTGCAGGGCCATCTCTTCCTTCAGTTTTTCAATTGTCAGCCTTAAAACATCCGGATTTGTCAGACAGAGCTGGTCGATGATCCGCTTGCCGTTCATGAATGAGAAATACTCCGGATTGCCGGCGAACCATGTCTCCCAGGGGACAAGCCTGTTGAAGGTGTGTACAAAATACCTGTCAGCGAACATGTCGCTGATATGATGCAGCCGGTTAAAGTCCTTATAGTCAGTGTTCAGTGTGAAGGCTCCGTTTACATTGCGGTAACTGTTCGGCGACGAGCCGGTGATGTCAATTGCCGGCAGTGATATTGAATTCTGTTGCGGGATTACGGCATAGTCGGGACTGTACCAGCGGACGCCCAGGTATCTCTCAAGCAGTTCTGAAACAGCGTAGATGCAGCCTCTCTCAATGCCTCCTTTTATGATGAGACTGCTCCCGGCTGTTGCTATTGAAAATCCGTCGCCCGTTACAATTTGCGGGTCTGAAGAGATATAGATACACTGTTCCGGTAATGTCTCGCCGAAAGAGACGACCGGCAGGTCAGCCCCTGAGATTTTCAGTATATGGTCGTGCAGGAAGGAGGCAGCCCGTACCTCCACTGGTGTTGCATCAGGAGGGATTACAATTGTATAGCTGCTTTCGCCATTGGTTACAAGCTTAATAACCTCTTCCTTTTTCGTTGAACAGCCGGTTGCGGTACATAAAAGGGCCAGAAGATAAATTAATTTTTTCATCAGGGGGTCTGGTCTAATACTGTTAGGAACAAATCGAAAATATATTTATCTGTAAGTTGTAAAAAAAATGTGTTATCTGCAGATTCAATTCTACAAAATCATGTACAAATTCCGGATTTTTGTCATAATATAGACTTATTTTGGAGCTTAAACTTCCCTATTATGAAAGCGAACAAGAGTATTATATATTTCATCATTGCACTGTCGTTATTTACTCAGGAATCATGTATTTCAGACAGGGTTACGGTTGATGATACCGTCAGGTCTGGTCAATCCAAAATGGAGTGGTTTGCCGGTGCGAAGCTGGGCATTTTCATTCACTGGGGGATCTACAGCACGGGTAATACCACTGAGTCGTGGGCTTTCTTCAACAAGGAGATCAGTCATACAGATTACATGGCACAGCTCAACAGTTTTACGGCTGTAAACTATGATCCGGTATACTGGGTTGATCTGATAAAGAAGAGCGGCGCCCGCTATTCGGTAATAACCTCGAAGCACCACGATGGGGTGGCTCTGTGGGATACGAAGATGAACGACCTCAGCACCACCCGCAGAACCCCTGCGGCGAGCGATGTTCTTACCCCTTTCGTTGAGGAGCTGCGGCGGAACAATCTGAAAGTGGGGCTCTATTACTCACTTATAGACTGGACCCATCCCGATTACCCCGGCTTTCTGACAGATTCGGCTAAATATAAAATTACTGATGACCCTGAACGCTGGGCGCGGTTCCTCCAGTTTTGCCACGGCCAGATCGATGAGCTGATGAAGGCTTACAGTCCCGATCTGGTATGGTTTGACGGCGACTGGGAGCACAGCGCTGAGGAGTGGAAGGCGGCGGAGGTGCGGGCAAAGATACTTGAGCAAAACCCTGAGGCAATTATCAACGGACGCCTTGCAGGGTATGGCGATTATGCCACTCCTGAGCAGAATTTTCCGATAACACGGCCGCGGACCGACATCTGGGAGCTCTGCATGACCATGAATAATTCGTGGGGTTACCTGAAGCGCGACACCCTTTATAAAACACCCTACGAGGTCATCACCATCTTTGCCGACGCCATCAGCATGGGCGGCAACCTGCTCCTCGACATCGGTCCGCGTGCCGACGGTACAATACCATCCGAACAGGTCAATATTCTCAACGAACTGGGAAAATGGACCACTAAACATGAAGAGGCTATTTTCGGAACCAGGGCCGGTCTCCCGCAGGGACATTTCTACGGACCGTCGACATTGTCGAAGGATTCCACTGCACTCTTCCTGTTTCTGCCGGGAAGGGTTTCGGGTGAAATTGTCGTAAAGGGTTTGGATAATCGTATTAAGAAGATAACAGTGGTGGGAGAGGGCTCGGAGCTTAAGCATAAGATTGTGGGCAAGATATCATGGAGCCATGTACCCGGACTGGTGTACATTGACGTTCCGGTGAGTGTAAACGACCTCTATATGACAGTGCTGAGGCTTGACCTGGACAAACCGCTGAAGCTTTACCGGGGAACAGGCGGTTTTGACTAAATGTAAAAGGCAGGCTGCTTCTGCGAGTGAAGAATAGTTATTAATTATTATCAGAACCTTGGGTTCACGACATTGTTGAATATCGAGCCGAAGGTATAAACCAGGCCAACCCCGCCATCAACCCTGTAGTTGGTTTCCAGTTCGCGCAAGCGGAGGTAAACATCCTCCTGTGAACGACCACCCTTAGCCAGCTCAATCTGGTTGTGCAGTATTTCAATCCCGCCATTTATGCTTAGAGAAAGGCCTTTGAGTATCCTTATTCTTACATAACCGTCAAGTTCAACCCTGTTCTTACTGAAATCATGCAGGTAATGTGAAGCTTCCAGGGAGAGGTGTACCGAACCCCATCTTTCCTGTACTTCAAAAGCAACATCAAGAGACTGTTCTGCCAGGTTCTCTTCCGTCTTGTTATATATGGTGGTGTCAGTATAGTTATTATGAATGAAACCTATTCCGTAAAGAAACCTCAGCTGTTTCCGGTTAGCCTGCGAATAGGGGAAAATGTTGTACTCAACAGAGGGGATGGTCCTGAAACTGAAATCGAGGTTCCGGTATGATGAGGAGAGAATCTCGGATCTGAGTCCGGCTGACCAGTGGTCTGTTAAGCTTTTGACAGTCAGGTTGGTGTAGTCCCATGAACGTCTTACGGCTTCCGATCTCTCCTCCGAAATCTCACCTGTTATTTCATCCTCAACTTCACGGAAGAATATATTAAGCCGGTATTCGTGACTGAATCGGTTCTCAAGTTTCCAGTCCGTAGTAATCCTGTCGGCAGAAAAATCGTTCTGCCAGTTAAGCTCATGCCTGCTTTTCTCGAGATTAAGTTCAGGTTCTGTCTCTATTTCAAACACCCAGAAATTCCACCTGTCAGCAACCTGTTCAGGTTCCTCCTGGGGTTCTCCGGTATAGCTTATTTTGACACTGTTGATAATGGGAGTCTTCACAACATATCTCATCAGGCCGGCAGCAATTGTATTTGTGAGGCCTGTTCTGGTAATGTCTCGCGTGTCATCTGGCTTGCTGATATACTTAAGGGTGTCACGCATGCCTGCAAATTCATTTTGTCCTGTAAAAAACAGAGAGTATTCCCTGCCTCCGCTTCCTGTCTGTTGAGTTGTAACCATCAGGTATAGCTGGGCTTCCCTAACCTCCCTGACATAATTAATATATGGTATCTCTTTACGCATGTAATCCATATCACACATATGACAGTCAAGAAAGAGTCTGATAGCGTTCTTTCTGGTAGTATCGGATTGGGAAAGAGTGGTTTGACTGTAAAGGGAGATTGAAATACCTGTAAGGCAAAGGATAATCAGTAATCTGAAAAATAAGGATATAAACTTCATCGGATGTTTTTAGTTGTATCAGGTTTTCCTTACAGGACAGCTGTCCTGAAATCAGGACACAAAGATAGATTATTAATATATGATATCTGTTTTTACTCAGTCGTTTAACAAAATATTAACTTTATCTTTTTGGCAGAATGGCTATTAGTTCTGTAGCATGTTGATAGTTGGGCTTTCCTGTTTGACAGATAATTCTATCTTTGCCGCTTACCGTCATCTCTTTCATAAAAGTGGCGGACATGGCAAAGAAGAAACAGAAAAGCTAGATAAATATGAAAAGGTTCTTTAGTTGGATACGTACAAAATCAGGGAAAATATTTGCACGTTCGCTTGATTATGTTGAGATAATAGGCAATAAGCTGCCTCATCCTGCAACGCTGTTTGCGCTTCTGGCACTATTCGTTGTTGTTATGTCATGGATAGGGCATGCTCTGGGAGCCCAGGCCGAACACCCTGTCGACGGTACAATAATCGTTGCAAAAAACCTGCTTAGTGGTGACGGGATACGCTGGATGTACACAAATCTGATCAATAACTTTCTAAAGTTCCCGCCACTGGGTTATGTACTTGTTGTTATGGTAGGAATAGGAGTTGCAGAGGGTTCAGGCCTCTTTACCACCATGATAAGGTCGCTGGTGCTTAGCGCTCCGCCCAGGCTGGTGACAGGTGCAATAGTGATGGCCGGTATTCTTTCTCACCTTGCCTCTGAGGCCGGATATGTGATCCTTATCCCGCTCGGTGCAATGATCTTCCATGCCCTGGGACGCCATCCGATGGCGGGACTGGCTGCTGCATTCTGTGGTGTCAGCGGTGGTTTCGGGGCTAATTTTTTTATTGGCTCCATCGACCCGATACTGGCGGGTATTTCACAGTCGGCGGCACAGATGATAGATCCTGAAATTGTTGTAAATCCTGCAGTTAACTACTATTTTATGTTTGTGTCAGGATTTGTGGTAGTCCTGGCAGGTACATGGGTAACAGAAAGAATCGTAGAGCCCCGTCTGGGTAAATATGGAGGTTCGGCTGAACGACTTCCAATAGTGCAGTTGACTGCAGAGGAAAAAAAGGGACTCCGCTGGGCAGGTGTAGCTCTTCTGGTTACAGTGGCTGCTCTGGCCTTTACCGTGATACCACAGAATGGTATTTTCCGTGATCCTGATACCGGCTCGGTACTGCACTCTCCGTTCTTTAACGGTATAATCATCGGAATACTGTTGATGTTCTTTATCCCTGGTCTCGTATATGGCATTATCGTAGGGACAATAAAGAATGACAAACATGTGGCCAAATATATAGGTCAGTCGATGAGCGGTATGGGAGGATATATCGTGCTGGTGTTCTTTGCTGCACAGTTTGTATACTTTTTCAACTACAGCAATCTGGGCATCATCTTTGCAATAAAAGGTGCTCACGGATTGCAGGCAATAGGACTTACAGGCATAACCCTTATAGTAGCATTTGTGCTTCTGTCGGCATTCATAAACATGTTCATGGGAAGTGCTTCTGCTAAATGGGCAATCATGGCTCCGGTGTTTATTCCCATGCTCATGCTTATCGATCCGCCATACCATCCCGGCTTAACACAGGCTGCCTTCCGTATCGGCGATTCGGTGACAAATCTTATTACTCCCATGATGAGCTATTTTGCTCTTATTGTTACATTCGCCCAGAAGTATGATGAAAAATACGGAATAGGAACCATCATCTCAACAATGCTGCCTTATACTGTTGTGCTTACGGTCGGGTGGATACTGTTATTGGTAATCTGGATGATACTGGGTATTCCTCTTGGCCCTGACGGACCGCTGTATATGTAATTTGGGGTATCGGGTGTCGGGTACCGGGTGTGGGGTGCCAGGTATCGGGTATCGGGTATGCTCCCATTCGGTCGCGAGCTCGACCGTCAGGCCGGTCTCGGTTCGGGTATCGTGAGTGAGCCCGGTTTGCCTGGTTCAGGGATCAGTAGCTCTGATACCTGTGATCTGAGCTTATTTGATAATCTTTACATTATTGGCAGCCGGGCCCTTCTGTCCCGCACCAATCTCGAATGAAACCTTGTTGCCTTCTGCAATTGGCTCCGACAAGTTGTTTGCATGTACGAAAACGCTTTCTCCTGTTATAAGGTCCCTGATAAAACCGTAACCCTTGGAATCATTATAGTGGGAAACAATGCCTGTTCTTTCCCTGTCATTTTCCGGCCCCGGTTCCCGGGCTGTCGCTCCCAGTACAATATCATCGGGATTTATGGTTGATTTTTTTCTGGTGGGATCGGGTGGGGTATCTGTAATGTTTCCAAATTCGTCAACATAGGCAATCATATCTTCGAAGGAGTTCTTTCCCTGTTCTTTTTTTGCAAGTCTCTTCTCTTCTTTCTCTTTCCTCTTTTTGGCCTTTTTGTTCCTTACTTCCTTCTTGTTGAATGACTCCTGTGATCTTCCCATATATTTTGTCCCGGTTTGATTATTACTCAGATTTCGGGCAAAGATACTGATAATAAACGGTCAATCCTAATTTCTGTCTGTCTGTCAACAGAACCGGTCCGGGGGCCGGTATGTTATAATAGGCAGGGATTGCGGATTTCCAATATTAGTTTATATTTGCCTGTCAACCAATGACTGAAGAACCATTCACGTGTTAACCTGAAACAAAAAACCACACGACTATGGAAACCAACTTCCTTACAGATCTTATGCTTCCAATCTCGCTTGGTATTATTATGCTGGGAATGGGATTGTCGCTTACTCCTGCTGACTTCAGGAGAGTGGCTGTTTATCCCAAAGCAGCAGCTATCGGAATAATAAACCAGATTATTATCCTACCCCTGGTCGGATTCGGTCTTCTGATGCTGATACCGATGCGCACACCAGAGCTGGCGGTAGGTATTATGATACTGGCTGCATGCCCGGGTGGACCGACCTCGAATCTGATCACACACATATCACGGGGAGACACGGCTCTATCAATTACCCTTACGGCCATCTCAAGCCTGATAGTGGTTATAACCATACCCCTGATAGTCAACTTTTCTCTTTCCCACTTCCTCGAGGTTGGTGAATATGTCCCACTCCCGGTATTGAAGACAATGATAAGCGTTATAATAATAACACTTGTTCCGGTAACAATCGGAATGTTCATCCGGGCCAAAGCACAGTCGTTTGCAGAGAAAATGAGCAAACCGGTTAAGATTGCATCGGGCGTGTTGCTTTTTGTGATAATCCTTGCAGCAATCCTCGCAGATAAGGAAAACTTCGTTAACTTTTTTCAGCAGGCCGGACCGGTGGCTCTTTCGCTGAACCTGGCTATGTTGCTGGTGGGCTATTTTTCAGCCAGACTCTTCAGGCTGAGAATAGACCAGAGTATAACAATATCGATTGAGTCGGGGATTCAGAACGGCACTCTGGGAATTGCCATTGCCGCAACCCTGTTGCACAATCCTACCATGACAATCTCTCCGGCCATATACAGTCTGATCATGTTTGCAACCGCAGGGGTAATTATTGCATGGATGAATCTCAGGTTCAAAGGAAGAGAGCTGGTGCTGAGATAGAAAAGAGTGTCCACGAAGAGATTTTTGAATAGCCGGTAACCGATCAGGGAGCCGGCTAATCCATTTTACCCCTTCTCATCACTCACGCATACTGCTATGACTCTTTTCTTAGCTCTTTAAGCTGTAAACAGGGTCTTTTATGAGTAGAAAACAGGTATTATCTCTGCCAGTTGCATAGTACTATTCAAATTTTATCCAAAAAATATATTTCTTACAAAACACAGATAATGAGACTATAACAAATAAATGAATAAAATAAATAGATAAAATATGAACAAAAACCGGATCGTTTATGTTTATTGAATGACATGACAAAAATACTAACTTAAAAATACATTAAAATGAAAAAAGAGATAGTTAAAAATCTAGGCAGAACACGAATTTTCCAGATTGCTTTGGTATCTGCTCTCGTGGTTTCTTTGGCATCCTGTTCAAAGGATGATATTGCTCCTGATATTTCAGTAGTAGAGAATGAAGGTACTATTATTGACATTCTTGAGTCTTATGGAGAACCTGATTTCTTTGATGGTGAAGAGGTTAAGGGAAACAAGGGTTTGAAGCCTACTTTCAGTACTCTTAATGCTGCACTGGGCCGTAGTGGTCTGGCTAGCGTTGTTGCAAGAAATCAGCTTACAATTTTTGCACCGACAGATGCTGCTTTTGCTGAGTTGGGTCTGAGTCCCGCAAATATTGCTTCGGTTCCCAACCTTCAGGAGATTCTTCTTTACCATGTTATTAATGGTAAGGTTTTCAGTAATCAGCTAAGTGAGGCATGGTTTCCGACAGTTGGCGGATCATATGTTGAAATTACTCTGGCTGATGGTCCGAAAGTGAATGAATCAGATATTATAAGCACTGACATACAGGCTCGTAATGGTGTGATTCACATAATTGATAAGGTAATGTTCCCGCCTTCAATGAACCTGGTTCAGCTGGCTTTAAGCTTCGATCCTGAATTCTCAATACTGGTGCAGGCTGTTATTAAGGCTGGTTTGACCGATGTGCTTGCAAATGAAGGTCCGTTTACTGTGTTTGCTCCGACTAATGAAGCTTTCGTTGCTCTCCTGGATGAGTTAGGCTTCGCGAGCCTGGATGCTATTCCTGTAGATTTGCTGACTAATGTGCTTCTCTACCATGTAGTAGGAGGTTATGCTTTCTCGAGTGATCTTTCAAGCGGTCAGGTAGAAACTCTCAACGGTACATTCGATCTCTCTCTTGAGACTCTCACTATAACAGACGCCAATGGTCGTGAGGCTTCATTGTTGCCCGGTCTGCTAAACGTTCAGGCATCAAACGGTGTCGTACATGTTATCAACAGGGTAATACTTCCCGATCTCTCAAAATAATGCTTCAGGTATAAGCCGCTGGCATTTGTTATGTTCAAAGAAGGCCGACTTAATCAGTCCGGCCTTCTTTCTTTTTGGAACAAGGCTTAATATTTCTTTTCCGACCTGGTGCGGATTAAACTGGTATGATGTTTGTTAAAAAAAGTTAAAACAACCTTGTTTTTAACTAAAACCTGAAAATCATGACAATCAAGAAAACCCCGCAGGCCAATATGGAAAAGCAGAAGAGTACTTTCTTCCTATTGGGAACAGCTATAGTGCTGAGCTTTGTACTTATAGCATTTGAATGGTCAACAAATGAATTGAAAGATAATCCTTTCCTGAATTCTGGATGGGAATCATTTGATGTTGAAGAGATTCCGCAGACAATAGAAAAGGAGCCTGAGCCGGAACCGATACAGATGCCGGTATTTGCAGAGCTTATTAACATAATTGATGACTCATCTCTGGCTACAAATGTTTTTGATCTCTTCTCAGGCGACCCGGGAAATCTTCCTGATCTTTCTATTTTCATCTATAACCCGGTTCCGCGCGACACAACACCCCTGGAACCTGATCATTTTGTATCTGTTGAAGAGATGCCTGAATTCAGGGGAGGTGACCTGAATAAGTTTAATCAGTGGGTAAACGAAAGGATCAGGTATCCTGAGATACCAAAACAGAACGGAATACAGGGCCGTGTTGTCATAGGTTTCATGATAGAACCTGATGGATCAGTATCAAACGTCAAGGTCATTAAAGGAGTGGACCACTATCTCGATGAAGAAGCACTGAGGGTTGTCTCTTCGTCACCTGCCTGGACTCCCGGAAGGCATAATGCCAGGCCGGTAAGGGTCAGGTTCTTCTTACCAATATCCTTCAGACTGCAGTAAAGGGCTTATTGTAGTTTTAAGAGAGTAAGCAGCCCGTAAAGATGCTGAAATTAAATAACCGGTTCTGGTAAGGCAAAAAAATAGCAGTTAGAATAAAGGTGGCAAGGATAATTTTATGCACGTTTCTAAAAAACAGAAAAAGAGGCAGATAAAAATAAATGAATAATAAATGTAGCATAAATATGAACAAAAACGGTATCTTTTATGTTTATTGTTTGACATGAATTAATAACAACAACAAAAAATGATAACCATGAAAACAGAAACATTAAAGAATATTGGTCGCACACGGATTCTCCAGATTGCCCTGGTATCCGCCTTTGCAGTTTTTGCTGCTTCTTGTTCAAAAGAGGATATTCGTCCTGATGGTCCCGAATTGGAAACAGCTGATGATATTGTTCAGGTTCTTGCTTCTTTTGGAGAGCCGGATTATTTCAATATTGAGGAAGATCCTTCAAAGTTCGATCCGAAAGCCAATCCAACTTTCGGTACTCTTAACTCTGCTCTGGCCCGCGCTGGTCTGGCTGGTTTAGTGTCAAGAAATCAGATGACAATATTTGCTCCGACAGATGTTGCTTTCGCACAACTGGGTCTTACTCCGAAAAATATTGCCTCGGTTCCCAACCTGCAGGAAATACTTTTGTATCACGTATTCAACGGAATGATTTACAGCAATCAGCTGACTAACGGCTTCTTTGAAACAGCCGGTGGTTCATTTGTAGAGATCAACGCCCTTAATCCTTCAATCAATGATGCCAATATCTTCATTGCTGACATTAAAGCCCGCAATGGCGTCATACACGTAATCGACAAGGTGTTGTTTCCTCCCACGCTCAACCTGGTTGAACTTGCTTTAAGTCTTGATCCGGAGTTTTCAATACTTGTTCAGGCTGTCATTAAAGCTGGTCTTACAGATGTACTTGCAAGCGGTGGTCCCTTCACAGTATTTGCTCCGTCTAATGCAGCTTTCATTGCTCTGCTTGGAGAGCAAGGTTTTGCCAGCCTGGATGACATACCTGTAGATCTGCTCACCAAGGTACTCCTCTATCATGTTGTTGATGGAAGAGCATTTTCGAGTGATCTTTCAAGCGGATCAGTAACAACTCTTAACGGAACTTTTGAGCTCTCTCTTGAGACTCTTGGTATAACCGATGCCAACGGACGCGAAGCTTCGCTGGTGCCCGGACTCCTCAACGTTCAGGCAACCAATGGTGTTGTTCATGTCATTGATAGGGTTATACTTCCCGATCTCTCTAAGTAATGCTTCAGCTATAAGCCGCAGGCATCCGTTATATTCACCAGAAGGCCGTACCTGAAAAGTCGGCCTTCTTTTCTTTTTGTATATATTTGTCTTTAGTAAATAAATCATATTCAGGAATATGAACAGAAATTTTCCTCTAATCGCAGCGGTGTTGATTCTGCTGGCCGCTTCAGGCTGCCAATCACCCCGGCAACCCGACCATGAAGCTCTTTCGGAGCTTACAATTGCTGAAATCCATGACGCCTATTCAAAAGGACTCTTTACCAGTTATGACCTGGTAACGGCATACCTTGCCGAAATAGAAAAGCATAACCCTGAAACCAATGCACTGACAGTGATCAATTCAGATGCCCGGCGCCGTGCAAAAGAACTAGACAGGGAATTCCGCAAAACAGGCGTACTGCGTCCCCTGCACGGCATCCCTCTTATTGTCAAGGACAATATAAACACCAAAGGAATGCCTACAACGGCCGGATCACTCGCACTGCATGACTATATTCCTGATGAAGATGCATTTATTGTAAAAAAACTGCTCGACGCCGGTGCCATAATAATAGCAAAATCGAATATGGCTGAGTGGGCATTCAGTCCGATGCATACCGAAAGTTCAACCGCAGGAATAACCCGTAACCCTTACAATACCGATTATGTTCCGGCTGGTTCAAGTGGTGGAACCGCGGCTTCTATAGCTGCAAATCTGGGCGTAATCGGACTGGGAACCGATACCGGCAACTCAATCAGGGGACCCTCTTCGCATTGCTCTCTGGTGGGATTCCGCACTACACTCGGACTTGTCAGCCGTAGTGCAATAGTGCCTTTATATCTGCGAAATGATGTAGCCGGACCGATGTGCAGGACAGTAGAAGATGCAACACGTACTCTCGAAATAATTGCAGGCTATGATGCGGATGACCCTGTTACCCTATATTCAGAAGGAAAGATACCTGATTCTTATACTCAGTTCCTGCAGGCCGATGGTCTTAAAGGAGCCCGGATAGGGGTACTGAGGACATTGAGCGAAAACAGTCCCGATGCTGAGGTAAAAGCATTGTTTGAGCAGGCGCTGCATGACATGGAGGTACTTGGTGCAGAGCTGGTTGACCCTGTTGAAATACCCGGCATTAAAAAGCTGAGACAGAACCAGTGGTGTGCTGTATTCCGTGAAGATGTGGAGGCATTTCTGGCGGAATACGTCAGACGCGACACCATGCAGACCATAGATGATATCATAAGGGTAGGAGCAAGCAGTGATTATATCAATAACAGGCTGCAGATGTTTGCCCGAAGCAATGCAGTAGAGGGCGGTGAATATAATTGTCTTGATGCATATACTGACCCACTGAGAGTTGCTTTCCGGGAAGCAATTGAAAGTGTGATGGACAGCCTCCAATTAGACGCCATCGTCTATCCGTCATGGAATAACCGGCCTGCCAGAATTGAGCACTACGAAGAGGAATACCGTGGAGACAACAGCCAGGTAATAGCCCCGCATACCGGGCAGCCGGCATTTACGGTTCCGATGGGGTTTACAGAGGGAAACCTGCCGGCAGGCATTCAGTTTCTTGGGAGGATGTATGACGAACCAACGCTTATTAAGCTGACCTATTCCTACGAGCAGGCCACAAAACACAGAAAACCACCCCCGGTACCCCGTCCTGAACTTTGACCTCCGTGCTACCGACCTTCGGTGCGGGACTACGCTTCGCTCCGCCCGCACAACAATTGAGGGGGGCTCTCGGTTCCATTATTATTGCACCCCTCTGGGTTGCGATTGTATGCCGCCCCCCGCGCTGAGCCAGAATTCTGTTCTTGACTTTCACCAAAAAAGTTCATACTATTGAATATTCTTTTTTCTAACTAAAAACCACGCGTCATGTGTTTTTCAGCCGGAGCCAGTTTTGCAGGCGGTGCAGTGATCACTGCTGTCGGAATTGCAACCCTCTCCAAAGTCAGAAAACCTCAGCAGAAAATGTTTGCATCTATACCCCTTGTCTTCGGGGTGCAGCAGATCAGCGAAGGATTTGTATGGATAGCTCTTCAGAACCCGGGTAATGACCTGATGCTTAAAATCTCATCCTATATCTTCCTGGTGGCAGCAGTAGTAGTCTGGCCTGCAATGATTCCGCTGGCAGTGCTTCGTATGGAAAAGCCCGGCTGGCGCAGAAAGGCATTAAAAGCCTTTCTTGTGGCAGGAATAGTTACCTCTCTGTACTATGGATCAGGACTGCTGATGCACAGGGTAGAACCTATGATAAGGGAACATCACATATACTACGAAAACGACTATCCTGTTCTTTTCAGATTGCCTGCTTTTATCCTGTACCTTGTTGCTACCCTTTTGCCTCTCTATTTCTCCTCTGTGAGAAAAATGTATCTTTTCGGCATCCTGGTCACTCTCTCATGCCTGGTGACAGGTATTTTCTACCGAGAATATCTCACCTCAGTATGGTGTTTCTTCGCGGCCTTCATCAGCATGGTTATCTGGTGGATAATTGCAAGGTCTGCCGGCTCATCACCGCAATCAGACTAACAAGAACAATCCCCTGCAGCCTGCCACTTACATTATCTTTTTTACGATGTTGAAAAACCTGAATGGCACATACTTGAATGGCATGTCTATCCATGTTGGAGTCCTGACAATTGCCCTTGCATTGCTGAAGGCCAGAAAACTGTCCTTGCCGTGATAGCTTCCCATTCCGCTGTTGCCAACCCCGCCGAAGGGCATATGATGATTTGTAATATGCATCAGCGTGTCGTTTATGCAGCCGCCGCCTGAAGTGGTGCGTGACAGAACCTCCTTTGCCCTGCTGTTTTTCCCGAAGTAATAGAAAGCAAGGGGCTTCTCACGTTTGCTGACAAATTCAACCGCCTCATCAATCTTGTCAAATGAGATCACCGGAAGTACCGGACCGAAGATTTCATCCTGCATAACGGGAGATGAGAGGTCTATATCATCAAGAATCGTGGGTTCTATATACCGGTCTTCCTCGTTGAACCGCCCTCCGAACCTTATTTTACCATTCTGAAGGTAGCCGGTAATACGTGCGAAGGCCTGTTTGTTGACTATACGCGGGTACCATTCGCTGGCAGAGGGATCATCACCGAAGGTTTTCCTGACCTCATTGCCAATGGCCTCAATCAGTTGTTCTTTAACTGATTTGTGTGCCAGAATGTAGTCGGGTGCAATACATGTCTGTCCGGCGTTGATTGTCTTACCCCATGCAATCCGCCTTGCTGCAATCCATATATTTGCTCCTTTATCGACTATGCATGGACTCTTGCCCCCCAGTTCAAGAACTACCGGGGTAAGGTGCTTCGAGGCTGCTTCCATTACGATTTTTCCGAGAGCCGGACTACCGGTAAAGAATATCATATCCCAGCGTTGTTCGAGCAGGAAGCCGTTCACATCACGACCGCCCTGAAAGGTTGTAACATATTCCGGAGGAAAGATTCCTGCAATCATCTCTTCCATCACCTTCGCTATCGCCGGTGTGTAGGGCGAAGGCTTAAGCACTGCGGTACAACCTGCCGATATAGCTCCGACAAGGGGGTTCATCAGAAGCTGGAAGGGGTAATTCCAGGGTGCTATAATCAGCGATACCCCAAGCGGTTCGTGCAGCAGCCTGCTTGAAGAGGGAAGCAGATATACAGGTGTGGGGACCCTCTTCGGCCTGCTCCACCTGCCCACTTTCTTAAGGTGATATTTTATCTCGGCAAGCACCAGGCTTATCTCTGTCAGGTAAGCTTCCTGGTACGACTTCCGCAGATCGTGGTAGACGGCATCGGTTATCCGTTTTTCGTTCTTTATTATAGCATCACGAAACTTCCGCAGCATCTCCTTCCTGAATGCAACGGTTCTGGTCTCGCCTGTGGCAAAATAGCTCCTCTGCGCCTCTATTATCTCCAATGTTCTCTTTTCTTCTGTCTTTTCCATGATTATTGGTCTTTACGTCCGGTAAAATTATCCATTGAATTATGCACACCCAGCACCTTGCCCATTACCCAGTCGAAGAGGTGTATCGGCAGCACTCCCTGACAAAGCCTTACAAAGTGCATGCTCCACGGCATGCTGACAAACAACCTGTTTCGCTCTATGCCGCGGATAATCTTTCTTACCGCCTTTTCCGGCTTCAGTATAGGTATCAGCGGAGACCTTACTCCTTCAAACATGCCTGTATCTATGAAGTAGGGAGTTACGGTGGTGACATTGATGTTTAGCTTCTGCTGCTCCATTTCCAGGCGAAGACTGTCACTCCAGCCTGTGGCCGACCACTTGCTCGCAACGTAAACCGACATTCTCGGATTGGAAACCAGTCCTGCCGAGGAGGCAATATTACATATATGACCTGAATTTCTTGCAACCATGTCAGGCAGGAACGCAAGGGTAACATGCATGGGGGCGAGGGCATTTATGACCATGGTACGGTCGATGTCGTCATGTGAATGCTCCTGGAAGTACCTGTTTCCGGCGACGATGCCGGCATTGTTGATTATGAGGTCTGGTGTTCCCCCGGAAGCCTTTACCTCACCGGCAGCCTTTAGTACGGCTGCAGTGTCTGACACGTCAACGCGCATGCCCGTTACCTTACCCAGTGGTCTAAGTTCGGCAACTGCTGTAGCCATGTTGCTTTCGCTGATATCCCATATAATGAGTTCGGCGCCTTTCTTAAGCAACGCCTCACCCATTAGCTTGCCTATCCCTGAAGCACCGCCGGTTATCAGCACCTGTTTTCCTTTGAATTCTTTCATTTTCTTGGCTATTGTTGCCTAAAGGTAATAAATTCATATGGTAACCCTAAGCTCATTTCTGCTGTTGAAGAAATTATTTTTGGGGTTATAGGTTTAGACATTCAATCGGTTACGTAAAATTATTATGTATGTTTGTTGATGTATCACCATAAACCGAAAGAGATGAAAACGATAGCCTCCCTTTTTCTGTTGTTGATAATTGCCGGTACGAATCTGGCGGACCTTACCGCTCAGACGCCAGGCACTGTAAAAACCGCCCTCGTGATAGTAGATATACAGGAGTTTTATTTTCCTGCCGACGGGTCGGGTCCGGTTGGGGCGGTTGAGGCCAGTCTGGCTGCCCGCGACGTATTAATGGCATTCCGCGAAGCTAAGCTTCCGGTGGTACATGTCAAGCACAGCGCCCAGCGCGGGGAGGAGATTCACAATAACGTCACACCCGTTGCAGGCGAAAAGATAATTACCAAGCAGGCAATTAACAGTTTTCTCGGAACCGACCTCTACGATTTTCTTAGGTACAGTGGTGTGAACAGGCTGGTAATAATAGGCATGCAAACCCACATGTGCGTCGAGGCTACAGTGCGGGCCGCCTCCGACTTTGGTTTTGATTGCATTGTGGTGGCCGATGCCTGTGCTTCACGCGACCTGCAGTACGGAGACATAAACATACCGGCTGAGATGGTGCATGCCAGTACACTAACCACCCTGATGGCCGGCCGCTATGCCCGGGTTATAACCCTTAAGGAGTTCCTGGCCGACACCGCTTTGTATCTTTACAAATGAGGTTCGATTAATATCCAGTCTTCTCTTTTGATTCTTAATATGTAGAACGCCCAGAAGGCAGCGCCGATAATAGCGGTAACCGCAACAGCTTTTACCATCACCGATTCAAAATTGGTGAAGGCAATGCCTGAAAAAACCAATAAGGTATTCTCAAATCTCAAATCGTAAATCGTAAACCGAGGCCTTGGCCGAGCTCGCGACCAGCGGGAGCAATCTTAAATCGTATATCTGATATCTGATATCTGATTTCAGAAATCCTCAGACCGCTTCTATAGTCGATGGTGGCTTGCTGGCGATGTTGTATGTTACGCTGACAACGCCCGGTACTTTGGCCAGTATCTCGTTCGCCAGTCCCGTCAGGGTGTCATACGATAAGTTTGTTGGTGTGGCGGTGCGGGCATCAACGCTGTCCCAGCACCTTACCTCTATCTGCCGGCCAAAATCGCGTTTCCCGTCACGCATACCGGTAACACGGTCTTCATGCAGTATAGCCAGGTATTGAAACGCCTTGCTGTCGCGCAGCCATTTTTCGGTAATGACAGTTGCCTTCCTGACGATATCAAGTTTCTCACGAGTAACTTCACCGATTATACGTGCAGCCAGGGCCGGACCGGGGAAGGGAATACGGGCATAGAACTCCTCTGTAAGGCCAAGTGCCCTGCCAGCCTTCCTTACCCCGTCTTTTCGCAACTGAATCAGGGGCTCGATTATCTTGTATCCGAAAGCCTGCTGCGGATCGATTCCCAGCTGCTCAAACACATTGTGCTGACGCTTGATGCCTGCCACGGTTTCGTCAATGTCGGTCAGTATAGTTCCCTGTAGCAGGTGCCTGGCATTGCTCTCCCTAACCAGCCTGCCGAATACATCCTTGTAGAATGCCTGGGTTATGGCTTCTCTCTTCTCTTCCGGATCGGTAATTCCGCTGAGTGCCGACAGAAATGCCTCTTCGGCATCCACTATTTCAACTTCAACACCAAGTTCCCTGAAAAAAGACCGGACCCTCTCGGGTTCTTCTTCACGCATAAGGCCGTTCTGTATGAAGACTGTCCTTAGCTTATTGCCAAGTGCCCGGTGCCCGAGCAGTGTTACCACCGATGAATCAACGCCTCCCGAAAGGGCGTTTATAGCTGTGCCGTCGCCAACGGCATGCCTTATCTCATTTACTTTTTCCCCGATGAACGCATCGGTGTTCAACATCTCTGCAGGGATCTCTTTTGTCATTTTATGTCTTATTTATGAATTAAACCTGAACGGGTCTAAAAGTAACAATTATTTCACAAACGATGATGCGGTGGTTTTCTGTGGAGATATAGAAGTATCACTGCTAATTTCACTGAGAATCAAACCTTTCTCTGATATCATTGTTATATATGAAATCAGGTTTGATGATTGTCATCCGGTGAAGACATTTACAAACCCCAAAAGGTAAAAAGATGGCTTTTAAAGACTTTTTGCGACTGACGACTCTGATGCTTCTGCTTACTGCAGCAGGAAGCCTCAGCCATATCTGTGCCCAGCCTGCCATCACACAGAAGTCTGGATCGATATCGTTTTTCTCATCCACTCCTGTTGAGGATATCAAAGCCGAAAACAGCTCTTTCACCTCTTCCATCAATCCGGCCGATTCAACGGTTGTGTTCACGGTTCCTGTTACAGGATTTGAGTTCAGAAAGAGGCTTATGCAGCAGCATTTCAATGATCAGTACATGGAGAGCAAAAAGTTTCCCGTGGCTACCTTCAGGGGTAAGCTTGCTCAGCCGATCCCTCCTTATGACGGAACGCTAACCACCTTTCGCACCCGCGTAACCGGCGAACTGACTATTCGTGACATTACCCGTGAAATAGATGAGGTGGTAGAAATAACGAGATCATCAGATGAAATGGATGCCCTGGCAGAATTCATTGTCAGACCGGCAGACTTCGGTATTAAAATCCCGAGGATGCTTATAAAGAATATAGCCGAGGAGATAAAGGTTACCATAAGCGTATTATATTCAATTAATTCAGAAAAATGAAAAAGAAACTCTTCATCAGCATTAACAATTCTTTTTTTGCGGGTTTACTGGCTCTGCTAATGTTACTCGCCGGTTCCGGAAAAACCTATTCACAGGATGCCGAACGTGTTTTCATTTCGCCACGCGTGGGCATGACGCACTCAACGGCACTACCGTTGCCCGGTGAGCTGCAGTTTGTAATCGGACACCGGTTTGGAGATATAAGAGGGGGTTTATACGATGTGTTTGGCCTCGACCTTGCAACCATTAGACTGGGCTTCGATTACGGGTTCAGCGACCGGCTGGCAGCAGGGGTGGGCCGCAGTTCTTTCGGGAAAACATACGATGCGTTTGTCAAGGTCGCCATTGCAAGTCAGAAGGAGGAAGGATTTCCTGTTGCGATAAGCGGAGTGACTGGTTATTCGCTGAACACCCTCAGGGGCATCTATCCAGCCGGTAACAGTGGGCTGTGGCCCCGCAGTTCTTATTTTATACAGGTTGCCGTGGCCCGCAAACAGGGAGCACTGTCGGCGCAGCTCTCTCCAATCCTTTTCATAAATAATCTAGAGACCAGGCTCAACGATGACCTTGCTCTGTTTACCCTGCCGGTGACGGCAAGCCTGAAATTTACCCGCAGAACGGCTTTCACAGTACAGTATATACCTGTTTTTAATCAGCCATTTTTCTTTGGGGAGAACCCCCTTTCACTCGGATTTGACATCGACACCGGCGGACACCAGTTCCAGCTGATGTTCAGCAACTCAACCGGCATGTTCGAAAAGGCGGTGCTTACCGATACTCAGGGTAAATGGCTCGATGGCAATATCTACTTTGGTTTTAACCTGGTACGTGTTTTTTATCTCAAATAGTAAAATCTAAAAACTGAATAAATATGAACAGAAGAGAAGTAATTCGAAAGGTTGCACTGGGAGGCACCACGCTGGTTGTCCTTCCTTCAGTGCTCGCTTCGTGCGAAAAGGAACCCGATCCCGTGAATAATACCGGCGGAAACGGTAGCAGCGGCGGTACATCACTGCAGGTAGACCTCACCCTGCCTGCATACTCGGCTCTGAGTAACGACGGAGGTTACGTTGTTGTGAGTGGCGTCATAGTGATAAACACAGGAGGCGGTAATTTCACTGCACTCTCTGCCTTGTGCACCCATGCCGGCTGTACAGTGTCGTACAGTGCGGCCTCAAACAATCTTCCCTGTGCCTGCCACGGATCATTGTTCACCATAGGCGGAGCAGTCGTCAACGGTCCTGCAACCCAGCCCCTGGCTGTTTATCCGGTTACAAGATCGGGTAATGTTTTAACGATACAGAGATAAGTAACGGTGCCACGTTAGTTGCCTCTGGCTTAGACGGTAATGGTCAATATTAAAACCAGGATCATTATTAGTTAAGGGAAAAATTAACGCTCACTAAATATCTGAAGGTGGATGGTTTTCCTTCAATAGTACCGGGTGTCCATGGCGGACTCTTCAGCAGAGTTCTTACTGCTGCCCTGTTGAGTGTTGAATGGGTTGGTGAAAGCACCCTGGGATTGACAACTTCTCCTTGACCATTAACTAAGAATTCCACCAGGACTTTGCCTTCTATTTTTTTTTCTGAAGCTGAAGTAGGATAGATTACCTTTCTTGATAGCCATCTGGAGAACTCGATGGCCGCTTCGTCAGGATTACTTTTACCATTGAAGGTTGGTAGTATGCGATAGGGAAACCATGTGGTGTCAAGACCATCTCTGGTTAAGCAACTGCCTGCTTCAAGCACCTCCATATTGTAGACATCTCTCCTTTTAAGGGATCCATCTTCCCAGTACAATTGCACCAATCCATCCAACAGGTTTTTATTCATTCTTACCTCCGATACCAGTGTCCCGTCCTCAAGCCACTCCCTTCTTAGTGTTTGCTCCTTGTTGTCACTAACTATAACCAAAATTTTTAGCTTATCTGTTCCCGGCCAATAGTGCCTCTGATAACCTTTATTCTGCCCACTGATATACTCTATGATACTAAGCAGGTTACCCTGTTGGCTATAGTGCCTCGTAATACCATCTCTTATCCCGTTCAGGAATTCTGACATTTCTTTTATGGTACCATCAGAGTAATACCAGGTATGCGTTCCTATGCGGATTGTTATATCCGGATCGGCGAACAAACCCTCTGATATGAGTGTCCCTTTTTTGTCGTACTGGCGCACGGGATAATAGTTATCATTGTTTCTTTCCTCGATGAGGAGGTAGTAACTTGCCTTGGATTCTTTCTTTGTTATCTTGTTATCTTCCGTGAAATATCTGATCGTTTGCCCCTCTGACAAGACTGTCATAATTACCAGCAAATGAAGTAGTAGAAATCTTTTCATGCGGTTCTGATTATGTATTGCATCAGTAAAAATAGTGAAATAATTGTAAAATATATTTCAGATATCTATGTAATGAGTTTAGTAGCTGTACCGGCTGTAACAATCCTGTTTGTTACAGAAGTAATGCTGCAATACTGTTGCTAATTGTTCTTTGTGCAGAACACTTCGAACGGGCTCATTACTTTTTAAGCGCCCTGTCGGCGGCCAGCTTGCCTGTGAGTATCGACATGGGCACGCCGCCCGGACTGTAAACCCACTGTCCGGCCTGGTAAACCGACGGTATCGGAGTAAACACCGACCGGTCGGCTATCTGTATCTTGTTGATGACAGGCATTGAATCGGTGAAAGCCCAGCCCGTTATACCCCCCTCAGAGCTGTTGATCCTCTTTTCAATGCTCAGCGGAGTAAATGAAAAGCGATCAATTACCTTATCCTTCAGCATCGGGTATACAGAATCCGAAACCACCTTCACAATCCGCTCCTCCAATTCGCGAATAAATTCCTCAAGCCACCCGGCTTCCTCAACTTTTTTGAACAAGTCGTACTCGGCCAGCAGGCTTATTATCACTCCTGTTTTTCCCGGGGGAACCAGGGCCGGGTCCTTGAGGCCGGGAATCGAAATCTCGTAGGTGTTCAGGGCGGTAAACCTGTCGAGCCAGGCCAGTACCTCCTCCTTTCCGGCCTCAGCAAATCTGTTCAGCAGATCGTCGAGGTCACTGCGATGCGTTTCGCCGAGGCCCTGTGGCGAAGGTGTGTAGAAGAAATGTCCGTGACCAATCTTACTGAAGCTTTCAAGAGGCTCATCAACCTCAACGAAGAGGGTAAACACAGAGTCACCACCCCTGTTTTTCATATAACCGGCCTGAACCTGCTCAATTGCTGCCCTTGTATCATCTGCCAGATTCGCCGTATTGGTGATCCGGTAAAGCATTTTCAGGTCGGCAGCCCAGATAAGGTCTTTGTACTCATAGCTTACTCCCTTGTCGTCCTTAGCTATATGTTTATCAGGAAATACCTCGGTAATAGTGGTTTCTGTCTTTATTTCCCCTCCAAATTCATTAAGCTTCTCCTGCAATACCTCCGCCAGCCTGCCCACTCCGCCGAGGGGATAGAAATAGTCGAGGTAGAGCGAAAAGTAACTGAGGGCAAAGAATGAAGGGGTGTTCTTAAAGAAGTGCTGGGCTATCATATCCCTCAGGGAAGGATCGGTGACGATATCTTTCAGATACTCCTCAACAGGGGCATTCATATGGTTTATCTTCCTGACGGTAAACAGAAATCTCGGAAACCACGGCAGTATCTTTTTGAATATAAACCCTACATCGCGCTTCAGGTCCTTGAAGACCGGATTCTCAATACCATAGAGTACATCCATGTGCTTCATTATCTTCCTGATGATCCTGAGAACTTCATCGATCTCCTCTGAGCTTGCCGGATAGAATTTCTTCAGCAGGTTGCGGTAATCTTCCAGGTTGCTGATATCCCTGATATGGATAATCTCATTACCGATGCCGAGAGAAACAGGACTCTTAACCACGTCAAGCTCAATGTTAAGATCCTTCAGCATGGTGAAAATGATGCCTGCATCAAGCAGGGCCCTTACCCCGGCATCAAAATGAAAACCGTTGTGAGAGAATGTGTTAACCAGTCCACCGCACTCCTTGTTTTTCTCGACAAGCAACACCTTCCTTCCGGCCCGGGCCAGATAAACAGTCGCGGTCAGACCTGCAATGCCACCACCAACGACGATTGTATCGTATCTGTTATCAGCCATATTCATTCATTTTGAGCTCTCAGACTGCTTTTAGTTGATTATTCTGCTATTGGTTTTGTGGTTTTTCTGTTGATTCTCCTGCTGCCATTAAATTTAAAGTATCTGGCTTCTCCAGTCCTGCTAAATTAATGGTAATATCCCAAAGTTCATATGCCACCTCCCTGTCGAGGGAGGGTGGGGCAGGTTCCTCCTGTGTGGTCAGGCTGAAAAACTTGCCGCTGACATTTTCAACCTCTTTTGCTGCTCCTAGAAAGTAGAGCGCTTCGGCAGAAACCTCAGGCGAACGCAAGCCCCTGTCCATGAAATTCTTCTTGAACCACTTGTATACCGGACCGTTCTCCTGGCCGGTGTCGGTCTTTACTGCGCCGGGATGCATGGTGTTTATTGTAACCCCTGAGTTCCTGAAGATATCATTGAAAACTATCATCGACAACAGCTGGGCTGTCTTCGCTGCTCCATAACTGCCTATGCCTGAATACCTTCGCTTTTCCCAGCTCAGGTCATCAAGCCTCAGGCCCCACGCCACAAAGCGGTGCGCCTCAGAGCCTACCATGATGATGCGGGCTTTTTGCTGTGTTTTCAGCTTTTGCATCAGGGTATAATTGATGATGAAGGAGGAGAGGTAATGGACCACCAGGACCTTTTCGAGACCATCGTCGGTTATGTCTCTCTTTGTCAGATAGATGCCTGCGTTGTGGATCAGCACGTCAATGGGGACGGTCAGTTTAGCCAACTCTTGCGAAACCCTGAAAATGTCGTTTAGGATGCTCAGGTCTGCGATTTTATAGTCGCATGATACGCTGAATTCTGATTCGATTTCATGCTTCAGTGCTTCTGATTTCTCCGGATTGCGGTTTATGCAGAGCAGGTTGGCGCCTTGTGAGGCATATTTACGGGCTGTATGGTAGCCGATGCCCGATGTGGCACCTGTAATAACGACGAGCTTGTTGGTGAAGGACTCATCGCAGGTCGCCGGCTCTGAACGGCCGTTCCTTATCATTGCGGCTATGTTCGACCACCTGTACTCGCTGAAGTATTTTCTGAATTTGCTCTTCCTCATCGCGTATTATTTTTCAGAACCTCCTGACTGCTTTTCTGCACCTGTTTTCTTTTGCCTGTTACCAGGTCTCCTCTTCCACCGACTGTTATCAGATACCCTTTTCCGGCAACTCTTGTCATCCGAACTTCTTCCTCATAAACCTGCGGTAGGCCTTTCCGAACCTTGGAATATTGTCGAATATATCACCCCACAGATCGTAATAGTCTCTCTGTTCCGCTATTTTACCTTTATCGTTGATTGTAATTCTGCTGCAGCCGTATAGTATCGAACTCGGATTCTTCTTGTAGCTGATGGTCATTTCCCATTCGAGGAAAATGAGGCTTCCGTGCTGAACAGCACTGACGATCCTCATCTTCAGGTCTTTCGATCGCTTTGCAAGCCTTTCGGTCATCTCGGTGAAGGCTTCGATGCCGTGCAATTCCTGGATGCTGTCCCTGAAAACTATATCCTTGTCGTAGTAAGGAAGTATGTGTGACCAGTCGGGCTTTCCTTCGGTGTTATAGGTTTTTGACCATAACTCCCTGACCGATTCAGCAGTTAAGATAATGTCGTCTGAGGTCAGGTCCGTATCATAGTTAACATTCTCCATATTCTGTTATTAAGAGCTGACGATATTGGCTGAACGCCTAAAAGTAATATTTCCCCCGATAAAATAAAAACCAGTAACCTGCAACCTGTAACTTGCAACCTGTAACCTGCAACCTGCACCCTGCAACCTGCAACCTGCACCCTTCACTCCGCTAATTTCCCTTTTCGTCCACAACTCTGTTTGACCGCAGTGAAATCATCAACGCAAATCTGAAATCGTTAACCTGATATCTGAAATCCCCTGCCCAGCTACGGCATCCTACGCCATCCTGCCTTTTACGCCCTTCTACGCCCTTTACGCCTTTTACGCCATTTACGCCCTTCTCCCCTGCTACGCCATTATACGCCTTTTACGCCATTTACGCCATCCTACGCCCTTTACGCCATCCTACGCCCTTTACGCCATCCTACGCCATCCTACGCCCTTCCCCTCATATCACCGGCTTTATATCTATCACCGGGGTGTTATTAAGAGCGTCGAGACCTGTCACTTTGAGTATGTTGCCCCTGCGTTCCAGCAATACTACACGGGTAAGCCCTATTCCGTTCGGGCGCCGTGGTGAGCAGCATGCGAATACCCCGCGGAAGTCGCCTGAGTGGGTGGTGGTCTGGAGGTCGAAGCCCTCTGACCTGTTGAAGTGGAAGAGGATGTTAAGCTCTTTGTAATTTTCAATCTTGTAGAGACCGTCAGCGAATTCGTCGAGGACCTCGATGGTTGATACTGATCGCATTATGCTGTCGGCCTGGTTGCGTTCAGCCCTGTCGAAATCGTTCTTTACGTACCCAATGGCTTTAATCTTAATCTCCATGGTTATTTTACTGTGATGAGGTATAGGATAGATTCTGTTGCTGCTGTATCGGCTTTGCTTATTGAGAAACGCGGCAATCTACCGACCGCCCCATTTGTGCGGTATGGTTGCAGGATCAAGAGCATCATCGCCCTTGCCGGATGTGCGGGATACGACTATGGCGTAGTCCCACCAGATTCCTGTTGAATAATCAATATCTTCACTTCTGTAGTACCTGTTTTTACCTTTTGGCTGGCCGGTGGTGTAGGTTTTACCATAGCCATATGGATCATATACTTCGAAGTGCAGATTGTTGTCAACCACTCTGTAGCCTTTGACAACTATAAAGTGACCCCATCCCGGATTTTGTGCATTATAGAATCTGTCAATATGCCATTTGATCTTGCTTTCATTCCTGATGTAATGCATGTCGAGGCAGAGGATGACGACGTTGCCATTATCCAGTTCCTCTTTTATTTTATTTATGCTGCCAAGGGATACAACATAGTTATTTACCTCATGATGATTCAGGTAGTTGATTATGTCACTCGTATACCACCATCCTCCACCCGGGCGGTACATATTCCTTGCATCTTCAGCTGTTCCTGTGAAGAGACTGTTGGCCCATTTTATTGCCATGGTCACCGATGCGGGACCACAGTTTACACCGCTGTGGGCACCTGTGTTAGCCTGGTCAATGTACCACTCATATCCTGCTTCATTACTCTTCTTAGATTGTTCTGTTATACCCAGACCCATCAACCTGATATCTGTAAGTACAGGAATGGTAATGTCCTTCTGTATAACTGTCTCATGGAGCAGGTCACTAACCTTAAGTTCAACAGTGATATCGGTGGGGTTATCAAGCAGAGGTATATTGAAAAAGACCTCTCGTTGGTTTGTGCCTGAAAGAGTGAAACCGGGTGAGGATACTGACCAGCTTAGTCTTAGGGAATCTCCTTCAGGGTCGGTTGAGTTGTCTGTAAGGACAATCTCATCAACAAGCTCCTTCACAGTAAAATCAGCAACAGGAGGACCGTTTGGTGGTTCTTCTTTACTGCATGATGCTAATAAAAGAAGAATGCTGAAGAGTATGACGGGGATAAGGTTTTTTGAAGCCATAATCATCTGGTTGCCAATTTCAGAGCTTGATAAATTTCACATACATTATGCAACTGTCATAGCTCTGGATGTTATGTTTACAAATATAACTATTTGAAAACATATGCAGCAAACCCACGACCTGGTGGAGGCCCGGCGAAAGCCAATAACAGAAAATTGCCTATTTCTCCCACTTCACCGATACAATAACCTCATTCCTTCTGTTTATAAACTGGTAGGGCGGATTGTATCCAAGATAACGGAAGTTGCCATAGTATTCTATATTGTTTTCTATCAGCAATTTACGGAGCTTTTCTGACTGCTTCCTTATTGCATCATCAGATGCGTAACCTGAAAACCTTATTACCGCTACATACTCATCACGACTATCCTCTATAATCACTCTTGAGTTGTCTGGCTTCGGAAGGTTCTCTGTGTTGTATGATGAAGGCATTACAAAACTCATCGCAGAGCGGTCTCCGGAAATATTCATGTGAACCGGTGAAGTCATGGATATTTTTGTTTCACTCTCATTGCCACCAAAAATATAGCCTGCAAGTGCCCTGAATCCCGGACCGGAAAGTTCCCTGTAGGAGGTTGCTGTAGAATATACCGTAGCCAAAGTGGCTGACGGATAGAACCTTATTTCAAACTCTTTGTTTGAAGAAACAACGGTATACTTCTGCTCTTCTGTCTTTCCTGATGCCATAGCCGTGGTGCTTATTAATAATGTTGTCAGTAATATTCGGTATTTGTTAATGTACTTTTTCATAATGACTAATATATGTTCTTAAATAATGAACAATATTACAAGCAAAATGTTTAATACAATATATAAAATGTTAGACAAACATAAAAAACAAACATTATGAAAAAGTTATTCGCTATTATGATTGCCTCGGTGTTCACGATGAGTGCTTTCGGCCAGGATAAAGATGTTGTTGATATAGCTGTTGGATCGGCAGATCATACAACTTTGGTAGCTGCGGTTAAGGCAGCTGATTTGGTAGCCACACTTAAGAGTGAAGGGCCATTTACCGTTTTTGCTCCGACAAATGCAGCATTTGCAAAACTTCCTGAAGGAACTGTTGAGGGTCTTCTTAAGCCCGAGAACAAGTCACAGTTGGCAAAGATCCTTACCTATCATGTGGTAAGTGGTAATCTTGATGCTGCTGCTGTTATTGCTGCAGTAAATGCAGGAAACGGAAAGGCTGTTGTCACTACCGTCAGCGGAGGTAAGCTTACGGTTACTCTCGATATGGGCAAGGTTAAACTTACTGACGAATCAGGCAACTCGGCTTACGTTGTTGCAGCAGACCTGAAAGGTTCAAATGGTGTAATACATGTTATTGATTCAGTAGTACTTCCCAGGTAAATTCCCGGTGTACTAATCTTAAAAAGCTCCCTGGTTTATTCAGGGAGTTTTTTTTGATACTTATATACCCCGTGGGGGGTCATCCGTAAAGCTTTTTTTATTGTTGACAGCATTATTTTTGTATGGTAACCTGCTATTTTATCTCCTCGAACCCTTTACCATAGACCCCCATTACGTTGGCAACTGTGATAAAGGCATCTCTGTCGATGTTCTTTACTATCCTGTACAGGTCACTCGCCTCCTGTTTTCTTACAAGTGTTACAATTACTTTTTGTTTTTCGCGGGTATACCATCCCGTACCTTCAATAACGGTAACTCCTCGTCTTATTTTTGTGGTTATCTGGTCAGCGATCTGTTCGTATAGCTGTGAGAAAATAAAAATCTGAACCGATTGTCTGTTGCCAGATAGCACAGCATCAATGGTATATGCCTGTATTGCCATGGTCACAAAGCCGTAGACCATGGTCTCAATCCGCTGTGCGGTTTCCAGGTGAGTAAGGATAACATACGAAGAGCTTATTATCACCACGTCACATAAAAGTATCACCCTGCCCGGACTGATATTTCGGTATTTTGTTACTATCATGGCTATGATGTCCGTTCCCCCGGCGCTGCCGCCCTGGGTAAAAATTATTCCCACGCCAACTCCGCATAAACTACCCCCTATAATTGCCGACATAAACTTTTCGCCTACCACCTGATCAGGAATTAGCGGTTGTAATACCGACAACATTGCTGCCCCCAGGGCAATACCGTATATGGTCTTAATGCCGAAGCCGGTACCGAGAATCTTCATAGCCACAGCCAGGAATATGGCATTGATGGCGAAATAAGTGTAACCCATTGGTATTCCCGTGGCGTAGTAGACTATAGCTCCGATACCTGAGACGCCGCTGCCCGAAATCTGATGTGGCAGCAGGAAGGCAGTCCAGGCAATAGAAAATACCAATAGCCCGAAGGCAATTGTCAGATAAGGCCTGGCAGTGTCAATAATCGTCTTTGCAGTCATGATTCAGAAGTTTCCTGCAAAAATATAACAGCAGACCATGTAAAACAATCAATGTTTATAATAGAATAGGGCGCGAACCCGCTGCATCGCGCCCAAGGTTCACACCACGGTTCTTGACATGCTTATTGCTTTCCTTTGTTTTGACGTAAGAAAAAGGACAATTTGCGAGCGGCTGCTTCTATGGCTAAACCTTTATAATTGGAGCTGATTAGTGAAACTATCTTGTCATCGTAATCTTTCTTATCACATCGTTGGTAAAAAGATCCCGATATATGGTTTCACACATTTTGGTAACACCGCTCTTAAATACATAATGAGCCTGGCCGATTACAGACATCTGATCATCACTATGTATTGTCGAATCTGCATCAGAGAGCTTTTCGCCGTTGTAAAACAGGCTGGTTTCATATTGAAAGGCCGCAGCGATTAAGGCTTTTGTTGTGGAATAGACGTTATCCCCTGTGCCTTGAGTCGAAGACGACCGGCTGTTAATAAACCAAAATGGTCTGACACGGTATATGACCAGAACTAATCCGTTATCCGGTTTTTTATCCGCAATAATGACATTGTCAAAATTCCTGCCTACGGTGTTCTCAATACTTACAGCTACAGAGCGCCTGAAATCGCTGACATCCATTGACTTTACTCCAACACCCCATACGGTAAGGCTGTCTTTGACATCGTCCATTAAGACGATTGTGATTGGAACTTCAATTTTTGTGTCAAGGGGCTTTGCATAGGGATCTACCTGAAAGTAACCCAGTTGCTTTATCGTTGTGCATCCGGTAATGCTAATTGCCAGGACTGCAATTGATATTAAGGTTTTAAATGCTTTCATAACTCTTATTTTTTGACTTTATACAAGTATTAATTGAAACACTCCCTGAGAATTCAAAATACATTTAGTTAAACTTCATGAGTTTTATTGTTTAACACATTGAATTATGCATCCTCAGATGCTTATGGGCCCTTCATTGTCGGGTAAACAATTCTTGTGCCATGTTGGCATCACAAAACTGTATTCAGAATATGTTCCACAACACCCGCGACCCTTTACTCCCGACCTTCGGTACGGTACTACGCTTCGCTTCGCCTGCGCTGCGAATTGGTACCGATTACCGATCACCGATTACCCTTTTGCCACATGCACCCCTTTTCCCGTTCCCAGTTCTCCTTTACCCGATACCTGAACCGAGACCGGCCTGACGGTCGAGCTCGCGACCGAGTGGGAGCATCCCCGTTACCTTTTTTTTCCTATCTTTGTCCCGCTAACACTTTTGGATGTTTATTAACGTTTCGGATCTTGTAATGTAAGCAACCCGTGGCCAGGCTACAGGTTGTATCCCGCCAGGGCCCGGCAATACCGCCGGAGCCTTTTAGTTACTTATATACCATAATAATTTAATAATAAACATCATGAACGACGAAACTAAATCAATACACGAATTCGATTTTTCTCTTATCTGCGAATATTTCTCAATGCTTGAACGACAGGGCCCTGGCAGCCGCGAATCAACTCTTCGGGCGCTGAGCTTCATTGACAACCTCTCTGAAAAGTCAAGCATAGCCGACATTGGCTGCGGAACCGGGGGTCAGACGATGGTGCTGGCACAGAACGCACCCGGACAAATAACCGGGGTCGACCTCTTTCCCGATTTTATAAAAATCTTCAACCGGAACGCTGAGCAACTGGGTCTTGGCGACAGGGTTAAGGGTATTACAGGCGACATGGCGAAGCTAACATTCGACAATGAGTCGCTCGACCTTATCTGGTCAGAGGGGGCCATCTACAACATCGGCTTTGAGCGCGGACTTACAGAATGGCGGCGTTTTCTGAAACCCGGTGGTTACATCGCCGTCTCAGAGGCTTCATGGTTTACTGATGAGAGGCCAAAGGAGGCAGAGGATTTCTGGAATTCGGAGTACCCTGATATCGATACAGTTCCTAATCAGATGGCAAAACTGCAGCATTGCGGATATATTCCGGTTGCTGCATTTATTCTGCCACCGGAGTGCTGGAGCGAAGAGTACTTCGCACCACAGCCGCCTGTACAGGAACGGTTCCTGGCAAAACATCATGGCAATAAGACAGCTGAGGATTTCATTGCCAACATGCGCCACGAGGCAGACTTGTTCTCGCGGTACGGTGAACACTACGGCTACACCTTCTTTATAGGAAGGAAGCGTTGAGCCCGGTGCCCTGAGGCATCCGCGTAGAGCAGCATGGCAGAATCATAGAATTCGGGTTTGTTAACAATTTTCTAAAGGAGAAAATCCCTGAAATTCATTCTGTTAACAACACCTATATTAGCATTATATGTATTGGTAAAGGTCTTTGGAATCTTGATTTTTCGTTTTTCATTATGTTTTATTTCATAAGCTGCCAGCTGACCGTTATACTCTTCAATGTAATCAACTTCTTGTTGTTGTGTGGTTCTCCAGAAGAACGTATTGGCAAAATGAAGCTGGTAAGCATTCCGTTTTTTTCGTTCACAGATGATGAAATTCTCCCATAATGCACCTGTATCCTGCCTGACAGATAAAGGCTGAAACTGACCAATTACAGCATTCCGTATTCCATTGTCGTAGAAGTAGATTTTTCTGCCTGTCCTGATTTCGTTTCTAAGATTCCGGCTGAATGAGCCTAACCGAAAAACGATGAAGGCCTTTTCCAATATACTGATGTATCGCTCTGTAGTTTTAGGATCAAGACCGGTAATCTGGCCCAGTTCACTATATGAAACTTCATTGCCGACCTGAAAAGCAATAGCTTGCAACAGATTCCTTATTTCATCAGGTTTCTTCAGATTTCCATAAAGCAGTACATCCTTGTACAGATAGCTGTCGGCGATTTCCCGTAGAACAACCTCCTGTTGTTCAGGATTGTTAAGCACATCGGGATACATGCCGAATACCAGCCTGTTTTCCAGATCCTGCTCTGCCCTGACAAACCCTGTATGATTTTGCCATTCCATCCACGAAACCGGAAACATAAAGAAGGTTCGTTTTCTGCCTGTAAGTGGCTCCTGCGTCGCGGAGGCAAGATCGAAAGAGGAAGAGCCGCTCAAAATCAGTTGAACTCCACTGAAGGTGTCAACCAATAACTTTGCCGTTTTGCCTATCGAGTTAATCTGTTGAGCCTCATCAACAAATACAATCTTATAGCCTCCGATAATCTGACGTAGTTGCTGAGTATTTGGTGTATCCAAAATCCGTCTGACAGTAGGATCATCAGCATTCAAAAGGAGCGATGAGTCAGGATAATCTTTCAACAACTCACGGATTATTGTGGTTTTTCCAGTCTGGCGAGGCCCAAACAACAGAATAACCTTGCCCTTGAATAAAGCTTCCGAAATTTGACTTAACAGAACTCTTTCTATCATTATTGTGTAGTATTTTTACAAATATAGCAATTATAAGGAACTAAATCCCGAAATATTATAATATTATAGGAATGAAATCCCCAGTGCCCTGCCCAAACATCAGCTTTCGACCGGCAGGGAGATAATCAACGCGAAGATGATATCGGAAATCTGCTTTACTCTTCGCCACAAAGCCAAGCGAGTGCCTCTACAGCCCGAAGACGTCGTTAATTGCTGCTATCCGGAATCCCTGCTTAAGCACATGGCTGTACTCCTTGCTGCTGCTGTCGAGAACCGGATTGGTATGGTTGAAATGGATGAAGTATACTTTTTTCCTCTCTTCCATGTTGAGCTCACTGAATAACTCCAGGCTCTCAACAATAAAAGGGTGGGGTATCTGCGAAATATCAGAACGGTTGATCTCCTCTCCGCTGTAGAAGGTTGCATCAAGAAATGCATAGTCAACCTTGCGTATTTCATCAATTATGCTCCTGTCCCAATGGTGCCATTTATCTATGTCGGTAATGAAAAGCACCTTCTTGCGGGGGCCTTCTATTATAAAACCGACCGTCTCTGAAAGTTCATCCCTGTGGGGAACCAGGAACGGCGTTACTGTCAGGCTGTCGGAGAGCCTGAGCGGAACATCTTCCTCAAGCATAACCTGACTGATATTGCCGTTTTTGACAAGCTCGCTCCAGGGTGCATTGGCCTCCAGAAAACCGTGCATGCCCGGCATGGCGAACACAGGCACGCCGCGTGAGTTAATCGCCTCCTTGCCCAGGTACATCAGTCCTGTATAATGACCGATATGGGCATGGGTAATAAAGATGCCATCAGCCAGCTCGTTATTGGTACCACTCCCGCTCTCCGCTGCGAACCGTTTCAGCGCCTTCATCTGTTCAGGCATATCGGGGGTCGCTTCAAAGAGGTATTTTTTCCCTGTTTTCGCATCATACACACCGAGGGATACTACCCTGCGTCCCGGATCGGGATTCTCAAAGAGATCGGCACAACACTCCTTGCTGCAGCCTATATGAGGCGATCCGGCATCCTGGATAGTTCCCAGTACAATAAGCGAAGTGCCCGATAAGCTGACCTTCTTCCCCTTTCCTTCAGCAGCGTCAGTCTGCACTGACTTGTCACCAACATTGCATGACACCACTATTGCAGCAACAATCAAACTAACAATGGAACCCCATTTTGTCATAAATCTGTTCTTTTAACATTATTGACATACAAAAGAACAAAATATAGCGATACCATTGCCCCCAATCAGACTGACAAAGTGCTGAACCCTTCCATCCCAACATCCAATTCGCTTCTCTTTAGTAAGTGTCAAAAAATACAATATTTTGACACTTGTTGGGTTTTCTGTCAAATCATAGATATATTGCAATAAGGTGTCAGAATTGTGCAAAAATTGATAGAAATTGATTATAAGTGTCAAATAATAGCTATATTTGACAAAAGTTATTTTAAATGTCAAAACCACCATACGATCGTAACCGACCTTACAATGAGCTACCTCTTCTTCCTCCTCCGGACGGGAAGGTAATGACTGTAGAGATTCTTAATGCAGCCATTACTGCAAACAGGGCTTTGGCAGAGCTAAAAGGCCTGGCTAAAACACTACCAAATCAATCGATGCTTGTCAATACAATTAGCCTTAGGGAAGCCAAGGCGAGTACAGGTATCGAAAATATTTTCACTACAGATGATGAGCTATATAAGGCCCTTTCTGGTGAGGAAAATGAATTAAAGGGTAATGCAAAGGAAGTATTAAGATATCGGCAGGCGCTGTGGTCAGGCTTCAACGAGGTAAAATCAACCAGAGATTTCAATATAGATCTGTTTGTCACAATATATCAGAATATTATAGATGTTAGAGATGGCATACGCCCCCCCCATACAGAAACCGTAATAAAGAAGAGAGGTAGTGGGATTCTTGGAGGAACTGTGGTTTATACCCCTCCTCGTGGTGAGACTGTGATTCAGGACAAGCTGATCAATCTCGTCTCCTATATAAATGATGATTCAAAGTTCTCTTATGACCCATTGATAAAACTGGCAGTTTCCCATTACCAGTTTGAGGCAATTCATCCATTCAGGGATGGCAATGGCAGAGCAGGAAGGATATTGAGCCTGCTGCTCCTGATTCAAAAGAACCTGCTGGATTTGCCTATACTATACTTAAGTGCCTACATTATTGAGAATAAGGACGACTATTATTATCTGCTGAATAATGTAACAACTTTGGGAAGATGGAGAGAGTGGATTCTTTACATGTTGAAGGCTGTAGAGGAGACATCAATCTACACAATTAAAAGAGTCACAGAAATAGATAATTTGTTTAACAGGACTTGTGATCTGGTCAGGAAGAAATTGCCACATATTAGTAAGGAGACAGTTGAAAAAATATTCGAACAGCCCTATATAAGCCCTAAAAAGCTAATAGGTTATGATATTAAGAGCCTTAACACAGCAAAGAAATACATGGGTCAAATGGAAGCCATTGGAATTCTGACATCCCAGAAGATTGGTAAGGAGATAGTCTACCTGAATATCGACCTGTTTAATCTTCTGTCTGAGACATAGAGTTCACCCAGCGCTCTGTGCGGCATGAGCGAAGCGAGTGCCTCTACAATCCGAATACCTCATTTATTCCGGCCAGCCTGAACCCCAGCTCCAGTACATGCTTTGCCTCCTTACTCAGGTACATCAATCCGGTGTAATGACCAATATGGGCATGTGTAATAAAAATACCGTCGGCCAGCTCGTTATTGGTACCACTCCCGCTCTCTGCACCGAACCGTTTCAGCGCCTTCATCTGTTCAGGCTTATCGGGGGTCGCTTCAAAGAGATATTTCTTTCCTGTCAGAGCATCGTACACACCGAGGGATACTACCCTGCGTCCCGCATCGGGATTCTCAAACAGATCCCTGCAGCAATCCTTGTCACAACCTATATGAGGCGATCCGGCATCCTGGATAGTTCCCAGTACAATAAGCGATGTACCCGAAGAACGTGGCTCGCTCTCTTTTGCTTCTCCTTCAAGTTTCTGCACAGAATTGTCACCAACATTGCATGACACCACTATTGCAGCCAGTAGTAAACCTGAAAAATAATTAGTTATCGTCATCTATCTGTTCATCCACTTCCTGAAATCTGACGACCGGTCGATACTCACAATTGTATCATATTCATCGTCAGCTTTTGGCTTCAGCTCAAGCTTTATACGGCTTCGAGACCATAAAACCATGTTCGAAATAGCACTCATGTTAACAAGATACCTGCGGTTGATTCTGAAAAACTGTGCCGGATCAACAAGTGATTCCAGCTTGTCCAGTGAGAATTCAACCGGGTAGTCATTGCCCTGGAATGTGCGCAGGTAACATCCTTTTTCGAAGATGTGAAAATAGGCGATGTCAGAGACTTCTATCTTCCTCATCTTCTCACCGATCTGAATCAGAAACCTCTTCTTGTATTCAGGTTGTCTGCCCTGTATCTGTGACAGCAATGCTTCAAAGTCAATGGCGAAAGCCGATTTGAGGTTTCGCAGTTTAAGCAGGCTCTCTGCAAGGTCGTTTTTTCTGACAGGCTTGAGAAGATAGGCAATGCTGTTTACCTGGAAGGCCTTTATGGCATATTGGTCGTAGGCTGTTGTCAGAATGACGGGAGTTGATACCGATACCTGTTCGAATATGCTGAAACTGATACCGTCTGAAAGCTGAATATCAAGGAAAATCAAATCGGCCTGATACTGCATCAGCCACTTTACTGCTTCCCGCACCGAGCCAGGCTTGGCAACTACCTTTATGGTCGGATCGACATCCTCAAGCAGAATCTCAAGTCTCTCGGCTGCCAGGGGTTCATCTTCAATTATCAGCGCGTTCATCTATTTCGACATTTAACAGTGGAAGTTGAACAATATACTGGTCATTTACTACCTTGAAAGATGGGACTTTTTCTGAAATCATAGCATACCGCTTTATCATATTTTGCTGGCCCAGACCGGTAGTTTTTCCCATCGAAATCTTCGGCTGCAGATTATTGCTGACCCTGAGACAATCATCTTCATGAAAAATATTTATGTGCAGAGGCTGACTCTCATTAACAATATTATGCTTGATTGCATTTTCAAGAACCACCTGCAGTGAGAGAGGAGGCATGTAACGTTTCAGCAGGTCAGAGACCAGGTTCACTGCAAAAGTCAGATTCTCGCCATACCTTATTTGCTGAAGGAATATGTATGAACGGACAAAACCCAGCTCCATGCCCAAGGTTACCACAGGCTTTTCGATTGTCTCAAGCACATACCTGTATATCTGTGAGAACTCATCGATAAATAATTGCGCTTTCAGTGGGTCTTTTTCTATAAGGCCTGACAAAACATTAAGACTGTTGAACAGGAAATGAGGATTAACCTGTTGCTTAAGTACCTCAAACTGCGATTGCAGATTCTCCTTCTGCATCTGGAGCAGCCGGGTGTTCGCCTCGGTTAGCTGCCTGGTGCGTTCGTCAACTATCTGTTCGAGGCTGTTGTTAATCCGTTCCAACTCCTCATTAGCGCTGATTATCTTCAATTCCTGCTTCTTTCTCTCCGAAATGTCAATTATTATCCCGCGGCGACCCACAACCTCATTGCTGGCTATTATGGGGGAACCGTAAATTAGCACCGGACAAAGAGACCCGTCAGGCCTCTTAACATGATACTCATTTGGCGGGGTGTTGAATCCCTGGTTCGATTGCTTCAGGTTCTCAATAACCCTGGGAACATCCTCATCGGCCATATACTTAAGCGCGGAGACCTTTTCACGTGGATCTTCAGGTATGGTAATACCTAAAAACTCTTTTCCCGCCTTATTGATCAGAAGAATGTGGCCCATAATATCAAGCTCAAAAATTGGCTGTGGCAGGAAGTCCATAAGCTCCCTGTACCTTCTTTCGCTCTCTGCCACCGACAACTCTGCCTTGTTAAGAAGCTCCTGCTGAAGCCTTTCTGTTTCAGACCTCGACCTGGCATTCTCTTCGAAATATATCAACCCCTCAAGTATCAGCATCAGGAAGAGATTCATTAGCACCAGGTAATAGGCATTGTTGAGTATCAGCTCGGGATTGATTTCAAGGCCAAATATCAGACTAGCGGGCAACAGTATTACCGGAGTTATAAGAACACCTGCCAGCACCGTCAAAGGAAACTGCAGAAGAAACCTTTTTCCCGCATTGCCTTTCCATGGCAACCTGTTGTTCAATACTCTTATGAAATATATGCAGGGATATACCAGAAAAAGACCGGCAGAGAATGTCAGAATAAAACCCCTGAAGAGGCGTATCACAACCTGTGTCAGGTCGCCGAAAATATCGGGCCTGAAGAAGTACATCTGTGAAATCACTATAAGCTGCAAGCCCAGTGAAAGGAATATAAGGACCTTCACTGCTTTCGAAAAAGGAAATTCAATTACGGCCGGTCTGTCTCTCATCACTCTTCTCCTGTCTTTCTGTCGTCTTCAAATATAATTCATTTTTATCGCCCTTCCGGCCTTTCCAATAGACTGCTCAAAGCATCGCACTATATCATTGGCGCACATCAAACAGCGCAGATTATGTTTTCTGTTTTCCGGTGGCAAGGTGCAGCTTAAGAGTTCCGGTTCCTTCATTACTATTGTACCTAAGCTTCCAATTCCCCGGGGCAGCTTGATAAGATTCATCTATATGAATGCTGGCTGGTGATTTCAGGCTGCGGGTGAAGATGGGTTCGTCGCCCGGCCCGGTTAGCTCGACAGAGACCTCGCCACTGGTTAAGACAATGTCTCCTTTCAGTGTGATTGTGCTTACGCTGCTGCTGACATTCATTATTGAGACGCCTTGCGAATTCTTACCGAAGAGAGTGTCGAATCCAAACCTGATGTCAGGATCTTTGAAACATGAGCCTGATAAAAGTAGTACTCCCACAGTAATCAGAAATAGTGTTTTATTCATGACTATTCATTTAATAGGAATTTGTGATTGTTGATTCTGTCTCCAAAACTATGGTGGTACGGAAACCTTCCCAAATTATAATTGCCGGATCTGTTGTTTCATCCGCTGAAAGCGATAAAAGGGTTGCTCAATACGAAATGACCGTTTTTCTCTCAAATATCAGGGTATTCTTGCATTTGGATGACCAGGCCACCCGGTCAGCATCCAGATCATCGCCTTCATACAGATAAAGTTTCCTTCCCGTGACAACAACGATACCTTCGTTCCATCAAACACTTAAACCACTTAAAAACAATTAGACATGAAAACGCGACTATTATTTGTATCAGCAGTTATGACATTTCTTTCCTTTTCATCCAGCGCTCAGGATACCGGTAAAAGATTCGGATTCGAAATCAGCGCGGGTCCCTCAATTGCAACACGCAATTTTGTTGACGGACTGAAGACCGGTTTCGGGTATGATGGAGCTTTTCATCTGAGGGTATTGCCCCGCACCGGAATCTATGGTGGATGGGGATATAACTGGTTCAGCACATCTACAGGGTCATCAGTAACCGACCGGGACTATGAAGAAACCGGTTATGTGCTTGGCCTGCAGTACAAGCATCTGTTCTACCGATCAGCCAACAGCTGGTTTCTCAGGGGAGGTGCAATCTGGAACCATATAGAGGTTGAAAATGATAATGGAGAAATACTGGCTGACAGCGGCCATGGTTTCGGCTTTCAGTTCGCAGCAGGTATCGATGTCGACCTGGGAAGGTCATGGAGTCTCACCCCGGTTGTCAAATACAATAACCTCTCAAGATATCTCGATGAAGCCGGCGAAGGCATGAACCTGAATTACAACTACCTCTCAGTCAGGATCGGTATTCTGAAGAATTTCTGATAATAAGCTAATTGTATCAGATGGAAGGCCCGGACTGAAAAGCCCGGGCTTTCTCCTCACCTGACACCGCATACCCCACACCGCCCATTTAAACCATACCCCCCATTCAACTGTTATACTGTATATTTGTAAAAAACCCAGATCCTATGAAAGCATACTTTTCAATGGCTTATGGCGGACCCGACAAATCACTCCTCGGCGACCTGCCCGACCCTGTTCCCGGAAAGAACCAGCTTCTCGTTGAAGTCAGGGCAGCATCAATCAACCCTGTCGACTACAAGGTTAAGCGGGGCGACCTGAAATTCCTGTCCGGATCGAAGTTCCCGAAAATCGTTGGATCAGACTTCGCCGGCATAGTAAAATCTGTACCTGAGGGCGTTGTTCACCTTGCCCCGGGAGACAGGGTGTACGGTGTGGTAAGTGTTCTCTTCGGTAAACAGGGAACCCTGGCCGGACTGGTGGCCGTTGAAGCAAACAGGGTGAGCAAGATCCCTGACGGTCTCTCCTTCAGTGAGGCGGCTTCTCTGCCCGTCGCCGCTCTTACCGCACTTAACGGCATCAGAAGGTGCAGGGTTAAGGCAGGAACCCCGGTTTTGATAAATGGTTCAACAGGTGGGGTAGGGCATTTCGCAGTTCAGATTGCCAGAGCCAGGGACGCTGTGGTCACTGCAACCTGCAGGCCTGAAAACAACGATTTTGTCAGGAACCTTGGAGCAGATGAAACAGCAGGGTACGGTGAAGCACTACTATCAGGCCCTACACAAAAATTTGATGCAATATTTGATGCATACGGTACAATGCCCCTGGGAACCATAAGGAGACTCCTGCGAAGAGGGGGTGTTTATGCTTCCACGATTCCTTCGCCCGCACGGTTCTTCATGTCATTGCCGATGCGGTTGCTATTTGGTATTAAACTCACTTCAGCAAATATGCGCGCTATGCCTGAAGATTTCGCAGAGCTCGAAAGCCTGATTGCCAATGGAAAGCTCACCCCCGTAATCGAATACCCTTTCACATTCGATTCAGTGCGCTCAGCATTCGCCCTGGCTGAAAAAGGAGGCTTCCGCGGAAAGATTGTGGTTACAATGGAGTGACCAAATCAGCCTTTTGAATCTAATGCTGCACTTCAGACACGGTACCCGAACCAACCCGTGAGCATAATATGATCATCTTATTTCCTTAGTGGCTGAACTCTCATATAAGTCAGGCTTCGCCATAACCATTCAAAGAGTCCGAACTGAAAACGGTTCAGCCACCAGCGGCTGAAGACTATCTGTAATGCGAAAATCACAAATGTCAGAACAATACCATGCCATATCTCCAACTCTCCGTATAAACCAAAACCATACGAATGGAAAAGCAGAGCACAAATGATTGATTGCATCAGATAATTCGTAAGAGCCATCCGCCCTACCGGAGCCAGGTTCCTTGTCAGCCAGCCTGATCGTCCCTTAATGAAGAGAATAACAATACCCGATATGTAACATAACCCGAGTGAAAGGCCACCGAAAGTGTGCATGGTTGAAGATAAAAGCGACCATCCGCCCGGAACGCTCATAACAGCATTACGGTAAGCGATGGCATAAAGCGCATTTGTAACAACACCTGCTGCCAGGCTCCACCAGAACAACCTTCGAAAAAGATCCAGGTTCTCCATGTACCTTTTTACAATTCCGGTACGTGCAATAAGAAACCCTGCCAGGAACATCGCCAGGATAACCGGACTGAAGAACAACAGGCTTCCGCTAATCAGCGTCAGATACTCTTCGGTCCTTACCGAAATAATCTCACCGAAACTACCGGTTGAATAGGCCAGTGCAGCCCTTTCTATTAAGTCAGTGATAACATCGGCATTTCCCTGCATCTGTGCATCAATTGCTTCTTTAGCCTCAGGTACCCGTGAAGCCAGTGACATAAATACAAACATTACTGAAGTCAGTATTGTTGGTATTAATGCCATGACCACAGCCCACCTCACAATCCTGCGGTCTGAACTCTTTCTGAACAGTATCAGTAAAAACCCGATAAGGGCATATAAAAGCAGTATATCACCGGCCCAGAGGAGAGCAATATGCGCTATTCCGAATAGAAGCAGAAAGAAAAGGCGTCTCCTGAAAAGCGGCAGGGGAGAAGCCTCGTTATCAGCGCTTTTATTCATGAACAGCCAGAATCCGAAACCAAACAGCATTGAGAAGATCACATAGAATTTCCCCTCAAAAAAGAACTTAATGAATGATTCCGCAATAATTTGAGCTGCAGAAGTATCTGGCTTTGCTCCAATCATTACCTGCGACATCGGTTCATACATATATGGCAGATTCACCATCAGGATACCGAATAACGCAAATCCTCTCAGAGAATCAATAATCTCAATCCTCTCTGTCTGCTTAACAGGACTGTATTTTACACTATCAGTTTTTGTCATCATTTCGCAAAAATTTTATATACCTGCACCCCATGCCCCATGCCCCATGCTTTGTCAGCCGTAGCCATCAGCGAAGGCTGGCCCCATGCCCTGAGTCCTTTCTCATCCCTTCTTCACAACTCTTACCTTTCTCATGACATCCCCCTGAGTTACTCGCAAGAAGTAAACCCCCGCCGGATGCTTTGAAATGTCTATAGTAACCCGGCCTGAAACCACCGTTCGCGATGCGACATGAGTACCGGATGCATTGAAGACATCAATTGTCACACTGCCAGCCATGTCGTCAATACCCGGAATCGTTACCTGTCCTGTAGTCGGATTCGGATAAACCCTTAGCTCATCCCCGGCTGTCTCATTATGTAAATCAAGCGTGGTCACAGAATAGCATGCCGATGTGTCGGCACATGCACCCCGGGTCACTACCACGGCGTAACTCCCGTTCGAGGTCGCCGTGAAGCTCTGCCCCGTCTCACCCTCAAGTGCCATTCCGGTATTGCAGTTAATCCACTGGTATGTGGCATTACTCTCATTTGCCGTAAATACCGGATTGTTATCGGTGACTGTGTTATCGGGCATCGTTGAAATCTTAATATTTACCGTCAGAGTGCTGTCACACCCCCTCACACTGGTGAATAGCTCTGAATAGATACCCTCCTCAGTGATACTCTGGGTTCCGAATATAAACGGCACCTCTGTCTGACATACCTGATGATCAGGAATGCCATACAACTTTACGTCGTCAAACCACATCTTAACCGTCCCTCCGTTGCCTGCAGAAACAATTGCCTGTCTCGGTTTTACCGTGGCATGCATCGGGAACCGTGCAGTAGTGGTCGATGAGTAGGTACCTGACATCGGCAGGCCGTTTATGTGAACCATGAAGGTTTTCGATACATTGTCGGCTATGATCTTTATATGATACCATTCACCGGCGGTGAAAGGCATTATGTCATACACTGAACCTCCTGTACAGCTTGCCTCAATACGGCCGTTCCGGAAATCGACTGACGCACACAGGGTTCCCCAGGTGCCAACACTCATATCACCCAGCAATATACGACCGCTATAACCTGTCAGCACCAGTTCGGGACGAACCCACGATTCAAAAACAACCTGCGATGGCATTGATGCGGGTGTTTTGGTGATGGTGGCCGACCATCCCGACTGACCCGATGTCTCAAACGACTTGGTTCCATTCCTGGCCACCTGATCGGTAACCTTCTGATCGGCAGTGGCAGTGCCGTTGTGTTTTATGACCCATCCCTCCGGTAACTGACCCACAACCCCTTCTTCAAAATCATCGTTGATAAGAAAAGTAAGATCACTCTCCTTTACCCCGTATATACCATTGTAAGTGCTGCAGTTACCCTCAGTGTAGAGAGCTGTGACCTCTGCCTGACTGAGCTCCCGGCTGTAAATTCTGATGTCGTCGATAGCCCCTTTAAAGTATTCCGATCCGTAGCTGGCATAACCGAAGGTAAGCGGATTGGTTATCTGGCCGTAGGGACCAGAAGAAGACTCATCCTCAATGTCGGGAACTCCGTTTATGTATATCTTCTTGCCGGTGCCCGGTCCGGCTGCTGTGACGGTAACGTGGTACCATGCAGTTGTGGTAATCGCTGTGTTATTATTCTCTGTGTAGCCGTTATACTCCCACTGAAAATAGCCATTGGGGCGTGCCCGTACAAGAAAATTGGTTTTGTTAATATAGTTCGATTTGCCCAGTATCATCCTGTTTCCCGAGGTCTGTAACTCGTCGGGTTTAACCCAGAAGGAAATGGTCAGAGCACCGTCCATATCAAGAGAACTGTGATGCGGCACCGTGATATTGTCGTTACCGTCAAAGTAATAGGCAGAGCCCGGTCTGCCATGCCTGTCGGCAACCAGTGTTGCTCCGTTTACCGTACCGTCGTTTGACCCCGGGCCGGCATCATTGGCGTTGCCCGAAAAAGGCCAGAAACTTACGAGACCTGAAGTGGGGATTTGAGTTGTTGCCGGCAGGGAAAGAGCCAGCAAAAGAGCAGTAACATACAGAATCTTGTTCATGAAAAAAATTAGGTTAGGTAATAAGCAAATATAGAAAAAAGACCAAAATCCGCAACCCCATGCCCCATGCCCCATGCTTTGTCAGCCGTAGCCATCAGCGAAGGCTGGCCCCATGCCCATGCCCATGCCTTGAGCCCATCACCTTTTCCGTTTACCTCATTTACCATTTACCGATTACCTTTTGCCATACCCCATACCCCATGCTCCATGCCCCATGCTCCATGCTCCATGCGGGCATCAGGCCCATCACCACCTCCCTGAACCGCTCCGGTTCCTCGAATAGCGGACTATGTGCCGAGTTCTCGAACAGGAAGAAGCGCTTTACCGGTGCCTTCAATTTGTCGTAGTACTCCCTCGTTAACGCGGTATTTACAGTCAGGTCGTGCCGTCCGCAAACAAAATATACCGGAATCTCCACCTCAGGATACTCCTCAGCAAAGTCGGCAAACAGTGTCTCCTGCCTCAGGTTTGTCTTTGGCAGGAACCCCATCTTCGCCCTCCAGAGATTTATCTTCTCGCGAAAAGTATACGCCCTGCACTTCCAGGACTCCACAAAGATATCTTTGAATACCGACCGCATGGTGCGCATGGTCCCGATACCCAATTCATGCATCGTCATGTCACGTAGTCCGGAATTGTAAAAGGCGAGAACATCCTCGTCGCTCTCGAGCCCTCTGTATTTTACCAGCCTTTTTACCATACGGCGGTCATCCCTCTCATGATACAACTCCAGCATATAGTCATAGGCTATCTTTTCCGACTCCTGCTGCCTGGTCAGCTGCGCCATGGCAATGTAGGCATGGTAAAGCTCCGGAGCCTGTGTAACTGCCGGCAGCGCAATAGTGGTTCCACCGGAATGAGCCAGTATGTAAATTTTCTCCTTCTTAAATCGCTGGCGCAGGTAGTTGGTCACCTCAATGGCATCGGCCGTAAGCTTTTCAAGGGTTATGCTCTCAGGGGTCATGCCGGGCGACCAGGAGAGGCCTCCGCACCGCTGCTCCCAGTAGCAAACCGTGAAATGCTCCTCGAGGCCGGGATTGTACTTTTCAACAAGGAAATATGTAGGGAACCCCGGGCCCCCATGTACAAAAAGCAGCACCGGATTATTTATATCCCTGGTGCGGATTATCATCCCCTGATCGACTCCTCCTATGGGCACGAGTATCTTCTCAGCTATGCTTCCCGGGGCAACGCTGCCGTCAGCATCGCGGTAAAAAGCTGGCTTCCCCTTTCCGCAGGCAGTAATACAGGCCAGTGTAACTGTCAGTGTGATTATCATAAGAGTCAGTTTCATTCGGCAAAACTACCCATGGGAAGAACACCCTGAAAGAAAAAGTCGACGAATGTGTGCTTTTGGCAAGCGAATGACGAAAAATTTGGAAGAAATAACCCAATGTATAACTTTGGGGCTGTTTATATAAGCATATGAAAAGGGCAATGATCGTAGCCGCATCATCAGGTATATCAGGTTCAATTTACAAAAGGATTTAATGTTATGAAGGAACAAAAAGTACAGGAAAAGATCGAATCGGTCTTCAGGAAAAAGGTCCGCAATGACAAGAATGTCAGGAATGCATACCTGCTGGTAAGCTCCGATAAACTCAATATTCACATGAATATTGCCGAAGGAATGACAGGAGACGTGCAGGCAACAACCAGTCAGGCCAATCACCTTGCAAGTGTCGGCAAGCTGTTCACCGCAACCATAACAGGCATGCTCCATGAAGCCGGAAAACTCAGTTTCAATGATGCCATCTGCCGGTATCTCGACGATGAGCTAATCGATGGCCTGCATCTTTTCAAGGGTACAGACTACTCGCGTGAAATTACCATAAGGCACCTGCTGATGCAGACATCCGGACTGAATGACGTGTTCTATCTTCTGTGGGAGAAAATGCTGGCAGACCCGTCATTCGCCATAACACCGCGGGAGGCTGTCCTCTGGTGTAAGGAGAACCTTAAACCTGTTGCCGAACCGGGCAGAAAACTCTTCTACACAGACACGAACTACTACCTCCTGGGTCTGATTATCGAAAAGGTTACCGGTAAGCCTTTCCACCAGGTAATGCATGAGATGATCTTCGAACCTCTGGGAATGAATAATGCATATATGTTCGGATTCTCAGAGCCAAAAAACAGGCCATCGGTACCACCAGCAGGTCTTTATATAAAAGATGTTGACCTGACAAAAATGCCCGGCGTGCATCAGATTGACTATTCCGGGGGAAGTATAACCGCACCGCTCGATGAATTCCTTCTCTTCATGAAGGCCCTGACCTCACATCGCCTCGTCAGCAGCGAAGCCCTCAATCTTATGATAAATGATGATATCGATATGGGCTTTCCGACCATCGGCTTCAGATATGGTTATTCAATATGGAAACCCAAACAGATTCCGCTGCTTATGCCCGCATCCCTCAACAGCTGGGGTTGTGTCGGGGTAACCGGAGCCTTCATGTTTTATCATCCCGGAACCGAGGCCTTTATTATCGGAACATTCAATGACTTCTCATACCGCGGCAAAGCCCTGCAGTTCATGTTCAGGAGTATAATCGGCCCACTGCTGAAACTCGTTTAACCATGCCCCCCACACCAACCAAAATCCTCTCCGCCCGCGACATCCTCACCCTCATCACCATGAAGGAGGCCATCGACGTAATCGCCAAAGCCTTCGAAGAGCTATCCCGCGGCCTCTACGTCATGCCCCTGCGAACCGTCAACGACATCGGCCCCGGAGAAATCTCCTCATTCTATAAACCCTGCTGGCTCCCTTCCGGACAGACCCTCAGCGTAAAACTCCTCAGCCAGCTCAAAAAGAGCCACCCAAAGCATATCCCAACCATCAGCGGCCTGATAATCCTCACCGATATAGAAACCAACAGCATCAAAGCCATCCTCGACGGCACAACCCTCACGGCTATCCGCACAGGCGCCGCCTCAGGCGTCGCAACAAGGCTCCTGGCCCGCGAAGACTCCTCAGTCCTTGCTCTCTTTGGTGCGGGAACACAAGGCTATACTCAGTTCGAAGCCGTCTGCAGCGTAAGAGAGATCACAGAAGCATATATTTTCGACAGGACACGCGACAACGCCGAACGCCTCGCCAGGCACTTCAAAGGCAAATTCTCTTGCAATATCACCGTCGCCGAAGATCTCTCATTCCTGCCCCGTGCCGATATCATCTGCACCGCCACACCCTCTGGCAAACCTCTCTTCACAACAGAATCGCTGAAAACAGGAGTCCATATCAACGCCGTCGGATCATACAATCCACAGATGCAGGAACTGCCCGACGACCTGTTCACAAGCGCATTGCTGTTTGTCGACCACGAGGAGTCGTGCTTCAGCGAAAGCGGTGATATTATCAATCCCCTGAAGAAAGGCGTGCTGAATATGGATAACTACCGTGGAGAAATCGGCAACCTGCTGGCCGCAGAAACCATCGGCCGCACTTCCCCACACGAAATCACCCTCTTCAAAACTGTAGGTACCGCCGTGCAGGATCATGCAATTGCTGAGTTTGTCTACGCCAAAGCCACAGAGCTTAATTATGGTAACGATTTTCAATTTTAAGGAACCATGAACACTCCTGTCAGTATCTTTAACGACGTGCTTGGTCCGGTTATGCGGGGACCATCAAGCTCGCACACCGCAGCAGCATACCGCATCAGCTCGATCGCCTCACAGCTTGCCGGTGAAAAAATTGCAGCCTTCACGGTCGATTTCAGTACCGACGGGTCGCTGGCTACGACGTGGGACGGACAGGGATCAGGTATAGGAATCGCCGGTGGTATTCTTGGCTGTGACATGGAATCTGACACTATAATTGACTCAATAAGTATGGTCAGGGAAAAGGGTGTCGACCTCCGGTTCCGTATTACCGACTATGAAAACGATCACCCCAATACCTACAGGATATCAGTAACCTCTGTCACCGGAGCAACAACAGAAATAGTGGCTGTCTCCACCGGCGGTGGAATGATACGGCTGAAGGAACTGAATGGCTTTCGGATTAACGTTTTTGGAGGATACTACGAATACTTCTTCTACGCCGGTAAACTTTACGAAGGGGATACGGCCAAAACGAAAGAATTTATCCTCAGGGAATACTCTAAATGCAATATCGAACTGATTGATATCGCCTCAACAGGTGAATCTTTTCTCATCAACATAAAAGCTTCAGAAGCCATCGACAGCAATCTCCTCAGCCAGATGTCTGCTTCTCTAAATGCACACAAAACCCAGGCTGCCGGACCTGTCGTGCCTGTCCTGTCGCGCGCTGACTGTGTGGTTCCTTTTACAAGTGCTTCTGATCTGATTAAAAGCCTTCCTGATGCGCAGACCCAACTCTGGGAAATGGCTCTGTTGTATGAGTCGCAACGGGGAAATATCAGCAAGGATGAGGTGTGGGCACTGGCCTCAGATATTCTTAAGGTTATGCGTGCCTCGCTGGTAACCGGACTGGCAGGTACTTCCTACAGCGACAGGATTCTCGGAAGGCAGAGCCATCTTATCGATCAGGCTGTCGAAAACCGGAAGATCCTTGACTCTCCCCTGGTGAATACCGTCATTCGCAATACAGCCGCTGTCATGGAGTCGAAGAGCTCCTTTCAACCAATTGTGGCAGCACCCACGGCCGGCTCTTGTGCCGTCATTCCGGGCACTCTGCTCAGTTGTGCCGACTTGTATGGATTTAGCGAAGAGGAGAGCATCAAAGCCCTTCTGGCCGCCGGTATCACAGGTGTCTTCATTGCTACCCGCAGCACCTTCTCCGCTGAGGTTGCAGGATGCCAGGCAGAATGTGGTGCTGCCAGCGCCATGGCCGCTTCCGGGGTAGTGCAATTGCTCGGGGGTACCGCTCAGGAAGCATTGAATGCAGCCTCCTTTGCCCTGCAAAATCTGCTCGGACTGGTCTGCGATCCTGTTGCCTGCAGGGTTGAGGTTCCCTGCCTTGGCAAGAATATCCTCGGCTCCACCAATGCCATTACTGCTGCCAATATTACGATGGCCGGATTTGACACCCTTATACCCCTCGACGAGGTAATCGGTGCGATGGACAGTATCGGCCACGCGCTCTGCGATGAACTATGCTGCACCGGCAAAGTCGGCCTCTCACTCACCCCCGCAGCAAAACAGATCGAAGCAAACCTGAAAATGAATACCTGAGCCCTGAGCCCTCCTCCCTCTTGTAAAACTAATATTCCAGAAGGTTTTTCGAAATTTCACATCATTATCTTCCGGTTCTAAGGCCACAGCGCCAACCAATGCACCCCATAATTTTTCTTCTGCTTGAATGACTTACCAATCTGTTGTCTATCTGTTTTCTTTCTTTGTTGGTTTGCTTCTTGATTTTTATACATGTAACAAATTCGTTACAAACAAAAAAGTTACATTGATAACCAACCTAACTCACTATATCCTGCGGTTCCATCAGTAAAAATTCCTGCCATGGAATTCCTGCATCGCCAACCAGAATAGTTTTGGAATCGGGATATAGTTTTCTGAACCTGTCAAACCCCTTTTTTCTGATGGTTGGCCCCGATTTGATCTCAACAGCGGCAATGACGTTCCTGTTTTGTATAATGAAGTCTACCTCATCGTTCCCTTCACGCCAGTACCATACCCTGCAGTCATTCTCCCTGCATCTGTTAACCAGGTGTGCTCCAATGGCCGATTCAACAACTCTTCCCCATAACTCCGGCCTGTTCCTTATCTGTTCGAATCCCTCCTGGAATGATGATGAGAGCAGCGCTGTGTTCCTTACCATCAGTTTCGGACTAGAGAGCTTCTGTCTGACTGTGCTGCCCGAGTATTTCTCAATGCCTGTCAGCAATCCTGCACTGTCTAGAAGATTGAGATACCCGGCCAGGGTTACGGTATTACCGGCATCCTGCAACTGCCCCAGCATCTTATTGTATGAGAGTATCTGGCCTGAATAGGAGCACCCGAGATTGAATAGCTGTCTCAATAAGACAGGTTTGTCAATGCGGGTCATCATAAGAATGTCTTTTGCTATCGTTGGCTCAATAAGAGAATCTCTTACATACTGCTTCCACCTTTGTTCATTACCTACAAGGATTGCCGACCCGGGGTAACCCCCGAACCATGTATACTGTTCTGCTGACCATCCGAAAGCTTCATGCATTTCAGCAAGACTCCAGTGGCTGAGGGTTGTAATCTCGTAGCGCCCGGCAAGTGACTCGGTAAGTCCTTCCGCTATCAGCAGATTTGATGACCCGGAAATAATAACCTTTAATTCACTTCCACTGAAAGTATCCTCATCCCACAGCTTTTTTACCGTGGTACTCCAATCGGGAATTCTCTGAATCTCATCTATTGCAAGTATGTGAGAAGCATTTCTTTGCCGTGACAATATTCTGGCAGCCTCCCAGTGCTTTTCTATCCAGTTGCTGCCGGAACCTTCGTACGAATCTGCCGAAACATAACTGCTTGAATCAACTCTGTTTTCCAGGAGTTGCCTTATAAGTGTTGTCTTGCCAACCTGCCTCGGACCGGCAATCACCTGTATAAAGTTCCTCTTTTCCGCGAGCCGCGATTTAAGATTACTGTAGTGAGGTCTTCTGTACTCTTTCATGTTATTACTCAGTGTGCTGAGCAAAATTACTCAATACAGCTATCAAAAACAATTATTGTGGTAAGAAATTGCCCGTCACCTCCTACTTAACCAGCAACCCCTTGCCCCTTGCTCCATGCCCCATGCCCTGTCAGCCGAAGCCTCGGCGTAGGCTGGCCCCATGCCCTGTCAGCCGAAGCTCCCCGAGGACCGTAGCCCTGGCGAAGGTCCTTGGCGTAGGCTGGCCCCATGCCCTTCGTAGCAATCCCGCTCCAGGCCCAGCGACCCCTCGACCGAAGGGGAGCAACCGAGCCGCAGCCGGGCTCGCGACCAGCGGGAGCACATCTGATTTCAGATATCTGACATCCTCCCCCCGCCTTCCTGCATAAAAAGATCAATATTGGTTAACGCATTAACCAAAAAAATACTATATTTGGTCAGTCCATAAATCACTTTGCAATGAACGCCATATTTGAAACATCTGCAAGATCTGTCGAAATGGTTAGCGAAACACATATTCGTCCGCAGATCGAATGGCTTAAACAGAAAGAAAGACTGATCGGTATTAAGGGAAGCAGAGGTGTTGGGAAAACCACATTGCTGCTGCAGTACGCGAAGACAATCTTAAAAAATCAGCAATATGTATATGTAAGCCTTGACAATCTTTACTTCTCTGAGAATAGTCTCCTCTCATTTGCCGATTCATTTTCCAAGAATGGCGGTAAATATTTACTCATCGATGAGGTGCATCATTATCCGCGATGGTCGCAGGAACTGAAGAATATTTACGATTCAATGCCTGACCTTAAGGTTGTCTATACCGGCTCTTCGCTATTGCATCTGACAGCGGGCAGGGCTGACTTGTCGAGAAGGAGTGTAACATATGACCTTCCGGGTCTGTCGCTCAGGGAATTTATCAATATTGCCGATAACAAAAATTTTCCGGTAGTTACTCTTGAAGCTATTCTGGGCTCACATCAGACAATTGCCCCGGACATCTGGAAAGAGATAAAGCCGATAAAGTGGCTGAACCTCTATCTTGAACATGGATATTATCCTTTTTTTCTTGAGGGAACCGACAACTATCACAGGAAACTGAATGAGGTGATCCTGTCTGTCCTGGAAAACGATCTGCCCTTCACAGCCGGTATCAGTATGTCGAATATTCATAAGATAAAGCAGTTGCTGTACATAATCTCCGGAAGCGCCCCCTTTACCCCTAATATTGATAAGCTGAGCGAAAGAATTGGTATTGCCAGGAATACCCTGAAAGATTATCTCCGTTATATGGGTGAAGCAAATCTTATAAGTCTGCTCTATTCTGACAGCAAGGGTATAGGATTGCTTACCAAGCCTGATAAGATTTATCTTCAGAATCCGAATCTCATGTATACCCTTGCAGGAACCAGGCCGGACAAGGGAAATCTTAGGGAGACATTCTTCCTGAGTCAGCTTGTACCATATAACTCAGTTCACTATCCAAAACAGGGAGATTTCCTGGTTAATAACCGCTACATCTTTGAGGTTGGAGGAAGAAGCAAGACCAGAAAACAGATTGCGGGAATCCCCGATTCCTTCCTGGTTGTTGACGGGATTGAAACCGGTTACAGCAATGAAATCCCACTCTGGCTGTTTGGATTCCTTTACTAATCAGGCAAAGACGGACTACACCCCCTTCTTTGTCAGCCGAAGCTCTCCGAGGACCGTAGCCCTGGCGAAGGTCCTTGGCGAAGGCTGGCCCCATGCCCTTTGCCCTGCGCAGCAATTGCTGCCTTTGGCTGTTATAACATGCCCCGTTCTGTATTCATAATTTTGTATTTTTGGGTTTGATTCAGTTAACGGAATACACGGGTATAATTATAGTGATCCTCCTTGCATTCCTTCTGAATTATGAAACTTCGAATATGCCGGCGACTTACAAATCTCTTATCAGATACAAAACCATTAACTCCAGCCTGTATGGAGGCAAAAGGGGCTGCAGTATTAATGAACTGGCAGATAAGTGCACAGCGGCACTGTCAGCATCCGCCGGTAGTAGCAGAAGAGTATCCGAAAGAACCCTTCAAAATGATATCAGAATAATGCGTAGTGACATTCTGGGCTTTTACGCACCTGTCAGCCGTAGGGACGGACTATATTATTATGATGATCCGGAGTTCTCCATTGCCACAATTGGCCTTACCGACCCGACCATTATTGAGCGCATTCTTAAAATACTTCTAAACCTGAGAAAGAAGATTACCAAGCCTGAACTGGAATCATTACTGCTTCAAATGCTTCCCCTTACAGGACCGGAATTCATTAAAAAATTCGACTTGAAGGGTACCCTGCCTCAGCAGCCGGACAGAACCATGCCCAGGCAGAATTATAATTATTACCATGTTAATTGGCGTTTGTCTGGCCATTTTGAAGATTACCTTGAGGATATAAACCCGGAAAATGATTCTTATAAACAAGATGACGGCCAGCCCGGATCAGTCATTACCTGGGGCAGAGTCTTGGATCTGATATCATAAACCGAAGCCTTGGCTGACCACTCGACCGAATGAGAGCACAACGCAAATCTGAAATCTGAAATCCCCCGCAACCCGCAACCCTTTCCCAAAACCCCATGCCCCATGCCGTTATGTCAATATGACATTACGCCGCTATGCCGCTATGCCCCTTACCCATGCACCAAGCCCCATGCCATTATGTCAATATGACATTACGCCGCTATGCCCTTTACCCTTACACCCCTACATCTTAATCACCCTGTGAACGGAGATGCTTCCATCGGCTTGTTTTACAACTATAAAGTAAATACCAGCTGCGACAGAACTTAAATTGAGTGAAACCCTGTTGCTGTGTGCCTGAACTATTGTAACAAGTTGTCCCGCTAAATTACGAACCTCTACCTCCTCTATTTCGCTTTCTGAATCTATTTGCAAAATATCGGTAAACGGATTCGGGTATAGATTAACCCTGGCTATGGGTGATATCTCCACAGACGTGGGAACGCAATTTTCGCCTACCCTGTAGGTCAGATAGCTGGTAACGGCCATCCCCCCTGCAAAGGCAAACTTGCAGGCTACTTCAATGGTCTCGTTCAACGCCAGTCCGGTTAAGGTTGTCGTAAATACCTTACCGCCAATGTTTGTCATGCTCTTTTCCCAGAAAGGGTCCTTGTTCCACAGATACGCTATAACCCCTGCCTTGTCGTCGAGCAGCTCAAGGGTGATGACAACGTCAGTGCCAATAGTTTCGAATGAGTAGTTGTAGCCCAGTGTAAATGAGCCGTTTATGGCGCCTGTTGAGGTGCCTGTACATCTTTGCACCGGCATTATGGTGACGTTAACGGATTGTGAAGTACTTTCAGCGCCCTGATTGTCGGTAGCTACGGCAGTCAGGGCATAGCTGCCTGCCGATGGAGTCCAGACAGCGCTGTATGGAGCCTCATTGTCAGAATAGATAAGCTGCCCGTCTCTGTAGAAATCCACTTTCTGGATGGTTCCGTCAAAGTCGCTTGCGCTGGCGGTGATTGTAATCTCTGTTCCTTCAGGATAGACCGAATTATCGGCCGGCTCCATCAGAGTCACCATGGGCGACAGATTCTCGGTGCTGCTTACAATTACTAAAAGATCGTCGGTGGAGGTTCGCAGGTCGCTGTTGGTAACGGTGAGCCTGAAGCTGTACACACCTTCAACAAGGTTGCTGATGACAGGATTTACCACTGATGTTTCGGTGAATTGAGCCACAGAAGGTCCGTTGATTTGTGTCCAGGAATATGTCAATGGCTGACCGGTCGATTCTGTACTTGCCGAGCCATCAAGCTGCGCCGTGCTGGCCGGTAGAACAACTTTCACAAACTGGCCGGCATTCGCTGTGGGGTAGCTGAACGGTATGTCTCCGGTGCGTGCAAAGGTCATCCTGCCCAGGTTGAATTCACCACCCTCAAAGTAGACACGCAACACATGAGTACCGGGTGTAAGTGGTATGTCGGTGACTGTTTTCGTCGCCCATACATCCCAATTATTTATTGCTGTCGATGGCACAGCTATAGGTCCCGAAACCTGGCTACCGTCCAGTTCAAGATGGAAGGGCCCTCCTCCGGCAGGATTACCCGATGCATAGCGGAAAGCAAATGAATACAATCCGGCCTGGGTGACGTTAACAGTGTATTCGAGCCATTCACCGGCCGATATCCACCCAACATAGGCTCCTTCGGCCACCGAGGTTACAGCGTCAACATATTCATCCGTCCTGAAATCGCCCTCATTGTTGACGGATAGATCCAGATAAGCGATGTTCTGGCCTCTGCCTCCTTCAAACAGATCGTATTTTCCGGCTTCAATAATGCCGGGAACCGGCCAGGGTGTTCCTCCATAAGGCACCTGGCTGCCAACCAGCACCTTAACGATATTGGACGTATTGAATCTTTCACCATCGAACACCCTGGCGTAGAAGTTATGCCTGCCGGGTGTCAGACTGGTGGCTTTCCAGACAAATGGTGACGTGGTGACGGTTCCAAGCGAAATGGTTCCATCCATAAACTCCACTTTGGTTGGTGTTCCCCCATCTGCTGTGAGGGTAAGCTCGACGCTTCCGCCGGGATAGGCACTGCTGAATGATGAAGAAAGAACCCCGGAAATGTCAATGTCCCTGCTTGTGCGCATGGTGCGGGCTGGTACCGCAAGCTCATAGCCGGTGGAGAAGGTAACCGTTACAGGCGTATCTGAATAGTTGTGTGCTACGTAGGTAATGGTTCCGTCTGAATTAAATGCTGTGGCAATGGGATAGTTTGCCGTGATGGTGGCATCTACCCGTCCGAGGGCATTCATGGCATGCAGCCAGTGGTAGGTCTGCGCATCTGAAATACCAAACTTGAGCGACCTGTCGGGATAGGAGTCATACAATGCGATGGCCGCAGGAGGGTCAGTAAAGGCCAGGTACGACCACATCACATCGTGCCACAGGTTGACGTTGGCCTCGTTGCTCATAATGCCTGTATTGGCCTTTATTTCGTTCCAGAGTTTGGTTGCATAGGCCGTGTTGTGACCCAGATAAAGTGAGCCTCCATGTATGGGATAGAGTTCAATGCCGTAGGAAGCAGCAATATCGTTGGTCCAGAAGGTGCCGTTGTCGTAACTGTTGCCCCATACACGCGACACCAGGCTGTATTGCTGCGTGGGGAGAAAGTTGCGGTCGTACATGTCAAACCAGTACTCTTCAATGGCGGTTTGCTCGGTGGTGTACAGGTAAATACCCAGATCGCGGATCTCATCGTTGCCGGTGATGGTTCCCCAATGGATGAGAGACGAATTGAACTGCATACTTTCCGAGGTCGATTCCTGGTCGTTGCCCTGTGGGAAGGTTGCAAAGCCGTTGGCCCAGCAATGGCCGGCATAGGGACTGAAATTTCTCAGCCAGGGAAACAGCAGGTCTCCGCGGTCAGGACTGGCGGCATCGCGCACCAGGAGGTTCACCATATCACCCCAGCCTGCAGCCCATCCGGGTTCAAACTGCTCCAGGAAAGCTGCAGCATGAATAAAATAACCCCAGTGGAAGTGGTGATCGTTCAGGTTGCTGTCCTGACCGTGACCCGCAGGGTAGCCGATCATGGCTGACCATGTGGTGTTGTAATAGAAGAGGAAGGCCACCTCGCCGAGGGTGGCGGTGAGCCAGTTTTCTAGCCGGTCCTTAATGGTTGCCAGCATCTTGTCACGGGCAGTGGTATTACCCATTTCGTGGGCTATGCGGGCTGTCTGAACGAGGCGGTTCATCACCTGCCCCTCGTTGTATGAGTCTGTCCATAGTGCCAGCACATCGTTTTCGATGTTTTCGATTTTCTCTGCCAGCGCGGTGGGGGTAAAGCCGTCGCTGTAGTTATCTAAATTGGGCAGGGTAGGCAGGATACCGTGAAAGGTGTTTTCGACGCTGAAGCTGTTGCCCTCCATCGTTTTTATTTCGCCGCGGACTGAAGCGTAGCTGTATTTATCGGGTACCGGCGAGTCGGTTGCCAGGTTCGCCCACTGGTGCGGAAGCAATCCAATCAGCATGTTAGTCCCGGTTCCCTCCTTAATATCTGTAATAACTGTAAAATCGGTTCTCACCACAGAGGTGCTTTCATTGTAATTCCACGACGTGGTTGTATTGGCGGGGAAAACGTAGGCATACTTCTTATACTCGTTGGCCACGGTGGTGACGTTGGCAGCGGTGAGGGGGATAAAAGCCAGCGACCAGTAATTTTTGCCGTTGAGGGTAGAGGTGTAGGTGTTGCCATTCTGGACCCAGGTGCTTCCCACGGGGGCGTACACGGCAAAATCGGCTCCGTTTATGGCATTGGTGATGATAAGCATTTCAGCCGATATTGTTACTGTTCCTGAGGCAACTGTGATTTGTGCCACATCTGACGAACCCTTTGTAAAATAGAGAAATGGCATGGCGATGCCGGCGGTGGTTTCGAAATTGCGCACCCCATCGTTCCAGTTCATTGTGACTGTCCAGTCAGAGTAGTCGGAGACGGTGGCTTGTGAGGTGTTAAGACCGGTAACTCCTACGGTGACAGGAATCAGGTCGCTTATCACACCCCAGGGAATGTAGCTGACCACCAGGCCATTGTTCATGGTGCGCATGGTGAAGGGATAGTTGAAAAGGTTGGAGGCATGGTCCTCCTTGATAAGTTTCGACCACCAGTCATTTGTGGGAACCGGCTTGCCCACAGCGTTGCCGCTAAGTTGCGGCGTACCCGAAGGATAGGAGTTTCTGCCCGCGGCATCGGTGCCGGGAAACGCTGTGGTATAACTGCCACTTCCGGCCTCAACTATCTGAGCGTTTAATGCTGTGGCCATTGCAAGGCTGAGGCTGGTGATGGCTGCGAATATGATGTACCCGGATTTTCTCATCGGTAGATATATTTTTAAATGATAACAGAAGCGAACACAGAAAGTTGCGCTGGCGAGGTTATTTAAACTTACAATATAAGATTATTTTGGGAGAGGGGAAAAGAGGGGGGGACTTTCGGCCGACTTATTTGTCTGCGAAAATATTAGCAAAAGTAAATTGGTGGACAAGTAATAGAGCTGCCCGTTAATGCAGCGCCGGTGAGTACCCCTGGTTCAGCAGATGTATTTTGGCTCCTCCCTCGAATACCACAACAACATATAACCGGTCATAGACTGTCTCATCCATAGGTGGTAGTTCTTTCCCGGCCAGCAGGCCGGCCAGCACACTTGTCGTATTGCTGTGACCGACAACCAGGGCATCCTCCTTGCGCGATAGCAACAGTGAACAAAACATATCAAGATCACGCGCATTATATATTTCTGGTTCAATCGACTTACTTTCCGCAACAGGAGTCGCAGTTGATATTGTTCGCACATAGTTGGTGCTGTAAATACGCTTAATATCTGTCTCTTTAAGAATTACCGACAGTTTTTCACTCCTCAGTATTCCAGCCTCTGAGAGCCCCGGATCGGACGTTTTAGCACCCACATCATCCCTCTCGGCATGCCTTACCAGATATATGGTAAAAACATCATTCTGTTCCTGTGATACCAGCGGCATAATAAACAGGAAGATGATGCAGGTCAACAATGGTAGTTTTTTTGACAGCATTATTCAATGAGTTATTGATAATAGCAAATATAGTAAAATAGGATATTCCATTTTCCATACCCCATGCTTTGTCAGCCGGAGCCTCGGCGAAGGCTGGCCCCATGCTTCATCAATTCACCTGCTCTTCTACTGAAGCCTGAACTGCCATCTTCAGCACCGCCTGGTAGATCTGACAATTTGCACGTGCATTATCACTGAATGTCCATCCGCCAAAGCGACTCCGCTGAGCATAGATACAGCCATCCGCATCAGTTATTACCTCGTTGTTGCCGAGTAAATCATCGTCTTCTGCCTCCTGGGCTACACAGTTGAAAAAATCACCCCATAATAACTGGTCAGCCAGCACACCGCAAAGATGAAATAATCTGATATTATCCTTTTTCATGTCCGTAAGAGTTTAAATCCACCTATTAATGACAGAAAAGGGCATTTAATAGAACCAAAACTTGAAATACTTTTAAAATATTTTTTTACTCATACCTAATGCCCTGGCAAATTATATCTAAAAGCATATAAAATAATAAAATGTACTAAAAATATATCTAATTACATATAAATGATTATATTTGCTCATAATTATATTTAAAGGCATATAATGAGACGATTGGCGGAATTTGTTAAGGAACGCAGAAAAGAAGCAGGACTCACACAGGAGCAATTTGCTGAACGGACTGGTGTCGCCTTAACGGTGGTACGAAAAATAGAGCAGGGACAGACGAACCTCAATCTGGATAAAGTCAATCTGGTGCTGAAGATGTTCGGACACGAGTTGGCCCCGGTTAACAGTAAGGAACTTGACAAATGAGACAGGCGAAAGTATATTATAACGAGCACCTTGCCGGGTTACTTATTGAAACCAATGAGGGTGAGTATGTCTTTCAGTACGACGCAAAGTATGCAGAAGAAAATCCAGACGACTTCATAACGTTTACTATGCCGGTTACCTCAGAACCGTACACCGATAAACGTTTATTCCCCTTTTTTGAAGGGTTGATACCCGAAGGATGGCTGCTGGATATAGCATCAGAAACCTGGAAGATTAGTAAGAATGACCGTATGGGATTGCTTCTGGCTTGCTGCCGGAATTGCATCGGAGCGGTAAGTGTTGTACCAATTCACGAAAACGATGTCGGATAGGTGTTTATATTGTTATGAACCTCTTAACGGCGAAAATGATCTGCATAAGAGATGTTCGCAGGCTTTCTTTGGAACCGCAATACCTCCAGTAATTCCATATTCGATCGATCAGATGTCAGAGCTGGCAAGGGATGTAGTTGAACGCAGTGTTACAATTCCGGGGGTACAGGCCAAATTATCAATGTCGTTGGTTAAAGCAGCTATGAATAATTCCGGACCACGATTAACTGTGGTCGGAGCTCTGGGTGGTAACTATATATTAAAACCCCCTACTGAAAGATATCCCGAAGTCCCGCAAAATGAGCATTTAACCATGCGCATAGCAGAAGCATTCAATATTTCTGTTGTCCCTTCGAGTCTGATAAGACTGGCTTCAGGTGAATTGTCATACATAGCAAAACGTGTTGACAGAACCGAAACGGGCTACAAAATTCATATGCTTGATATGTTCCAGACCACTGAAGCCTTCGATAAGTACAGAAGCTCACTGGAAAAGGTGGGAAAGGCTTTACACAGCTATTCAGAGAATACGCTGCTTGATAAGATCCTCTATTTCGAGTTGGTGTTGTTCTGTTTCTTAACGGGCAATAACGATATGCATCTTAAGAATTTCTCGATGATCAGGGGCAGCTCCGGATGGGTTCTGGCTCCGGCTTACGATTTATTAAACGTCGCAATAGTATTACCCGAAGATACTGAAGAGACAGCCCTTACACTCGATGGTAAGAAGATAAAGCTCACCCGGAAAAACTTTGTCAGCCTGGCACAGAATCTTGATCTGACCGACAGGCAGACTGATGGTGTCTTCAAAAGGCTGGTAGCAAACAAACCAAAAGCTTTTGAGTGGATTGAAAAATCTTTCTTGTCCGACGAAATGAAATCTGGATACATAAAAATACTGGAATCCAGATACATGCAACTCAACTTAGTATAACACCAAACTGAATGACCCCTGTTTTCTTTGCAGATCAAAATGAGTTCAGAAAGTGGCTGGAAGCGAACCACAAGACCAAACCCGCACCCCATGCTTTATCAATTCACCTGCTCTTCTACTGAAGCCTGAACGGCAATCTTCAGTACCGCCTGATAGGTATGGCAATTTGAACACGCTTTTTCGTTGAATGTCCATCCGCCAAAGCGAAACCGTCGAGCGTAGAAACAGCCATCCTCATCAGCAATAACCTCAGTGTTACCAAAGCTGTCTTTTGTTTCCGGCATCTTGCTTATAAAGGGGTAAAGTTCAACCCATAATAACTGATCGGCCAGTTCTCCGGATAGAAGAAACAATCTGATAGTATCCTTTTTCATGTATGTAATAGTTTATATCTACCTATTAAAGGCAGAAAAGGATATTTTATAGAGGCAAAATTCGAAATTTTATTAAAATATTTTTTACTGCACAACGGAACAGGCAGACAGTCATGTGGTTAGGCTATGTAAAAAAATCCATATTTTTTTCTTTATGGATTTCAAAAACAACTTTAATAGTATCTCTTTTCAGGTAGCGCGTTTTTGCCATACTAACTGCCTTTGGTTGTTATAAGCTGGCCCCTTCTGTATTCATATTTTTGTATTTTTGGGTTTGTTACAGACAAAGTAATACCCTGGTGCAATTTTGTGGACCCCTTTGCAGTCCTCCTGTACCATGAAACTTCAATTATGCCGGCAACTTACAATTCTCTTATCAGGTACAAAACCATTGACACCTGCCTTTATGGAGGAAGAAGGGGCTACAGTATTAATGAACTGATCGATGAGTGCACAGCAGCATTGTCAGCAGCAACTGACAGAAGCGGAAAGGTTTCTGAAAGAACCCTTCAAAATGATATCAGAATAATGAGGAGTGACATTCTGGGCTTTAACGCACCCATAAGTCGTAGGTCCGGACTGTACTATTATGATGATCCGGAGTATTCCATAGCTACCCTTAGCCTTACCGACTCTGCAATTATTGAACGCATTATTGAGATACTTCTGGGCCTGAGAAAGAATATTTCAAATCCTGAACTGGAATCCCTGCTTCTTCAGATGCTCCCCCTGGCAGGACCGGAATTCATTCAAAAATTCGATTTGAAGGGTACCCTGCCTCAGCAGCCGGACAGAACCATTTCCAGGCAGAATTACAATTATAACCATATTAACTGGCGTCTGTCAAGCCATTTTGAAGATTACCTTGAGGATATTTTCCGGGAGAATGACCTTTCTAACCAGAATGCCGCCACGCCGGAATCAGTAATTATCTGGGAGAGGATACTGAATTTGCTGCCGGGTAGCCCTGTGATTTGAAAGAACTCCAATGCAATCTTCCGAAAGCAGAAACCGGCATATTAATGAATAGAGCCACTATTTTCCGGTTACGACAGCTAAACTGGACTCAACTGTCTTACAAACGGCAGCTCAGGCAATATGATTACCAATTCACTATTGGTATCCGTATTTCGCCAGTAAACCAGAAAGTTGACACTGTCGGCAACCGGATAACAATCCTCTTCTATAATCTGAGTTATCTTCCCTCGCCCAACCGCAGGAAGATCATACCGGTCAGATCATAAATCCTCCTCCTCCCTCTTCTTCTCCTCCGCCCTCTTCTCCTCCTCATCTTCTCTTGCAATCTCCTTCAGCTTCTCCTCAACACGTCTTTGATTAAGTTTGTCTAAGTGCTCCTTTCTTTCCTCCGGCGTTTTACTTTCCCAGTGCCGCAGTATTTTGGCAAAAGCACTTTCGGCCTGCCCATCAGGCTCCTGCCTGCCCTCAGCATCATTCATCTCATCATCACTTTTTTCCATAGCATTGATTTTCAAGGAATGACTAAAGATAAACAAAAACTAGTCTAAACGCTGAACGCTGAACCTTTATACCTTTGTCCCCATGCTCCATGCCCCATGCTCCATGCTCCATTGCCGTTCACCGATTACCTCTTTTACCGTTTACCGATTACCCTTTTTCCATGCCCCATGCCGTTATGTCAATATGACATTACGCCGCTATGCCCTTTACCCATACCCCATACCCCACACCGCACGCCTCATACCTCATACCTCACACCGCTTCATCAATTCACCTGCTCTTCTACTGAAGCCTGAACTGCCATCTTCAGCACCGCCTGGTAGATCTGGCAATTTGCACGTGCATTATCACTGAATATCCATCCCCCCAAGCGACTCCGCTGAGCATAGATAGAGCCATTCATATCAGCAATAACCTCATTGTTGCCGAGAAAATCATCCTCTTCTGTCATCCTGGTTACACAGTCGAAGAAACCACCCCATAGTATCTGGTCAGCCAGTACACCTGTAAGAAGAAACAATTTGATAGAATCCTTTTTCATATCCGTAAGAGTTTAAATCCACCTATTAATGACAGAAAGTGGCATTTTATAGAACCAAAAGTCGAATTATTTATAAAATATTTTTTGATTGAGATGGAACTACCAGATAGTTAAGCATATAAATTGTCCAAAGAATTAGCCATATTTGACTTCTTCATAAATGTGCAATTTGTGCAAAGAATGTGCAATTCAATCTATTTTATAAAGTGAATCTCCTGCAATCAACTTGTATAACCGGTCGCCGGAAGCCGGATGGAGCAACTTAACTAACTTTTTCTTGCTTTATAAGAAAGCGTTCAGTATATTTGCATGTACACGTAACGTGAACAACATACATAAGTGAACAAAATGAAAGACAATTTGATCTATACAGTAATAAACGAAATTCTCAAAGAGCATAATATCAATGCGAATTGGGAACCTCAAGCAGTTCCGGAGATTGATGGGACCTTGAACATAAATTATAAGGGACATTACGAAAAATTCTATGTTGAAATAAAGAAAGAACTCAGAGCGTTCCAGCTGAATCGAATATTTGAACTGGCGTATAGGTATAGACCTTTCCTGGTAATAGCGGAAGCTCTGTTTCCCAAGATAAAGGATGCTCTAAGAGAGCATGGAATAGCATATGTAGAGGCTACTGGTAATATCAATATCGAAACCCGGAATCTCCTTCTTAAGGTGGAAGGGAAGAACAAAAATTATGTACATCTGGAAAAGCAAGGAAGGGCATTTACCAAAACGGGATTAAAAGCCATATACCTCTTCCTGACAAATGAGAACAAAATAAACGATACTTATCGTGAACTTGCCAGAAATGCCAACATCGCAATCGGTAACGTGAAACTGATTCGTGAAGGCCTTATTAATGAAGGATTTGCCTTATGGCAGAATGATAAGGAGTTGAAATTAACCAATAAAAAGGAGTTGTTACAAAAGTGGATTACTGCGTACAATGATAATCTTAAACCTGCATTGTACATGGGTAAATTCAAATTCAATAAAGAAACAGACTTCATCCACTGGAAAAACCTGAATCTTGATAAGACAATGACAAAATGGGGCGGTGAAGCTGCCGGAAATATCTACACCAACTATCTTCAGCCAGAGGTATTAACTTTATATACAAATGAAAACAAAGCCAATCTGATAAGAGCATATAAGTTATTACCTGACCCTGAAGGGAACGTTATTGTATATGAAAGATTCTGGAATGACAAACAGCCAAATATAAATGTTGTACCACCGATAATAGCTTACGCAGATTTATTGGCCACAGGAAACAGAAGATGTATAGAAACAGCACAAAAGATATATGAGCAGTTTATTGACAATACCCTTTAACAAAATCCGTAGCGAGGGAAACTTTAGGGAGATTTTCGGAGCACTGGAGCGTGGATTCACAAAATTCGGGATAGATTTCTACCTGGTTGGAGCTATTGCCAGAGATGTCTGGATGCGTGGAGTCCATGAGATACCTCCAAAAAGAGCAACCAGCGACATCGATTTCGGAGTAATGATTAAAGACAGTTATATTTTTGAAGATCTTAAAAACTACTTCCATTTTAACTCAGATGCAATCTTTGAACACCACAACGATTTGTTTGGAGATAATGAATTGGATGAGATTGCAGCACAATACCTTGGCAGAGAGATAGGTAAGATAACCTCTGGAAATAAGAAGCTTACTGAACGAGTAACAAACATTCTTGAGCGAGGACTAAGCGACAGTAATCCAAATAGTCTGGATGAACTACTGGCAAGAGAATCAGGTGTGACTATTGATTATTCCAGGAGTTTAATAGCGCATATTCTTGCCGGCATAAAAGAGACAACAGTTTAAAATGCAGTTAAAGAACCTACCCGTAGAAGCAACCATAAGCATCCTCTTCCAGTACCCTGAAGATTGTCTCAATATTATTGGCTACAGGAAAGGGCTCATACGAAACCCATTTCATATTGCCCCTCATCCAGTATAGCTTCCAGATCTTTTGCGATTTGATGTAATGAGCCTTTATAACAGGCCTCTCTATCTTCTTTGAATTGTCCATAAAGAACGGGACAATCTCAAAAACAATCAGGGTATTATTCACGAAAGAAAAACCAATATCCAGTTTATCTCTAATTTCTATCGGGGGCCTGATTCCCTCAATGTAGTTTCTGATTACCTTCTCTGTTGCACTTAACATTCTTCGTTTTTTATGTTTTTATTTCCCGGCCGACCTTTACCTGTACCTTTGTTTGCCTTTCCCCTGCGCTCTGCGCTTTGCGCCCTGAGCATTTAGCCCCTAGAACCAGCAACCAGCAACCAGTAACCAGCAACCCTTTGCCCTACCGCCTACTCCTATGAAGTAACCTGCTTCCTGAATATTATCTCCGGCAATATGATTACCGATTCACTATTGATATCCGTATTTCGTCAGTAAACCAGGAAGTTGACACTGGCGGCAACCGGATAAAAACCCTCTTCTATAAGCGGAGTTATCGTCCCTCACCCAACCGCAGGAAGATCATACCGGTCAGATCATAAATCCTCCTCTTCCCTCTTCTCCTCCTCATCCTCTCTTGCAATCTCCTTCATCTTCTCCTTAACACGTCTTTGATTAAGTTTGTCTAAGTGCTCCTGTCTTTCCTCCGGCGTTTTACTTTCCCAGTGCCGCAGTATTTTGGCAAAAGCACTT
>CAZMSH010000005.1:123868-154085 GCA_964568875.1 uncultured Rikenellaceae bacterium | reverse complement strand
ATATGAATGGCAGAGTTTATGATCCGTTGCTCGCAATGTTCCTGAGTCCTGACCCGTTTATACAGTCACCCTCAAACGTGCAGAACTACAACAGGTATACCTATTGCTTTAATAATCCATTTAAATATATTGATCCTTCGGGCTTTTCTGCATATGAAGACTACATGAATTCTCACTATGGCGAAGGCAATTATTGGTATCGTGGACAGGCTCCGGGAACTTGGGGAAGCAGTTCAGGGTCGTTTGGAGGTGATTTCTCTACTGGAACTGGTGGTGGATATTTCGGTGCCCCAGGACAGGGATTGAACGGGACAGGTTTGGACGGGGTTTACTACGACTGGTATTCTGGCACCTATCGTTCTACAGGATTCGGATACAATCAAATCACATGGGGGTCTGCAAATAGGATCCTATCTGAATATGCGATTCAGGTATCAGCAATAATTTATGCCGGGACACAGTCAAATCCATTTGAAGTTTTTCGAGGGCTTCATTTTGATGATGGTAGTACCTGGTACGTTGGAGAAGGGTTTACACCCAGTTCAAATCCAGCCTTAGGACAGGGGAGCTATGAAACTATCTCGTTTAGTGAATTAGCGCCAGAACAAGATTTTAGGGGATTCTGGGGAGGTGTGAAATATTTTTGGACTGGTGGTAATATTGATGGTTACCATTATAACATAAATGGCAAAGCAACTGGATTTGCTCCAATAATGGGAATGCCCCGATCTTTCATTGGAGGACCATTAAGAAAAGGGGAGCAAGCAGTAAAATTAGGAAAGTACTTATTTAATCCTTCAGCTTTTCATGCTGTTAAAAAGGGTGTTCTGTCTTTTGCGAATCCAAAAAACTTTGCACATATCGTAGGCAGGAACCCTAATTTAATGTTTAAAGGAGGGAAGATATGGCTGACAGGAACAAAAACCGGAGGTTACTTTGGAAAAACATATGAGACAGGAATGACAATTGCTGACTTCTTGAAATTGTTTTAATATACTGCTATGGAAATATTAACTTATGAATTAAGAATTAATACTGAAGAAAAATTTTATGACAATGTTTCTTCAATTGTTGAGCTTCATCCCGAAAGTTATAAATATGGTTGGTCTTATGAGATTGTATTCGAAAAGCAAAAAGATTACTATAACATAATTGCGAAACTTTTAGATTCTTTAGAAGGAAAATATGAAGAATTGCAAAAATTGGGGATAACAAATAACGATATTAGCATTTGGGTAATTTATGGATATAATAACCAATGTAATATGGAATTTGAGCCAATGACTCTTGAGCGATTAGGGAAAAGAGGAATAGCACTATGCATCTCCTGCTACGAGGCAGGAGAGTAATATAAAGCCCGTTAAATCTGGCTTCTAGCTAAAGTACATCATGAAGATCGTTCAAATGTGGGTCCTTCAGTTTTTTCCTACCGATTATAATACTCCCGTAAAACTGGACCAAAGGTTTAGTTATAATAATGATTTTACTTTAATAGACCTATGCAGGTTGTCTTAACCCCCCAAATAGCTGGACATAATTTGAAAAACAAATTAGGTCTGATTAAATGGTCAACTCTTAAAGAAAAAACATCTATATTGTTGATATTTAACAATATATGTTGAAAACATAATTTGTCAATTTGCAAGGTTTTGGGTAAATTCGTGAAAAACCTTGCAGAAATGATAGGAAAAAGCGAAAAGAACCCACAGTTGGATGTCTTCAAAGTACCCCTTCAGTATTATCAACATGAATCACGAATTGGTGGAACTCAGTCGCAGAATAGACTGGGAATCCGTGAATAAGGATTTTGAGGAGTATTATCATTATACCAGTAGACTGGCAGTACCTGTTCGCAAGATGGTAGGTAGCATGCTTCTGAAGCAGATGTATAATTTATCAGATGAATCATACGCTGCCAGGTGGATCGAAAATCCCTACTGGCAATACTTCTGTGGTGAGACTTATTTTCAGTTTGAGAAGCCATTTGATCCGAGTGAGTTTGTTCATTTTCGCAAACGTATAGGAGCATCAGGAGCAGAGAAGCTGTTAAAGCTCAGCATAAGTCTGTTCTCTCCCCAGGAGGTCAATGAGAAGGAAGTGTTAATAGACACAACCGTACAAGAGAAGAATATCACCTTTCCTACTGACACCAAGCTGCATAAGAAGATCATTGAGAGATGCTGGAAGATTGCCGAGAAGGAAGGTATCATTCTTAGACAAAGTTACGCAAGAGTTCTGGGGCAGTTAATGATCGACCAACGTCACAGAGATCACCCCAAAAGAAGGAAGAAGGCGATGGCTGCTGCCCGCAAGATAAAGACCATTGCCGGACGACTGGTAAGAGATATTGAGAGAAGTCTGGATGATAAAGACAGGCTGGATCTCTATGACGAGATGCTTTGGCCTTATTGCAGGGTACTGGGGCAAGAGAGGGAAAGCAAGAATAAACTCTATAGTTTCCATGAGCCTCATGTTCAATGCATATCAAAGGGTAAGGATCATAAGAAATATGAATTTGGCAACAAGAGTGGGCTTGTAATAACAAAGACCAGTGGAATAATAGTAGGAGCACTGGCTTTCGAGGGTAATCCGTATGATGGACATACACTTGAGCCTCAGCTTCAACAAGTGTAAGATATTCTGGGGTATTACCAAGAGCTGCATTGGTTGACAGGGGTTACAAGGGTACTAAGAAGGTATTGGGTGTTGAGATAAAAAGGCCTGAGTCAGGAAAGGATAAAACTCCCTACGAAAAATTCCGGGACCGAAAACGCTTCCGAAGAAGAGCAGCGATCGAGCCAATAATCGGACATCTCAAAAGTGACTAACGGATGTTAAGAAATTACCTCAAAGGTGCTGAAGGTGACAAGATTAACACGACAATGGCTGCAACGGCGTTCAATTTAATGAAGAAACTCATGGGAACCCGCAAAGCGATTCTTTTTGTCTTCAATCAGATCTTTGGGTTTCCATTGCCAGATTGTATCATTCTTCCAATTTATCAGAAAAATGGGTTCTTAAGGCTTGACTATTTAGTGAAAGTGGAAAATGGGAAATGAAAAACGAACAAGGTAGGTGGTTTTTACAGTTGTATTTTACAAAAAGTGAAAGTTTACCTTTAGTCTGTACAACTCAGATTTACATATCAGGGAGTAAAGGGATTATGGAGAACCAACCACCTTGGTATCTGTTTTTTTTGGGAAGGAGAAGAAGGAGGTTCCAGATATAGGTTTACAAAGGAGGAATAAGATAAAGAGGCTGTCTTTATTTATTGAGACAGCCTCTTTTCACTTACATGCTTTCCTAAGCAAGCTTATGCTTTCTGACAAACTCGTCTATTACCTCTTCAAGGTTAGGAGAGCCTATCTCCTGAAGATCGTAATAAACCCTTGTATTAGGCTTCTTAATCGTAATAATCCTGTTAAGATCTATCGGTGTTCCAATGATTACAGCATCACAGTCAGTGTTGTTGATGGTTTTCTCAAGGTCCTTCAGTTGCTGCTCTCCGTAACCCATAGCCGGAAGCAGGGTGCCTATTTCCGGGTAAGTTTCGAAGGTTTCCTGAAGCCTGCCGGCAAGGTACGGACGAGGATCAACAAGTTCCGAAGCACCGAATTTACGTGCTGCAACGACACCTGCGCCAATCTTCATCTCACCATGGGTAAGTGTAGGCCCGTCTTCCACAACAAGTACTCTCTTGCCCTTAATAATTGAAGGATCATCGACCTTTATAGGGGATGCTCCGTCAACTACAACGGCACGGGGTGCTACTTTCTCAATACTCTCGCGGACTGTCTGGATATCTTCAGGAGCGGCACTGTCCATTTTGTTGATGACGACAACGTCAGCCAGCCTCAGTGTTACTTCTCCTGGGTAGTAGGCAAGTTCATGACCTGCCCTGTGAGGGTCTGTAACTGTAATCATCAGATCGGGAGAGTAGAACGGAAAATCATTATTCCCACCATCCCATAGTACAACGTCACATCCCTTTGGGTCTTTCTCTGCCTCGCGAAGTATTGCTTCATAATCTACGCCGGCATATATTACATTACCTCTGACAACATGCGGCTCATACTCTTCCATCTCTTCCACAGTACACTTGTGCTTTTCAAGGTCATTAACCTCAGCAAAGCGCTGGACTTTCTGTGCATTAAGATCACCATATGGCATTGGATGCCTTACCGCTACAACCTTAAGGCCCTTCTCCATCAGCAGTTCAATAACCCTTCTCGATGTCTGACTCTTACCACAACCTGTTCGAATAGCTCCTACGGCGATAACAGGCTTGGTGCTTTTAATCATCGTCTCACCAGGCCCCAGAAGAACGAAATTTGCACCTGCAGCATTGACAACGGCACTTACTGCCATAACCTTCTGGTAGGTTACATCACTGTATGAAAAGACACAGTCATGAACTTTGAGATCCTTTATCAGCTTTGGAAGATCCTGCTCGGCAAATATAGGTATGCCTGAAGGATAGAGTTTGCCGGCCAGTTCTGCCGGATATTTTCTACCGTCAATATCAGGTATCTGAGCAGCGGTAAAGGCGACAACGTTATAGCTCTCATTGTCACGGAAGTAGGTGTTAAAATTGTGAAAATCCCTGCCTGCGGCACCAATAATAATAACATTCTTTCTGGTCATAAAACCTCCTTGTTAACTATTAATATTTGAGTTTACATTTTTTTAAATCTGAAGCCCGATCAGGGCAATCCGCAAATTTAAGGGTTACGTTTTGAATAAACGAATCTTTTCAAGACTTTTTAACAATTAGACTTCAGATGCTATAGGTTTGACATTCTGCACTTTGAAGCCCAATACATAATGCAGGAAAATATGTTAAATAAAATGTTTTTCTCTTTTAACGCATTATGGTAAATTCTTTGTAGTATTGGATTCTGTATGAATGTTCTTGCTCACATATACCTTTCGGGTGACTCGGAAAAGATCATGATTGGCAATTACATAGGAGATTATGTAAAAGGTCGTGATTATCTTAATTACCCCGAGCCGGTAAGAAAGGGAATCATTCTGCACAGGCATATTGACACCTTCACCGATCGTCATCCGGTCGTACACCGCAGCAAGATACACTTCACAAGAAAATATCACAGGTACGCCGGCGTTGTAGTAGACATTCTCTATGATCATTTCCTCACCAGGGAGTGGGATTTTTTTTCACGTCGCCCCCTTGAGAGTGTCACCTACAATTTCTACCGCGCCATGGTCAACAATTTTGACATCCTTCCTGATAATGTAAAGGCCAGCTTTCCTTTTTTCATTATCAACAACTGGATTGAGACCTATCAGACAAAGAGCGGTATCAGGCATGTATTGAGAACCATGAGCAAAAAGACATCTTTGCCGTCTGAGACACGATATGCCATGAAGATGCTGAAACGCAATTATTATGTTTTGCATGACGATTTCATGGAGTTCTTTCCCCAGCTGATAGAGTATGTGGAAAAGGATTTCGGCATCGAGATATCACACCGGATTAAGATGCCGTTCTGATTCTCAGAGCAGGTATTCTGCCCGACTGGCATCAAGCCTGAGAAAGATAAAGAGTAGTATTGTAAATCCCCACAGGGAGCTGCCTCCGTAACTAAGGAAAGGTAGCGGAATACCGATCACAGGTACCAGGCCTACTGTCATCCCGATGTTTACAAACACATGAAAGAAGAGTATCGAAAAGACGCCATACCCGTATATACGGGCAAATACCGATCGCTGTCTCTCAGCAAGCATTAACAGCCTGAAAAGCAGAAAGAGGTATAGCCCAATAATAACGAAAGAACCTATAAAGCCCCACTCCTCTCCTATGGTACAGAAAATAAAATCTGTGCTTTGCTCCGGCACAAACCTGAACTTAGTCTGGGTTCCCTGCAGGTAGCCCTTGCCTGAAAAACCTCCCGATCCTATTGAAATAAGAGACTGGTTGAGATTATAACCTGTGCCGAGTGGATCAGATTCCATGCCCAGTACAATGTTTATACGAGTTTGCTGGTGCGGTTTGAGCAGGTTGTGAAATGCGTAGTCAACTGTAAATACATAAATAACGCTTCCAACCAGAAAAAGATAGATAACCATCAACCATTTAAGCTTATATCTGTAGATATAAAATGAAAAGGCTATTCCCGCCAGAACAAGGCTTGCAATAACAATAAGGTTCAGGCTGATAAAACCTGAGAGGAGATTATCGAGAGCCCACAAAGCTGCTATAATAAAGCCGATTATCATCAATCCGGTAAAAGCCAGAAGGAACCTGCGGGTTGTAATCCATGAAAGGACAAAAGCGACAATTATAAGTGCACTGAGTAAGTACAGATCCTCTAAGATCAATGTCATCAGGAAAAGCAGAATCATCAATAGTCCGGTAATAAAAATATAAGGACTCATCCCTTCCCGGAACAGTACAAAAAAGAGAGAAAGGAAGACTAACGACGATCCCATATCAGGCTGAGCTATTATCAGAACTACAGGTGCGAGAAATATTGAGACTGCTGTTATGAGATGCCTGCCCCTGGTTAGTGATACCGACTGAGGGGCAATATAGCGGGCAACTGCCAGTGCTGTTGCGAATTTGGCAAACTCGGAAGGCTGCAGGCTTACTCCACCGAATTCAAACCAGGCCCTGGCGCCGTTCACCTCCTTACCGAATACCAGCACAAGCATCAGCATTAAGATAACTGCACCATAGATAAACCAGGTAAAGAAGTAATAAAACCTGTTGTCGATAAGAAGTACAAAAAGAGCTATTAAAATGGCTGCCAATATCCACATGAACTGCTTACCATATCGCTGGCTGAAATCGAGAATACTTGCATGTTCCTCATCATAGACAGCAGCGTAAATATTGAGCCATCCCAGAAATACGAGCAACAGAAATCCCGCTATTGTCAGCCAGTCAACCCTGGTCAGTACGTTACCGGTTCTCCTCATCTCCAATCAGGTTTATTCCCAAAATATACTCCTCTCTCCATCTGTTTGCGGTTGAACCGTTAATATACTTTTCTATCATAAGGCTTGCTATCGGAGCAGCCATAGTTGAGCCATATCCTGCATTTTCAACATACACTGCTATTGCAATTTTTGGATCTTCCTTTGGTGCAAACGCTATAAAAACGGAGTGGTCATCACCATGAGGGTTCTGGGCTGTTCCTGTCTTGCCGCATATAGTTATTCCGGGGATAGCTATATGCCTTGCCGTCGCTCCCGGTCCTCCGCTGACAACAAGATCGAGACCATCAATAACGGGTATAAAATTTACCGAGTCGACACCCGTGTAGTGTTTTTCCCTGAAGGAGGTCAGGGTCTCCCCTGATTCGTCTGATGATCTTACAATGTGCGGAGTATAAAAATAGCCCCTGTTGGCCATTGCTGCCGTCATATTGGCCATCTGAAGCGGGGTGGCTCCTATCTCTCCCTGGCCGATGCCAAGAGATATTATTGTTAAAGCCCTCCACCGGCCTGCGCCATAGTACCTGTCATAATATTCGGGTTCAGGTATAAAACCAGGCAGTTCATTGGTGAAATCACTGTTTAGTCTGTTCCCCAGGCCAAAGTCAGTGAGATATTTCCTCCATCTTGTATATGCCTCACCAACCGACTTGTAATTTCTGTTCTCCATGGTCTGTCTGAAGGCCTGGCAGAAATAGGAATTGCAGGAATGCATAATTGCCTCGGCAAGACTAAGGGGTTCAGGATGAAAATGGCATCCGACAAAGAGGTAACCCGGGCTACAGCCAAATTCGGTTGAAGGAGAAATAACCTTCTCCTGCAGTGCAATAAGTCCGACAAGAGGTTTAAAAGTGGAACCCGGAGGATATGAAGCCATTAGGGCACGATTGAAGAGAGGTTTCAGGGTATCGGTTTCGAGACTCCTGAAATTATCGGTACGCGATCTTCCAACGAGCAAGGAAGGATCGTAGGCAGGAGAGGAAACCAGGGCAAGAACCTCGCCTGTCGACGGCTCGAGTGCAACAATGCTGCCAGATTTATTCTTCATCAGCATTTCTCCGTACTCCTGCAGGTCAATATCAATGGTGGTAACAATATCATTACCATGTACCGGTATGGTATCATTTTCCCCGTTGCGGTATGAACCCTTTATCCTGCCATGAACGTCAACAAGGTAGATATTAACCCCTTTTTTACCTCTAAGCTGTTCCTCATAGGACTTCTCAATACCGGTAACTCCAATATAATCACCCGGCTTATAATATGGTTCCGACTTAACGATATTGTCATCAACCTCGCCGACATACCCCATTAAATGAGCAGCCACAGGCCGGTCATAAGATCTTAGTGTTCTTGTTTGCACATAAAATCCGGGATACCTGTACATCTTCTCCTGCAACAATGCATATGTCTCAGCCGAAATCTGCTTAAGAAACACTGAAGGAACCATCCTTGAATAGCGACGGGCAGATCTGATCCTCTCGCGGAAGGATTCAACAGTAATTCCGGTTATTTCACAAAAAGATACTGTGTCCATCTCCGAAGTTTGCCCCGGAATGACCATAATATCATAAGCAGCCTGGTTGTACACTATCAGTTTACCGTTACGGTCATAGATAAGACCTCTGGCAGGGTATTGGGTGACATACCTCAATACATTGCTCTCGGCAGATACACGCCATGAGTCATCTACTACCTGGACATAAAACAGGCGCAACAGCAACAAGGCAGAAGCCACTGTTGCCATGGCAATTATTATGTATTTCCGGTATATAAACGGATCCTTCATTCAGGAGGGATAATTAACGCAGTTTCCGGTAGTATTCTGTCAGCATGACAAAAATAAAAGAAAACCCCGTACTAACTACAACCCTCAGAAAGGTTCTGAAAAAATCGGTGAATCTGAATACTTCAAGATAGAACAGGGCAAAATGGTGTATCAGTATCATCCAGAATGAATATAATGCAAACCATCTGAACCCGTAAAACCGCATTGAAGGAGAAAAGCCCTGTTCATAGCCGTCGCGGGGTGCCATGTACATAAGAACCCAGGGCCTTGAAAATCCTGCCAGAACCGTAGCTGCCGAATGAATCCCCAATGTGCCCGAGGAAACATCAATAATAAATCCGGTGAAAAAAGAGATAAACAGCAGCAGCCACTGCGGAAAGTCAAGCGGCAAAAGCATAATTATCATTACATAGATATAGGGATTTATATACCCGCTTAACTGGACGTTATTTAGAACAAGTATCTGCAACAGCAGCACAAATGCCGTGAACAGGCCATATTTTAATATACTGTTATTCATACCCCGGGCCCCTTCTCTTCAAGCATTTCGAGTTCTTCTCTCCGGAGGCTTTTAATAACATACACATAATTCAGTTTTCTGAATTCGGTAAACAGATTTAATCCTATCCTGTAAAAATCACCTCCGCTATCATCAATATCAGCTATGGTTCCGACTGGTATTCCCTGAGGAAATACAGCAGAAAACCCACTTGATTCAATAGTATCGCCAACGTTAACATTTACATGATACGGAATACCAGTAAGGCTGGCTTTACTAACCGATACACCATCCCAGTTCAGTGAGCCAAAATATCCACTTTTTCTAAGCCTGACACTCAACCTGAAATCGAGGTTGAGTACCGACATCACCAGACTGTAATTGTCAGATACAGAAACCACTATTCCAACAATCCCGTCAGGACCCGTAACAGCCATTTCAGGTTCAATGCCGTCATTGCTGCCTTTATCAAGTGAAATGAAATTGCGTTGTTTGTTAACTGAATTATTTATGATTCTGGCTGATAAATATGAAAAAAGCCCGTCAGAGACGGTAATTGTGCCGGCTCTTACTGCTGCTGTATCTTTGCTCCGGGTTGTCTCGAGCTTCTGCAGAAGGGCCAGGTTCTCTGCCACCAGCCTCCGGTTCTCATCACGCAGGCCGATGTATTCCGTTATACTGCCAACCTTCTTTTCAAAATAATGAGTAGAGCTCCTTATGGCTCCGAGAAACCGTGATGACTGGTAGCCCTCGGCATTTATCAGAAGCCATAACGATACTGCCTCCAGTATCAGGAAGATAAAAACATTGCTGTATCGTGAGAGAAAGTTTAAGAGGTTCCTCATTCAGCATCCGGGTATATTACCTCATCAGGAACTGAAACTTGTCAACATTTTTAAGTGCAACACCGGTGCCCCGCGCAACGGAGTGCAACGGATCTTCAGCAACCCTGAACGGTATATTGATCTTGTCTGTCAGTCTCTTATCAAGCCCTTTCAGAAGAGCGCCGCCACCTGCCAGATATATACCACGTGCTACTATATCAGCATACAGCTCCGGAGGGGTCTGTTCAAGAACTCCCAGTATTGCCGTTTCAATCTTTGACAGCGATTTATCAAGACAATGTGCAATCTCCTGATAGGAAACGGGTATTTCGATAGGGAGTGAGGTCATGATGTTAGGACCTCTCACAACGTAATCGGAAGGCGGATTTTCAAGGTCGGGCAATGCAGCTCCTACTGCAATCTTAATGTCTTCAGCGGTGCGGTCACCTATCTTGACATTGTGCTGGTGCCTCATATAGGCCTGTATATCGGCAGTAAAACCATCACCTGCTATACGTATTGACTTATTGCATACGATCCCACCCAGAGCAATAACCGCAATTTCCGTGGTTCCTCCGCCAATGTCAACCACCATGCATCCGTCAGGAGCTTCGACATCGAGCCCAATACCTATTGCAGCCGCCATCGGTTCATATATCATGTATACATCCCTGCCACCTGCATGCTCTGATGAATCACGTACGGCTCTGATCTCTACCTCGGTACTGCCGGAAGGTATCGAAACAACCATTTTCAGGGAAGGTGAAAAAAGACGCGGGCCTTTGTTGATCAGCTTTATCATCCCTCTTATCATCTGCTCGGCAGCGTTGAAGTCGGCTATTACTCCGTCACGGAGTGGACGTACCGTACGGATATTCTCATGTGTTTTGCCGTGCATCTGCCTGGCTTCCTCTCCTATTGCGATTAGCTTGTTGGTATGCCTGTCTATCGCAACTATAGATGGTTCATCCACCACCACCTTATCGTTATGAATTATAATAGTATTAGCTGTACCAAGATCAATGGCTATCTCCTGTGTCAAAAACGAAAAAAGTCCCATCAGTATATTATTATTTATTTGTTACTCTAATGCCTGAAATGTCTTACACCTGTAAAAATCATTGTTATATCATTCCTGTTGCACTCATCTATCGACTCCTGATCCTTAACCGAACCTCCGGGCTGAATTACGGCGGTTATCCCCGCGGCAGCAGCCAGATTGATACTATCGGGGAACGGAAAGAATGCATCAGAGGCCATTACTGCTCCTCTGGTGTCAAAACCGAAGGCGTGGGCCTTCTCTATAGCCTGCCTGACAGCATCCACCCTTGAGGTTTGACCTGTGCCTGAGCCTATCAGCTGCCTGTTGCTGACCAGTACAATTGCATTCGACTTGGTATTCATTACGATCCTGTTTGCAAAATCAAGGTCTGCAAGCTCTTTGTCTGACGGAACTCTTTCTGTTACACATTTCTGATCGGACTCAGCAACAAGGTATTTGTCAGTCTCCTGCCGCAGATATCCGTTGAGGACAGAACGGCAAGAGGTAACGGTATCAGGATATTTCCTGAGCTGCAGTATTATCCTGTTCTTTTTCTGCGATAGAAGAGTAAGAGCCTCCGGAACAAATCCCGGAGCAATTATAACTTCAAAAAATATCTTGTTGATTTCAGAAGCAGTCTCAGTGTCTATCTCTCTGTTGATGGCTATAATTCCCCCAAAAGCAGACAATGGATCACCTGCCAGAGCTTTTGTCCATGCCGATGCAATATCTGAATCTGAAGAGAGGCCACAGGCATTGTTATGCTTGATAATTGCCACCGCAGGTTCCTCAAACAGTCTAATGAAGCCCAGAGCAGCATCAATATCCAGTAGATTATTATACGAGATGTCGCGGCCATGCAGTTTTTGCATCAGTTCAGAAAGGTCTCCATAATAAGATGCTTTCTGATGAGGATTTTCGCCATACCTGAGCGGCATATGTCCATCGACACTGATTCGTAAGGCATTAACTTCGTCGTGTTTATTGAAGTAGCTGAAAATATCAGCATCATAGCCTGATGATACGCTGAACGCATCAGCAGCAAAAAGTCTTCTCTCTTCACGGGAGCTGAACCCTTTACTATTCTCGAGAATATCAAGAAGCCTGCGATACATATGTGATCCCGCAACTACCAACACGTCATTGAAATTCTTTGCTGCAGCCCTGATAAGTGAAATACCTCCAATATCTATTTTCTCAATTATCTGATGCTCTGTGGCTCCTGATTTGACGGTCTCAGAAAATGGATAGAGATCGACAATCACCAGGTCAATCTCGGGAATCTGATACTGCATCATCTGTTCCATATCAGAATTATTCTCACGCCGCCCCAGTATGCCGCCGAATATCCGGGGGTGAAGGGTCTTTACCCTTCCGCCGAGAATTGAAGGATATGAGGTAAGAGTTTCAACAGCCTCAGCATTAACTCCAAGACCAACTATAAAATCAAATGTACCACCTGTTGAATAGATCCTGACGTTAAGTTCAGAAAGCCTCCGAACCACGGGTTCAAGGCCTTCTTTATGATATACTGAGATTAAAGCGCTCTTGATTTTCTTATTATTCATTATCTGTAAATTACGGTAAAAGGTCCCCCCCTTTAAAAGCCGGATAAAAATAGATATTTTTATTTGAAAAAGATTAATAAAAGCCTGTAAATAGTCAGGCAAAGACTCCGTAAAGCATTCGTCCTACCAGCATATAGATGAGCAGACCCATTATGTCATTTGAAGTCGTAATGAAAGGGCCTGTAGCCAGAGCCGGATCTGCACCGAATCTGTTCAGGAGTATCGGTATAATTGTACCAAACATTGAAGCAAATATTATTACAGCCATCAGGGCTGTGCTTACCGTAATGGTCAGGGCAAACGAATCACTGATAAAAAAATTGTAGACAAAAATCAGCAGAGACAATATAAGGGCATTGATGAAAGCTACCGCAAAGTCCTTGCTAAGTTTAGATACAAAACCATCAAGCCTCAATGTATTGCTTGCCAACCCCTGGACGATAATGGCAGAAGACTGGATTCCCACATTACCACCCATAGCTGCAATAAGAGGTATGAAGAAAGCCATTTCCGGATAGATCCTGAGACTGCTTTCGAACCTTCCAAGAATCAGGGCGCCGAACACACCTCCGGTCAGGCCAATTATAAGCCATGGCAGCCTTGCTCGCGCATTACGATAGATATTGTCAGAGTACTCAACATCTTCAGTAAGACCGGAAGCCAGCTGATAGTCTCGCTCAGCCTCCTCACGAATAACATCGACGACATCATCGATTGTAATCCTCCCTACCAGCCTGCCGATAGCATCTACTACCGGAATTGCCACCAGGTCATATTTCTGCATTATCTGAGCCACCTCTTCCGCATCATCATCAACAGTAGCATAATGAATATCTCTCTCCATAATCTTGTTGATTATTGTGGTGTTCTTACTGAGGGCAAGATCCTTCAGCGATACCAAACCTTTCAGTATCCGGTCATCATCCACAACATAAAGATAGTACACCTCATCAACGTCATCGGCCTGCCGACCCAACTCTTTCAGGCACGTCAGCACCGACCAGCTCTGATTCACCACAACCAGCTCCTTGGCCATCAGCCCTCCTGCAGTATCTTCATCATAAGAGAGAAGATCTACAATATCACCAGAGTGATCGATGTCTTCAATATGCCTTAGTACTTCCTGCTTTTTCTTTTCCGACATATCTGCAATCACATCAGCAGCATCGTCGGTATCCATCTCATTGATAAACTGTTGTGCAATAATTTCACTTGGAATGCTTTCAAGAAACTCCTCCCTGTCATCTTCATCAAGCTCGGCAATAGTATCGGCAGCCTTTTCCGAGTCGAGAAGGAGATAAAGAAACCTTGCCTCATCGGTGGATATCTCATCATAGATTTCAGCAATGTCAGCAGCATGCAGATCCTCCATCAGGGCCTGAGCCTTCTTTTCATCACCTGATGCTATTGCCGTACGTAAATCTGTCAGAAAATCCTTGCTAATTTCTCTTCTTGTCGTCATTTTTCAGGTTTGTTTTAATTATTCCTGTAATCTCAATAAACGAACCGACTTCAAGTTGTTCGGCTCTTAGCGTCAATAGCTTTTCATTAATATTTGTCAGCGGGAACCCGGCGCCCAGTGAGTTTCTGAGGGTCTTCCTGCGCTGATTGAAAGCCTGCTTGACCACCTTAAAAAACAGTTCCTCATCACAACCCAGAGTCGTGACATTATTTCTTGTAAGCCTGATAACTGCCGAATTGACTTTAGGAGGCGGAATAAAAAGACCCGGTGACACGGAAAACAATATTTCTGTGTTGAACCATGCCTGCAACAGTACGCTCAATATGCCATACTGTTTTGAACCAGGGCCGGAATGAATCCTGTCAGCCACCTCTTTCTGTATCATACCTGTAACTTCGGCTACTTTATGCCGGTATTCAAGGGCTTTGAAGAAGATCTGACTGGATATATTATAAGGGAAGTTGCCGGTTATCCCAAACCTGCCACTAAATAACTCATCAAGATTCAGTCTGAGGAAATCACCCTCAATAAGCTCAAGGCTCTCCCCAAATCTTTGCCGGAGATACCCTACCGATTCCCTGTCTATCTCTGCAGCAACAAACCTGCGAAAATTTCTTTCCATCAGGAATTGTGTCAGTATACCCATGCCCGGCCCAACCTCAATCACATTGTCATAGCCTTCACCTGTCAGAGCATTTGCTATCCGGGCAGCAACATTCTTATCCTTCAGAAAGTGTTGCCCCAGGCTTTTTTTCGGTTTTATCACTGTCATCATCAGGACAAATATAGTTGTTGCTGTCTCTTCTACACAGTTTCAGGTTCTCAGGTGAGATGCAAATTTTCTGAATACGGGTATATGGAAGGAGTCTGTCAGATCGATAAGTTTTCTTAGTAAGTTGTAATATAACGTAATAAACATGATTCCCGATATAATCCATAATGATATGATATTGAACCACATGGTGTCGATCTTCAGTTTTCCGAGTCTCTTGTAGGGGGCATAGAAATGAGATCGTCCGAATTTTGACTCCGGGGCCATATAAACCGGATCAGCTTTCTGGATTATCCTGTCATCTGTTTCATATACCTTCTCAACATAATTACGATTCAGAACAAAATCGGCAATGTTTTCATTATGGTTTTCTTCCCTTAATTTTAACAGCCTTTCCCTTCCCATTGACTGCACAAGAGATTCCACGATCACATCTCTCTCAACTATATATTTTGACCATTCGGCCCGGAACCAGCGTCTGAGACTGTCTACGTGACTTGTGGCCATGGCTGCCGAGTTCTCATCAAAATCAAAGCGGTTAAGTTTAACCATCCAGTTTCCCGGGACGATACCGGCTATTTCTGAAAGTTGACCGAAATGGTAATTTAGTTGTCTGAAATTCTTTTCTGTCTGCAGGCGATACTCTTCCCTGTCACCCGCAATCCTGCACTCCTCAATTTTGGTTTTAAGTGACGGCAGCAGGAATGATGCATACCAGTCATTCTGACTTATGGCCATTTCGGTTTCAAAGAAAGGTTTCTGGTAACGATTGCTCTTAAACTGCTCCACCATGAGCGCCTCATACGCCCATCTTGTTCCCATTACGTCACCTATCAGCGGTACATAGACCTTATTGCTTATCGATTTATGCAGGTCATCAAAACGTATCATTGCACCCCCGAACAGAAGCTGGGGCACCAACAGCAGGGGGATTAGAATATATATGCTTATTGCCGAACGCATTCCCGCAGAAATGTTCAATCCCAGAATATTACCATAACAAGCTACTGAAAATATTATTATCCAGTGTCTCAGGAGCATACCATTGACTTCAAGAATCAGCTGGGCAACAATTACATATGTTAGCGTCTGGATAGCAGAAAGAATAAAGAGAAAGTTCACCTTTGAAACCAGGTATGCCAGTCTGCTTATATTTAAAAATCTCTCTCTTTCAAGTACCTTTCTGTCACGGAATATCTCTTCAGCACTTACGGTAAGGCCTATAAAAACAGCCACAATTACCGACATGAAAAGGAAGATAAGAAAATTCCTGTTCTCTGAGAAGATATAGCCTGAGGCCGTCAGATATTTTGAGAAATATCCCAGTATAAATGCCAGCAAAGGGGCTTCCAGAAGATTTATTGTCATATACTGGCTGTCAGCCAGTTTACGGGTAAAATTACGTTTCACAAAAGTGCGAACCTGATTCAGCTTTCCGGGCACCTTGAAATTACTCGGAGGCAAAGGCAGCCTTGAGGGTTCAGGGGCAGGTATCACCTGCATTTTTTCAAGATATTTGGAATACCATTCTTCCGGTTGTATCTGACGGGCTTTGCTTGGATACCCTTCATTATCTATTACCCTGGCTTCAACTATCTGAAGAATACTTTCAGTCTCAACATTACCACAATTGGGACATTCACTCTCAGCAGCATTAGCCTGAGACACTTCACTTTTAAAGTAAACCAGTGAATCAACAGGGTCTCCGTCGTATATCAGATAACCTCCCTTGTCAAGTAACCAGAGTCTGTCAAACAGTTTTAAAATATCAGATGCAGGCTGATGAATAATCGCAAAAACAAGTTTTCCTTTAAGAGTCAGGTTTTTGAGAAGGTTCATTATCTTTTCCGAATCGTGCGATGAGAGACCGGAAGTAGGTTCATCTACAAAAAGAATAGCCGGCTCTCTCATCAGTTCAAGACCAATATTGAGCCTTTTTCTCTGCCCGCCACTCACTTTCTTATTCAGCACATCTCCAACCTGAAGATCACTGATATCAGCCAGCTCAAGATCAGAAAGAACTTTATCGACAAGGTCTCTTAACTGATCCTCGCTGAAATCACCAAAGCAAAGCCGTGCATTAAAATAGAGGTTCTGATATACTGTAAGTTCCTCTATCAACAGATCATCCTGAGGCACATAACCAATAAGTCCTGCGAGTGCATCACTCTCATTATGGAGGTCATAACCATTTATGTAGACAGTTCCCGATGAGGGATTGAACTTACCGTTAAGGACCTTAAGAAGAGTCGTCTTGCCTACGCCGCTTCCTCCCATTATACCAACAAGATTCCCAGACTCAACGGCAAAACTCATCTTTCTCAGGCCGTAAGCTGATCCCCTGAAACGATAGTCAATTCCATGCCCCTCAAAGACAACCTTATGTGGAAACTTGCCTACTATAAAAGACTTATAGACCTTTGAATAATATATTGGTTCAATCCCCGGTCCTTTAATATTCACACCCCTGTCAAGCAGATATGCCCTGTAGGGTATTATATCACGTCCTTTGAAATAGAGTTCCTGGTTCCCCTCGTATGTCAGCAGAATAGATCCGGTGCTCTCAATAAGCATCAGATATAGAGAGCCACTGAAGCCCTTTATTTTCATCTGATTCCATTGATTGTAGTTGCTGAACTGTGGCTTATTGTGATCAGCCTGACCATCAGTGCCTTCAATTACTAGCATATTTTTGGGAGCAACCTTGTCAAAATCCCCGCCTATCATAAAGGCATAAGCATTTTCATACTCGGCAGATGGAATATTGAATGTACGGGCAACAATATCAATTATGATCTTTTCCTGTGAAGTAACCACCCTGTCCTCGAAAGCGAACTCAAGTAACTGAAGGAAGACTACCATTCTTTCATCAAGCAGCAGTCCCTTCTTGATCTGACGGCAAATATTTGTTATCTGAAAGGTAATCAGGGACTTGTCATCAAAGAGATCCTGTTCGTCAATAGTCTTTAGTTCGCTTGCATAGAAATCAAGATTACTCTCAAACATTTCATAGTACTTCTCCTCAAGCTCCCTGTTAAGGTATCTTCGAAGATAACTCCTCAGAATCTTCCTGCCTCTGGCCGTTACGCTCCCTGGCTTGACAGTTGAGATAATGGCAAATATATGTATCAGGGCAAGTAATACAGAGTCTCTCATAGAAAAGATGTGAAAAAAACCGCAAAGGCTGGTTCTTTGCGGTTATGTTACAAAAAACCTCAGAGAATCAGCTTGTCTCTAACCTCGGCTATTACCCTGGTTATATCCTCAACGTTCTTTAGTGACAGCGAACTCGATATTCCTGCATAGACCTCTTCAATCGGTTTCAGTTCTTTAATAAACTCGCTTACAAGAGGATCTTCTGCATATGGTTTTGCGATCTCAAGATAGAGCTCAAACGATTTCTTCTGCTCCAGCAATACCCTGACAATTCCTTCTACGTGATAAACCGATTCTGAAATATTTGTCGTTATATACATCCCTTCCAGCCAGGCTCCCCCAACTACAAGCATAGCCAGCGATTCCTGATTATTATTTGAGAGGAAAGTATAGGTATTGTTAAATGCATTTGTAAGAATCTTTACCAGTTCATCGCGGTTATCAAAATTATCCCTGATCTCATTGTAAAGCGACTCATCATAAACCTGGCCCAGGTTAAGCTCATTGGCGAGCACCCTTATGGCATTCAGGTAATTAATGACAACCTGTTGCACATTGTAGAGAGTTGCATAGCTCAGATCAGCTCCATATATACCAAGGTTGATTGCCCTGCTTTTGCTTGTTAGATATTTCGAAGCATTCTCAAGAGGGTTGGAGATGCCTATAATATAGCCTACATCAAGCTCTGTAAGCATTTTTATAACATCAGCAGATGTAGGGAGAGGATAGACACTCTCTTCTATCTGCTGTTCAATCATTTGTCTCTGATCAAGCTCTATCTGACTCTGCTCGGAAGTTGCCCTGTTTCTGCAGGAACCTGCACCTATGACAATAACTGACAGAACAGATACAATAACATAATTACGGACGTGTTTCATATACCAGTATTAATAAGGTTACACTAATGAAATCGCCTATAAAAGTAAGAATAATATATGATTCATCTTCACCTTTGCGGTTAAATTGTAAAGTACCATCCCGGCCTGTATCGGGGTGAGCTATTTTCAGTATCTTTACGACCCGGAAAAGAGTGCTCAAACAAATATATTTGTCAGATATGGAGAAAGGAATTCCGGTTAAGCTAACTCTTGAGGATGGATCATACTACAGCGGCAAATCATTCGGCTCTGTTAGTGCGGCTTCTGGCGAGGTAGTGTTCAACACTGCCATGACAGGTTATCCTGAAAGCCTTACCGACCCTTCCTACAGGGGCCAGATACTATGCCTTACCTATCCTCTCGTTGGAAATTACGGGGCTCCGGGAAGAGATAATGAGAATGATCTGTTAAGATTTTACGAGTCATCGTCGATACATATATCAGGTCTTATAGTATCAGATTATTCGTTTGAGTACAGCCACTGGAATGCTGACGAAAGTCTGGGAGACTGGTTAATGAAAAACAAGGTTCCCGGTATTTACGGCATAGACACCAGAGCACTAACAAAAAGGCTCAGGGAAAAAGGTTCTATGCTTGGGAAGATTGAACCTGCCAGCAGTGAGACCTCCTTTAATGACCCTAACTCAACAAACCTTGTAAGTGAGGTAAGCATTCATGAAAAAATAGTTTACGGCAGTGGCCGCCACCGGATAATAATGATTGACTGTGGTGTCAAGTACAACATTATCAGGAACCTGTTAAAACGTGACACTACGGTAATAAGAGTGCCGTGGGATTATGACTACCACAATGAGGAGTACGACGGGTTGTTCATCTCCAACGGTCCGGGAGACCCGAAAATGTGCACCCTCACGATCAACAACATCAGAAAATCGCTTGAGTCATCAAAACCGGTATTCGGGATATGCCTGGGCAATCAGTTGATGGCACTGGCTGCCGGAGCCGACACCTTCAAGCTTAAATACGGTCACAGAAGTCACAACCAGCCTGTTCTGCGGGTAGGTTCGAACAGAGCCTATATCACCTCACAGAATCATGGCTATGCAGTAGACAACAACACTCTGCCTGAGGACTGGGAACCTTTGTTCATCAACGTGAATGACAATACAAACGAAGGAATGAGACATAAATACAAACCATTTTTTTCGACACAGTTTCATCCGGAAGCTTCCGGCGGCCCTACAGATACTGATTTTCTGTTCGATGAGTTTGTTGAATTGATAGAACGGTAATTAATGGTAAACGGAATAAAAAAAGTTGTCGTCCTGGGATCGGGCGCTCTGAAAATCGGAGAGGCAGGAGAATTTGACTACTCAGGCTCACAGGCGCTGAAAGCGCTAAAGGAAGAAGGTGTATTTACAGTTCTTATCAATCCGAATATTGCAACGGTTCAGACATCAGAGGGAATAGCTGACAAAATTTACTTTCTGCCGGTAACCCCTTCGTTTGTAACAAAAGTAATTGAAAAGGAGAGACCTGACGGCATACTACTTTCCTTCGGCGGACAGACGGCTCTTAACTGCGGGACAGAGCTTTACACCAGTGGTGTATTTGAAAAATACGGCGTAAAGGTCCTGGGAACACCGGTAAGGGCTATAATGGATACAGAAGACCGTGAGCTGTTTGTCAGGAAGCTCGATGAAATAAGCATAAAGACACCCAGAAGTATAGCGGCGGCATCAGTTGAAGAGTCACTGAAAGCTGCAGAATCGCTTGGCTTCCCTGTAATAATACGGGCGGCTTATACCCTCGGCGGACAGGGAAGCGGTTTTGCCTCAGACAGTGAGGAGCTTAGGACTATTGCCACGAAGGCTTTCTCATTCACAACCCAGATATTGGTTGAAGAGTCGTTGAAAGGCTGGAAGGAGGTTGAATATGAGGTTGTCAGAGATTGTCACGACAATTGCATCACAGTATGCAATATGGAGAATTTCGACCCTCTCGGAATTCATACCGGTGAAAGTATAGTGGTAGCCCCTTCTCAGACTCTTACCAACAGCGAATATCATAAACTAAGGGAACTCTCTGTCAAAATAATAAGACATATTGGTATCATAGGTGAATGTAATGTACAGTACGCACTCGATCCGGGTTCAGAAGACTACAGGGTTATAGAGGTAAATGCAAGACTTTCGCGATCAAGTGCGCTGGCATCAAAGGCTACCGGATACCCTCTGGCTTTCGTAGCTGCCAAGCTGGCCCTGGGCTATGGCCTGCATGAACTTAAAAACAGTGTTACAAGAACTACCACGGCATGTTTTGAGCCGGCACTTGATTACATTGTTTGCAAGATACCCAGGTGGGACCTCAATAAATTCGAGGGAGTTTCGCATGAGCTTGGCAGCAGCATGAAGAGCGTAGGAGAAGTCATGGCCATAGGGCGCACATTTGAAGAGGTGATACAGAAAGGTCTGAGGATGATAGGCCAGGGCATGCACGGCTTTGTAGGCAACAGGAACCTCACCTTCAAAGATGTAAGAAAAGAGCTGGCCGAACCCACAGACATGAGGATCTTTTCGATTGCCGAAGCTCTCAGGCTTGGCTTCTCGATTGACGAAATTCATGAACTTACAAAGATCGACAGGTGGTTTCTGTACAAACTTCGCAATATCAACAATATCGCAGAAAGACTGTCAAAATACAACACCCTTTCCGAGTTGCCTGCCGAACTTCTTAGGGAAGCTAAGATACATGGGTTCAGTGACTTTCAGGTAGCCCGGTATGTCCTCAAAGTGGAACCTGAAGAGATACAGGAGGCGCTGCTCAGGGTCAGAAAACAGAGAAAGGCCCACGGTATAATTCCATGGGTAAAGCAGATAGACACCCTGGCGGCAGAATATCCTGCCATGACAAATTACCTCTATCTCACATACAGCGGTTCTGAACATGACATATGGTATCACAATGACAAGCGGTCGGTAATAGTTATTGGCTCAGGTGCTTACCGGATAGGTTCGAGCGTTGAATTTGACTGGTGCTCGGTTAATGCCATTGAAACTATCAGGAAGCAGGGATTGAGATCAGTGATGATCAACTACAATCCTGAAACTGTAAGCACAGACTACGATATTTGTGACAGACTCTATTTCGATGAACTATCATTTGAGAGGGTCATGGACATCATAGAACTTGAGACCCCTGCAGGAGTGATCCTCTCCATGGGAGGGCAGATACCAAACAATCTTGCCATGAGGCTTCATAAGGAGCATGTGCCCATACTTGGTACTCCGGCCGCCTCAGTCGACAAGGCCGAGAACAGACATAAATTTTCTTCCATGCTTGACAGCCTGGGTATTGATCAGCCCAGGTGGAAGGAGTTGACAAGCACAGATGAGATCTTTGATTTTGTCGACCGTATTGGATTCCCTGTCCTTGTAAGGCCCTCATACGTATTATCAGGCGCGGCAATGAACGTAGTCTCCAACCGCAACGAACTAACTCATTTTCTTGAACTTGCGGCCAAAGTCTCAAAACAGCACCCTGTAGTTGTATCAGAGTTCATTGAAAATGCCAAAGAGATAGAAATTGACGCAGTAGCCAATGGAGGAGAAATTATAGCCTATGCAATAAGCGAGCATGTAGAATTCGCCGGTGTCCATTCAGGTGATGCCACAATAGTATTTCCCGCTCAGAAAATATATTTTGAGACTGCCAGGAGGATAAAGAGGATATCAAGGCTTATTGCAGATTCACTTAATATATCAGGGCCGTTTAATATACAGTTTCTTGCAAGGGATAACGACATAAAGGTTATAGAATGCAATCTGAGAGCTTCAAGAAGCATGCCCTTCGTGTCGAAGGTTTTAAAAGTCAACCTGATTGAACTGGCGACGAATGTAATGCTGAATGTTGAGGTCACCAGACCACACAAGTCAGTATTTGATCTTGACTATGTGGGTGTTAAAGCACCACAGTTCAGTTTCTCAAGGCTCGCCAAGGCCGATCCGGTACTGGGTGTGGATATGGCTTCGACAGGAGAGGTTGGATGCATTGGAGAGGGATTTTATGAAGCAATCCTGAAGGCAATGTTTTCGGTAGGTTACAGAATTCCAGGTAAAAGCATTCTGCTCTCAACGGGCCCTGCCCGGTCAAAGGTAGAGCTGCTGGAAAGTGCCAGGGCCCTCAAAGCGAAAGGGTACAGGCTTTTTGCCACCAGGGGCACACAGATCTTCCTGGGGAATGCCGGGATTGAAGCAGATGTTGCATATTGGCCTGATGAGCAGAAATCACCAAATACAATAGAGCTCATACGCAGCAGGGAAGTTGATCTTGTTGTCAATATTCCCAAAGACCTTTCCCCTACAGAGCTGAATAACGACTATCAGATAAGGAGAAGCGCCGTTGACTTTAACATACCGCTGCTGACCAATGCGAGGCTTGCATCTGCATTTATTCTTGCATTCTGCAGACTTGGTGAAGATGGTATTTCCATCAAGAGCTGGGATGAATATTAGCCTGCCGGAATATTTAATAAATTGCGATTCAAATAACAGATCACAGATGACAGAGATAATTGTCAGGGTTGCCGAAGAAGGCGACGCATCGACGATACGGGATTTCCAGCTGGCCATGGCCAGGGAAACAGAGAACCTGGAGCTTGACAAAGAGAGGGTTACAAGAGGTGTCAGCTCAATATTCTCAGGAAAGGGAAAAGGCAGGTATTTTGTTGCAGAGGCTGATGGCAGGATAGCTGCATCACTACTGATAACATATGAGTGGAGCGACTGGAGAAATGCCGACATCTGGTGGTTCCAGTCGGTATATGTCCTTCCGGAATTCAGACGCAGGGGTATTTTCCGAAGTATGTACGACTATATTAAAGAGACGGCAGAAAGAGAGGGTGTAGCAGGTCTAAGACTCTATGTCGAAACCGGAAATACGAGAGCCCAGAAGACATACGAATCGATGGGCATGGACGGTTCACACTACAAAATGTATGAATGGCTCAGGGATTGATATTGTATGGTACTCTTTTATATTTCTTGTACCATATCTTTTTATAATGTTCAGAATATGTCAGGGACTTGAACGTATTGAGCCCTCATACCCGAAGCCATCATCGTCGGTAAAGATTTCTGTAATAGTACCCGTCACAAAGCCCCCTGAGGAGATGGAGGGTTTGTTATCTGACCTGGCACTGCAGAATTATAGTCATAAATCATACGAGGTTATTATTGCCGACGACACAGGTGGCAGGTGGAAGAATATTCCCATCAGAGATGACATCCCAGGTATGTTGGTGGTACCAAATGAGTCAACGGGAAAGAAGAGAGCTATTGACACAGCCATCAGGAAGGCTGAGGGAGAACTTATCATCACTACTGACGATGACTGCCGTGTGGGCAGGGACTGGATACTGGCTATCGCATCACACTATATCAGGTCAGGCCCGGGTATGATCCTCTGTCCAGTTGAGCTTACAGGAAGCAACTCGCCGCTTCATGCAATGCAACAGCTCGAATTCTTCAGCCTGCAGGGTGTTACAGCCGGATCAGCCTCTCTTGGTGACCCTTTGATGTGCAATGGCGCCGGCATGGCATTCAGGCGCGACCTCTATCCGGGGCTGGATAAGTTGCCCTCAGGTGATATTCCCTCAGGTGATGACATTTTCTTTCTTCACTACCTGAAAAATAAAGGAATACCAGTTGAATGGGCTGAATCTGTAAGTGCAACAGTACAAACCGAACCGGCGCGGAGCTTTTCTGAATTCATAAGGCAGCGTTCACGCTGGGCATCCAAATCTGTTTACTACAACGACGCTTCCTCTGTTATAGCCGCTGTTGCAGTACTTACTGTCTGCGTTGTTATTGCAACATACATGGTATTATCAGTGATAAATCCTGTATATATAAAGACAGCTCTCGGAATGCTGTTGCTAAAATCGATACCCGACTCGGTTATAATCATGAACAGGCTACGGTTCCACAACCGGACAAATCTGATCTGGTACTTCCCTGTGGTGCAATTGGTGTACCCTTTCTATGTTATTGCTGTAACTGCTATTGGGATATTCGGCAGTAAAAAATGGTAGTTGTCAATTGCCCAGCTCAGAGAGGAACTTAATACGCATGAGTCTTATCTCTTCCTCTTCAAACTCACCGCCCAGTTCTTTTATAGCCTCCTCGAGGCTGTCGGTTTCGGCCTCCTCCCTGAAATAGGAATAGATATCTTCCTGACGTTCCTCATCGATTACCTCGTTTATGTAGTAATCGAGGTTCAGGCGGGTTCCGGAGTGAACAATAGCCTCCACCTCTGTAATCAGTTCATCGAGATCGAGGCCCTTTGCATTGGCTATATCTTCAAACGATCTTTTTCTGTCTATACTCTGTATAATGTATACTTTGAGCCCCGATTTATTAACAACCGACTTTACAACCATATCGAGGGGCCGTATTATCTCCTTCTCCTCTACATACCTCTTTATCACCTCAACGAATTCATGTCCGTACCGCTGAGCCTTCCCCGCACCTACACCTGAGATATTCTGCAGTTCCTCGACGTTAACCGGGTACTGGATAGCCATCTCTTCGATGGAGGGATCCTGGAAAATAACAAATGGAGGTACATCCTTCTGTTTGGAAATCTTCTTTCTGAGATCTTTCAGAATACTTACAAGCTCCTCGTCTACGGCTGCAGTGCGTGCCCCGAACGCAGCCTCCTCCTCCGATGCCTCGCTGTAGTCATGGTCTTCTGCCAGCATGAAAGGCTGGGGGCTCTCAAGAAACTCATGCCCCTTTCTGGTAAGCTTGAGCAATCCGTAATTCTCGATATCCTTTGCCAGCAGCTTTGCAATAAGGGCCTGTCTGGCAACCATATTCCAGAACCTTTCATCCTTTTCATCGCCGGTTCCGAAAATCTCTAGTTTATGATGCTTATATGACTTGATGGCACTGGTTGCCTTTCCTGCCAGTATATTGGCAATATGATCGGCCTTAAACTTCTCTCTTACTGCGAGTACTGCTTCCAGAACACTGACAACATAATCAGTACCTTCAAACTGGGTTTTCGGGTGCAGGCAGTTATCACATGCTTCACAGTTTTCTGGTTCATATTCTTCACCGAAATAGTGGAGCAGCAGCTTCCGGCGGCATACTGACGACTCGGCATAAGATACCGTCTCGAGAAGCAGTTGTTTGCCGATTTCCTGCTCTGCAATCGGTTTGCCATGCATGAACTTTTCCAGCTTTATTATATCGTTATAGCTGTAATAAGTTATGCACCGGCCCTCTCCACCGTCGCGGCCTGCTCTTCCTGTTTCCTGGTAGTACCCCTCGAGGCTTTTGGGAATGTCATAGTGAATCACATACCTTACATCAGGTTTGTCGATCCCCATGCCAAACGCTATCGTAGCCACAATGACATCTGCCTCCTCCATAAGGAATTTATCCTGATTCATAGTCCTTGTGGCCGAATCCATCCCGGCATGATATGGCAACGCCTTGATGCCGTTAACCTTGAGCAGCTCGGCAAGCTCTTCCACTTTTTTTCTGCTCAGACAATAGATTATGCCTGATTTACCTGCATTGTTCTTTATATACTTGATAATCTCTTTTGAAACATCCTGTTTGGGTCTTACCTCATAATAAAGATTGGCCCTGTTGAAGGAAGATTTGTATATGCCGGCATCAAGTATGCCCAGGTTCTTCTGGATGTCGTGCTGCACTTTGGGAGTGGCAGTTGCTGTAAGGGCAATTATCGGTGAGCGGCCTATAGTATCGATCATGGGCCTTATCCTTCGGTATTCAGGCCTGAAGTCATGGCCCCATTCCGAGATGCAGTGAGCTTCATCAACTGCATAGAAAGAGACCTCAACATTACGGAGGAAATCGATATTCTCCTCCTTGGTAAGCGACTCGGGGGCTACGTAAAGAAGCTTTGTATTACCACCCAGCACATCCTTCTTTACCTTGTTAATAGCCGACTTGGTAAGCGATGAATTAAGGAAGTGCGCTACATCATCATCTGTGCTGAAATTGCGCATGGCGTCAACCTGATTTTTCATCAGGGCTATCAGCGGAGATATGACAATTGCCGTTCCTGATTTCATCACGGCAGGCAGCTGATAGCATAAAGACTTGCCTCCACCGGTAGGCATAAGGACAAAAGTATCATTCCCGGCAAGAACATTCTTGATAATCGGTTCCTGGTTCCCCTTGAAGTTGTCGAAACCAAAATATTTCTTCAGATACTCATGTATGGAAGAGTCATCGAACATAAAAACAAACCTATAAAAACAAAAAACTCAAATAAATACCCCTTTCAAAGAAATCATCAAAACAGATATGCACTTTAATGATTACAGGTACATGTAACCAAATATAAACATTTTTATTGTTAGATAAAAACCAAAATAAGATATGCAATGTTGCGTTTTTTTTGCAGGCGAATGTTAAGATACACACTGGTAAGGTAATTTAAGCCTGTATTGTAAAGGTAAATTAGTTTTCGCATCTTTGCATGCTGCTATAAAACAGCTCTATTCTCATTTTGTTATGGCACCAAAAGCAGGCGGAAAAAATAAAAGTGACGGAGAAATGACATTTCTCGAGCACCTTGAAGAGTTGCGGTGGCATATCATCAGGTCCGTTCTGGCAGTTTTCGTCATGGCAATAGCAGCCTTCCTTTTCAAGGATATTATTTTCGACAAAATCATACTATCTCCCAAAGAACCTGAATTTCTTACCAACAGGTTGCTGTGCCGCCTTGGAGAACTGGTAAACATCAAGGCCCTTTGTATTAACCGAAGCCATTTTGAAATAATCAACATCAAGATGGCAGGGCAGTTTACAACACATATAGCCATTTCACTCATTTCAGGGGTTATTGTAGCTTTCCCATATATTTTCTGGGAGTTCTGGCGGTTCTTCAGGCCGGCCCTGTACGAAAATGAATATTCACATGCCAGGGGTGCTGTGTTTTACTCTTCGCTGCTGTTTCTTACAGGAGTCTTCTTTGGTTATTTCATAATCGCCCCGCTGTCGATTCACTTCCTTAGTTCATACACTGTTAGTACCCAGGTAACCAATCAGATATTCCTCAGGTCTTATATCGGAACCATTACTTCGATATCGCTTGCCAGCGGCCTGATATTTGAGCTGCCTATTATAATCTATTTCCTGTCGCGTATCGGACTGGTAACCCCTGTGTTCCTGAAAAAATATCGTAAGCACTCTATAGTGGTTATACTCCTGCTGGCTGCAATTATAACGCCTCCTGACATCTTCAGCCAGGTGCTTGTATGCCTTCCGCTGCTGGTGCTATACGAAGCGGGCATTGTTATTTCGCGCAGGGTGGAGAGAAAACGGCTGGAGGAGGACAAACGGAGGGAGGCTGAATATGCAGCTGACCGGGGCGAAAATAGTTCTTTATAAGAAAAGATGAGACTATATACCGAAAATCTGGTTAAGAGATACCGCAAGCGAACCGTTGTCGATCATGTTTCGATAGAGGTTCAGCAGGGAGAGATTGTTGGACTTCTCGGCCCCAACGGAGCCGGAAAGACAACCTCCTTCTACATGATAGTAGGCCTTATAAGGCCCAATGAGGGAAGAATATTTCTCGACCAGGAAGAGATAACAGACCTGCCTGTATACAAGAGAGCCAGGAAAGGAATAGGCTACCTTGCTCAGGAACCATCAGTCTTCAGAAAGCTGTCGGTTGAAGACAACCTCAAGGCGGTGCTGGAAATGTCAGGCTTGCCTGCCGAAGAACAAAAAGAGAGAGTGGAAACGTTGTTGTCTGAATTCGGACTGAACAGGATAAGAAAAAGCAAAGGCTACCAGCTCTCCGGAGGTGAACGCAGACGAACTGAAATAGCCAGGGCCCTGTCACTGAAACCCAGATTTATCCTGCTTGATGAACCTTTTGCAGGTGTCGACCCGATAGCCGTTGAGGATATTCAGGAAATTGTGGCCAGCCTCAAGGACAAAAATATTGGTATTCTCATTACTGATCATAACGTTCATGAAACCCTTTCAATCACCGACAGGGCATACCTGCTCTTTGAAGGCAATATCCTGAAATCAGGTACTGCCGATCAACTTGCTGATGATGAGCACGTAAGGAAAGTATATCTCGGCAAAAACTTCGAACTCAGAAGATAGCTGCAGCGCATTGATATAATGATATTTTTTGTACCTTTGCGCGGAATTTCACGCGGATGTGGCGTAATTGGTAGCCGCGCAAGACTTAGGATCTTGTGCCTCAGGGCGTGGGGGTTCGAGTCCCTTCATCCGCACCAGGTTTAAACCGCTTAAACAGATCGAGGAAAAGAGGGTTTAGGCGGTTTTTTTTCAGATAATAAACTTTGACAATATGAATATTACACTAGAAAAGGTTGATGAACTAAACGCAGTTGTTAAGATTACCGTAGAAAAACCTGACTATGAAGAGAAGGTTGAGTCAGCCCTGAAACAGCAGCGCCGCAATGCCCAGCTGAAGGGTTTCCGACCGGGCATGGCTCCAATGGGTCTGATCAGAAAAATGTACGGTAAGGCAGTACTGATTGAGGAACTGAACAACATTGTATCAAAAAAGCTGTCTGACTACATTACCGAAGAGAAACTTGATATCCTGGGAGATCCTCTCCCTCAAGAGACTGATATTGATGAATTCGATAATATGGCTGATTTCACTTTCAGTTTCGACCTGGGCCTTACTCCTCAGTTTGAACCTCAGTTCACAAAGAAGATCAAGATACCTTATTATATTATTACCCCCGACCAGAAGATGAAGGATGGTTTCATTGAGAACCACCGCAGGCGCCACGGGGAATTTGCAGAGAATGAGATTGTGGGGGAGCAGTCGATGATAAGGGGTACCGCCATAGCGGTTAATGATGCCAATGAACCCGCCGAAGACGGCATCAGGGCCGAGAACGTCTCGCTCCTGCTCTCTATGGTTGATGATGAGACAGAAAAGAACCTCTTCCTGGGCAGGAAGGCAGGAGAGACTGTAATATTCGATATCAGAAAGACATTGAAAAATGATACAGAGATTGCTTCTTTTCTGAAGATCAACAAAGAGGACGTAGCTGATGTTGCCGGAAACTTCGCAATGGATATCTCGTCAATAAGTACTTTTGAGCCAGCCGCTCTCGATGCTGAGTTCTTCAGGAAAGTATACGGAGGCGATGCAGATATGACAGAGTCAGAGTTCATGAAAAAAGTGGAGGAAGAGATCGCCGGAAACCTCAGAAATGAGAGTGACTACCGTTTCAGAATCGACGCCATTGACTACGCCGTCGA
>CAZMSH010000005.1:83604-123768 GCA_964568875.1 uncultured Rikenellaceae bacterium | reverse complement strand
TCAGAAATGAGAGTGACTACCGTTTCAGAATCGACGCCATTGACTACGCCGTCGAGAAAACTAAATTTGACCTTCCCGAGGAGTTTCTTAAAAGGTGGCTCCTGGCTGCTAACAAAAACCTTACCGCCGAACAGATTGAGAAGGAGTTTGATTCATTCAGGAAGGACATGAAATGGCAGCTTATCAGGAACAGGCTGGCCTCAGCAAACGAAATCAAGGTATCAGAAGAAGACCTTATGCAGGAAGCAATGACAATCACCCGCAACCAGTTCATGCAATACGGCCTTTACTACGCTACCGATGAGCAGGTAGCAGGCTATGCCCGTGAACTGCTGAAGAAGGAAGAAGAGGCCAGAAAGCTGGCTGACAGGGTTCTTGACACCAAGGTTACCGATTTCATTAGAGACAATGTAAAACTTGATGAAAAGAAAGTCTCATCTGAGCAGTTCAACAAACTGTTCGAAGAGAAGAAGTAATACTGCAATATTTCAGAGATAATTTTAGTAATTTTGAATCCGAACCAATTCCATTGACTATGAACTACTTTGATGATTTCGGGAAGTTTGCAAGAAGCAAGAAAGGATTAAGCAGCCTGATGCTGCACAAATATGCTTCCGTATCAGGCAGTTACATCTCTCCCACAATCATCGAGGAGAGGCAGCTTAACATTGCAACCATGGACGTTTTCTCACGTCTTATGATGGACAGGATCATATTTCTGGGTCTGCCGATTTATGATGATGTAGCAAACATTATTCAGGCGCAGCTTCTGTACCTCGACTCAACTGACCCGGGTAAGGATATACAGATATATTTTAACAGTCCGGGTGGCTCCGTCTATGCCGGACTCGGCATCTACGACACCATGCAGTATATCTCGGCCGATATTGCCACTATTTGTACCGGCATGGCTGCCTCAATGGCTGCCGTACTGCTTACTGCAGGAACCAAGGGCAAACGGTCAGGACTGAGACACTCGCGCGTGATGCTGCACCAGCCCTCGGGAGGTGCAGAGGGGCAGGCCGCCGATATTGAAATCATGGCCCGTGAAATATTGAAACTTAAGAAGGAGCTCTACGAAATAATTGCTCTCCACGCCGGCAAAGATGTCGACAAGGTGGAGAAGGATTCCGACCGTGATTACTGGATGACAGCGGAAGAGGCCAAAGAATACGGCCTCATCGATGAAGTCCTGTTCAGACCAAAAGAAAAGAAATAGAGATGGACAAATGTTCATTCTGCGGCAGAACAAAGAAAGAGGCCAATATCCTTATTGCCGGCCTCGACGGCCATATATGTGATCACTGCATTGAGCAGGCCCACAATATTATGGTCGAAGAGATGGGCAGTAAATCGGGGTTCTCCGTAGATGAGATCAACCTGCTGAAGCCGGCAGAGATAAAAGAATTTCTCGACCAGTATGTTATCGGGCAGCATGATGCAAAGAAAATCCTTGCCGTAGCTGTCTACAACCACTACAAGAGGTTAATGCAAAAGCCCGAAAATGATGATGTCGAAGTTGAGAAATCCAATATCATCCTGGTGGGAGAAACTGGTACCGGAAAGACACTGCTTGCCAGAACTATCGCAAAGATGCTGCATGTTCCGTTTACAATTGTTGATGCCACTGTGCTTACCGAGGCGGGATATGTCGGTGAAGATATAGAAAGCCTCCTCACCAGACTGCTGCAAAACGCTGATTATGACGTTAAGGCTGCAGAAAGGGGTATTGTATTTATAGATGAGATCGACAAGATAGCCCGCAAAGGCGACAATCCATCCATTACCCGTGACGTCTCAGGCGAGGGTGTTCAGCAGGGCCTGCTTAAACTCCTTGAAGGATCGGTGGTTAATGTGCCACCGCAGGGCGGAAGGAAGCATCCTGAGCAGAAGATGATACCTGTGGATACAAAAAACATCCTTTTCATCTGCGGAGGAGCTTTTGACGGTATCGAAAAGAAGATAGCCCTGCGGCTTAACACCCAGGTTGTAGGTTATGGCGCATCAAAGAACCGTGAAAGGGTTGATAAGGGAAACCTGATTCAGTATATTGCCCCGCAGGACCTCAGATCCTATGGCATGATACCCGAAATAGTGGGCCGTCTGCCCGTGCTGGCACACCTTAATCCTCTTGACCGCAAGGCACTAAGGGCAATCCTTACCGATCCTAAAAATGCAATTACCAAGCAATATATCAAGCTGTTTGACATGGACGGCATAAAACTTACCTTCAGCGATGAAGCCCTCGATTACATAGTTGACAAAGCCGTTGAGTTCAAACTCGGAGCACGCGGATTACGGGCAATATGTGAATCGATTATGATTGACGCGATGTTCGAACTCCCATCCACCGATGAGAAAGAGTTTGTCGTTACCACCAGCTATGCAACGAAAAAGCTGGAAAGGATAAACATGAAAATGCTTAAATCAGCCTGACACCTTATTGGTATTTTCTGAAAAGAGAGGTTAGATAAAAAAGAGCCCCGGAAAAAACACCGGGGCTCTTCATTTTTACAACATCCTCTTATGCCGGACCTTTAGAAAGATCTCCTTCTCTTCATCTCCCCGGCGCAGAACTGCCTTTGCATCACATTCACCATCGCCGTAATCGAGTTCAACCGGCTCAAAGCCTTCACGCTCTATTAATATAACTCCCGAAACAATGAATCTGCAAACCCTCTTCCAGAGCAGCGGAGTCGAAATAGTGGTTGTGTAGGTTACATCATTTATGTTTTTGCCTGAGGTATTACCCGTGATCAGGCATTCGTCATCCCATATATAGAACGGAGTATTAAGTCCGGCTATCCATTCCCTCTGACGGTTGACCTCTCTCTCTATTGTTTTACCGTCAGGAAGCGTCATTTTTCCTCCCTCAAGTTTTACTTCAATCACAATGTTGTCGTTACTGTTGGGGCCCAGGTTCTTAATGCTCTTGGTTCCCTCAACGGCAATATCGTTGAAATAATAACCATCGAATGTAACTGTTCTCATTGATCCTGTTACATGACGACGTGCCGTTATCTCAATAATTATCTTTCCTTTTCTGGTCACGTCGCTAATTGTGCAGCCGTCACCGTAATCAATGGTAATTACTTTTGGCCAGGTAGTACCGTCAGGAAAATTTACGGTAACAACCGGACAGGAATCAGAAGAGAGCGCCATTCCTTTTGAAAACTCGCTCTTCATTGCTCCTTCCAGCAACCATGAAGCGATATCGACAGAGTTGAAAATATCATCGAATATCGCTTCGGCAATTACATTGTCCTCAGCCATATCGAGATCCTTTTCGGTAATGAGGTCGCTTTTCTGGCACGAGACTACTGCTATTGCTAGTGCAACTACTGACATTGCTATTAAAATCCTTGTTTTCATAATGATCATTTATTAGGTTAATACTTTTTACATGCTTATAGATGACCCTGCATGCAAATAGTTTAACCGTTGAACGAAAAAAAGTGGAAAAAGTTACTGCCGGCTGCGACGCAGATAGGTTACATATCTGTAGGTGAGGCCATTACTTTCGTCAAAAAAATCTCCTTCCCGTTCTGTCTCCTCCCATACTGCAGGATCAATTTCAGGGAACCAGGTGTCAGCCTCAAACTCCCTGTCTACCCAGGTGATATAAAGCCGATCGGCAATATCCATAAACTGGCGATATACTGACCCTCCGCCTATAACGAACACCTCTTCACATCCCTCGCACTGTGCCAGTGCCTCTTCTATCGTGAAGACAGTATGTGAACATTCAAAGCAATCTTCCGGATTATCGGTGAGGATAATATTCTTTCTTCCCGGCAACGGTTTTACAGGTAACGACTCCCACGTCTTCCTGCCCATAAGCACGCAATTACCTGAGGTAAGTCTTTTGAATCTTTTCAAATCGGCAGAAAGATGCCAGAGAAGGTCATTATTCTTTCCTATCGCATAATTCTTCGCTATAGCTACTATAATTGATATCATCTTAAGCCTTATATTGATATTTCACCTTTTATATGCGGATGTGCCTTATAATTTTCTATTGTAAAATCTTCATATCTGAAACCGGTAATATCACTTACGGCAGTATTGACCTTCACCATTGGCAGAGGTAATGGTTTTCGCTTGAGCTGAAGCTCAACTTGCTCAATATGATTAAGATAGATGTGTGCATCTCCGAGTGTGTGAATAAACTCACCAGGCATGTATCCTGTCACCGAGGCCATCATCAGCATTAATAATGAGTAAGAGGCAATATTGAACGGAACACCAAGAAAGATATCAGCGCTTCTCTGGTACAGCTGACAGGAGAGTCTGCCGTCAGCGACGTAAAACTGGAAAAGTATGTGACACGGAGGCAGTGCCATCTTCTCAATTTCACCCGGATTCCAGGCGGTGACAATATGACGCCGTGAATCGGGGTTCTTCCTGATGGACTCAACAACCTGCTGAAGCTGGTCTACCGACCCGCCTCCGGCTACAGGCCATGAACGCCACTGGTAACCATATACCGGACCGAGGTTGCCCTCATCATCGGCCCATTCGTTCCAGATACGTACTCCGTTTTCCTGCAGGTATTTTATATTGGTGTCGCCGCTTATGAACCAGAGCAACTCATGTATTATCGACTTCACATGAAGCTTCTTGGTCGTCATCAGCGGAAATCCATTCTGCAGATCAAACCGCATCTGGTAACCGAAAACGCTTTTTGTTCCTGTCCCGGTACGGTCACTCTTTTCTGTGCCGTTATTCAACACATGATTAAGCAGGTCAAGATATTGCTTCATGCCTTAATCGATCATTTGGGGGCTATTTTTGCCACCCATCCGCCGCCGGGAGCCATCTTTATCTTTATAACAGTATTGGTATTAACAGTAGTCAGGCTCTTACTGTAATCACTGGCATACCTGTCAGCATTAATGCCATCGGCAAAGGCAGTAACCACATATTCACCCCCGGCTAAAAATGAAAGATCCATGTCAAGCTCCCTCGTTGTCCAGTCACTCATTGCCCCTATGTACCAGTCATTCCCATTCCGGCGCGCCACCACAACATAGTCGCCTATGCTTGCATGAAGCACTCTGGTCTCATCCCATACTACCGGAACAGATGCCATAAAAGAGGTGCACTCAGGCTCGCGCCTGTAGTTTGACGGATTATCGGCAAGCATCTGCAGCGGACTCTCATAGACGACATACATAGCCATCTGGTGAACTCTGGTACCGAGACTGGCCGGTCTGTTGTACATGGGCTTGAAGCTGGCCCTGTCCATATTCACCATCGCCCCCGGAGTGTAATCCATTGGTCCTGCCACCATACGTATGAACGGGATAGTTACGTTGTGTTCAGGATTGGCATCATCGCTCCATTTGCAATGCTCAAGCCCTTTCAGCCCTTCGCTGGTAAGAACATTGGGGAAGGTCCTGATCATACCTACAGGTTTGTACGAACCGTGAAAATCAACAAGCATGTTATACTCCGCAGCCCGTTGTGCGATCTCGTGGTAGAAGTTTACGACCGGCTGGTCATCACGCTGCATGAAATCAACCTTAATACCTTTTGCACCCCACTCTGCAAATTTTGGAAGAGCCTCATCAATCTGGTCATAGAATGTCTTCCAGACCACCCACAGTATTATCCCGACCTCTTTCTCTTCAGCATACCTGAACAGCTCGGGAAGGTCAAATTGCGGCGATATGTCGAGTACATTGCCAAGCCTGTACCAGCCTTCGTCGAGGATAATATATTCAATGCCATTTTCGGAGGCAAAATCTATATAGTATTTATAGGTATCGGTATTCAGTCCTGCCCTGAAATCAACACCGTATATATTGTTGGCGTTCCACCAGTCCCAGGCCACCATTCCGGGCTTTATCCAGTCAGTCTCCTCAAGTCTGCATTCAGGTGCCAGTTTGAAAACCATGTCACTCTCTATCAGGCCGGCGTCAGACGGAGATATGATAAATGCTCTCCAGGGGAAGGTACGGCTACCGCTTGTCTTTGCGATATACTCCTCGCGCCCTGTAACTGAGAGCGTCCTGTCGCGGATAAGCCTTTCCGTGGCAGGATATGCAGGCCATACGCCCTGAATGCCTCCATTGCCGTTACCCTTTATCCACATGCCGGGATAATCTTCCAGGTCTGATTCCGTCAGCAGCACATTGATTCCGTTTGCCACAAAGAGCGCCGGAAGGCTTGCCAGGTGTTTCTGTGTTACTGTATCGAGCGAGGTCTTCAGATAGGTTCGCTCGTTGTGCGACAAATAACTCTCTTCAAGAGGATACCATGATGAGGTTCCCCCGGGAAAAGAGAATTGAGCCACTTCATTTACAACTGTCAGCTCTCCTTTGAGAGCGGATTCAAACCTGTAGGCCACACCATCGTTATATGCCCTGAAAGCGAGGGTGAACCCCGACCGCATTCGCAGTGACAGTGAATTGTATTCATCCCTTATCGTTGAATTCTTATGAGGTACCACCGGTTTCAGTATTTCATTCACCGACTGCGTTGATGCCCGGGTGACAGTTTCATTTCTGCCAAAAAGTCTCTCCCCACCCAGTTCCATGGCCACTTCGCACGGCCCCGCCACCAGGTTCTTTTGCCAGTAGACCGAAAAACTTACCGAACTCCCAATATTTACTTTTACCTCAATATTACTGTCTGGTGAAACCAGTGAATACTCCTTGCCGTCAACTGCAATTAAACTACACATGCAAAGGCAAATCACAGCCAATAATCCCCTCATAACCTGTAAAATATTTATTTCAAAATAGTATTATCCCAGTATTGTACCGATTATCGTAGCTGACATCAGCGATGCCAGTGTTCCTGCCAGCAAGGCTCTGAATCCAAACCTGGAAAGCAGCACCCTCTGGTTTGGGGCCAGTGATCCTATGCCGCCGATCTGGATACCGATTGATGCGAAATTGGCAAATCCGGCAAGCATATATGTAGCCATTATTATCGATTTATTATGTACGAAGGCACCTGCATCCTTGAGTTCGGCAAGGCTAATGTAGCCAACAAACTCAGTCATTATAACCTTCTCTCCAAGGAGCCTGCCCAACAATGTAATATCCTCAGCTCCAACGCCAATAAGCCACATAACAGGAGCAAATGTGTATCCAAGGATGAACTGCAGTGACAGTCGGTCATAAGTCCCCCCTGTTATTGCTGCAATCGATTCATTAATGTCGGTCCACTGTCCAAGCTTCAGAAATATGTAATTTATAAACGCAATGAAAGCCAGAAAGGTGAGCAGCATGGCACCTACATTCGCCGCAAGCCTCAATCCCTCTGTTGTGCCATTTGAGACAGCATCAAGTATGTTGCTGCCCACCTTGTCACGGGTAATCTCTATCTCACGGTCAATATCGTCTACCTGCGGCACCAGCATCTTGGATATTACCACTGCCCCGGGAGCGGCCATTACCGATGCCGCAAGCAGGTGCTTTGCAAATATGAGCCTCTGTACCGGATCGCCTCCACCGAGAAATCCTATATACGCGGCCAGTACTCCACCCGCAAGGGTAGCCATTCCTCCGGTCATTACCAGCATTATTTCAGATGGATTCATCTTTGGCAGATATGCCTTTACCATCAGAGGTGATTCTGTCTGCCCAAGAAATATATTTCCGGCAACAGAGAGGCTTTCAGCTCCGCTCAGCTGCATTGTCTTGGTCATAACCCATGCCAGGGCGTAGACAACTTTCTGTATTATGCCCAGGTAAAAAAGCAGTGAAGTAAGTGCAGAGAAAAATATTATGGTAGGCAGTATCTGAAAAGCAAAGATCATTCCGAACGAGTCAATATCCATCAGGTTGCCGAAGAGGAAAACGCTGCCCTCCTTTGTAAAGTCCAGTATCTTAACAAAGATCTTACCCACAAACTCAAAAAAGAACCTGATGAATGGAACATAAAGAATTCCAACGGCAAGCAGAATCTGTATTGTCAGTCCTATCAGTACTACCCTCCAGTTTATTGCCCTGCGGTTTTTGCTGAATACCCATGCTATAGCCAGGATAACAGCCATTCCCAACAACCCTCTCAGTACGCCTGTGAGTGTTATTCCCGAACTAAGCGACGCATCTATCACGTTCCCCCCGGTGGCTATGCTTCCCGGTGCGGCAGGTGTAACAGCAGTTACCTGCTGCTCTGACTGCGTGACAACCACAACAGTGTCCTGAGTAATGTTGAAGCTGGCTGACGTCTCAGCAGCAAAAACCCCCGTTGAGGGGATTAACATTGCCAATAGAATAAGTATCTTTTTCATACAGGAACTCTATGTGATCTCTCTACTATTTATTTTTTCTTTCTTCTGTCTATTTCTCCCTTCAGCGCCGCTGCCTTCTCATAATCCTCACGGGCAACCGCTTCCTCCATCATCGTGGTAAGTTCTTCATCTGTCAGTGAGCTGTAATCACCCTTACCTTCAACCGGAACGTCGGTTTCCTCACCTCCCGGCTGAGACTCAGCTGATGCCTGATCAATAACTATACCGGCCCTCTCCATTATATCTTCAGTAGTAAATATCGGACAATTAAACCTGAGCGCAAGAGCAACCGCATCAGAAGTCCGTGAATCGATAGAATAATCCTTCTCTCCGTCACTGCATACCAGTTTTGAATAGAAGACACCGTCTTCGAACCTGTCTATCACCACCTCAAAAAGGGTGATCCCGAATGAATCGGCAAAACTCTTTATAAGATCATGGGTAAGAGGTCTGGGTGGATTAAGGTTTTCAAGCTTGATAACTATTGATTGTGCTTCGAAACCGCCAATAATGATAGGCATACGCCTTTCTCCCGTCTCTTCGGCAAGAACCAGTGCATAGGCTCCCGACTGAGTCTGGCTGTATGAAATTCCCAAAACCTTAAGTTTCACTCTTTGCATAATCACAAAATGAAAGACGTGAACTGTTTCGTCACCCGGCAAATATAAAGATATTGTAAGTAATATCGGTTAACTGCAATGGCTTTTTCAATTTGAGAGCGACAACAGCGCCGGTTACTGCCATATCAGGAAAATACTGATTATTATGCACTCCTGTCTCCATATATCGAAATATATCTATTATCCTGATAAATTTAGCTGCTGCGGTTTGCAAATGTTTTGTTTTTATTATCTTTGCAGTCCGAAAAACGGAGAAAATCCGGCAGGGCTTGAAGAAGTTGCGTTGCAAATATGCCGCACGCCTTACGGAGAAACATAAAACAAGTTAATAATGTACGCAATAGTCGAAATTGCAGGCCAGCAATTTAAAGTTGAAGAAGGTAAGAAAATCTTCGTTCACAAGCTTGAGGTTGAAGAGGGAACCGATGTCGAATTTGACAAGGTACTGCTTATTGAAGACGGAGAGAAGATTATCGTAGGCGAGCCGGTAATAAAGGATGCACTGGTTGAAGGCAAGGTACTCGATCAGGTTCGTGGCGACAAGGTAATTGTTTTCAAGAAGAAGAGAAGAAAAGGTTATCAGAAGAGCACCGGACACCGTCAGTATTTTACTCACGTTGAGATAGTGAGCATACATGAGAAGGCTGAAGGAAGGAAGCCCAAAAAGGCTGCAGAAAAAGTGAGTGTCCCGAAAGCTGAGGCAAAGACTGAAGCTGTAAAGACTGAAGCTCCGGCAGAGAAGAAGGCTCCGGCAGAAAAGAAAGTAGCAGAGAAGAAGGCTCCGGCAGAAAAGAAAGCTCCTGCAGAGAAGAAAGTGGCAGAGAAGAAGGCTCCGGCTAAGAAGGCCCCGGCAAAAAAAGCCACTGCAGCCGGTACAGCAGAGAAAAAGCCGGCAGCGAAGAAAGCTCCGGCACGGAAGCCTAAAAGTGAATAAACAGAATTATTTCAGGAAAAGAATAAACATATCAGACCATGGCACACAAGAAAGGAGTAGGTAGTTCACGTAACGGCCGCGAATCGGAAAGCAAAAGACTCGGGCTCAAACTTTTCGGGGGCCAGACTGCCAAAGCAGGAAACATCATCGTCCGACAGAGGGGTACAGTACACCATCCCGGAGATAATGTTGGTATGGGTAAGGACCATACACTTTTCGCACTGACCGACGGAGTTGTCGAGTTCAGAAAGAGAAAGAACAACAGATCATACGTTTCTGTTCGTCCAGCCGGAGAATAACAGGAACCATAATGCATATTGAACTCCTGGGTTTGTCCGTAATGCGGAACAGATTCAGGAGTTTTTGTTACTTTTGATAGCTTCCGCAATAACACACACAGGCAATGCTTACAATCAATCTTATCAGGGAAAACAGTGATCTGGTAATCGAGAAACTGAAGATCAAGAACTTCGACGCCACCAATATTGTTGAAAAGATACTAAAATTAGACAGTGAACGTCGTGAACTGCTGACCCTTACAGAGTCTCTTCAGGCTGAAATCAACCGTGCTTCAAAAGAGATAGGTACTCTGATGAAATCAGGAGACACAGCTGCTGCAACGGTTATCAAAGAGAAGACACAGTCAATGAAGGATGAGATAAAGTCATCGGCTGCCCGTCTTGCCGATATAGAAAACAGCCTCACAGAAGAGACAGTCAGGTTACCCAATCTGCCTCACCATTCGGTACCCCCCGGCAAGGGTGCTGAACAAAACCTGATAGTACGTGAGGCAGGCGATATAACAGATCTGCCTGAAGGTGCCAAACCTCACTGGGACCTGATTAAAGAATATAATATTATTGACTTTGAACTCGGAACCAAAATAACGGGTGCCGGATTTCCTGTATATACAGGCAAGGGTGCCAGGCTCCAAAGGGCTCTTATAAACTTTTTCCTCGACGAAGGTATAAGGGCCGGATATAATGAGGTTCAGCCACCTGTTCTGGTAAATGAGGATTCAGGATTCGGAACTGGACAGCTGCCTGATAAAGACGGTCAGATGTATCATGTTGGTATTGACAACCTCTATCTTATACCAACCGCCGAAGTTCCGGTTACAAATATCTACCGTGACATGATACTGGAGGAGTCCCGCCTGCCTCTGAAAAACATATCGTACACTCCATGCTTCAGAAGGGAGGCCGGCTCATGGGGATCTCATGTAAGGGGTCTTAACAGGCTTCACCAGTTTGACAAGGTTGAGATAGTGCAGATCACAACACAAGAATCTTCATATAATGCTCTCGAGGAGATGGCAGAACACGTAGAAGGTCTTATTGCAAAACTCGGACTGCCATACAGGATTCTCAAACTCTGTGGCGGTGACATTTCATTCACCTCGGCTCTTACATATGACTTTGAAGTATGGTCAGCCGGACAGAAGCGGTGGCTGGAGGTCAGTTCAGTCTCCAATTTTGAGACATTCCAGGCCAACAGGCTTAAATGCAGGTATCGTGCTAAAGGTGAAAAGCAGACACGACTTGTACATACCCTTAATGGCAGTGCCCTGGCCCTGCCAAGAATAGTGGCGGCCCTGACGGAAAACAATCAGACACCTGAAGGGATACGAATACCTGAAATACTGGTGCCATATACCGGATTTGATATTATTTAAATAGCTGTTCCAGGCCGGCATGCAACAAAACAAACAAGCCTATATTTATGCCGGGATGGCAATTGTTTTCTGGTCCACCATCCCGACCGCATTCAAGACGGCCCTGGCAGAAGCCCCCGTGCTGACAATCCTGACAATTGCTTCACTAGTATCAGCAATCATACTCTTCGTCATTGTCATCATTACGGGCAAATTATCTCAACTGAAGGCTACCACGCCACGAGACCTTAGGACATCGGCCCTGCTGGGTCTTATAAATCCGTTTGCCTATTACCTTATACTCTTGAGAGCCTATGACCTGCTCCCGGCACAGGTTGCCCAGCCTCTTAACATGATCTGGCCCATAGTACTCGTCTTTCTTTCGGTTCCGCTGCTGGGCCAGAAGATACCCGCCAGAAGCTTCATCTCATTGTTTATCAGTTTTGCCGGCGTATACATTATTGCATCACAGGGAACTCCATTCAATCCTGGCAAATCAGATACCCTCGGTGTGCTGCTGGCAACAGGAAGCTCAATACTGTGGTCTCTCTATTTTATTATGAATGTTCGTGACAAACGAGACCAGGCAGTAAAACTGTTTGTCAACTTCTCGATTGCCTCTCTGTACCTTATTACAGCAACAGTAATCACAGGAACTCCTCTCTTCAGCACAGGAATAAAGGGTATTCTGGCATCCGCTTATACCGGTGTTTTTGAAATGGGACTTACATTTTATCTGTGGCTGAGAGCAATGCAGCTCGCCACAACAAACGATAAGATTGGTAATCTTGTGTATCTTACCCCGTTTCTTTCTCTTGTATTCATACACTTTATCATTGATGAACCCGTTTATTATACTACAATAATCGGTCTTGTTCTGATTATTTCAGGTATAATTTTTCAGAACCGGAACCGGGGTTAAGTTGTTTAATGGTAATAAGATATTTGTAACTTTGTGTTAATGAAAATCTTCAGAAAATGAAAAAGCATATTATATTCCTGCTGTTCATCTCAGCAATAATCCTGACAGCTTGCGAGAAAAAAGTCGATCCTGTCGACGACAACCCGACTTATACCGAAGATATGAGGGCCCGCGATATTCTATTTAACCTCATGGGTGAGTGGTATTTCTGGTATAAGGATATGCCGGTAGTTGTTAAAGATGATTATACCGATGCATATACACTTCTTGATGCAATGCGTTTCCGACCCATCGACAGGTGGAGCTTCGTGACTGACTATGAATCGTTTACATCATATTACGAAGGCACATTCGCAGGTCATGGTATCAGGATAGGTCTTGATACGGCTTTCAAGGCCAGAATAGCAATGATATATGAAAAGTCTCCTCTTTATCCTGAAGGAGTAAGAAGAGGCTGGACAGTCAAGTCTGTGAACGGAACCGACATTGCTGCACTTCTTGCATCAGGTGACTTTACTGCCTATGATGCAGTGATGGGTCCAAGACAGGCCGGTATAGTAAACACCTTCGTATTTACAACCCCCGAAGGCAACGATGTTACAATCTCATCAGCAAAAGATCAGTTTCAGGTTAATTCTGTACTTAAATATGATATTCTTGACCTCTCCTCAGGCAAGACAGGATACCTGGCCTTTGAAGCATTCATAGAACCTTCCTTCAGGGAACTTGAGGATGCATTTGCCTTGTTCATCAACAACCAGATCAAGGATCTTATAATAGACCTCAGATACAATTCAGGAGGTATGCTTGATGTGGCAATAGACCTGGCAAGTTATATTGCGGGTAACTCAGAAGCCGGCAACATATTTATCAAAGCAAGGCATAACGATAAAAAGACAAGCGAAGATGAGTCTGTACTGCTTAAAACGACAGGATACTCACTGAACATCGACAGGATGGCAGTAATCACTACCAGGGAAACCGCTTCGGCAAGTGAGAATATCATTAACGGACTGACTCCGTATGTCGATGTCAAATTATTCGGAGACACCACAAATGGCAAACCTGTTGGTATGTACGCCTTTACAGAAGAGAAAAACCTGCACGTATTTGCACCGGTTACTTTCCAGCTGGTAAACGCTAATAACTTTGGTGACTATTTTTCCGGTATCTTCCCTCACAAATATGCTCCCGATGACATTACCAGAGATTTCGGTGACCCTGATGAGCTCAGCCTTAAGGCAGCAATAGAGTACCTGGAATCAGGAGATGCAAAGGCGGGCAGGGTGTATGATTACGTACCGACCATTACAGTTGACGAAAGACCCGACTGGAGCAGAAACTTCTTCATAAGACACCCCGGAACGAATAAATAATTGAGTTCAGCCCCACAGGATAGAATAATACTGGGCATAGACCCGGGCACCTCTGCAACGGGTTATGGCATTATACGTACGAAGGGCAATTCTCCGGTATTGGTCACAATGGGAGTTATTGAGCTGTTACGCTCTGATGATCATTTCCTCAGAATAAAGAAGATATTTGAAGCCACTCTTGACCTGATAGACAGGTATCACCCCGATGAACTGGCTATAGAAGCTCCGTTCTACGGAAAGAACATACAATCGATGCTCAAGCTGGGAAGAGCACAGGGTGCAGCCATATCTGCAGCTCTTTACAGGTCGGTTCCCGTTTTCGAGTATGCTCCGCGCAAAATCAAACTTTCAATTACCGGCAGGGGTGCTGCATCAAAAGAGCAGGTGGCAGGTATGCTGATGCATATACTGAATTTCCGCGAACAGCAGGTTCTGCTTGATGCCACCGACGCCCTTGGCGCCGCTCTTTGCCATTTCTATCAGAGCAATAATCAGGTTTCAGCCAAAGCCTACAGCGGGTGGAAAGACTTTATTGGCAAGAATCCCGGCAGGGTTTCAGGCAAAAAACACTAAATCCTGATCATACTATCGCCATAGCCACAGCAAGCGAAGCTGCACTGACCCTGATGCCGGGAATACCCGAGAGTGCGGCATAGCAGGCATCAATAGTCGATCCGGTAGTAATTACATCATCTATAAGCAGAATATGCCGGTAGCTTAAACTCTCTCCGTTTTCGACCCCAAAAATACCCTCGACATTCTGCCATCTTTCGGTTCTTGATCTGATGGTTTGGGTATCGGCACTGCATAATCGCACAAGACTATCTGACACTATCTCCATTCCTGACAATGAAGCTATTCCCTCGGCAATCAGCAGGCTCTGGTTAAAGCCTCTCTTTTTTTCCCTTTTGGGATGCAGAGGTACCGGAACAAGACAATCAATATCATCAAGGAAGCCTGAAGAGATTAAAGATACGGCAAGCAGCCTGCCCATTTCATTGCCTATCTCCCGATGGCCGTCATACTTCAGTCTGTAGATGAGCCTGCTCATTTTTCCTCCCTTGACATAAAAGGCAAGGGCTGTTGCTTTTTCGAGCCTGCATCTGCCCCAGAACAGTTTTTCAACAAAATTATCCCTAACTACTTCAAATCCTGTTTTTGGTATTGACACCCTGCATCGGGTGCAGATAACATTTTCGTTCCTTACCAGGTGATCGCCACATGAATGGCACAGACGCGGAAAGAGTAAAGAGATAAGATCATCTGCCAATGAGAAAGCAATGTTCATAGAGCGAGAGCAATTTCCACTTCCGCTAATTTAAGAAAGATATTTCAGGAATTATAATGTCAGTCGCGCAGATTGACTTTTTCTTCTATCAGGGCAGCAATCTCAGTAAATCTTTGCGGAGTAAGCTTAAGTCTTGGATTTGTAAAGCTTATATCACCTTCGCGGTCCATAGGAATAAGATGTATATGTGCATGTGGTACTTCCAGTCCAAGCACTACAACTCCAATACGGTTGCATGGTACCGTCTCTTTTATTGCAACCGCAACCCTTCGGGCGAAAATCATTATTTCAGATAATGTCTCCTCGTCAAGGTCAAAGAAATAGTCTATCTCCTTTTTGGGGACTATGAGCGTGTGCCCCTCGCGCAGCGGATTTATGTCGAGAAACGCAATAAACTTGTAGTTTTCGGCAACCCTGTAGCAAGGGATATCTCCATTTATGATCCTGGTAAATATTGTTGCCATATCGGTTGATAATTACAGAGAAATATCGATTATCTCCAGCTGAATAATGCCCGAAGGAACCTTTATATCAACCACCTCTCCCACCTTCTTGCCTATCAGTCCCTGGGCTATCGGTGAGCCAACGGCAATTTTCCCCTGCTTCAGATCTGCCTCACTTTCGGGGACAAGCTGATATTCCATAACAGAATTGGTCTTACGGTTCTTTATTTTTACCTTATTCAGTATTTTGACTGATGATGTTCCGATCTTTGATTCATCAATAACTCTTGACCTTGCAATAATATCTTCAAGCTTGGCTATTTTCAGCTCAAGCATTCCCTGCGCTTCCTTAGCAGCAGCATATTCTGCATTCTCAGAAAGATCGCCCTTATCTCTTGCCTCTGCAATATGAGCTGATATTTTTGGCCTCTCCACACCTCTTAACTGCTCAAGCTCATCCTTAAGTTTCTGAAGTCCTTCTTCCGTCACATAAATAACATCTGCCATATCTCTCTTACATAATAAAAACAAGAAGAATCCCAACCTTGTCGGAACTCTTCGTATATCTACAAATATATGATTTCTTTATTTAAAAAACAAAATACCGGTTAAAACAGGTCTAAATCGTTGTCTTTTAGTATTCTTTTTTGTTTATGATCTCAGAGAATATTATCGCCTGACGTCCGTCAAACTCCCCGGCAAGCTTATCTATATCGAATTCGCTCTCATCCTCAGACTCTTGCCCTGAATCATTCCAGTCAAAACCATCCTGTATTGAAGTCTCCTTCAGCAGCTCCTCGAATCTTTTTGCCGTGGAGAGATGATCAAGAGCCGACACTCCTTCATTGGAAAACATTGAGGCCATAGGCTCCTCGTATCTTCCTTCTTTTTCCTGACTTAAGGTAGCAGCTGTCCGCCCCTTAGTGGCTGTTACTGTTTCGGCACGGTATGTCTCCTCCCTATAATCTCTTCCCTGAGCATATTCCTCTTCATCATCGTCGAACAGATCGTCAGGAAAATAACTACGACCCGGCTCTGAGGGCGCCGCTCCTTCAGGAGCTCCGGGTTGCTGCTTCCTTTTTCCCTTAATCGAGCTTACTATGGCAATTATTGCCAGGATAATATAAAAAACAATATTACCTATTCCTCTTTCTTCTTCCATGGCTCTTCACTGTTTATATTTTTTTGCTGCTGCCCGCGATGCCTTCTTAATGTTCTTCTGCCTGTTCTTTTCGCGGAGTGCTATCTCTTTCTCGTTTTGCTTCATACGTTCCTTTACACTGGCTGGCTGAATCTGAAAATGACGCTTCTTACCGTCTGCAATTGCTTTTCTCTCCTCCTTTTTAAGTTTTTTCTGGTTCTTCTCCTGCTCCCTCTTAGCTTTAACAACAGCCCTGGGTTCCTTCATTTTGGTCTCCTTTGTCTTTACCTTTTTATATGGCCTGGGCTTATAACTCTGCGCCAGCGTATCAGTTGCAGAAAATGCAAGCAAGATCAGAACCAGGGTTAGTGTTTTAAGGAATATCCTCTTCATCAGCTATTTCGTGTAATAATAATTTAAAGCCTGCGTTCATACTTTCAGAGTAACTATCTTTGCAAAACAAAGGCCCTGGTATGCGAACAGCTTCAAATTTACATATTTTTTTATTAACGGCTACCCTGTTGATTGCCGCTACAGGCTGCGAACGAAATAAAAACGACGTTATCCCTGATGTATATGTTGATTTCTCCATCTCTCTCACCGATCCTGAATTCTCTGACCTGTCGGCTCCGGGCAACCATGCGCTGATAAGTGCATCAACGAACAACATTGGATACCCGGCTGCGGGTTACGACGGTAAGGGAATTATTATCTACCATGCGACTATGTGGGAGTTTCTTGCCTTCGACCGCACCTGCCCCCACGATTATGCAACGAATGGCAAAACTGTTGCCGTCAATGTCGATGGCATCTATGCTGTCTGTCCCGACTGCGGTACAAACTATGCACTCCCGTCATTTGGCACACCTTCATCAGGGCCGGGCAGATACCCTTTGAAAAACTACAGGGTAAGTTTCACGTACCCGGTTATATATGTCTGGAATAAACGCTGAAACAGTTAATCCGGCTAGTAACGGTAATGATCCGGCTTGTAGGGTCCTTTAACGGGAACACCAATGTAGGCGGCCTGCTCAGCAGACATAGTTGTCAGTTTAACGTTTAACTGTTCAAGGTGCAGCCGGGCGACCTCCTCATCAAGATGCTTCGGAAGCCTGTAAACACCAATCTCATATTTATTCTTCCAGAGGTCGAGCTGGGCAAGGGTCTGGTTGCTGAATGAGTTGCTCATCACAAAAGAAGGGTGACCGGTAGCACACCCCAGATTTACAAGCCTGCCCTCAGCCAGAATGAAAATGGCATGACCATCAGGAAACAGATACTTATCTACCTGGGGCTTGATATTTATTTTTTCTATTCCCTGCCATGTCTCAAGCCTGTCCATCTGAATTTCATTGTCGAAATGACCTATATTGCATACGATTGCCTGGTCTTTCATTGCCGCCATATGCTCCGCAGTTATGACATTCAGGTTACCTGTTGCCGTTACATAAATATTGCCTTCAGCAAGGGACTCCTCGACGGTTTTTACCTCAAATCCTTCCATAGCAGCCTGCAGAGCACAAATCGGATCAATCTCTGTGACAATTACCCTGGCACCATACATCCTCATGGAGTGGGCACAGCCTTTACCAACATCGCCATAGCCACAAACGACAACCACCTTTCCGGCTATCATCACATCAGTGGCTCTTTTTATGCCGTCGGCAAGAGACTCGCGGCATCCATACAGATTATCAAATTTAGACTTGGTAACCGAATCGTTGACATTTATTGCCGGTACAAGAAGCTTACCCTCTTCAAGCATCTGATAAAGCCTGTGCACTCCTGTGGTGGTCTCCTCAGAAATACCCCTGAGTTCCTTAACCACACGATGCCACTTCTGAGGATCGTCATTAAGAATATTCTTCAGCGTCATTAAGATAACTGCCTCTTCACGGTTTGATGCTTTTTTCTCCAGCAGAGAAGGGTCTTTTTCTGCCTGAAAACCTTTATGCACCATAAGAGTTGCATCACCTCCATCATCAACGATCAGATGAGGCCCTTTTCCTCCGGGGAATGAAAGAGCCTGGGCTGTACACCACCAATACTCCTCAAGAGTCTCACCCTTCCAGGCAAATACCGGAATACCCTTTTCAGCAATAGCTGCTGCAGCATGATCCTGGGTAGAAAATATATTGCAGCTTGCCCAGCGCACATCAGCACCCAGCTCAACAAGAGTCTCTATCAATACTGCCGTTTGTATTGTCATATGCAGGGAGCCCGTTATCCTTGCTCCGCTCAGAGGTTTTGATGAGGCGAACTTCCTCCTTACCGACATGAGACCGGGCATCTCCTTTTCGGCTATTTCAATCTCTTTTCTTCCGTATGAAGCCAGTGAAATATCCCTGACCTTGTATGGTAACGTATCTGTTTTGACTGTCATGATAATAGTGATTTATTTTGATGTGCAAAGTTACAAAAAAAACAGGCTTACACTACTGCCTCACATACCCTTCAGTACCCTTTCAGCATCGTTTCTGTCAATTATGAGCTGTTGCCTCAGGGCCTCCGCTGAAGGAAACTTCATCTCATCCCTCAGCCGGTGATGAAAAGAGAGTTGTACTGACTGACCATAAATCTGTTGGTCAAAATTAAAAATATGAACCTCTACTGATTTGAGTGCCGATATCTCATTAAATGTCGGCCGGTAGCCAATATTTGCCATTCCCTGGTACTGGTCACCATTGAATCTGACTGAAACAGCATATACACCTACGCCGGGAAGCAGCTTGTGCGGGAAATCCGGACTGACATTTGCTGTCGGAAACCCGATTGACCGGCCAAGCTTGCGGCCTGCCACAATGGTGCCTCTCAGAAAATAACTATACCCCAGCATCTCGTTTGCCCCGGCCAGGTCTCCAGCCGACAGAGCATCTCTTATTCCTGTTGAGCTTACCACACCACGGTCTGTTTTCAGACTGCCCACACGCTCCACGCCAAATCCCAGTCGTTCAGAACACTCCGAAATCTCACTGAAGTCTCCACTGCCACCCCTTCCAAACCTGTGATCAAATCCTACTACCAGATGTTTCATGCCTAACCGTCCGGAAAGAATCTTCTCAATGAAGTCACATGCTTCCATCTGCATCAGTTCATCGTTGAAATCAAGTATGACAGTATTGTCAATTCCCGCTTCACGAAGCAAAAATAACTTTTCTTCATTGCTGGTAAGAAGGCTTATGGTGCTGCTGAACTTACCGAGGACAAGTTTGGGATGAGGCCGGAAAGTGACTACCACAGACTCGCCTCCAAGCTCGGCAGCCTTTTCCCGAAGCCTGGCAAGAAGCATTGCATGCCCGCGATGTACGCCGTCGAAGGCACCCATGGTAACTACCGGTGATTTAATACCGCAGACATTATCGAGTTCAAAGATTCTCATATTAACTCCGCGACAAATTTAACAATGTTATAATTTTTTTTAAGCATTAAATTTCAATATAATGACTTACACAACCGATTTTTCAGCCACCGGTTTGGAAGATGGTTTTTCTGTGCTATTTTTATGAAAGTTATTGCCGCCAATGAACCGATCAGATCCATTCTATACAGTCGACCCGTGGCTGAAGTCTTACAGCGGGATCATCGAAGCACGCCATAGAAGATATATGGCACGCAAAGAGGCTATTACCGGTGGCAAAAACCTTCGCGACTTCGCATTGGGGTACCTCTGGTATGGACTCCACAACACCGGAAACGGATGGATCTTCCGTGAATTTGCACCCGGGGCAGTTGAAATTTATCTTGTCGGAACCTTCAGCAACTGGCGCGAGTCGGAAACATACCGCATGACCCGCACCGGTACCTACGGAGACTGGGAGATTAGCCTCCCTGAAAATGCCCTCAGCCACGGCGACCTCTATAAGCTGAGTATTCACTGGAACAACGGAAAGGGCGAAAGGATACCCTCGTACTCCACCCGCCTTGTACAGGATGAGGTTACAAAAATATTCTCGGCACAGGTGTGGCACCCACAGGAAAGCTACCAGTGGGTAAACGCCAGCTTCACCCCGCAACCCGGAGCACCGCTTATCTACGAAGCCCATGCCGGAATGGCAACTGAAGAGGAGAAAACCGGAACATGGCGCGAGTTCACACTCAACGTCCTGCCACGCATCGCTGCCCTCGGCTACAACACCATTCAGCTCATGGCCGTGCAGGAACACCCCTTCTATGGCTCGTTCGGATACCATGTGGCCAACTTCTTCGCCGCCTCATCGAGGTTCGGAACACCTGAGGAACTGAAGGAACTGGTCGACACTGCTCACGGACTGGGTATCAGGGTAATAATGGACCTTATCCACTCACACTCGGTAAGCAATGTAAATGAAGGCCTTGCCCTCTTTGACGGGAACCCCGGCCTCTGGTTCCACACCGGAGAGAGAAGAGTTCACAAGGCCTGGGATTCGCTCTGCTTCGATTACGGGAAAGACCATGTTGTACACTTCCTCCTCTCAAACTGTGCCTGGTGGCTTAATGAATACCGTTTCGATGGCTTCAGATTTGACGGGGTTACAAGCATGATATATTTTGATCACGGACTTAACCGCGACTTTGTCTCATATTCAGAATATTATGACGGCGGACAGGACGAAGATGCAATAGTATATCTCACCCTTGCCAACAGCCTGGTTCATGAAATAAACCCGGCTGCACTCAACGTGGCTGAGGAGATGAGCGGCATGCCCGGAATAGCTGCCGCTGTTGAAAACATGGGTTTTGGGTTCGATTACAGGATGGCAATGGGGGTTCCCGACTACTGGATAAAGCTCGTAAAGGATGTCCCCGATGAGGAGTGGAACACCGGCAGGCTCTTTTTCGAACTGAAACAGAAACGCCCCGAAGAGAGCGTTATAAGCTATTGCGAATCGCACGACCAGGCGCTGGTAGGTGATAAAACACTTATCTTTCGCATGATCGATGCGGAGATGTACACCTCAATGTCGAAACAGACCACCAGCCTGGTGGTTGACAGGGGTATGGCACTGCATAAAATGATCAGGCTTATCACCTTCGGAACGGCCGGCGGCGGGTACCTCACCTTTATGGGAAATGAATTCGGCCACCCCGAATGGATCGACTTTCCGCGCGAAGGCAACAACTGGAGCTACAGGTATGCCCGCCGGCAGTGGTCATTGTGTGACGATGAGAACCTACGGTACAGCCAGCTTCACCGGTTCGAACTTGAAATGCTCGCCATGGAGAAACAGTATCGAATCCTCGAAAAGCCTTATATTGAAACTGTCGCCGACAACGACACCGACAAGGTGATAGCCTTTATTCGCGGCGACCTGCTTTTTGTATTCAACTTCCACCCCACACGCAGCTATACCGGTTACGGACTCAAAACAAAGGGGCGGTTCGAGGTTATTCTCGATACAGACGACACCGCCTCCGGTGGTTTTGGAAGGATTGACAAATCGATTGTTTACGCCGCAACAAAGCCTGAAGGAACTGAAGCTATTAATGCCCCTTTCTGGCTCCATCTATATCTCCCCGCAAGGGTTGGACTGGTACTGAAAAAGCTTCCTGTCAGAAAAATAATGGATCTTCATGCTCAGTAAAAAGATCGTTTTTTGCACACCTATTCTTAATTCTGTCAACTATCTGGGCAGAATGTTACTACCCCCGAGGTCTTCCACCGAATCTGGTACGAGAAAAGACTTCTTCCTGTTCACGGGAACCATAAAACGTGAAAAGAAGGGGTTCTCTCTGTTTTTATTCAGAATTATTCGTCTGGCCTTGCCTATTATGTGGATTTCTGGTACCGGACCTGAGAAACGTGAATCGTTACTCCTTGGCCTGTTGTCACCAATATAGAAATAATAGTTTTGGGTAAAAGTATATACCTCGAGCTTATCGTTCGCTTCAGATATGGTATTATGCAGAGACTCCTTCGGGAAATGTCCTTCATGCTCTCCCATTAATCTGCCATAGATTGACAGTGAGGCGCTGTCAATAACCATTTTCATCCCTTTCCCGGGAAGGATGTAAGGACCCCAGTTGTCAATATTCCACCCTGTATGACTGCCGGGATAGATTTTCCATCCGTCAGCAGGTCCGTCACCCTGAATAAGGGTTAAAGGAACCGGAACAGCCCTGCTGTTCACAAAAACGGTTCCATCACGAATCATGATGGTATCGCCTGGTGTCCCAAGGCACCTCTTAATAAAATAATCACCTGTGCGTGGTTGAGCAAAGACCACAATGTCGTTTATTCTGGGTTTGCCATATCCCTTCAGCCGGCGACGCTTCCACACCTGTTTCCTGAAATCGGCCTTATCGCGTTCAATAGAGTATAGAACAATGTTAAACCACGTAATTTCGTAGGGATTGGAGGGAAGTCGGGGACCATACCTTAACCTGCTTACATAAATCATATCACCGGGCTTGATTGTGTCGTTCATTGAGGTCATGGTAACTCCGACCAGCTCAAAGAAGAGCATCCTGAAGAGCACTATGGCGACATATATTAGCACTATTTTAAACGGTATTCTTATCAGATCAATCTCTCTCACCCGCTTAACAGGCCGCCACGTTGTGGTGAAAAGCCAGAGAACACCAAGAACTGTCAGCGATGCAATAACAAGCCACCAGATACCAAGCAGCAGGTGTATTATTGCCGATAAAATCAGAAAATACTTTATTAACCTGCCTGCCATTGTAAGTTATTTCAGAAAAATGAACCTTACGAAAATAGCTGATATTATGGAGAAACAATATTATACAATCATTTCTTATTCGCTTCTTCGTATTCCATTATAATCTCTTCCATCTGCCGAACCCTTTTTAAGGTTATAAAGTCCAAGGCCGCCTGCCAGAATAACCGAGGCCAGCAGGAGTAAGAGAAACATTTTCTGCCACCTGCAAAGGATGCCAAGCCACTTCCTTATTTTAGCCCTGTAATCAAGTCTTCCGGGATAATACCAGACAACATAAAGTAGGCCGGTAATTGAGGCTATCCATGCAGCCCGCGATCCGGCTGGAGGTAATACCAAAATGGTTACAAACAGGGTTGTCAGTGTTAGTGTAAACAAAAACCAACGGACGTACCATAATGGCGACAACACAACACTGATTCTGTATCTCCCTGCCTGCAGGACTCTTTTCTCCCAGGTTTCATGTCCTCCTGATCCGGTTGTCAGTAAGATTGCCAAGGAAACAGGCAGCGCAGCTACTATCCAGCCCGAAAAGGGGCCCGGATTATTGAATGGGCCGGTAGTGGGAAACAGGTTGTGATTTGAGGGTATCCGGCCATAAAGCTGCAGCAGCCCCATTAAGGCCATTACAAGTGTTACCGAAATCCAGACTGTGACAATGGTTGTTACAACTACCCTCCTTTCTGATATCAGGCGCAGTGCCATGTATATCATTCCCCACAACATATAGGAATAGAGTTGTTGAAGAAAGAGGGAGGTGTCGTTACTGTGCAGAAGAACCTCTGTTGCTGCACTCCAGAATAAAAACAGGAATACCCCGATGTCGGCTTTTGTAATTGTTAACCTCCGGGTAAAGAGAAGCAGAAGGGATATTGTGAATGACAAAGGCAGAGCTATCTGCTCTATCCTAAGTAACTTAGCCGCCACCAATCCTCCGAAGAATTCACTGCCGGTGGCAAAGGGAGATATAAACAACCCTGAAAGTAACAGCAAAACAGCTGCCGGCAAAACTCGGTGAATATAAACTGACAACCTGTGCATGGCTACATTATTACTTTGTTGTCACGAACCGAGAATGGTTTGGATAGACCTCCCCAGTACAGCAGGGCATTACCGGGCAGATTGGCAAAGTTTATCTCGTAATGCACCTCTGCATTCTGAGGTATGGCATCAGCAGTATGATATACTTTCTTTCCTTCTGCATCAAGGGTATAAAGCCTGTGACTTTCTGACCTTACCGGCACCCACCGGTTATTTTGCAAATACTGAAGGGTGAACCACGAGTCTTTGCTGTCTGAATTGAGCTTTATCCAGAATTGAGTTGGCAATTCATCAATTTTCACCGACTCGTTTCCCAGGGTGTCAGGTATCAGCATTGAGATATTGCTGAGTAAGTCGAGCCGGAAGGGTGAAGTAAGGGGCTAGGTTCTCGCAGGCCGAGGTCTTTACCATCTCGAGCTGTTGTGGTGTCAGGTATCCGCTGTAAAAAAGCGGATACTCCTCCGAGTAGGCTATACGCTTCTCAAGGTGACGCTTTACAATATTCACCACATCAATAACCTTATAATTCTCCTTCAGTGAGTCGGGCAGCCAGCTAAAAATCTCCATGAAATGTTTCCTGTAATTAGAGAGAGGTTCGCTCTGGCCGCGGTAAGGGAGTACGTTCTCGCAGAAATCATCGAAGCCAAGATGTTTAGCCCATGGGTACTCCCATGCCGTGAAGGCATCGTCAATGTTCTCAATAAGATAATCGGCCGTAATAATCTGAATATCGTACCGGGGAGTTCCCTTCTCATACCGGTAACCAAGCGAATCCATCACGGCACAGAGTCGTTTGAAGTCACCGACGGGGAAGGTTGAAAAATCAAATTCAACCTCATTGCCCTGCCGGTCGGTGAGTCTCTGAGGAACCCCGATGTGGTAGCTCATATTATCTATCAGGAACCTGGCAGCCTTAAGTTTCAGGGAATCAGACTTATCGCGGCTGAAGTAGTTAAGAACACGCTTCAGTTCCCTGTAGTTTTTCCCTGCAAGAGCTGCAACGGCATCGTTCTTTGCAGCTCGCCCATCGAGCAGCCTGTAGGCTACAAATGGAGGAATGGCAGCCAGAAGAGCCAGCATAATATAGGTAAGTACTCTCTTTCTTTGGTTGGTGGTCATGTTGTTTTGTTTTTCGGGTTTCTCCCACGCTTGGCTACTTAGACTCACCCGGGTGTTGTGTGTCAACACCCGTTACAATGTGGAATACCTTTGTCATATCAGCATTGGCAAAGGGTTCACCTACCATTTTGATGCGGTTGTCTTTGTCTATCAGAAGCGACCGATCTATAAAAGTGCGAGAAATTGATGAGTTACTCATCAGGTATTGATTGCTGGGATCCATTACATAGAAATACCTCTCGTCAACCTCACCATAGATTCTGGCATTTCGAACAAAGTTCTCATAGTGTCTGGCATTGATAACAAACAACACAGTATAGTCGTCTGCCGTAACTATATGCTCCATACGCCTGTGCCACTCAATAAGTTTAGGATAACAGGGAGCACATCCATCCTGAAGGAATACAATAGATACAAAGCGGAACTTCTTTCTAAAATCGCTCCACAAGTAATCTCTCTTTGTAGAGTGAACGGCCTCAAACATTCGCATAGTTACCTCAGTGTTAATAATATCATTCAAAAGTTCTGATGATACAGATTGCCTATTACAGGAAGAATTCAGGATTATTGTTAAAACGATAGCCTGACTAATATTTATCAAGGTTGTTTTCATATTATCTGATGTTACAAGACTATAATTAACTACATATTATTGAACTTAAGACTATTAGCTGCCTTCAGCAGGGTTTATAATCCAATTTATCCACGTCCAATGCTTCTAATACAATAACTTTTATCTTTAGTGTTACTCTCACTGATTCAGGGAAAGCTGAATTCGGTGGTGGCTGCTTTCTCCCTTGACCTTACTGTCAGAAGCTTCCAATCAATATGAGAGGCTATTTTATGGGCTAAGTCTTCGCTAGGAATAATTAAGTAAATACATCTTCTTGATTCTATTAAAACCGAATTATTAGTTAGCAACTAGAATTGCACCTCTTAATTATCCTATCAGGTTTCTTCATAAAACGCTAATAATTAATTCCTTTCTTAAGCTCAAAAAACAGGATAACCCCATTGTCTTCTTTCGTGAGCTGATCGTACTCTGGGAAGTTAAGAGGAGAAAGTAAACTCTCCCTACAATATTCTCTGCCCATGTCTCTCACCCAAACATGTCTTTCTGAGGGAAGATGTCCGAAGAAACCTCCATAATATGATTGTATCCCCGATGTTGGATAGAGATTTGCCATATTGCCTATTTCATCGCTTTGAGTCATTGCAAGCACAAGACTCTTATTTGTTCGCCTGTCAAACAGAATTAGCGGCTCCGCTCTTCCTATAGTTGGTTGCAGTAGAATTTGTGAGTCTCTTACAGAGTATCGTGTTCCCGGAAATCCGTAATTGCCATTAAAGAAGGTATGAATGTAATTCATAGCCTGTGATTCATGAATTTTACTTGCCTCTCTACGGCTTTCCTCTGGTATCTTATGCCGGCCATACTCTAACCTGAATTGAGGTATAAACTTATGGTCAATTACCTCATAGAGATAGTCTGAAAAGACAGAGTGGTACCAAAGGTTTCCAGCGTCACTTATAAATACGCTATTCTGTTTACCAATTGTAAGCTGAAAACGATAGTGTTGCCCGCTCCTTTCCCGTGGTATAGGATAAGTTCGAGATATAAGTCTCCAATCCTTATCAAATACCGCAACAAGATTAAACATATCGTCTTCCATAAGCTCTGTGCCCCACCCTTTTACAGGATCAATTCCCTTGGTCTCAAAAGTCTCTACAATCATGTAATAATACCCGTTAAAACTTATGAGACTAGGACTAATATCGCATGGGAAAAGCCCTAACTTATCAAAAGAGTGGCTTCTAAGGTGGCTTCCGCAATAATCATATATTAAAACCTGAGCGAGGTCAAGGAGGCAGATCTCCTTACTCTCCGGACTAACTGTAAAACCTCTCAGAGCAAGATACTCACCAGGTCCTCGACCCTGCGCATTGATAGTTAGAAGGTGATTACCTTCCATATCGAAAACAAAGAGAGATTGTTGGCTTCTTTTGGAAGACCTGATAAAAATCCTATCGTCAACAATCTGAATTTCATCATAGCTCTCAATAAGGCAATCAGTATTAGTTTCAAGACGTACGAACCTTACATTTGTGACTACTGAATCGATTGGCAATAATGGCAATTCTGAGTACTCAAGACTGATAGCATCAACATTCAATGGTTTATTAAAGTCACGGGTGTGGCAACTAAGGGCTGTAAATAAAACAGTTGTAATTACAATAATCTTCGATAATTGCATATGGCTTTCATTTTAGATTTTAGATTGGTTTGTAATATCAAATTGTGTATGGACTGGTTAATTGAACACAAGGATTGCGTTCATGAAATATAATCATTATCAAATAATTAGAATCCCTATAACCAATCCAAACACAAGATAATCCATCCTATTAGTGGTAAAAACTAAGAGAAGACTCCATTATGCTGGATCGCCACCACCCCCACCACAATCGTAGCCATAGAAGCAGTGCTTCATCATCGAAGGGCAGCATGTGTTACCCCAGCTGGTAATACAATTGTACTCATAACCTACCAGACAATTCTTAAATTCAGCTGTTATAGTCGCACCTAATGGCATATTTGCTTTAAGTCCTTTAAACCCACATGCAGTATGAACGACATAAGCATAGTTTGGAGATCCAGAAAGTTTATTACCACTAATCCATAGCGCAGGAGGACTAGTACATTCATTCGGAGAGCAAGTTTGAGTTCCCTCCCCGCCTTCACTCTCATCGAAAGCACGGGTCATGATCTCAAGCATGTTGAGGGTGGTATCACCCACTGATTTGGGACTTGCCAGACTTATGTTGACAACAGTGAGCACGGCAAAGGCACTCGCACAAATCGCTAACAATATTGCTTTTGAATTTTTCATAATAATCAGTTTTAAGTTGTTTAAACTACCCGGTACTTCCCTGATGCAATAACACCAGTACCCTACACCGGACGAAATTTGTTCCCTGGCTTACATTACCGATCTCAGATGGCGAGACTGAGAAATCTACACAAAAATCACCGGGGAGCAGAGGGTTTTCGTTTTCTTCCTATCTTTGCCGCATTACCTCCTTTCTGTATTTACAGCAAGGGGAGTACGAAGAGGAAGCTCCCGACCCAACGAAGGAATGGCTTCCTCTTCCCGTTTTCTCCATAGAAGAAAACGCTCCCGTACCTGATGATTTATAACAACACAAGACTGATGTGGTACTGTTAGCACCTCCCATCAGGCCTATCATATCTATTACTTGTAACATTAATTGCAGCAATCCATTACGTTTCATGAAAACAGTTGTTGACATTGACTGATTCGAAAATTACAAACATAACTTGATACAGCAATAGGATACTTATTAAATCTTCATCCGGCAAGGGGCATACGAAAAGCCATGGCATCTCTATCGATCTGTCATACTGGCACTTACCCCCCCATTATCAGTATGTTATACAACATATTTATTCCTGAATCCCCTTTACCCCTGTTTCAATTTGAAAACAGGTGTGCGGAGCCTGCACAACATAGGTAAGTACTCGCTTTCTTAGGCTGGTGCTCATATTGTTTGCTTTAAGGTTGTTCGTCCACTGCTTTACCACTTTGACTCACCTGCATGTTTCGTGTCAACACCCGTTACAATGTGGTATACCTTTGTCATGTCGGCATTTGCAAAGGGTTCACCTACGATTTTGATGCGGTTGTCTTTGTTAATAAGGATTAATCGATCAATTATCGCACGGGGAACATCCAGGTTAGCCATCATAAACTTGTTATCCGGGTCCATAACATGGAAATATCTCTCGTCAACCACGCCGTAGGTGTTAGCATTGCGAAGAAAGTTCTCATAATGTCGTGCATTGATAATAAATTGCACAGTATAATTATCTGGAGTAGATAATTGCTCCATTCGCTTATGCCACTCAATGAATTTGGGATAGCATGGAGCGCACCCTTTCAAAACAGCCCGATTGTCTCTGCAGGAAACTGAAAGAATCAGAACACCAAACAGCGCCACTAATTTGCCAGCAGCTATTTTCTTTTCTCAGTTAATCATAATTTTTCACAAGCCTGAATCCCAAAGAATTTCCTTTTCTTTCGGGAGGAGTCCCCATCCGGCTGGAACTGCGGAGAAACCTGGCCGGTAAATCCCACGAGCCTCCACGATAAACTTTATTTACAGATCTTGGATTATCATCTGAAGGCCCTAATGGATCTGTTTCTGAACTGTTGGGATAATCGTCATACCAGTCACTTACCCATTCATTGACATTGCCAGACATATCAAAAAGACCCCATGCATTGGGAAGGAAGCTTCCAACGGGAAGAGTCTTTGCTCTCAAAATCCCAGGTGGGCAACTAACATCAGGTGAAGAAAAAGGATTGGTACCATCAAAATTGGCCTGTTCAGTAGTAATACATTCTCCGGTGTAGAATTGAGTCCTTGTGCCGGCCCTTGCGGCATACTCCCATTCAGCCTCTGTTGGAAGACGGCAACCCATCCAATCAGCGAATGCAACTGCATCGTACCAGGTGACGTTTATTACAGGCCGATTATCGCGGCCCCAGCCTTCATCATCAGGCTTCTCTCTGCCAGTGGCATCGCAAAAAAGATCATATTGCGCAAAGGTGATCTCATTCTGGCTCATTCTGAAAGGGCTAATTGCAACCTCTCGAATAGGTTTCTCGTAATTCATTGATACAAACCGTTCATCGCTACCCATTTTGAAGGTACCCCCGTTTATATCCAGCCATTTAATCTCTGGTTTCGTGATCTCTTCAATGGCAACAGGTGTATCGTCCTTCCCAGTGAGAAATACTAATAATGAAATGGCGCAAGCAATTATAAAGATTATGCCCGCTACGAGAAATCGTTTCATCCCATCTAAAAAACCGTTTTTCATATTTACAGGTTTTAAGTAAATTAAACAAACACCGATAGTCTTATTGTAATTAGCGATCAACCAGCCAGTCATTCAAGTCATCCCTAAGCTCGAATAAGACTATTATGGCATTGTCATCAGGCTCAATTAAGTCTATCCTATTCAATCCAGACATTCTGAATGGACTGTTATCATCAACTGCACGTCCGTCGCAAATCTTTCGCTTATTTACTACGTTAGATGCTGCAATAGCACTAAAAAGGGTATTGCCATCAGACCTAATTAAGGGTAATGAAGGAGCAAGCTGACATATTGAGCCTCGAACATTTATAAGAAATGATCTCCCGCGAACTCTTTCGCAAATAAACGAATACACCTTACTCCCAATGGTTGATACAATTATGAAATAATCACCTGCAACATGTATTCTGGTACTTGCAGGGAGACAAAGATTATTCGTTCGAAAGTGCGAGAAATAATCGCTACCACTTTCCTGATTCAGGATCTGTACCATCTCCTTTTCTGAAACCCCATGCTCACCATAGTCTAATTGGTATCTTGGTATTAAATCATTACCAATAACCTCATTTATAATCCCAGAATAGTGGTCAAAGATGTACAGTGATTCCTTCCCCTTAATGAGTATATTCTTATCATCATGTAAATACATTGATTGAATAAACTGATTACGACGAGGCAAAGAGTGGGAGATCAAACTAAATGTACTGTCAAATAGGGCAATGGTATTGAAAAGGATGTCAGGGTCTGGATTGGTTCTGGTCTGTGCCAAAAAGTCCAGAGCATAAGAGTAATAATGACCACAAAAGAGAACGGTATTATTTCCCGGATGTATGCCAGTGAATACATGGCTTTTTACGAAATCTCCATTAAAATCATAAACTGATGCCCTAATCTGGTCAAAAACAACAACTTGCTCCTCTAAACTATTTACAATAAAAGAGCTGACATGGAGATACTCCCCCGGCCCCCTTCCATGGGCATCTATCTTAAAGAGGAAACTACCCTGCATATCAAACACAAAAATAGCCTGCTGCATTCCACTGTTACTGGAAACAAAAATTTTGTCTGCCACAATCTGAATATCATCGTACTTTTCTATAAGACAATCTGGCCCTGTTTCAAGAGCAACATACTTCACATTTCGAACAATTGAGTCTAAAGGGATAGTATCAATCTCCTCAGGCACAAGTCTTATCTTTAGAAGCCCTGTTTGTTCAACCTGCGTATTCCTATTGCAACTGGTTGTCAATACAAGGCTGGCCACTATCACTGTTTTTATTATCTTTTTCATAATTCAAAATAATAACGTCCCAGTACCATCACACAAATATCACCTGCAAACAAGGGGCGTTGGTTTTATTTCTATCTTTGCCGCATTACCTCCTTTCTGTATTTACAGCAAGGGGAGTACGAAGAGGAAGCTCCCGACCCTGTGAAGGACTGGCTTCCTCTTCCCGTTTTCTCAATTGAAGAAAACGCTCCCTTAACTAAAGGTGAAAAAAAAGTGCCAAAAGGAGACCCATTTTTAACTCTCCATTTCATCTTGCTATTACTTAACTTCTTTATCATTCTTGCACCAGACCATTACATTCCGCATTGACAATTCACTTAAACTGATATGCAAATTATAATAAATAATTGAAGCCGCAGTACGGTTTTCTGAGCTTTTCTTAAGGCAAATTACCTGTGATTCTATTTTGTGAATTCCACCTATCTGATATATTGGCATTTACCCCTCGATATCAGCGTGTCATACAACATACTCCCGCAATCAGCGCTGCAGATCTACTGGTTCGCGCTGGCCTTTCGAAATTGCCGGGTTGAACATCGTCTTAACTTGTCAAAATATTCTTTATTATGTTTGAATTATGAAAAAAGAATGTGCATTTATGCAATTCTGAATATCTAATTCATATTTGCATAAAATAAACCTGCCATATGCTCTACCGAATCTTATCAGAACAAAAAATACAATATTCCAGGAAGTTCCTCTGTAATAGCTATAACTGGTCCCCGGCAGCAAGGAAAAACCACACATTAAATATTACCCTTTACCGGGAAACTTTTAGTTGACGATTTACATATTTATGGCTAATAATTTCAATCAATCCATCTCAGCAGCGGAAAATCCTGGCGATGTGGTAACATCTTATGTTTGGGAAATATTCTTATGCCATAGAAAAATGAACCTGCCTTCTCGGGTGTCAGCTCAGCCCTGAAAAAACATTTTCCTTTTTTGAAGCTTACCGGCTTGAATTCGCCACTGGCAACAAATTCATACTCTCCTGTTGTCTTCATCCTTGTCAGAACATACTCTACGCCAACATGCTCGACTTCGATGTTATTAACATCAAGTACCACCTCTGCCGTATATTTTCTTCCCGACCTGTATATGTTCTCTTCAGGCTTGTCAATACTGTATGACAGTATCTCAATATTGTCCCATTCCTTTACCATCTTCTCCTTCCACGATGCCATCTCCTTTGCCATGGCAAACTCATCGGCTATTATTCGACGGCTGCGGTTCCAGAGTGGCAAATAGTATCTCCCGAAATAGTCATCAAGCATCCTCTTCATGGTAAACTCGGGTGCTATTCTCACCATGGTGTTTTTAACCAGGCTTATCCACTCCACCGGTACCTTGTGTTCATTAAAGGAATAGTATGCCGGCACAATCTCATATTCAAGCATATTGTAAATAGTTTCGGCATCAATGTCATCCTGAAGGGTCTGATTGGCAAATGTTCTTTTCTGGGGCAGGGCCCATCCGGCAAATGCCCTGAATCCTTCCACCCACCAACCGTCAAGAACACTAAAGTGAAGGGTACCGTTCATTACAGCCTTCTCTCCGCTCGTCCCTGAAGCTTCCATTGGTCGTGTGGGAGTGTTAAGCCAGATGTCAACTCCTCTTACCAGAAGCTTTGCAAGTTCCATGTTGTAATTCTCGAGGAAGAGAATCTTTCCTGTAAACCTGGGCATCTGCGATATTTCATTAATACGTTGTATTAGCCCCTGTCCTCCTCCATCCTGAGGGTGTGCCTTGCCTGCATATATGAACTGCACCGGTTTATCAGGATTATTTACCAGGGCATCGAGTCTGTCAAGGTCGGTAAAGAGAAGGTGAGCTCTCTTGTAGGTTGCGAACCTTCTTGCAAATCCGATTGTCAATACTTTCTCATCAAGATGAGTGCTTATGTTCAGCAGTTTTCTCGGACTGACATGCCTGTCGAGCATTTCACTCTGAAGCTGGCTCCTGATTGCCTTGAACAACGATGCTTTAAGCTCTCTCCTGATATCATATACCCTCTTATCGTCAAGTGAATATATCTTTTCCCACAGGCTCCGGTCTGTCTGGTCAAAATAGCGTTTCCCTGTAAGCTCTTCATAGACATCGCGCCATTGTGGTGCCAGCCAGGTAGGATGATGAACACCATTTGTCACGTGCCCGACATGAAGCTCTTCCTTGAGATAACCTGGCCACAGCTTGTTGAACATTGCCCTGGAGACCTCACCGTGGAGCTTGCTTACTCCATTAACCTGTTGCGACAACCTTGTTGCCAGGTAACTCATATTGAACTTACGTTCTGGCTCTGTCCTGCACCTGCCCAATGCCATCAGTTCGTCCCAGGAAATCTTCAGGCGGGAATGATAATGAGATATATATCGCCTTAACAGATCTTCGTCGAATGAATCATGGCCGGCCGGTACCGGTGTGTGTGTTGTAAAAAGTGTTGTAGACCTCACAACCTCCAGGGCCTCTTCATATTTTAGATGCTTATCCTCTATCAGATGGAAAAGTCTCTCCATGCCTATGAAGGCTGAATGCCCCTCGTTGCTGTGATAAACATCAGGCTCTATGCCGAACTTCCTGAGGAACCTTATTCCTCCTATCCCCAGTATCAGTTCCTGCTTTAGCCTGTTCTCATTATCACCACCGTAGAGATGGTGGGTCACAGACCTGTCTTCAGGACTGTTTTCATCAAAGTCTGTATCAAGAAGGTAAAGAGTCACCTTTCCAATCTTTGCTTCCCACACCCTGGCGATTACATTTCTTCCGGGCCACACAAGACTGACCGACAACTGATTATCATCATGATCTTTTAACGGACAGAGAGGGAGCTCTGAAAAATCCTCAGCTTCATAAATTGCTATCTGCTCTCCTTTCGGTCCGAGCTTCTGCCTGAAGTAGCCGTAACGGTAAAGAAGTCCGATAGCTACCAGCGGCACATTTGAATCACTTGCTTCTTTAAGATAATCCCCTGCCAGTATCCCAAGTCCCCCCGAATAGATCTTCAGACAATGATGTATACCGAATTCCATGCTAAAATAGGCAATCCGTGGCTTTGAAGCATCATCAGGCCTGTCCATATACTCCCTGAAAATACCGTAAATCCTGTCCATCTCTGCAATAAACTCCTCATCTGCAGCGAGCACCTTTAGCCTCCTGTAATCAATCTTCTCGATAAGTAGTCTCGGATTATGTCCGCATGAATCCCATAACGAGGGGTCCATTCTCTGGAAAAGACTTTCTGCTTCATTATTCCACGACCACCACAGGTTGCAGGCTATCTCTTTAAGACATGCCATTCTCTCGGGCACATCCGACTGAACAAAAATATCTTTCCACACCGGTACCTGGTGGGGCTTCCTGCTTTCGCCTGCCTGGCCGGCAAGAGCGATTGCAAACTCCCTTGGCTCTGAACGTCTGGCTTCAGAGGAAACCAGAGCGTAGGAATAAGCATCAAAATAATGAGCAACAAGAGTATCCCACATCGCAATCCTTGATATCTCATGGGCCTTACTCCTTGCTTCTTCAACCCCTGCTGCAGAAAGAAGTGTAAATTCTGCTATGAACCTGCACATCTCACCTATTACCTCCTGTTCATTCTCATCGGTTCTTTCAATGACTGCGATTCCTTTACCGGGGTCTTCAAAATGGGTCTTAACCCATAATCCGAATCCGGCCAGTGTAGTTGTAATAGTAGGGATTGAAAACATCAGACTCTCCAGAGGTGTGTAACCCCATGGTTCGTAATAGGATGGAAAACAACTAAGGTCGAACCCTATAAGCAGGTCAAAGTAAGCTATATTGAAAATACCATCATCACCATTAAGGTAGGAAGGTACAAAGATCACCTTCACTTTTGATCCGGATTCATTGGTAAGTTTATTGGATGCAATTTTGGAGAGCACAGGGTCTGTGCCGGGATAATGCAATCCATGGGTGAGATACTTATCACCCTGATTCTTAAAGTTACTGTCATTCAGGGCTGACTGTATCTCGCCCCTGGGGCCGGAGTGATATGCCGGCATAAGTATAAAGGCTATTATCTCCTTACCGAGGCTGGTGTCACTATTGAGACAGCCCAGTGAATCGATAAAGATATCTACCCCCTTGTTTCGGAATTCATATCTTCCGCTCAGGGCAAGCAATAGTGCATCTGAAGATGGCGAGTAGCCAAGTACAGCCTCTGCAACACCAAATAGTTTTTTCCTTGCCGTTTCTCTTTTCGTCCCAAACTCTGAAGCAGGTGGCACAAATGAATCCTCAAAGCCATTAGGCGTAACATAGTTAACCTCCTTGCCAAGAAAGTGGGCGCATTCCTTCGAGGTTATGCCACTTACTGTTGTAAAGACATCTGCCTCGGCTGCGCTGAGCTTTTCAAGTGACTGCTTTGCCGTAACATTGAATTCAAGTGCTACCTGAGATGGTACATACTGCTTCATTTTGCCATACAGAGGCCTGTTGTTGCCGGCAATGGAACGGCCCAGCACAGTTGCATGGGTTGTAAATGAGGTTGCCACCCAGGGTGCATTCTCTTTGAGGTACAATACTCCCGTACCGGTCATCCATTCATGAAACTGAGCTACTATCGACTGACTTTCCCGGTAAAAGGAGGTAAAACTGGCTATGAGCTTACCTGCTGCATACCCGAAAAGTGCCGGCTCAACATAATCCCACTGACCCGAGATGCTGTCAAGTTTATATGTCTCCCAGAACTTGGCAAATATCTCGTTCTGCTGACCAAAATAGGGTGTGAAGTCCAGAAGCATGACAATTGGCTTTCCTGCAATGTTCCACCTCCCCGTCTTAACCCTTAGACCCTCATTATTAGCCATTTCCTTCCAGGCAGCAAAAAGAGTATCATCAGGAATGAACTCCGGGTTCCTGATATCTTCACGCCAAACATCAGGTCCTATAAGTATATAATTATTCCCCAGCTCATTTACAATATTGAGGGCTTTGGTTGATATAACGGTGTGTATCCCGCCAACCTTATTACAAATCTCCCAGCTGGTTTCAAACAAAAAATCAGGCTTCATCTTCACTTTTTCCTTTCCAGATTATTATTACTCACTTTGCTGACTTCTTCGTTTTGCTTTTCGCACTCACGGAAGTCGTGGCCTTAACCGATATCTTACCGGCTTTTTTCTCTGAGTTTCCCGGAGCGGCCTTGCCCCGTGATGGCTTTTTCACAACTTTGACAGCTGAAGAATTCCTTCTCAAAACCTCTATCTCTTTCTGAAGCTTTTCAATCAACGCATCCTTTTCCCTGGCCGACTCTCTCAGCTTCTGCGACAATATATTTTGTTCACTGCACGGTGTCTCGAGATTAATACGCAACTCAAAATCGCTCAGAATATTCATATAATTCATAAAGGCGTCATATGGAGTCTCGTATGGATTGAAGTAAGCGTGAACCGACCCGTCGGAGAAGAACTTAGTGCTCATGTAATAGAAGTGATCACTCGACTGCAAATATACCCAGTCTTTCTTTAGTTCCTCGCCGGCACATGTATTTATCCTCTCCGACAGCTCATACAGTTTACTGAAAGCCGCCGTCTGCAGCTCATTCCCCAGCCATGCAGTCAGGTCTCGCTCCTCGTCGGCCCATGAAATAGGAGAAGGAACCTGCACTGCCGCCACAGGCTGATAATTATCCCCGATCTCTGTGGGTGTCATGAACGTGAATGGTGTTGACTTAAAAATTGCAGCAGGAAAATGGGTCAGAAAATCCATAATACCTGTCTCCTTTACCTGATGCTCCCCAAAAGTCTCATAGTCGACAAACAGATTAACCACTTCACCTGATGATGCTGTCTGCTTAATCCATCCTGCATATTTTGAAGCTGTAAGCGGCCATTCGCACCAGCCCCTGTTTGAAAACCTGAAAGCAATGTCATCACTAAGCACAAAATTGCGAAGCAGCACCTTCAGCCTGGGATTGATGGAGTTACAGTAGACAAAGTTGGGGCTCTTCCATCCCAGTATGTGCTTGGCTCCCTCGGTTAGTGTAACCCTGAATCCCATATCAGCTATCCATGAACCTATCTCATCTGAATAGATCATCTCGGTATTCCTGAAAGCAGTTGGTTCCACACTGAAGAGTGACCTCATCTTGGACATGTGGAGGTTTACCTGCCTTTCAAATTCCTCTCTGCTTTTTAGCGATGCCAGGGAGTGTGAATCTGTTTCTGCCAGGAACTCAACACATCCCGTTTCGGCCAGTTCCCTGAATGAATCAATTACTTCCGGAGCATAAAGCTGCATCTGGTCAAGAGCCAGTCCGCTTATCGAAAATGCCGTTCTGAACTTCCCCTTATGCTTATTTATAAGGTCAAGAATAATCTTGTTGGCAGGCAGATAACACCTTGATGCTATTCTTCTCATAATAGACTCATTGGTGTAATCATCATAATAATAGTGATCATTACCAAGGTCAAAAAACCTGTATCTCTTCAACCTGAATGGCTGATGAACGACAAAGTGCAGGCAGATTGCTTTATTCGAACTTTGCTTCATGATATCTCATGTTATTTTACTTTTCAATACTTCCTTGTACACTTTCCTTACCTGTCTTGCAGAGTTTTCCCACTTCAGGGCGATAACCTCCTCCCTGCCGTTCTTTATAAACATTCGTGAAAGAGCAGGGTAGTTAAGGATTCCGTAAATGGCATCGGCCATGGCGTCAATATCCCAGAAATCCACCTTAACGGCGTGTGTAAGTATCTCTGCAACACCAGACTGTTTGCTGATGATTACCGGAACATTCGACTGCATTGCTTCCAGGGGAGATATCCCAAAAGGCTCTGACACCGAAGGCATAATATATACATCACTCAGGGCCAGCATTCTGAATACATCGTTTCCGCGAAGGAACCCTGTAAAATGGAATCTGTCTGTAATATGGAGTGCAGCTGCACGCCTTATCATCCTATCCATCATATCGCCAGACCCGGCCATCACAAACCTTACATTCTTCATGACTTTCAGAACACGGTGTGCCGCTTCGATGAAATATTCCGGTCCTTTCTGCATCGTAATCCTTCCAAGAAAAGTCACCACCTTATCGTCAAAGCCTTTTTGCCATGAAGAGCTTTCAGGGTGTTCAACCTGATCGACGGCATTATATACTGTAACTACCTTCCCGGGGTCGATTCCATATTTATTGATAACAATTTCACGGGTAAGGTTACTTACGGTAATGATCTTGTCAGCAAATTCCATCCCGCTCTTTTCTATTGCATATACTTCAGGATTTACATTGCCGCCACTCCTGTCAAAGTCTGTTGCATGTACATGGATTACAAGAGGTTTACCCGATGCCCTGGCGGCAGCAATCCCTGCCGGATAAGCCAGCCAGTCATGAGCATGAATGATCTCAAAATCATATTCAGTTGCTATCACTGAGGCAACAATAGCGTATTTTCTGATTTCCTCCATCAGTGAAAGGCCGTACTTCCCTGTAAATTCAATTCTGCCCTTATCATCGGTAGTCACTAAAATCTTTCTTTCATCTGCCTCAGTCCTTGTGTATTTCCAGTACTCTTCGGGGTCGGTATAAGGGATAATGCGTGATTCTACCTCCAATTTGTTTACACTTTTCTTTATGCCGGCATAGTTTATTGTTTTAAATGCAACCGGGATATTATTGGCACCTACCAGCCTGACAACGCCCTGATCCTCATCACCCCAGGCTTTGGGCACCACAAATATCACCCCAACGCTACCGAGGGAAGCCATCCCCTTGGTAAGGCCATAGCTTGCTGTCCCCAAGCCTCCCGAAATATGTGGTGGGAATTCCCATCCGAACATGAGCACTCTCATAACCGCCGGTATTAGTTATTTTTTTCAATCAAAGTAAAAATCCTGAGTATCTCACCTACACTCCACGCCTGAGAGATTGCTCCCCTGGCCTGATGGGGCGGATCACCGTCATAAATCTCAGAGATTGTCGTAACGCCGTGCTCTGTCATAACCTCCTCGAATCGCATTATCAGTTTCCTTACCTTTTCTCTGCCTGAATTACCATAGACCCTCAGCCATCCGTCACAGAAGGGGCCAATAAGCCATGGCCATACGGTTCCCTGGTGATAGGCTCTGTCCCTCTCTTTCTGGTTACCACAATAGGTCCCGACATATTTTTCATTATTTGGACTAAGTGACCTTAAGCCCCGCGGGGTCAGAAGTTCTGAAGCTGCCCTGTCAAGCAGGCTCTTCATCTGACCGGCATCAAGCATGGAATAAGGCAGTGAAGTTGCAATTACCATATTAGGTCTTACAGAAAAGTCTGGTCCCTCTTCATCACTGACATAATCAGCCAGCATACCTTTCTCTTCATTCCAGAAGAGAGAGAGGAATGAATTGGAAATAAGAGAGGGTAACTTTTCATATTCCTTCACAAACTTGCGGTCACCGGCTTTTTTTGCCAGTTCCAGGGTATAGCATACCGCATTGTACCAAAGAGCGTTTATCTCAACGGCATAGCCTCCACGGGGAGTAACCGGAGTACCGTCAACAACGGCATCCATCCA
>CAZMSH010000005.1:24539-83504 GCA_964568875.1 uncultured Rikenellaceae bacterium | reverse complement strand
AGTCCGTCTTTCATTCGTGAAACCTGCGTGTTTAGAACATCTTCATAGAAACCTTCTCTTTTTCTTCCAAGGGCAATTCCCGGCAGCGCTATGAATGTATCCCTGCCCCAAGCCCCAAACCAGGGGTATCCGGCTATTATAAGTGTTGAATCGCCATGCTTTTCAATAAACTGCTGGGAAGCATTCTCAAGACAATGCCTGAAACTGTCCCTTGGCACCTTCCTCCCGATTGTTTTGGTGAACTTGGTTTTAAGACCTGAAGGATTCTCCTCCCTGGTTGAGGCAGAGAAGAGTATAACATCCCCCTGTTTGGCTTTTACCTCAAAGAATCCCGGGTTGAAGAGATCTTCACTATAATCGTATCCTCTCTTTTTTTCTTCAATATACTCCACACCGCGGTACCAGTCTGGCATCTGAACAAATTCTGCCCTGGAGGAGAGTTGCATATTCAGTGTCGGGAATCCCTCATAGAGACATATGTTGATCCCGTTTTTCACTATACCAACCCTTGTGTCTGCAGCCATGTTAGCCCTTGTCAGGCCGTGAATACTGCGGAAAGCAAGAAAAGGTCTTATCTGGAGCTTTAATGGTTCAGCAGCCTCGAGAATGGTATACCTGTAAAGCAGTTGCTCCTCATAATGAACAAGCAGTCTTTCCTGACGAAGCAAAACATTACCGACCCTAAAGGTCATCATCGGTATATATTCAATGTTGAAATCTTCAATATACTTATGCCCTTTCGGATTATAGTATTCTCCGCCATATTTCCTCACACCGGTATTAAATGATTTGTCATTCTGTATAACCGTGAGATCAAGAGATGACAAAAGCACATGTCGTTCGTTTCCGAAGGCTGCGACCGGACAGACCAGCAGGCCATGATATTTTCTGGTATTGCACCCCACTATTGTAGTAGACGAATATGAACCTGCCCTGTTCGTTCTGACTATCTCCCTCGTCAATGAGTATTCCAAATTGACTACCTGCGATTTATCGAAAATAACATACCCCATATTATGCGACTAATTAGCTGATTTTAATTGTTCTAAAAATTAACACTTTTTGAACTATTATGCAAAGTAAACAGAAAATAAATTGAAAACAGATACAGTTGATAATGGTATCCGTTTTGGAGCAAGAATTTAGAAGCCTCGTGGAATAGTAAGTGTTTCAAAATGGCTATATTTGCACTTCATAAAAACAGAAAAATAATGAAAAACAGTATCTTACTTCTTACGCTGATTGTGATTGCTGCCGTTGGCTGCAAGAATAGTTCACATATGATCTCAGGAAAAATAACCGGAGCACCAGCAGATGCTTATGTTTACCTTGACGAACTAAAGGCTGATGCCATTGAGACTGTAGATTCAGTATTGATAAGCAGTGAGGGAGAGTTCAGGTTTAGCAGAAAATCAGAGAGTCCGGTATTCTACATGATGAAAGTAACAAACACAAGTTTCCTGACAATACTTATCGATCCGGGTGAACACCTTAAAATTGAAGCAGATTATGATTCACTAAATGTGCCGTCAAAGCTTTCAGGAGCAACAGGAACAGAGTTGATGATGCAGTATAACAAGGAACTGCGAGCAGCAATAACAGCGCTTCAGGAGTTACAGGACACTTATATGCAGAATCTTGACAATCCTGATCTTGAAAACATCATTACCGAACTCGATGAAAGAGCATTTGCCATAATCGACCAGATGGAGGAGTATACAAGAAGATATATCGATGACAATCCAACATCACTCGCATCTCTTCTGGCACTATACCAGCAACTTACCCCGGGAGCTCCGATACTCCATCCTGCTGACAACTTTGAGTATTTTCTGAAGGTGGACTCAATATTATACTCTCTGTATCCCGACTCTGAACCGGTGAAATACTTTCACGATCAGGTAAGTGAAATGAAACTTGCGATGGCAGGTGCAGAAGCATCAGCCAATACCTCCTCTGCGGGTGAATTTGCACCTGAGATAGCATTACCATCAGTTGACGGTGATACCATAAAGTTGTCTTCAACAAGAGGCAAGGTGGTTTTACTGGACTTCTGGGCTGCGTGGTGTCCGCCTTGTCGTAAAGAGAGTCCGTTCCTTAACAAGGCATATGATATGTTCCACAGCAAGGGTTTTGAAATATTTCAGGTTAGCCTCGACAGGTCAAGGGAAGAATGGATTAAGGGAATAGAAGAAGACAAACTGGGAAGATGGATACATGTCAGCGATGTAATGTACTGGAATTCCGTTGTTGTACCTCTCTATAGTATTGAAGCCATCCCGTTCAATCTGCTGCTCGATAAAGAGGGTAGAATAATTGAAACAAATCTTAGGGGAGAGCAGCTCATCAGCACGCTAGAGAATGTAATGAACCAAAACTAAACTTTGACCAGGGTCATGCCTCAAAGGTACTTTTTAATCTTGCTGATCACTCTTTTTGCAGCAGGATGCCGGAATAGCAATACAGTCGTAATCAGCGGGACCATTGAAAACCCGAAAGGGGAGCATATGAAGCTGTGGAGAGTGGGCGTTGACAAAACCGAACTGCTCGATTCTGTAAAAATCAGCCGCAACGGCAGTTTCAGATTCAGGTTCTCGTCAAAGCAGCCAGACTTTATTCAGGCAGGCTACTCCTCTACAGAGTTCATCACGCTTGTGGTTCACCCCGGAGACAGGATATCTGTTGGTTTCAAAGGCCAGCCACTGCATAACAATTATGAGATTACCGGATCTGAGGATTCAGAGAAGATCAGGCTGCTTGATGCCAGGCTGCGCAGTACCAGGTACAAGCTTGACTCGTTGAGGAAGGCACACGATGAAGTAGTTGAAGATCCGGCCAGGCAGCATGTGGCAGACTCAATAGAAGCTAAAGTAGTTGATGTAATAAACGAACAGAGGAACTTCAGTATTGACTTCATATTAAAGAACCTCGGGTCTCTTTCTTCAATTATGGCAGTATACCAGAAATTCAATGAAGAATCGTACGTTCTTTATGAAACGCGTGATCTTCAGCTTATGAAACTCCTTACCGACACCCTTTCCGTAAAGTACCCTTCATCACAACAGGTAAAAGCAATGGGAGAGGATTTAAACAGGGAAATCAGGAATATGCAAATGAGACAGTTCAGCCGCATGGTTGAAGAGATGGAGCCTTCAGAGCTGAATCCCGATCTCACCGATATCAATGGCAGGAGAATAGCTCTTTCATCGCTGAGGGGTAAATATGTACTGGTGTCTTTCTGGTCGACAGAATCACCAGACTGCATACGCAACAATCTTGAACTGAAGGAGCTTTACAAAACATACAACAGGAGGGGGTTTGAAATATATCAGATAAATATTGATACTGATGAAGATAAGTGGAAGGCTGCAGTCAGGTTCGATGAACTTCCATGGATAAGTGTGCGTGAAGATGACCCGGCAAACCTGAAATATGCCTATATCTACAACGTTCAGTCGTTGCCTGCCAATTATCTTTATGACAAGGAGGGAGAGATTATCGGGACGAATCTATTCGGAAGGACTCTCTCTATCAAGCTTGAACAACTGTTTGGACGATAACCGTAAATTGCATAATCGGGCTAAAATATACTTTGCTTCTGATTTTCATCTGGGGTTGAAATCCGGAAGCGATCCTTCAGAGAGAGAGAGAAGGATTGTTAAATGGCTTGAGACCGCTGCCACCGATGCCTCTGAGATATTTCTGCTGGGCGATATTTTCGACTTCTGGTGGGAATACCGTCTGGTAGTCCCAAAAGGTTTTACAAGGTTTCTGGGTGCCGTTGCGTCGGTTACCGATTCCGGCATCCCGGTTCATTTTTTTACCGGCAACCATGATATGTGGGTTGGCGATTACCTGTCATCAGAATGCGGAGTGACAATAAACAGGGGAATAGTGGAGCGCGAGTTTGACGGCAAACGATTCCTTCTGGCTCATGGAGAAGGCCTCGGTTCCACCGAAACAGGTTACAGGTTACTGCTCTGGCTTTTCAGGAACCGGGTGATACAGGGAATGTGGTCGGCACTGCACCCTCGGATAGGTGTTGCTGTGGGACACAGATGGTCGCTGGGAAGCCGGCTTGGCAAGGGGGTGCACACTCCGTTTATGGGAGACGAAAGGGAAGACCTGGTGAGATTTGCAAATTCGGTCTCCAGCGAAAAAAATATCGATTACTTTATATTCGGACACAGGCACCTTGCAATGAAATACGAGCTGGCCGGCGGGAGTACCATTGTTTTTTTGGGGGACTGGATTTCAGGAGGTTCTTATGCGGAGTGGGATGGGAAGGAACTAAAGCTTGTTGTTATCGATCAATTATCCTGATCCTCAACTTTTACCTTCAGAATATAATACGAATATAAATTGTTGACCCTGTCGAAGGCGTACTCAAGCTTGTTGCCCGACTTCCTGGCTATATCTATCAGGCCCATGTTGCCGGTACTGTCGGTACCGCTCTTCTGTTTTGCAAGCTGCTCACGGTAATATTCCTTCAGACCGTCCCTGTCAAAACTGTTTACATGATCAAGCTTTGATTTCAGGTTTTTAATTTTACTGTTTCTGATCAGGTTACCCGTAGTGACATAAAAAGATTCCCCTTCCATCTTGATAACCGCTACAGGCATCCCATATTTCTTTTCAGAGCTTTTACCCGGACTGTACTTAGCTATGTTCTCAAGTATTTCCACCAGGATGCTGAAGACCTTTCGTTTGGTTCCTGAGTCAACCTCATCTTCCTTTAGTTTTGTCTCAGTAAACGAGAGCATCTCTTTACCGACATCGGGCGTAATATGGTTCGACCATACCATGTAGACATTGTTTGCAGACAACAGCTTCTCAAAGCCATGTATTGTACGGCCACTGAATTTCTTTCCCTCAGGTTTACTGTTTATGCCTGTCCCGGCCGAATCAACCGTCTTGCTCAGAACATAATAGTAGTAATTGTCGTCAAGTTTGATAAAATCATAATCGAGTTTGTTGCCGGTTTTCTTTGCCATCTCCATCAGGCCCAGACCGGCGCCTCCCTTATTGCTGAGCTCAGCTGACTCAAGCATCTTCCTGTAGACTGACCTCACATCTTTCGGGTCCAGACGATTAATCTGTCTTAGTCTCTTTCTCAGATCAGGTACGTTGTCAGCATCCATCACATTACCGGTAGCAACACTATAACCGTTTTCTGTCTTTGAATAGGCGACAACCGACATTCTCGCATAGTCATTCCGGCTCGTATGACGCGAGATATTCTGCAGGGATTCAAGAACAAACATAAATAGGCGTTTGCGTCCTGTAAATCCAAACTCACTGCTTTCCATCTCTCTTTCCAGAAGCATCAGAAGTGACAGTGAGTTAACGTTGGTAACTATTCCGCGGTAGACAAACATTATGCGGTTGCGCATCATTCTGTCACGTATCCTGCGTGTGAAGTCCATGCACCAGTGATCAGGTAAGTCAAAATCAGTCTATAAATATAGATAATAATTACAGACACAACCCTGGCAGTTAAAATAATTTTTCAACCCGCCCACCCCTCACGGTCGAGATTGCGGTAGTTTATAGCTTCTGAGATATGTTCCGCACCTATTGTATCTGCATTGTCAAGATCAGCAATGGTTCTTGACACCTTAAGTATTCGATCATAAGCCCTGGCAGAGAGGCCGCGTATCTCCATGGCACTCTTAAGCAACCTGGTGGCTTGTTCCGAGATATTACAATACTTACGTTGCAACCTGGTATTCATTTGGGCATTACTGTACACTCCGGGATTATCCCTGAATCGTTCCTGTTGTATCCTTCTGGCCTTAACAACCCTCTCCCTGACTGCCGCGGAAGTCTCAGTTTTGTTTCCTCCCGCTATATTATCAAAAACTACAGGTACTACCTCAATGTGCATATCGATTCTGTCGAGCAGCGGACCCGAGACCCTGCTGAGATACTTCTGCACCAGCCCAGGAGGACAGACACAATCGCGTGACGGATGGTTATAAAACCCGCAGGGACAGGGGTTCATAGCTGCTACAAGCATTACGCTGGCGGGAAAGACAACTGAGAATTTTGCCCTTGAGATGGTAATAGTCCTGTCCTCCAGCGGCTGCCTCATAACTTCCATTACAGTACGCCTGAATTCGGGCAACTCATCAAGGAACAGTACCCCGTTATGGGCAAGTGATATCTCGCCCGGTTGCGGGTAGGAGCCGCCTCCTACCAGCGCCACATCAGATATTGTATGGTGCGGACTGCGAAACGGGCGGCTTACCATAATCGACGTTTTACCATCGAGCTTACCGGCAACGCTGTGTATCTTAGTGGTCTCCAGGGCTTCATTCAGCGTCAGCGGCGGAACTATCGTAGTTAACCTTCTGGCTAACATTGTCTTACCTGAACCGGGAGCACCCACCATAATCAGGTTATGGCTTCCGGCAGCGGCAACCTCGAGGGCACGCTTAACGCTCTCCTGACCCCTGACATCCGAAAAATCTATATCATAACGGTTTGCTTCTGATTCGAAAAAAGAAGCCATGTCAATACGTACCGGATCAAAAGTACGGTACCCGTTGAAGAAATCTATCACCTCAGCCAGCGAAGACATCCCATATACATCAATACCATCGACTACTGCTGCTTCCATTGCATTTGCGGCAGGTACGATAATACCCTTAAAACCGTCATCGCGTGCCCGAAGTGTAATGGGAAGTATTCCCCTGACCGGTTTTATTGAGCCGTCAAGAGAGAGTTCTCCCACCAACATAAAATCTTCACCATTGAAAGTCAGTATCTTCTCATCTGAAGCTAGTATGCCAACGGCAAGCGGCAGATCAAACGAAGAACCCTCCTTCCTGATGTCTGCAGGGGCAAGATTGATTACCACCTGCCTGCCCGGCCAACGGTAACCCAGAGTCCTCATCGCCGATTCTATCCTCTGCTGACTCTCCTTCACGGCAACGTCAGGCAATCCTACAAGAAAAAACCTGACACCCTGCGAGGTATTCACCTCAACGGTAATCGTAACGGATTCAATCCCGATCACCGCACCGGTATAAGTCTTTACCAGCATAACGGTAACATATGAAATTAGAGACTAAAGGAAATGCCTTACCAAGATAGTAAAATCATCTGAATAATCAACCTCGCTTTTCTGAAATCATTTCAGCCATGCAATCAATCAACACCATGTTGAATGAAGGCAATGCAATCATAAGAAGCTATTTCATTTCTGTGAAATTGTAAGCCCCATAGAAGTATTCAGGATCCCACTTCTCAGACTCCGGGGCAGACTGCCTATTACCGGAACAAAGCGCTGTGGTGGCTCCATGCCACTGAACCACTGACCGTTAAGATAATGCTCCGAACCGGGCTGCACCGGCATCGGCCAGGTGGTGATGAATCGCTGCGCCCTGCGCCCGTTGACTGAAACACTCATAACACCATCTGACGTTATCGTGATCTCAATAGCGTTGTTACCTTCTGTCAGTGACTGTCTCACCTGGTATACGCTGTTTTTCCCGAACCTCCTGATACCGGCATGGATTTTCCCCTTATCAACCCTTACTTCAAAAGCATGAAGTGCTCCCTGATGAAACGAAGCCAGTATTCCTGACGCACCTTCTTCAACTGTGCAGTCAATATTGAGGGTGAACGGTTTGCCGCCGATATAGGGAGTAGCAGCCTGGCGGCTTTGTGCACTGTCGCCGAGGCTAAGAGCAAGGGGAAGCGGCTCAAGGAAACGCCCCTCTGACATTTTCTTTTCTATCGCCGGCCAAAAGTTGTACAGCAGCTTTCTGAGACTGTCGGTTATATGACTGTACTCCGGCATACCTGCCAGGTTATTGTACTCACCGCTATCGTTACTGCGGTCGACAAGAACTTCCTGACGAGTTGAGGGAAACAAGGCAAAAATGTATTCGTCACTTATCCTGCTGTAGTTATTCCTGATTTCAATGAATGCATGGTCAGAACCCGCCTCCTCTCCCCTTATAACCGGAAGAAGGCTTATTCCCTCCAGAGACCCGGGGATATCGACTCCGGCCAATTCGAGAAAAGTGGGGAGTATATCAACATGAGATGAGTATGAATCGATACTCCTTTGGCCAGGACTATTTCCAAACCATACTACCATTGGAACCCTTGCCGACCGCTCAAAATGTGTCCCTTTATGTATAAGGTCATGGTCTCCCAGCGAAGCCCCGTGGTCACCTGTAAATACAATAATTGTATTTTCAAGTTGTCCGCTGCGCCGTAGCGACTCAATGATATGGCCCAACTGCTCATCAATAAAAGTAAGTCCGCCGTAATGCCCGGCCCTGATTCGCCTTATATAATTATCACGATTCTGAGGAAATTCATCAATAAGATCTACAACCCTCCTGGTATAGTTATACCTCAGGTCTGTATAGTCGTAGGGTTGCTGTTTAAGTCCTCCCTCTCTCCACAGGGCTCCGGGCATATTCCTCTCCATATACATCCGGGAATAGCGCTCCGGCGGATCCCAGGGATTATGCGGACCATTGAACGACACCCAAAGGAACCAGGGCGACTCTCCAATCTTCTCTATGAGTCTGGTGGCCTGGGTTCCCACATAATGATCAATATGCAGCGAATCGGCAAAGGGCCAGTCATAAACTCCGTATATCTCGTCACTGCCCTGAAGGTTAAGGTAGCTGGCTCTCGACAACCCAGCCGCAGCCAGGTGTCGAGAATAATCATCCTTCCGAACCGTGTCGGCTGCCGAATTGCCTTTGCGCTCAGCCGATATCCATATATCATACCCCGCATCCCTGTCCCACGGGTGAAAGTGCATCTTGCCAACAGCTGCTGTCATGTAGCCGCTCTCCCTGAGCAGCTCAATCATCGTCGGAGTCCCCTCAGGTATCCACCTCGCCTGATTATCCCATTGACCATGATAATGAGGATACATACCAGTAATCAAAGTATACCTTGCGGGCATCGAAATGGGAGCCGTGCAGTAGTGCCTGTTGAAAACAACACCCTCCGATGCAAGTCCTTCAAGCGCAGGCATATGCAGTCCTGGTGTCTCCCAGGGCACATCAGCCCCGGCATGATAATCAGTGGTAATAAAGAGTATGTTGGGCCTGCTCCAAGATTCAGGGCTCTGACCCTGTAACGGAGAGGCAACTGCAGCAGCAGTAATTGACAGAAGTGTAAGTTCAGACCTCATATGCCATGTCAGCATAAACCTGCATTGATACAACTTCTGCTAAAATACAAAAAAAACCTAATAAATGTATTTTTTACACCTTAAATATCGTCCTCCTCAGGCTTGTTGTACCATTTACCAACCATCATGCCCTTCTTGTAACGACCCTTGCTTACGACCTCCCCCTTTTCATCATATTTAATGTATTCGCCGTGAAGCATGTCATTGCGATAGTTGATTATCTCCTTCTCTCTGGTAATCACAAGCATTCTGCAGGTATCTGCAACTACAGCCCCGGTGCTGTCAGTTTTCTCACACGGGAAGCTCTCATAACCTGCCTGATAATACCACGTCTCCGTTCCGTGCTGAAGACCACCTGAATAATTCGACACCAGGTACAGCTCCCCCGCCTCTTCAATCGGCAATCCGGTATTCTGGTCAACAGAGGGGAACCAAAACTTACGTGTACCGTGAAGCTCACCGTCGCGGTAATTAGCTTCCTGAACAACATGACCCTTCTGATCGTATACTTTCACAACGCCGTGAGGCTCTCCAGCCCTCAGGGTATACTCCGCCAGCAATTCACCTGTAGGATAAAACTCCTGCCGCGGTCCGTCTCCTCCTTCTGTAAGACCCTGAGACCTGTCAGCAAGGTAAATCGTATATGCGGTGTACGAAGACTCAGGGTCTTCCTCAGGTGTTACCTCCTCTGCATTAAACATCAATAATAAACGTCCGTCAGTGTAGACGTTAACTTCAGAATCCCTGAATTCCTTCGATCTGTCCTTCCTGAAACCGTTATCCTTTAAAGAGCTGAATATCCGGTTATAGAGGTCAAACTCAAAAACAGTATAGTATAGACCGGTCACCGTCCCTTCACGTGATATCAGATTAAGATAGGCAGGTGTTACGGAGGAATACTCATCATAATACTCTGAATAGTCAATTCCGTATGACCACGCATCAAACCTGACACCATTAGCCTCATCTGTCTCGGTATCAATGAGTGACCAGTTTCCTGAACTAAGCTTTTCTGCTGTCGATTCCATATCGGTACCGGTTACAAAATTCACTAACTCTGTCAGATAAAGGAACTGGGATTTCAGAGTGGCAGTAGAAAATAAAGTCAGAATCAAAACAATCAATAAACGTATCATCGGAAAAAAATTAGTATGAGCCGGAAGTAAACAACGGTTTAGGCGACCCTCAGGTTTGTCATATCGTAAGTTCACATCGTCAAAAGTATTATCTGCGATGGTCATTTCCAAGAAATGCACCAAAAAAGAGGCAGCAGTAACCGAATACTGCTGCCTGCCCAAATAATTTTTGCGTAACCCTGGTCAGTTTTTAACGGTCACCACTGCTTCCCTGATAACCGACGGGTCGCTCTCTGAAACCGCCGTCAGGGTAATAGTGGCACTGCTGCCTTTCTCTGCCGGAGGTTTAATATATACAGGTATTTGTGATGACTCTCCGGGCTTCAGTGTGCATAGCTCATTAAGCAGCATTGCTTCCCAGCCCTCTCCCGTGACTGATACCCTGAGTCTGTAAATATCATTCGCAAGCCATAGCGCCGCATCCTTAACCTTATGTAAAGAAGCGTCTATTTCTCCGGCAGGGTCGTTATTGCTAATTACAAAATCAACCTTTGAGATATTCTGTCCTATACCTGACACCCGTGGCTCCGTCAATGTAAAGGAACGTATTCTTCCGCTTGCCTCTTCAGTTGATCGCACACCAACGGTATAAGTCATAATATCATCATCATTGCGCTTAAGATCAATTACATAGAAATGAAGGGCATTATCGTTGTCAATAAATTCGAACTTACTGCCCGAATTAAGGCCTGCATGAAAAAGAGCATCGTTAAGCTGCCTGTAATCGGCAATGGTCCTCATCACCGGAGTGCCGTCAGGCTTAACGAAATCTACCATGTTTATATCTTCAGGATGTGCATCAATTACCCAGTTGAAACTGTTGAACTGGTTGGGACCTCCGTTGCGTCCTTCCCTGTCTTTGTTCTTGGCAAGCAGAACTCCGTTGTCAGGACAGAATGAATCATAACCTATTCTCTGTACCACCTCCATCGAGAAAAAGTTGAAGGTAGGTAGACCCTGTGATAATGGATTCTCGGCCGGGTCTTCCCATGGTGTCCTGTCATGAGGTTCCTCTCCGTCAAGCCTTACAATCAACCCTGCAAATGTGCCCGGAAGCGGTTCAACGGCACGAGCGGTTATTTCAGCCACAGCCAGACCTGTCTCCGCCAGGCCCGTACGGCTGAGGGTAATAACATCATCCTCTGTGATAAAGCCATTAACCATCCTGTTCCTGAGCATGAGCCCGGCAGGCATGGCGGCACCCTGGGCGGGAGGAACCACCCACCTCATATGAGGACCGCCAGGACCGTTGAAGCAACCACGGTCCATCATGTCCCAGGTACCAGAACCGGCCCGCCTGTAAGGCTGAACATACGGATTATTGTTGTTGTCTCCTATCCTGAAAGCAAAGTGCCCAAGTTCATGAGTTATAGTACCCGAATTCTCCCCCTGCCTGATAGAGGAAAGGCCCCACTGCATCTGCCCTGCCTTCCATGAAGTCCACTCTACATATCTTGTCGGAACCCAGCGGGGCATTTCCGGATTGGGATTTCCCCACTCGGGTGGTATGTCATCTTTCGTCTGAAACTTCATCTCACCAAACTCCTGCCATACTCCGGTCTCATCATAACCCGCATAAATCCTGAGAATAGCATCATAATCTGACTTTATGTCGCCCTTGTCTGCCCTCCACAGTGAATCTACATCACGCTCCATACGATAGCGTGCAATGCTTCCGTCAGGTGTCTGGTCATTCTGCCTGTGTTCGTTAAGACCATAAGCCCAGTGAGGTCGTGGCATCCGGTAAGGACCAAAAGGCTCAAGTACCGTTATCCCGAATTTACCCCTCGACTGCTCCATCCAGTAGCCGTTAATCGTTTGCCCGTAATTGTACTCATTCGGCTTAAGCCAGAAATCAGCATAAAACTGAGGAACCTCATCCCTGCTGATCGGGTCAACCTGCGGATTCCCGAAAAGATCTGAATGCTTCGGCTGAGTAATTACAAACGGCTGATCGGAAAAATCAACCGCAACCAGCGCCATCTTAAACTCACGCTCCGGCTTTAGCGACGGATCAGCCCAGTTAATACCGGGAATGGGCCTGTAGTCATCCCATGTCATGTCATCCTGATCCTGAACAACCTGCGGATCTATCGGTCCGGGAAACTCTTTCAGAGACCCTCCGCATGACCAGGTAAAAAGTACGGCAACCACCATCAACAGTGATGCCAGTGTCTTAACAATTCCTTTCCTCATAATATTGATATTTAATAATTAAAGCCGATACTATGCCGCCTATTCTTTAATACATACTGCAAGTTACATAAAAAATATTACGTAAGTGTTGTTTTAACACTTATTTGGTTTCCAGATATTCTGCCACCCGCTGGTATCCCGAATTACTGGTATCATGACAAATGGGGTTCCTCTTCTCTTGCAACTGTTGATGATAAGAGTGCACGAAACAGTGATACCAGCATTCCCCCTGTCATCATACCCAGAATGTATGCAAGGATAATGACCAGTGCTTTGGGAAGTGAAAGGCTCCAGTTAAACAACTTAACAGTCATGATCCCCAGATTCTGAAAACTAAATATCAGAATCAGGATCAGTAAAATTACACTTAGGAATATCTTTATCTGTCTCATAAGCTCAATATTTCAGTTTATACCGGCCCTGGCCATAACAAATATAGGAAATTGTCGGGGGTGAAACAAAATGGAGGCTGCGCAAACCCTGCCATGACGGCTTGACAATCGATAATTAAATGATTAGTTTTGATTATTGGTTTCAGGCTGTAACTTTTATCGAAACAGAACGTCAAATCAGAGCGATGCAGTATTTACCATCTTCGTTGGTTATGCAGTGCGCTAGAGAAACTTCTGAACATTAAAACCAAAGAATTCATGAAACAAATTATTTCAATTAAGAAAGCAGTACTCACTGCCATGATGCTGATAGTCTGCTTATCGGGCATCAAAGCACAGACAATAACAGGTGACTGGTACGGAGTCGTTGACGTACAGGGTATCCAACTCAGACTGACACTCCATGTGGCATCAGCTGAAGATGGTTATACATCAACATGGGACAGTCCAGACCAAAATGTGTTTGGCATTCCCTCCACCACAACCACCTTTGAGTTCCCCGCCTTTAGTTTCACACATGCAGGAGCCGGCTTTACCTACAAGGGAGAGGTAAACAGTTCTTATACCATAATTAAAGGATCATTTGAACAGGGAGGACAAAAGCTGACGCTCAATTTTACGAGGGAACCTGTCGAGCCAGACCCACACAGTCTAGGATCGCTGATGAAGAAGTACAAAAAGGAAGAGGTGTACATCACCATGAGAGATGGAGTAAGATTGTTCACCTCAATATATACTCCCCTGAACCCGTCAGGCCCCTCTCCGATACTCCTTAACCGCACCCCTTATAATATTGAACCGGCCGGACCCGGCAATTTTAATTTCTTCATGCAGGTTTATGGCCGGTATACTGATGATGAATATATTATGGTTTTTCAGGATGTCAGGGGCAGATATATGAGTGAGGGAGTATATGAGGATATTCGACCAGTTATTCCCAACAAGACAGATGTTAACGACATCGATGAGACCACTGACACCTGGGACACCGTCGAATGGCTCGTTAAGAATGTAGCCAATAACAATGGCAATGTAGGCATCTTCGGCATCTCATACCCTGGTTTCTATTCCACGATGGGACTGATAAACGCTCACCCTGCGGTAAAGGCTGTTTCGCCCCAGGCTCCTGTCACAGACTGGTTTATCGGGGACGACTTTCACCACAACGGTGCTTTCTTCCTGCTCGATTGCTTTAGCTTCTTCTACAGTACGGGACATCAGTTCAGAAGCCCGACCAGACAGGGCTTCCCCGGTTTCAAATGGCCGGTGCCTGACAACTATGAATTTTTTCTTTCACTGGGTGCTATCAGGAACATTTCACCCAAATTCTTCGGAGACAGTATAAAATTCTGGAATGATGCATTTGCCAATCCTGACTATAACTACTTCTGGAAATCAAGAGACCCCAGGCCTCACCTGAAGAACGTCACCCCGGCAGTAATGACGGTAGGAGGCTGGTTCGATGCCGAAGACCTTTACGGTGCACTTCATACATACAAGGCCATTGAAAATCAAAATCCGCCGTCGTTGCGGAATTTCCTTGTAATGGGTCCGTGGTCTCACGGCCATTGGGCCTTTGGTGAGGGAACCAACGTCGGCAACATCTATTGGGGAGTAGATGCCAATGAAAAGTTTATCAGGCTCGAACAGCAGTTTTTCAACTATTACCTGAAGGGAAAAGGTAATCCTGAATTCCCGGAAGCTGCTATTTTTATTACCGGATCAAACGAATGGAATGAATTTGATTCCTGGCCGCCTGAAGATGCTGTCGAAAAAAACCTCTATTTTTACCCATCGGGAAAACTCGGTTTCGAGCCATGGCCGGGGAAAACCGGCTACGATGAATATGTCTCCGATCCTATGAAACCCGTCCCATATACACAGGCTGTTCATACACGCAGAACGGCAGAATATATGACAGACGACCAGAGATTCGCCTCAAGACGACCCGATGTAATGGTATACCAGACAGATGTACTTACTGAAGATGTCACCATTACCGGCCCCCTGACAGCCAACCTGTTCGTGTCAACTACCGGTACCGACGCCGACTATGTGGTCAAACTTATTGATGTTTTCCCGCCTGACAAGACTGCCGGTGAAGGAGAAGAAGTAAAAGTACCCCTTGGAGGATATCAGATGCTCGTAAGAGGAGAAGTGCTCAGGGGAAGATATAGAAACAGCTTTGAAAAACCCGAACCCTTCAAACCAAATACAATAACGGAGGTAACATACGAAATCCCGGATGTAGCCCATACATTCAAAAAAGGACACCGTATTATGATCCAGGTGCAGAATTCGTGGTTCCCCCTGGTTGACAGAAACCCTCAGAAATTTGTCAACATATATGAGTGCACGGAAGAGGATTTCCAAAAGGCAACCCACAGAATCTATTACAATAACCAATACCCCTCTCATGTCAAAGTAAAGGTCCTGAGATAACAGAAAACCTGCCGGACTTGATATTGAACCTGCATCGGCCAGCTAAACTGCCGGTGCAGGTTTTTTTATTAATAAAAATATTACATCGGAAATTTTTCAGATAAAAAAATAGTTTATAAATTTGACCATTTGGTTAAACTTATTGATTAAACCACGTGATCAACACATGAAAAAAGACAAGCAAACTGAGGAGAAGATATTTGAAGCTGCCAAAGCAGTGTTTGCAGAGAGGGGAATGGAAGGGGCAAGGATGCAGGAGATAGCCGACATGGCAGGTATAAACAAATCTCTGCTGCATTACTATTTCCGCACTAAAGAGAAGCTGTTCAGTGCTGTTTTTGATGATCTGGCCGAATTGATATTTATGAAATTTGCACAGATTTTTTCCCGTGATCTGCCCTTCGAAGAGAAGATAAGGCATTTTTTCTCAGAACATATTGACTTTCTGAGGGCAAATCCCGGACTTCCGCTCTTTATACTTTCCGAAATAAACCGGAGTCCTGACAGAATGAAAAAACTGATTGAGAGGATCAATTACCATGCACTTTGGAATACTGTCTGGAAAGATATTTCCACAGGCTCAATCATATACAACAACAGAAAGATGCACATAAATCCTGCTGATGTCCCACAACTTGTAACAACGGCAATTGCAATAACAGTATTTCCGTTTGCAGCCAGAAATCTACTCTCTCCTATTTTGGAGAAGAATGGGATCTCATTTGAGACTTATCTGGAAGAGCGAAAAGAGTTTGCCTCAAGATTTGTAATAGGTTTTCTTACATCTCAAAATCATGACCAGAATGAATAGTATCAGACATATAACACTTTTCCTGCTTCTGCTTTCAACGGCTTCAGGGTTGTTCTCCCAGGAATCGCTTACATTGTCAGAATGCCTTGAGAAGGCAACCACCAACCATAAGCTTGCGGGGGAAAAAGAGAGATATGCGGCCATAAGCGACCTCTCATCACAGATACTCAGGAGAGCCTGGATGCCTGTTGCTGATGCAGGTGCCTCGGTGTTGTATAATTCCGATGTGGCTGACCTTGGCAGTACACTTTCAGGTATACCAGTGCCGGGTCTTGCTGATGCCATTGCTCCTGTACCTAATGCTCAATACCGGTTTACACTCGATGTAAGCCAGTTGCTATACGACGGGGGTATGACACGCGAGCTTGTTCGCAATGAAGAGGTGGCTCTGAAGATCAGCCAGCAACTTTCTAAAATAGAAATCTATTCCATTAAAGAGCAGGTGCTGGCTAACTATTTCGGTATCGTCCTGCTCGATCAGCAATACAGGCTGATCAATACATTTATTGAGACAATTGATTCACAGGCAAAGGCTGTTGCTTCGGCAACAGGATCAGGAGTACTGACACAAGCCGATAATGACATACTGATAGCAGAAAAGCTGAAGCTTCAACAGCAGGCAGCTGAAAACCGCAATATGCAGAAGGCACTGAGGAATATTCTTGGTGAAATTACCGGAACAACGATCACAGAAACAACCCGGCTTCTCTACGGCAACGGTCAGGGTGACATATTTTTTAATGAAACATCAGATATTAAAAGGCCGGAATTAGAACTTTTTGACCTCACAGTCAGCAAGCTGGATGCCGGAGAGAAGCTTTTGGCGGCGGGCAGAAGACCGAAGGCATACGGTTTCGCCACTTTCGGTTACGGGAAACCCCCTGGAAACAATTTCTTCAGCGACACAGCAGAACCTTTTTTCATCGCGGGTGCAACACTGCGCTGGAATATTTACGACTGGGACAAAACTCGAAATGAAAGAGAAATACTGAATATAAGAAGGGATATAACCACTGCAAGAAAAAATGATGCAGAATTGAAGCTGATTCTGATAATTGAGGGCAAGAGGGCTGAGATAGAAACCCTTCAGGAATCGATAGTCAGGTTAAAGGAAATAGCAGAACTAAGGAGCAGCATTACTGCTGTCATGTCCTCGAGGTTAAGCAACGGGACACTTACCTCATCAGAATATCTGATAGCTGCAAATCAGGAAAGGGAAGCACTTATCAACCTTGAAATAAAGAAGATAAACCTTGTAAAGGCCAATTATGAATTTCTGTTTCTGACCGGAAATGAACTCAAATAGCACCGTTATGAAAAACACGACTATCATTCTGCTACTGCTTCTTAGTATAATACCCATATCCTGCAGGGAAAAGGATACCGGTGCAGACGCATGGGGCAATTTTGAGGCAACCGAGACAATGATTTCTTCCGAATCGGGAGGAAAGGTAATATACATTAATGCTCGGGAGGGATCAATAATTGAGAAGGGAGATATTGTGGCTGTAATTGATACCATAATGCCTCATCTTCAGAGGATAGAGATTGAGGCAGGCATTTCTGCCATTTCCGCAAAGGCAAAGGCACTTAGATCACAAAACAATGTTATAAGTCAGCAGGTTACCAACCTGGATGTCAACATTGAAAGAACCGAAAAGATGCTCAGTGATCAGGCAGCTACACAGAAGCAGCTTGATGATCTGACAGGACAAAAATCGGTACTGCTTCGTCAGGCAGAAGCCAACAATTCGCAGGCTGCTGCTACGGAAACTGAAATAAGTGTGATGAAAGCAAGGTTGCTGCAGATTGAAGAACAAATATCACGATGCTATGTTAAATCACCTGCATCGGGAACAATACTCACCAGGTATACTGAAGAGGGCGAGATAACTGCCCAGGGTAAACCGCTGGTGAAAATTGCTGATCTGAATACCATGAAGCTTAAAGCCTGGGTAAGTGGTGCACAGCTTGGGCTGGCACAACCGGGAGCTATATGCAGCGTACGTGTTGATGAAGGAGAAAAAGGTTACAGATATTACGAAGGACTGATAGCAACAATCTCACCAAAGGCAGAATTCACACCTAAGATCATTCAGACAAAAGATGAAAGGGTAAACCTGGTATATGGTGTCACCATAGAGGTAAAAAACGACGGTTTCATACGAACGGGAATGCCAGGGGAAGTCATATTCATCAAATAAGGCAATTAACAAAAACTCTGTTAAAGAAATGTGTATCGCGGTCTCTGCCTGTGGAATCAGTAAATCATTCGGACCTTTAAGAGCGCTGAAAGAGATTTCGTTTGAAATTCCTGAAGCTGCGGTAGCAGGCTTCATAGGGCCTGACGGTACCGGCAAGACCACACTGTTCAGAATTGCAGCAACCCTTCTTATACCTGATGAAGGAAACATGACTCTGTTCGGTTACGATAGTGTCAAAGACTTCCGGAATTTAAGAAAAGTAACAGGCTACATGCCTGGCAGGTTTAGTCTCTACCAGGATCTGACCGTCCGGGAGAATCTTGAGTTTTATGCAACAGTATTCGGAACGACTGTATTAAAGAATTACGACCTGATAAAAGATATCTACGAACACATTGAACCTTTCAGAGACAGGCCTGCGGGTAAGCTTTCAGGGGGAATGAAACAGAAGCTGGCATTGTCATGTGCCCTGATACACAGGCCATCACTGATAATTCTCGACGAACCCACAACCGGCGTAGACGCTGTTTCACGCAGGGAGTTCTGGGAGTTGCTGGGTTCAATCAAAGAGAACGGAATAACCGTAATGGTATCTACACCTTATATGGACGAGGCTACACGATGTGACACCATCGTCCTGATGCAGGATGGCAGAATTCTTGAAAGCGGTAAACCCGGTACGATTAAGGAGAGATTTGAAGGAACCTTATGGCACGCTACTGCAGAAGACACATATTTGCTGCTTAATGCCCTTCGCAAATGGAAGTATACACTCACGGCATATCCTTTCGGCGATTCAGCTCATGTAACATTCAGTGAAGAGAGAGAGACTGCTGGACTAATAGGGTATATGACAGCTCTCAACATTAAAGGCTTCTCAATAAAACCTGCTGAACCAACTGTAGAGGACCGGTTCCTGCAACTAATGAGCGGGGGGAAGATATATGAATGACAGCATCATAATTGTCAGAGACCTTGTTAAAAGATTTGGTTCCTTCACTGCCAATGACAGGCTTTCCTTTGATGTGAAGCGTGGTGAAATTTTCGGATTCCTTGGTGCTAACGGAGCCGGGAAAACAACTGCTATCAGGATACTATGCGGGCTATCGAGGCCTACCTCCGGGGATGCTTTTGTGGCAGGCTTTGATGTCTACAGGCAGAGTGAACAGATAAAGAGGAATATAGGCTACATGAGCCAGAAATTCTCCCTTTATGAGGATCTCACCGTAAGAGAGAACATCTTATTGTATGGTGGCATATATGGCATGAGCAGGGGCGATATACGATACCGGACGGAAGAACTGCTCCGGAAACTTGATTTCATAAGGTTTCGTGACACATTAATCGGAAGGCTGCCTACGGGGTACAAGCAAAAGCTTGCATTCTCAGCCGCCATATTTCATAAACCCTCCATAGTATTCCTTGATGAACCAACCGGCGGAGTTGACCCGGTTACGAGGCGCAACTTCTGGGAACTTATCTACGAGGCCTCTGCTTCGGGAATAACAGTTTTTGTTACCACTCACTATATGGATGAGGCGGAGTACTGTGACAGGGTTTCAGTGATGAGTGCCGGCAGAATTGTAGCTCTTGATACCCCTGCCGCTCTCAGAGAAAAATGGAATGCTTCATCAGTTGATGAGGTCTTCGTGAAAATTGCCCGCCCGGCAAAAACGGATGCAGTATGAAAAGGTTCCTGGGATTTGTAAGAAAAGAGTTCCTCCATATATTCCGGGATTACAGAACCCTGATAATACTATTTGGCATCCCCGCAACGCAGATAATTCTTTTCGGTTATGTAGTGACAAACGACCTTAAAGAGGCAGGAATAGGGATACTCGATAATTCAAAGGATGAAATTACCCGGAGCATAACGGCACAATTGATGGCCTCCGGTTTTTTTCACCTCGAGACTGAACTTCAGTCAGAATCAGAGATTGATGCTCTTTTCAAGGCCGGCGATGTAAAAGCGGTGATTACTTATGGCGATAACTTCAGCAGAAGACTGACCTCTGAAGGAGTAGCCGACATTGCCATAATTGCAGACGGATCTGAACCCAATGTGGCAAGCCTGGTAACCAGTTATGCTTCTGCCATAATAAACGACTGCATAATGGAAATAGCAACTGAAAAGGTAATATTCCGCATTCCGGTAATACCCGAAGTCAGAATGATGTACAACCAGGAAATGAGCAGTCACTATATGTTCGTCCCCGGTGTCATAACACTGATACTTATTCTGGTATGCGCACTGATGACTTCAGTTACAATAACCCGGGAAAAAGAGATTGGAACCATGGAGGTACTGCTGGTATCACCCCTGAAACCGGTGCAGATAATACTTGGTAAGGTGGCGCCCTATTTCCTGCTTTCCTTTATCAATGTTATCGTAATTCTGCTACTGTCATGGTTTGTATTCCGCTTGCCGGTAAAAGGAAGCCTGGCACTGCTTCTTGCAGAGTGCATGCTTTACATTCTTATGGGTCTCTCCCTTGGCATAATGATATCTACTATGGCGTCAACAATGCAACAGGCAATATTTATTTCTTTTCTGGGATTGTTGCTGCCGTCTCTGCTGCTATCAGGATTCATCTATCCTATAGAGCATATGCCGGTGATTTATGACTATGTAAGCTTTATACTTCCACCGCGCTGGTTTGTTGTTATTATTAAAAGTATCATGATTAAGGGAAGCGGACTGAGTGATATCTGGCGCGAGACGCTCTTCCTTGCAGGGGCTACCATGCTTTTTATAGGTATCAGCTTAAGAAAGTTCAAATCGAGACTTGAATAAACAGATGAAGATATGAGAACCATACTCTGTCTCATAAGAAAGGAATTTAGCCAGATAGGTCGCAACAGCCTGATCTTAAGAGCTGTGTTTATTGTCCCTTTGCTTCAGATGCTGATACTCGTGCCGGCAGTTACATTCGAGATAAAAAATGTAAGAATAGCAGTGGTAGATAATGACCTTTCACAGACAAGCCGGGGTCTTATTAACAGGCTTGGCAGTTCAGAATTTTTCATAATCGAGGGTTATGCAGAATCTGCAGCCCGGGCTGAGCAGGTGATGCACAGTGATGGGTGTGATGTCATAATCACTTTTCCTGCAGGCTTTGAAAAAGAGATTACCAACGGAGGTGTAGGCAGACTGCAGGTTATAGTTAATGCCATCAATGCAGTAGGGGCTCAGCTATCCTGGTCATATCTGAACGCTGTTATACGCGACTACAATATGGCCATTACAGTAACGCCAGACCTTACGGAGCTGCAAATACCCCCACCTGCAATAACTGTTTCAAACAGGTTCTGGTACAACAATATGCTTGACTATAAGTATTACATGCTTCCCGGAATACTGGTAATTCTTGTTACTGCCATCAGCTTCCTTCTTTCAGGGCTTAACATGGTAAAGGAGAAGGAGAGCGGCACCATTGAACAGATAAATGTAACTCCGGTAGGCAAATACCAGCTTATAATATCGAAGATGATACCATTTCTAATAATAGGTCTGGCTGACCTCTCACTGGGTCTTATTATAGGGAAGATTGCTTTCAATATACCATTTGAGGGTAGTTTGCTGACTATGTTCCTCGGAGCTGTTATTTTTATGACAGGATTACTGGGACTGGCCCTTTTCATTTCAACTTTCTCTGACACCCAGCAGCAGTTCATGTTCATTGCCTTCTTCTTCACCATGATCTTTATACTGATGAGCGGTATCTTCACTCCTGCCGAAAGCATGCCTGATTGGGCCCGCAAATTCAATATTGTTAATCCTGTAGCACATCTCATGCGAATAAACAGAATGGTAATGCTCAAAGGATCGGGAATCTCAGATATTGCTGCTGAGCTAAAATCTCTTACTCTTATTGCCATTGTATTTACATCTCTGGCTGTCTGGAGCTACAGGAAGAGAATATGATGTAACCTGATAAATACTTTATCAGAGTCGTCTACCAGAGTATTTTTACCACAACCGGCCAGTGATCGGAGATGAACAGATCGCCTCTCTTTGCAACAACAGTGGTGTGAGAAAGTACTTTTGTTGCCGCCGGCACAAAAATGTAGTCAATGCGTCCCGCACCAGGTTTGTCACTGAACCCGTTATAGGTATATTCAGGTCCTTGCGGAAGGCTATCAGACAAGTTATAAGAATCATAAAGAACATGCCATAGTGTTCCCTCTCCGGTGAGCACCTCATATGCCCTGCTATCAGGCAGAAGGTTAAAGTCTCCTGCAACAATGTAAAATCCTTCGCCGGCAATGTTTCTTACAGCTCCTGAAAGAATCATGGCACTCATCCGTCTTGCTGAATCTGAGATATGGCTGAAGTGTGTATTGAAAAAATGCATCTTCCGGCCTGATGACTTTTCTTTTATATGAGCCCATGTCACAATGCGGGGAAGAGCAGCTCCCGGACCTTTACTGCCGGGCATATCGGGTGTCTCAGACAACCAGAAGGTACCACTTTCAATCATCTCATACCTGTCTGAGCGATAAAAGAGCGGGCACATCTCACCGTTCATCTGACCATCATCCCTGCCGGCAGCTACCGACCCGTAACCCTTCATCTCTTCAGTAAGGTACTCATACTGATGCCACAGCACCTCCTGTAATCCGATGATATCAGGTTGTTCCCGGTTAAGAAACTCAGCTACATAATCAGCACGGTTGGGCCACGCATTAAGGCTGTCGCCCTGATTGTCAAACCTTATATTCAGGGTAACTACCTTAAGCACCTCTCCATCTGAGCATCCTGAAAATATGAATGCCAGAGCGACAACCATGTATTTTAAGATTCTGGTTTTCATATCATTTCACGTTTCATGGAAATATCATGCTTACTTATTAAGCAGTATGTAAGTTAGCTCATTAATCTGATAAATGGCAAAAAAAATAGTACTTTTGCCAAAAACCAGAGGGAAAAATATGGCTATTCCAAGTTTTTTCAGAATGAATAAACCCAGGCATTTCAAGTATGTTCCAAGGTATTACGACCAGGAAAAGGAGGAACGTGAGGAGCGTATCAGACGGATCAAAGAGGAGTTGGGAATAAATGAGGAGGAGAAAAACGCAGAAGAAAACGGTGAAATGCAGACACAAAGGAAATCTGCCATACGTCGTGGGTCATTCAATCCGAAGTTCGTTACGAAACAGGAGAGATTTCAGCGTAATACATCTGTACGCATCGTCCTGATTCTTCTTGTACTTTTGCTCCTGCTTTACATCTTCTGGCGATTATAAATCTTTTCTGCATGCCCGATGTAATTAAATTACTGCCCGATTCAGTAGCGAACCAGATAGCAGCAGGGGAAGTTATACAAAGACCCGCTTCTGTTGTTAAAGAGCTGATGGAAAACTCAGTCGATGCAGGGGCTTCGGATATTAAAGTCGTAATACGTGATGCCGGCAAGACACTTATACAGGTCATTGACAACGGCTACGGGATGTCAGAGACTGATGCCAGGCTGGCTTTCGAAAGACATGCTACTTCGAAGATAAGCAGCGCCGCCGATCTCTTTTCCATCTCCACCAAAGGTTTCAGGGGTGAAGCGCTTGCATCAATTGCGGCTGTAGCAATGGTTGAACTGAAGACAGGCAGGCATGATGACGATGCTGGCACTTTTATCAGGATAGCCGGGTCGAAAGTGGAGGTACAGGAACCATGCGGGTCTCCTGGCGGGTCTGTATTCTCGGTAAAAAACCTGTTTTATAATGTTCCTGCACGAAGAAAATTCCTCAAGACAGATGGTACTGAATTCCGTCACATAATAAATGAGTTTCAGAAAATAGCCCTGGCTCACCCTGACATAAGGTTTTCCCTTACACATAACGAAAATGAACTATACTCCCTTCCGGAAAGCAACTACCGTCAAAGGATAAGCGGCATTTTCGGCAAAAACATGAATCAGAGTCTGGTGAACATCTCAGCTGAAACAAGTATAGCAACCCTATCAGGCTATATAGGCAAACCTGAATTCGCCCGTAAGGGTAGCGGAGAACAGTTTTTCTTTGTAAACGGCAGGTTTATGAGGCACGGTTACTTTCATAAGGCCGTCACTGAAGCGTATCACAACATACTGGCTCCTGATACAACCCCTTCATATTTTATTTATATCAACACCGACCCGGCTTCAATCGATGTTAACATACATCCTACAAAGACAGAGATAAAATTTGAGGATGAACGATCAATATGGCAGATCATTCACGCAACTGTACGTGAATCATTGGGACGGTTCAACGTTGGTCCCTCTCTCGATTTCGGTCCTGAAAGCGGAATTGAAATCCCTGTTCCTGAGGGTCACCATGGGTTCCCCAATCAGCCTGAAATACGTATAGACAGTGCTTACAATCCATTCGACAGCGAAGATGCATATAAAGCGCACATGACGATGATGGGAGTGGATAACCCGCCACAATGGCACCCGGGCAGAACAGAGAGCCTCTTCAGAAAAGAGGGATCAGCCGGAGTGCCGGGTGGTGAAAGTGAAGCTCCGGCTGTAAACCGTAATTTCTTTAACCTTAAAAACAGGTATATCCTTACTCCTGTCAAATCAGGCCTTATGATAATCGATCAGAGGAGGGCACATGAGAGAATACTGTTTGAAGAATACCTCGCCACCCTGAAATCTGGTGAAAAGCCGGTTCAGAAGACTATCTTTCCGGTTACAGTTGAACTAAACAGGGAAGAGATGCTGATAATCGAGGATCTGAAGGCTGACCTTGAACAGATTGGTTATGACATCTCTATGCTTAATCCCACAACAATAACTGTTAACGGTCACCCGGGCAATATTCCGCCGGGAGAGATCGGAACTATCATAGATGCCTTCATAGCCGGATATCGCGATACACTTACTGATCCATCGTTGGGGGAACAGGAGAAGATGGCAGCTTCACTGGCAAGAGCATCGGCAATACCATACGGAAGAGGCCTTTCCGGCCCTGAAATGGAAGAGCTCTTTGACCGGCTTTTTGCATGTACTGCACCAAACTATTCGCCAACAGGAAAACCTGTTATCATAATAACACCAATTGATGAAATTGACAGGAAATTCAGCCAGAAATAATCTGCCAATTTGTCGACCATAAAGACCTTATGGCCTCTTTGGCCCGCAAATTGTTCAATATAAAACTCATAACAAAAACAGAATGATGATTGGTTCAACAAGAGGAATGTTCGGGCTGCCACCGGTAGTAAAAAATCTTTTACTGCTCAATCTTTTTATGCTGCTGGCCGACTTTACCGCTGACAATGTATTTAACATAAGACTGACTGAATACCTTGGCCTTCATTTCCCGAAATCAGAGCTCTTCAGGCCGGTGCAGCTAATATCTCACATGTTTATGCATGGAGGCTTTACTCACCTGTTTTTCAATATGTTTGCTCTCTTTATGTTCGGAAGGGTGCTGGAATCGGTATGGGGTCCGAAGCGGTTCCTGATCTATTACTTTGTTAGCGGCGTTGGTGCCGCACTGGTGCATGAGGCAGTAATTTGGTATCAATACAGCAGGGTAATGAATGAGATCTCTCCGCAGCAACTGCAGATGGTTCTTGATGACGGCCTTGCCTATTTCAACTCCGGGAGAGTATTCACCAATGAGGTTATGCGTCAGTTGCAGCTGATACTATATACGCCGACAGTGGGTGCTTCAGGAGCTGTATTCGGCATTCTGCTGGCCTTCGGGGTTCTGTTCCCGAATACCAGGCTTATGCTGCTGTTTCCGCCAATACCCATAAAGGCCAAGTACTTTGTTATGGCCTACGGAGCCATTGAATTATATCTGGCTGTCACTCAACCGGGGAGTAATGTAGCACATGCGGCTCACCTGGGAGGAATGATCTTCGGTTATATCCTGATCAGGATTTGGAGGAAAACAACTAAAACATTGTATTAATGGGTATCTGGGATGAGATAAAGGCAACTTTCAGGCACGGTAACAACCTGACGAAGCTGCTATACATAAATGGAGCTGTCTTTCTTGTTGTCAAAATCATAGAAATGACCGGCGTACTGGCCTCATCACCGGCAATGATCGAAAAATTCCTGGGTTTTCTTGCAGTGCCGGCGTATATTCCATCACTGGCAACAAGGTTCTGGACACCCTTTACCTATATGTTCCTTCACCAGGGCTTTATCCACCTCCTCTTCAACCTGTTGTGGCTTTACTGGTTTGGAAAAATTTTTATGCATTATCTCGATCAGAGAAAACTTGTTGCTGTATATCTGTTGGGAGGATTATCAGGGGCATTGCTATACATCTCCTTCTTTAATATCATACCGGCATTCAGTACTACCCTGCCTGTTTCAATCGCCCTGGGGGCTTCAGCTTCGGTGATGGCCATTGTGATAGCAATATCAGCCTGGGTTCCTGAATATGAGATACATCTGTTTCTGATAGGAAGGATCAGACTTAAATACGTAGCTCTTATAATCTTTCTGCTTACATCAGTATTTGACTTCTCTGTTAACACAGGAGGGAAAATTGCCCATATCGGAGGTGCCATGTTCGGGTTTATATACTCCTCTTACCTGAGAAAGGGTGTCGACCTTGGCAGGGGTATAAACCGTATTATTGATTTCTTTGCTACCCTCTTCAAGCCGCGGCAGAAGCTTAAGGTAAAACATAAAAAGCCTCCAAGGGATGACTACCAGTATAACAAAATGAAGGCAGAGAACCAGGAGGAGATTAACAGAATACTCGACAAGATTAGCAAAGGCGGATATGATTCCCTGACGAAAGAGGAAAAACAGAAGCTCTTCTCTGCAAGCCAGGGCAGATAATGAAACCGGGAAAGATGAGAAAGCTTTTCAGAAATATACTGCTTGCTGTTAATATAATATTTGCGTCGGCTCTGCTTATCTCTTATCTGGCAGTACACATAAATCCTGAAGACTTCATATTGCCTGCCTTTTTCGGACTGTTATACCCTTATCTTCTGATAATAAACATATTATTTGCCGTGATCTGGGCCGTGAACTTAAGATTATATGCTCTGATTTCAGTCATAAGTATAGCTATTGGTTTTAATCACATCAGTAACTATCTGAGACCGGCCCGACCTGTCGCCAGTGAAGATCACCTGTTTACACTTATGAGTTACAATGTAAGATTATTCAACAGGTATGAAGCTCCGGGCACTGAAACTACCGAGAATAAAGTTGTAGATCTGGTAGCCAATCTTAAGCCCGATATTCTGTGTCTTCAGGAGTATTATACCGGAAGTGAATGGAGCAAATTGAATAATCTGTTATCTACTTCCATGGGATCGGATATAGAGTCACATATCAAGGTGACAGTGCTGGGGCGGGGCAATTTCTATGGTATCGCTACCTTCAGCAGATTTCCAATTGTCAGCAGGGGCGAAATAATCCATCCCGATTCACCCGGTCTGACAATATATACTGACCTGATAATTGAACAGGACACATTCAGGGTATTCAACAACCATCTGCAATCCTTCAGGCTAGAGAAGATGGAGCGGTCGTTCATCGCCAATATGCTGGCAGATCAATACCAAAGGGCAACAGAGCTTGCAGGACTATTCACCAGCCTTAGAGACGGTTTTGTAAAAAGGGCTGCACAGGCAAATGTGCTTAAGGCATTTATTGAAACATCTCCCTACCCGGTATTGGTAACAGGTGATTTCAATGATACTCCGGTTTCATACTCCTACAGGAGAATCAGAAAAGGTCTTACTGACAGTTTTTTGAAATCAGGCTATGGAGCCGGCTTTACCTATAAAGGTAATTATCCGCCAAACCGAATTGATTACATCCTGCATGACAGCAAACTAAAGTCAACTTCATTCAGTGTGATCGGGGTAAAGTATTCTGACCACTACCCTGTTATTGGAGGTTTTGTAATGAATGACTAGAATGGCAGTTTACGGAAATCAAGATTGCCACCGCTGATTATAAGGCCTGCCCTCTTACCTGAAAAAAGTCCGGTATTCTCCTTTATCACAGCAAGTACTGTTGCTGAGGATGGTTCAATTATTATTTTCATTCTCTCCCACACCAGTAACATCGATTCTATTATGCTCTCCTCACTGACTGTGAAAATGTCGTCAACATTTTTTCTTATGATGTTGAAAGTGCGTTCACTCAGTGATGTCAGGAGTCCGTCAGCCACAGTTGCAGGGTTAACTGAAGGAACGAGTACTCCTGTAGTAAAGGATCTCCATGCGTCGTCAGCATTTTTTGGTTCCGCACCGAATACTTTTACTGCAGGATTCATACCTTTTACTGCAGTTGAGGTACCACTAAGCAAGCCTCCCCCACCTACCGGAGCAATCACCATATCAAGATCACTGACCTCCTCCATCAGCTCTTTTGCGGCTGTTCCCTGTCCGCATATTACATTATAATTATCATAAGCGTGAATCAGGGTTGCCCCGGTTTGTGCTATTATTGCGTCAGCCGTCTCCTCTCTGGCCTGCAGTGTTGGCTTACAGTAGGAAATTTCAGCTCCGTATCCCTTTACAGCATTCTTTTTCACCACCGGAGCGGTTTCCGGCATTACAATATACGCTTTTACCCCTCTGCTTACTGCCGCGTGAGTGAGTGCAGCCGCGTGATTGCCTGATGAATGGGTTACTACCCCTCTTGACCTTTCATCCTGGCTTAGAGAAAGAACTGCATTGGTAGCTCCTCTGAACTTGAAAGCACCCACCTTCTGGAAATTTTCACACTTGAAAAACAGCTCTGCACCGAATATTGAATTCAACTGCTGAGATGTCAGTACTGGCGTCTTATGAATATAAGGTCTTATTCTGTCGTGCGCCTCTGCTATTTCATTAAAAGTTGGTAATTGCATATATAGTTTCTCTGCCTGAGCATGTAAAATTAATAAAAAAAAACCGCCCCGCATTTCATTGCGGGACGGTTATATGCAATGGATAATTCACCCTGTTATCCGAATATGCTGTATGCGACTGTGAGACCAGCCATGACAACCGATACCATGGTCATGAGCTTAATAAGAATATTCAGAGAAGGCCCTGAAGTATCTTTAAACGGGTCTCCAACAGTATCACCTACGACTCCTGCCTTATGGGCTTCACTGCCTTTGCCACCGTAATTCCCCTTTTCGATATATTTTTTGGCGTTATCCCATGCACCACCTGCATTATTGAGCATGCATGCAAGAGTGAATCCGGTAGTAAGGCCACCGGCCAGCAGTCCGACAACACCGGGCACGCCAAAGAATACACCTATCAGTATCGGCACTGTTATGGCCATAAGAGAGGGTACCATCATCTCCTTCTGTGCTCCTTTCGTTGAGATGGCAACACAAGTTGCATAGTCGGGTTTATCTTTCCCCTCCATTATTCCAGGGAACTCCTTGAACTGACGTCTCACTTCATCAACCATCTTTCCGGCAGCCCTTCCTACAGCTTTCATCGTCATGGCGCAAAAAACAAATGCCATCATTGCTCCGACAAATATGCCTCCAAGTAGTAGGGGATTAAAGAGTGAAAGATTATAAGCCTCTGAGAAATCTGCTATTGTAGCCTTTGTTATCTGTACTGCTTCCATTCCTTCAGCAAGGACAGGCTCAACGGTTCTGTAGAATATTACATCTCCTATCTGGACTATTCCATCCTGTGCCTTATCTGCCAGTTTACCGATCCATAGTTTCACCTCCTCCATATAGGCAGCAAGCAGAGCCATTGCGGTGAGGGCAGCCGAACCTATTGCAAAGCCCTTACCTGTTGCGGCAGTCGTATTGCCAAGCATATCAAGTGCATCTGTCCTTTCCCTCACTTCTTTAGGAAGGTGAGCCATCTCGGCATTACCACCGGCATTGTCCGCTATTGGTCCAAAAGCATCTGTTGCAAGAGTAATACCCAGTGTCGAAAGCATACCAACAGCGGCAAAACCGATACCGTATACACCACTTGCAAACTCTGAAAATCCTCCTGCAAATCCAAATGCAGCAATAATGCCTCCTACTATTGTTATTACAGGCAGCCATGTCGAAAACATTCCAACGGCCATTCCATCAATGATGGTTGTAGCCGGACCTGTCAGAGCCTGTTTTGCAATTCCCTGTGTTGGTTTATACTCATCGGAAGTGAAGTACTCTGTTGACTGTCCGATAATGACGCCTGCAAGCAATCCGGCAATAACTGATCCGAATACACCCCAGGTGATCCAGCCTGCCATCGCAAGACCTGCCACCGCCAGTAGAATCAGGAAAGAACTGCCCCCTGTTCCAAGCAGTAGAGCATTCAAAAGGTTCTTCTGGGTGGCTGACTCTTTTGTCCTGACAAGATAAATACCGGCTATCGACAGAATTATTCCCACTGCAGCCACCAGCATCGGTGCAACAATTGACTTTACCTGCAACTCTCCTGAAAGACCCGGCAGGGCTGCTCCAAGAGCTGCTGTGGCCAGTATACTGCCTGCATATGATTCATAGAGGTCAGCTCCCATACCTGCAACATCCCCAACATTATCGCCTACATTATCTGCAATAGTCGCCGGGTTTCGCGGATCATCCTCAGGAATACCAGCCTCGACCTTTCCAACCAGGTCAGCTCCCACATCGGCAGCTTTCGTATATATTCCCCCTCCCACACGGGCGAACAGAGCCTGGGTTGATGCACCCATTCCAAATGTAAGCATGGTGGCAGTTATTTCAATATACTTCATATGTTCTGTTGTACCTTCATGAACGAAGGTGAGCCCCAGCCAATGCAACCCATTCTGCATGTTGTCAGGAGTGAAAATCACATTATTGAGCAAAAGGAACCAGGCGGCAATATCAATGAGCCCAAAGCCTACTACGACAAGCCCCATCACAGCACCGCTCCTGAATGCAATCTTCAGTCCGTTATTAAGTGATATTGAAGCACCGTGAGCTGTTCTTGCCGAAGCATAGGTAGCGGTTTTCATTCCAAGATATCCGCATAATCCCGAGAAAAAGCCTCCTGTCAGAAATGCTACCGGAACAAATGGGTTCTGTACACCCATATAGGCAAGAAGGGTCAGAAGCACAACCAATACGACAAAAACGATTACAACTACCATATACTGCCTCCTCAGATAAGCCATCGCGCCTTCTCTGACATACTGTGCAATCTCTTTCATCCTGTCGGTCCCTTCTGAATTCTTCATCATTCCCTTGAAGAATATCCATGCAAAGACCAAAGCTGTTACCGCAGCAACAGGTACGATCCAAAAAATACTGCTAATCATAAGATGTGTGTTTAGTTTTAGTTAACTGTAATCATTAGGTTTCAACCCCCAAATATATAGTAATTTTCCAATCAGATTTAAAGAAGTGTGAATATATTAATCATTTGCCAGTCATAGAAATAGAATTGACATGCCAGTATACTCTCAGAAAAAGACTTTATGGCATGTAAGGCTGGCATTTCTGTATTATTTTTGTGCTGCAGATCCACTGCTGCCAGTAATTTAAGGATTAGGAAATGAAGGATATAATGATAGCATCAATTAAAGATGACATCAACCGGTCGGTTGAGGCACTCAGGTCAGGCGGGGTAATTCTCTACCCTACTGATACAATATGGGGTCTGGGATGCGACCCCACAAATGAAGAGGCTATTGAAAAGATATACCAGATAAAAAGAAGACCCCCGGAGAAGAGCATGATCATTCTGGTAGATTCCTTACCTATGCTCGAAAGATATTCTTCAGGTATTCACAATGTTGTCTATGAGATAATTGAGGCCGAGGAAAAGCCATTAACACTGGTTCTGCCGGCAAAAGAGACACTACTGTGCCAATCGCTGATTTCAGCAGATGGTTATGTTGCTGTAAGAGTCTGCCGGGATGAGTTCTGCCAGTCACTGATAGGCAGATTCCGAAAACCTGTGGTTTCTACCTCTGCAAATATTAGTGGGGCACCTCCCCCGGCTATATTCAGTGAGATTGCAGATGAGATTGTCAGTGGGGCAGATTATGTGGTCAGCCACCGCAGAAATGACACGAGGAGGGCAAAGCCCTCCCCGGTTATTAAAATCGATGGATCAGGAGTGGTGAATATCCTGCGTCGGTAATAGATAGCCCGATGCAGTCTGACGATTGATTGACTTATTTAGATCGCACTTTCCCTGATCCTGAAGACCTTACATCTATTGACGGCCTTCCTGAATAGTTAATGTTGCCGCTACCTGAAATTGATGCCGTGAGACTCTCTGAAACAAAGCAATCACAGGAACCGCTACCGGAAATCCTTGCCTGAAGTTTGTCAACCTTAAGATCAGGAGCCTTGTAACTTCCGCTTCCGCTGATTGACAATTCGGCACTTGCAACCGAACCACTGCCCTCGAAAATAAAATCTCCCGACCCTGAAATTGAGCATTTAAGGTTCTCATAGGTAATCGCCCCTGCGTAAACTTTTCCGCTGCCGCTTATTGACAACCCCAGCGAACTCCCTTTTATCGGATTCTCAACATATATATTTCCTGAGCCCGAAATGCTGAGTCCCTCAACCGATGGCATGGTCACATAGGCTTTAATCTTTTGATCCCAGTTCCATCTGAAATTCTCATGTTTAATAATCAACCTGTTGCCCTTAATTTCAGTCTCAACTTTACTAAGCAGATCAGCATCTCCTTCAAGTATTATGCTGAAGTCATTTCCGGTTTTAACATAGAGGTCTCCCGGTACTGAAAAGCCTATTTCCGTAAAGTTCTTAAGGTCTCTGGTTTCTCTCTGGGCCGACAAGGTAGCCGGAATTGCGCCTGTCAGTATGATGGCAACAATTAAAATCTTTAGGTTTTTCATTTTCTTTTAGTTAATGTTTTGCCCTAAAGACGAAATAAGAACTGTAATGCTGCATATCTGGAATCAAGATTTCAAATATCTTCTATACCACCGGGGACAGTCATGGTAATGATTTTCCCGGCCCGATTGAAACCTATAATCAGGTCTTCATGTACCGGTAGCAGGAATGTGTTCCCTTTTGTACTCTTTACTTCAGCAAGCCACTGATGTTCTGATACAGTCACTGATATTATTACTCCTCTTTGTTTGCCATCCTGATCAACAACCGTAAAACCTTCAATCAGCTCATGATCAGGCAGCTCGGGGCGGGAATGGGCTTTCGCTTCGACAAATACTCTGCAGCCGGCAAAGTCAGTTGCTTTGTCAACGGAATCATACCATCTGAATTTGGCAATTAACGTCTTATCGCCCCTGTATTCAATCGATTCGGTAATAAAAGGAACCGCCCTTCCTTCAATAAGAAGGAAGAGCGATTTCAATCTTTCGATATTTTCAGGAGGGGTACCGGTAAGTCTTATGAGCAACTCTCCCCTGTAACCATGTGGCTTTGCAACCACCCCTACCTCTTTCAACCGGTCTCTCTTCATGTCAGTCCGGTTTTTATGTTATAATAAGGTCTACTCCTTGTCGGCAGCTTCCCCGGCAGGCTCTTCATCAGTCTGTTCCGTAGTCTCTGCGTCGTCAGCCTTAACTGATTCTTCAGATTCAGCTGCGGGTTCTGCTTCAGCAACAGCTTCTTCCTGTTCTGTTTCAGCAACAGCCTCTTCCTGCTCCGGTTCAGCCTCACCAGCCTCCCTGGCAGCTAAAGCTGCATTCTTTTTGGCTATTTCAGCAGCCCTGGTTTCGCTGATAAGCTTCTCCTCCTCGATTCTCTTTCTCTTCTTCTCTTCACCTGACTTTTCAAGAGACGAACGCTTCATATCAATGCTCTTCTCCTTTTCCGTCATCCATTCGGTAAACTTTCTTTCAGCCTCAGCCTCATCAAAAGCACCCTTCCTGACACCCTCAAGCAAGTGCTTCTTAAGTAGTATCCCCTTGTACGATAAGATCGCACGACATGTATCTGTAGGTTGCGCACCCTTCTGCAGCCATCCCAGCGCCCTGTCGAAATCTAGTTCGATAGTTGCCGGATTAGTGTTCGGATTATACAACCCGAGCCTTTCAATGAACCTGCCATCACGTGGCGACCTGCTATCTGCTACCACAATGTGGTAGAAGGCCAGCTTCTTGCGGCCCTTCCTAGCTAATCTGATTTTAACTGCCATTAATTTATAAACGCTTAATAATTAAACCTACATGAAAATTTAAGGCTGCAAATGTACAGTATTATTTTGTAACTGACAAGCTGCAAAAGAAAAAAGCAGCGAACCTTGCGGCGCGCTGCTCTTTATCAGTTTATATTATCAAAATGAGTATTAATACCCTGGGTTCTGATCGGTCGCTTTATCCATAAATGGATTGGCGTCAAACTCAGCCTCAGGAATCGGATAGATCATTTTGTTGTCATAGGCCGGCAGGTTCATTATCGGCGACCAGTTCGGGCCAGGTATGTCAGGTCTTGCCAGAGGCAATCCCAGCCTCAGTATATCAAGGAACCTGAATCCTTCACCAACAAGCTCCTTGCGGCGCTCCATCATTATTTCGTCAATGAGGGCATTTCCGGTGTTGGTCGACTTAACAGCTCCGGGGATTGCACGCTCCTGGATGACAAAGAGTGCATCCTGGGCTGCTGTCCAGCTCGGAGTACCCTTACGGGCCTCACACTCGGCCTTCATAAGCCATAGTTCTGAAGTTCTTGCAAGAGTAGGCTGGTCAAGGCCAACGCTGCCGAAACTGCCACCCCTTACTCCATCCACTCTGGGGAATTTACCATAGAGAGAATGTATTCCGGGTCTTACAAAAAGATCTGATGCAGGCCTGTTAGGATAGAATAGTGAATTGTCAAGAACAGTGCCGTCATCATAAAGAGCTGTAGCCTCGGCAAATGAATAGACATGCCATCCTTCAAAATGATAAAGGTACGATTTGTAAGCTCCAAAATAGTCAGTTATGTCATCGTCACCAAGATTCCAGAAGAGGGGTGTTATATACCACTCTCTTCTAATATCATCGGGTGCATACTCATTCAACAGAGCGGAAGTTACGAATACGTTGCCATAACCCTCCGGATGGTCAAAGAAGTTGGAGAATCCCCAGTAGATTCCATAGTCATCAGGATTGAAAGGTACGTTAAAGATAGACTCCTTTGTCTGGCGGTTAAGTCCTGTCTTGTACTCGTTCAAAGTAGCTGCATCTGTCAGAATATCAGGCGCATCGGCAAGAGCTGCATTAATATAAGGCAGGGCTCCGTCATAATCAAGTTTCGCCATCTTAACCCGTGCCATAACTGTATTGGCAAAAGCCTTGCTTATTCTGGTGGCACCACTTGCCTTGCCAAGAGCAGGTAGTCCTGCGATAGCATCGGTAAGATCCCTCTCGATAAGGTCGTATACATCCTTCACCTTACCTCTTCCGGTCATCTGGCTTACATCACTGACTTCGTAAACAGGAACGCCGGGACTTTCACCATTGTCCTTGCCATAGGGGAAACAGAATATCTGAACAAGATGAAAGTATGCATAAGCCCTCATAAACTTCATCTCACCCAGGTAAGCATCCTTTGCTTCACCAACGAGAGGCAGCTCTGCATTAATAGCGCCATTGGTGTTTTCAATAACCTCATAAAGGTCATTCCACCAGTCTCTCGGAGCTCCCCTGAAGGTCGAGGTTGGAATCTGCTGATAGTTAAACGGGTGATTCCAGAAATTCCAGTTAAGCTGTTGCGGTACGAAACAGTCATCACCTCTTACTTCATTGAATATCATCATCCATGATCCCGTCAGGGTTGTCTGGAAACATGCATCATAGACACCGTAAAGAACGGCCATTGCATTCTCAGGAGTACTGAAAGCTGCACTTTCATCGATCTGTGTTGTTGGAAACTGCTCGAGAAAATCTTCCGTACAGCCGGCGACAAGTAATCCTGCAATCGTTAATGTCAATAATATCTTTTTCATAATTATCCTCCGGTTTTGGGTTAGAAACTAAGATTGATCCCAAAGGTTACCGTTCTTACGTTTGGTATGTTGGTTGTATTTGTAAGGCCACTTAAACCCTGCTCAGGGTCAAGGCCTGTATACTTTGTAAGAACAAACAGGTTGTCACCGTTTACGAACACCGAGGCACCATCAAGACCGGTACCACCAAGGAAGCGTTTCGGGACTGAGTATGAAAGGTTAACGTTCCTGAGACGCAGGAATGATCCATCCTCCAGGAATCTGCTTGATGTTTCATCGCTCTGGGTGCCGTTGTTATATACAAACCTGGGCACATCGGTATCATCACCTGGTTCCTGCCATGAGTCAAGAACATCCTTGTTAAGCTGATAGCCCATGCGCTTGCCGTCATTCATTGTCGTCTGCTTAAGGCTGTTATAAACCTTGCCCCCTACACTCCAGTAAAACTGGAATGAGAAATTGACATCCTTCATTATTATGAATGTATTTGTCAAAGCACCATAGAAATCGGGAACTGACTGGCCAAGCTCATATCTTGTAGCCTGTGAATAAGTGTCTGTAGTCTCCCTTCCGGTGACATTGCCTTCTCCGTCTACGATATCCCTATACCAGAGAGCCCTTCCATTATTGGGATCTACACCGGCATACTCTCTTATATACCATGTATAAAGGCTGTTACCTACAACCCATCTTTTTGTTCCGGAAATGATTTCCTCTTGCGAAAGGGCTGTGATCTCGTTGGTGAACTTGGTAAAGTTCAGGTTGGAAAGCCAGACAAGATTTGGTGATTCATAATTGGTTGAATGAAGTTCGATCTCGAATCCCTTATTCTTCAGTCCGCCTACATTAGATAGAATGCTTGTAAAACCAGTTGACGGAGGCAGTGGCTTATCCTGCAGGAGGTCATCTGACAGCCTGTCGAAGTATTCAAAGCTACCACGGAATTTGCCAAATATACCGAAGTCAAATCCGGCATTCATGATCTTGTTCTTCTCCCATCTCAGGTCATAGTTAGGCAGACGGTTATGAGTCATACCTATATTACCGTCATAAACTGATCCAAGTGCAAACGTCGGAAGGTAAGCATATGGAGGAACAGCCTGGTTTCCATTCGTACCATAACTGATCCTCAGCTTAAGATCATCAAGCCAGCCAATGCCTGCAAGGAAATCCTCCTGATTAATCCTCCATGATGCACTTGCCGACCAGAAATCAGCCCAGCGAACCCTCGGGCCAAACCTCGATGATCCGTCACGCCTGTATGAAGCTGAAAGATAGTACTTATCCAACAGGCTGTAGTTGAGACGACTGAAATATGAAATCATAGAGGTCTCAGTTGTGGAAGATACAGGTGTGCCAAATGGTTCTGCTGCAATACTGAACTCATCTGAGAAGGGTATGTCAAAACCCCTGGCATATGCAGTCATGCTCCTCCTGATATAATACTCGGTCTCATAACCTCCCAGTATGCCAATCTGATGACTGCCAAAAACCTTGTCATAGTTAACAGTGGTAGATGTGAAATAGGTACGGATATCCTCAGAAGATTTTGTCGAGCTGCCCTTGTAAGCCTTGCCATCACCATGGAACGGATTACGGAAAAAGTCTGTATTCTCGTTGGAAACCCTTCCGCTTATTTTTGTATCAAACACAAAACCCTCAAACATCTGCCAGTTGAGATTAAATGAGTTGAATACATTTGTTGACCTGTGACCACGCGGATCAAGCTCATTCTGTGCAATCGGGTTATAGTCCTTCGAAACAAGGTTGTCCCAGTTCCATACATAATTACCGTCGTCACCAACAACAGGCTGGAAGTTATCATCAAGAACATAAAGCGGAACGTTGTTAGGATAAGTGTATGCAGCATAACCTGTACCGGAACCGTTGGTGATATCCTTTACGGTATTACCCATCTGGTGTCTGAGAGTAGAGGTATAACCTACTGTAATCTTCTTATTTACCTGTGTCGTCACATTGATATGACCCATCAGCCTCTTAACTTCATCAGGTACTGTTATGGCCTTCTGGTCAAAATAGGTTCCCGAGAAATAGAACTTCGTACTGCCGTCTCCGCCAGATGCAGTAAAATTATGCTCCGATATCTGACCTGTTCTGTGTGCCAGATCAAACCAGCTCTGGTCAAACATCAGCTGCGCATTCGACTTCAGATTACCATTGTCGTCGAAAGGCTGGTCAATATTAAAAGGATTCTTACCGGCAAGCAGAAACAGATTATCATGTGCATATGTTGCAGGGTTGGCTTCACCCTGATCAACAGCATAGTTATAAATACCCTGCCATGATTTCTGCATGAATTCCGAAGCATTCAGCATCTCGAACTTGTTGGTGGTAAAGGTCGAAATACTCTGTTTGCCAAGATAGGTAAACCTGGGCTTGCCCTGAATACCCTTCTTCGTGGTAACCACAATAACTCCGTTCGCGGCTCTTGAACCATAGAGTGATGCTGCGGCGGCATCCTTCAGTACTGTAACCGATTCAATGTCGTTCAGGTTGGGAACCGAGGCTCCTACAATACCGTCGACAACCCACAGCGGATTAGCATCTGCTGTTATCGAGCCGATACCCCTGATCCTTATAATCGGGTCAGCATTGGAAGCACTCGTTGAGTTAACCACATGAACACCTGTTGCATTTGCCTGGAGCGCCTTCACTATTGAAGTCGTCGGTGTACGCGCAAGCTTCTCTGAACTTACTACGGCCGCCGAACCTGTATAGGTCTCCTTCCTTGTGGTTCCATAGGCTACAACAACAACCTCATCGACACCAAGGAAGTCAGGTTCCAGAACAACGTCATAGACATTGGCAGAACCAATTGTGACCTCGGCAGTCTTCATGCCTACATACCTGATAACCAGCACCTCGCCTTCATTTACGGTGATAGAATACTGGCCTTCCAGGTTGGTTGCGACGCCCGTCAGCGAACCCTTGATCTGAACCGTAGCGCCAATTATGGGCATACCATCATCAGCACCGGTTACAGTTCCTGTCACGGTCTTCTGCTGTGCGTTAACCGCCAGCGCCAGACCGCAAAACATAAAAACAAACATTAATAGTTTTCTCATAACATTTGGATTAGGTTAATGAATACTATAAGTTGGGAATGAATTATCACCACTGGACACATAGCTAAAAACAGAGTATTTTATAAAGTTGGTTGACCACATAATGAAAGTATACAAAGATAAACTTTTTTTAACATTCTTGTATGGCTTCATTTTTTTTCAACAATCGTCTGGTTTGAAATTTCCCGACAGCTTTTTAATTTATTTTTGCAATGACCCTTTTCTCCTATTAAATAATCAAGAGTCTTTATGGCTGGTTTCACTCATTTACATCTTCATACCCAATACTCAATTCTTGATGGCGCCTCTGACATTAAGTCCCTTGTAAGAAGGGCCGGTGATCTGGGAATGGAATCTTTGGCTATTACCGATCATGGGAACATGTTTGGCGTGAAAGAGTTTCACAACGCTACAACTGCTGCAGGCATAAAACCAATAATAGGTTGCGAGATGTATGTGGCCAGAAGGCCTATAAGTGAGACATCGGGCAAAGAGGACAGATCGGGGCATCACCTGATACTGCTTGCAAAGAATCTTACCGGTTACCACAATCTGATTAAGCTCGTATCGATAGGATATACAAAAGGCTTTTACTATAAGCCCCGCATTGACAAGGAGTTGCTAAGGAAATACAGGGAAGGACTGATTGCAACATCAGCCTGCATTGCAGGTGAGATAGCCGACGAGATACTTCGTGACAACCCTGCAGGGGCAGAAAGCGCCCTGGCCTCATATATGGATATCTTTGGCGATGATTTTTATCTCGAAATTCAGAGGCATGAAACCTTTGACACCACCGCCGACAGAACAGTATTCCCGTTGCAGCAGAAAGTCATTACACACTTCAAAGAGCTTTCTCAAAAATTCAACGTTAAAATTGTGGCATCTAATGATGTTCACTTTATACATAAGGAAGAGGCCGACGCACACGATATACTGATTTGTATCAACACTGCCAGTGACTTTGACGATCCGAAGAGGCTGAGGTACACCAAGGAAGAATACCTTAAGAGCGAGGAGGAGATGAGGCAGATATTCAGCGATATGCCTGAAGTCATAGATAATGTTGCCGAGATCACAGGAAAAATAGAACAGTATACTCTCGACCATGATCCGATTATGCCGGAGTTCGAGATTCCTGAAGGATACAGTGACAAGGATGAGTACCTGCGTCACCTTACATATGAAGGAGCCAGGGAAAGATGGGGAGAAATCTCACCTGAACTGAAGGACAGGATCGATTTTGAGCTTGACACCATCGCCTCAATGGGATTTCCAGGATATTTTCTTATAGTCCAGGATCTGCTCAGGGCAGCAAGGGAAATGAACGTCTCTGTCGGTCCCGGCAGGGGCTCAGCTGCAGGCTCGGTAGTTGCCTACTGCCTGAAAATAACCGATATCGACCCCATAAAGTATGGCTTACTGTTTGAGCGATTCCTGAACCCTGACAGGATATCGATGCCCGATATAGACATCGATTTCGATGAAGACGGACGAGAGGAGGTTCTGAAATATGTTGTGAACAAGTACGGCCACGACAAGGTAGCACATATCATCACCTTCGGCACCATGGCATCGAAACTGGCAATAAGAGACGTAGCAAGGGTACTTAAACTGCCGCTGCCAGATGCCGACAGACTTGCCAAGCTGGTTCCGGAAAAACAGAAAATAAGCCTCAGGGAAGCATACGACGAATCACCTGAACTTGCCAGAGAGCGAAATTCAGAGAATGAGCTGATAGCAAAAACACTCAGGTTTGCAGAAATACTTGAAGGATCAGTCAGACAAACCGGTGTACACGCCTGCGGAGTAATTATCGGACGTGAGCAACTCGATGAACATATCCCTGTCTGTACTGCCAAGGACACAGAACTGTACGCAACCCAGTTTGACGGCGACCATGTAGAGTCTGTCGGACTGCTGAAGATGGATTTTCTGGGACTCAAAACCCTTTCGATAATCAGGGATGCACTGACAAATATTAAGAAATCTGCAGGTATCGAGATTGATATCAATACTATCCCTCCCGACGACAGGAAGACCTTCGAGCTATTCAGCAACGGTGAAACTACCGGCCTCTTCCAGTTCGAATCTACCGGAATGAAAAGATATCTGCGGGAACTCAAACCCAACAGATTCGAAGACCTGATAGCAATGAACGCCCTGTACCGCCCGGGGCCGATGGAATATATCCCGAAGTTCATCAGGAGAAAACATGGTGAAGAGAAGATAGAGTATGAACTTCCTGTGATGGAGAAATACCTGGATGACACCTACGGTATTACGGTCTACCAGGAGCAGGTGATGCTTCTGTCACAGGAGCTGGCCGGATTCACCAAGGGGCAGGCCGACTCGCTGAGAAAGGCCATGGGGAAGAAGAAGCGCGATATAATGGACCAGATGAAGGTTCGCTTCTTTGAAGGTTGCCAGAAGAAAGGACACTCACTGACTATTGCCGAGAAGATATGGACCGACTGGGAGGCATTTGCCGAGTATGCTTTCAACAAGTCTCACTCCACGTGCTATGCCCTGATCGCATACCAGACAGGGTACCTTAAAGCCAATTACCCGGCTGAATACATGGCGGCGGTCCTGAGCCGCAACCTGAGCGACATTAAGAAAATCACCATCTTCATGGATGAAACCAGAAGAATGGGGATAGAGGTGCTGGGGCCTGACATCAATGAAAGTGAATTTCATTTCACGGTTAACCGTGAAGGTAATATCAGATTCGGACTTGGGGCCATCAAAGGTGTCGGAGAGAATGCCGTGGCCCATTTGCTGGAAGAAAGAAACGCCGCCGGCCCATTCAACGACATCTATAACCTGGCAGAACGGGTAAACCTCAACTCATTGAATAAGAAAACCCTGGAGGCAATGGCTGTGGCAGGTGTCTTTGACTGCTTTGAAGGAACCAATAGGGCACAGTACTTTGCACCTGACTCCAGGGGTAACAGCTTCATAGAAAACCTGATACGCTTCGGGAACAGCATGAAGGAACTGCGGAAAAGCTCACAGCAATCTCTGTTCGGCGAAGAAGGCGGCTTTGACATTGTAAGACCTGAACCGGCAGAATCACCTGACTGGCCTAAACTTGAAAAACTCAACCGCGAAAAAGAAGTTATAGGCATTTATCTATCGTCACATCCACTTGACGATTTCAGGCTTGAAATGGAATCTTTCTGTACAGCAACACTCGCTGAGCTGCAAAGTCTTAAAGAGTATGCCGACAGAGAGGCAACAGTGGCAGGAATAGTAGTCGAAGTAAGAAGCGGTATCAGCAAGAACGGCAAGCCATACGGTACCTTTACACTGCAGGATTATACCGATTCATTCAGGTTTATGCTGTTCGATAAAGACTATATTGACAACAGCAAGTATCTGAACACCGGGTATTACCTGCTGCTTAAGGGTAAGATTCAGAAGAGACAGTACAATGATGATTATGATTTCAGAATCAAGACTATACACCTTCTCTCAAGTGTAAGGGAAGATCTTATTAGTTCGATCACAATAAAGGCACGTGCTGAAGACATCACGACGGAAACGGTAAGTGAACTCTTCCGGCTGATAAGTGAAAACAAGGGCAAGACAGAGCTTAAGGTGCAGATAAGCGACCCCGCTGAAAAGATAAGGTTCAGGATGTTCTCAAGGTCTTCAAGGGTGAGGCTGACAAATGACTTTATCTCCTTTCTCGACGATCATCCTACGTTTGAGTATAAAGTAAATTAGCTATATTTGACCCCGCTGAAGAATTTACAGAACTTAACAAACATATATAATATAATAGTATGGCACTGGAAGTAAATGACAGTAATTTCGACGAAATAGTACTTAAAGCCGATAAACCGGTACTTGTCGATTTTTGGGCAGAATGGTGTGGCCCTTGTCGTGTAATAGCACCATACATTGAAGAAATAGGTAAGGAATTTGAAGGCAAAGCTCTCGTTGCAAAGTGCGATGTAGACACGAGTTCCGCAGTGGCAGCCAGGTTCGGTATAAGGAATATTCCTACCGTTCTCTTTTTTAAGAACGGTGAAGTGGCTGACAAACAGGTCGGAGCTGTTCCGAAGGCCAACTTTGTGGACAAACTTTCGGCTTTGCTTTAATCATAAACCTCAATCCGGGAGCTGTCCTTACAGCCCCGCTTTTGACCTTCGGTCATGAAAATATGTGTTTTTGCATCATCCAGCAGCCTGCTTCACGAGATGTATGCTGCTGCCGCAGTTGAGCTTGGCAGCCTGTTGGCCTCTGAAGGTTTTGAAATAATCTACGGAGGTGGAGGAATAGGCCTGATGGGCAGGCTGGCCGATTCGGCCCTCGAGGCGGGGGGAAAGGTAACCGGAGTAATACCGGGATTCATGCAGGATGAAGGCTGGGGCCATAACAGGGTCTCTGAAATGATAATCACCGACGATATGCACAACAGGAAGAAGACCATGTTCGGACTGGCTGATGCAGTAGTCGCCCTGCCCGGTGGAATAGGAACACTGGAGGAACTGGCCGAAGCTATAACACTGAAACAGCTGGGTTTATATAACGGTCCGATAGTTATTCTAAATACACTCGGTTTTTACGACCTGCTCCTTAAAATGCTCGATAAAATGGTATCGGAAAATTTCCTGCATACGCAGCATCGTGATATCTGGACAGTAGCTGCAACACCTCATGAAGTGATTACGCAAGTAAAAAACTACGGGGGATGGATACCCAACCCCCGTGGAATTGCAAAAATTTGAGAAGCTGCTCAGATAATCCTGCAGCCGATTACCAAAACATCATCAACCTGAGGCAACTCTCCTTTCCAGGATATCATCTCGGCATCAAGCCTGCACTTCTGATCGGCGACAGGCAAAACTGATATTTCTGTCAATAACTTCTTGAAGGCAGCACTCTTATATTTACCACCATCAGGTCCGCCAAACTGATCGGCAAATCCATCTGAACTGAGATAAATCATATCGCCCGGAGCAATATCAACATCTACATTTGTGAACTTCTTCTGCTCCTTGACACTCGACATTCCTATTGGAAACCTGTCGGCCTTGTAAACTGTTATGCTCCCTTCCCTCACTACATAAAGAGGATTATACGCTCCGGCATATTCCATTGTCCTCTTCTTCTTGTCCAACGCCACCAGAGAAAGGTCCATCCCGTCATTTATTGTTGTCTCATGTCTCGCAAGAAGAGCTTTTACAACCTCGTTGTTTAACTGGTCGAGAATGGCTGAAGGTTTAATTATACCATATTCCCTTACAATCTTGTTCAGTGAATTATGACCGATGATCGACATGAATGCCCCCGGAACGCCGTGGCCTGTGCAATCGACAGCCGCAATGAACATGAAATCACCATTGTCATGCATCCAGTAGAAGTCACCGCTGACAATATCCTTTGGCCTGAAGAATATAAAGGTCTCCGGAAACAGGTTGTCGGGAGGAAGCATGGCCCTCTGAATCCTCTCGGCATACCTTATGCTAGCAGTAATGTCACGGTTCTTCTCCTCGATGATCTGGCTCTTATGTACCACCTCTGCGGTTCTCTCCACTACCTTCTCCTCGAGTATCTTCTTCTCCCTGACAAGATTCATCTCCCTTATCTTAATATAGAGCGCAGTAAAGGCTATTACGAGCATGCTCATCATTACAATGAACCAGGGCGCCTTGTAAAATGGAGGTCTTATGATAAATGAAAAAGAAACCGGTTCCTCATCCCAGTAACCATAGCTGTTTGAAGCCTTGACCCTGAAAGTATACTGGCCATGGTTAAGAGCTGAATAATAGGCTGTTGTCTGGGTAGTTGCCGGGCGCCAACTCTCCTCTGCACCTTCAAGCATTACCATATAAGTAACCGCGTCGGGATTGGTAAAACACACACTGTAGTAATCAAATGATATTGTATTCTCACGGTATGTTAGTTTCATGTTAGTGGTCATCTCACGGGGCTCATTGTTAATATTCATGCTCCTGAGGTGGGTAAGGGGAGTTTTGTTCACCGGAGGGTATAGAGAAGGATCAATAACGGTAACTCCGTTGGTTGTTCCGAACCAAAGGCGCCCTCTGCTATCCCTGAATTGACCGTTGCTGGTTGCCTCAATACCTGTAAATCCGTTGCGGCGATTGAAGGTGGTAATTGAATTGTCGCTAAGGTTAAGCCTGTTAAGTCCCCTGTTTGTACCGATATACAAGAAGTCTCCATCATAAAGAAGCTGCTTGATATTATTTGACAATAGTCCGTCATCTTCAGTAAGCTTAAATTCAACGACACCATCCCTTAGTATTATAACCCCACCACTTGCAGTTCCCAGCCACAAACGACCATCAGGTGTTTCTGCAATTACACTGATTACATATCTGTCGCCTAGGTCAACAATATTGAATTCAGCCTTCTCCGGATCTGGTCCGGGTGTATGTTTCGTAAGACCTACATCAAGTTCCGATCCAATCCAGATGTTTCCCCTGCTATCACAAAAAAGGGTGGTAATCATGCTGCCTGCCATTGACGGGAACTCAAGCCTCGTATACTTGTACCCACCCGAACCATCTTTATACCACTGAACGAGACCGTCATCGGTACCTACCCAGAGGTTGCCGTTTTTATCAAAAATCATAGCCTTCACAACCAGGGCTTTGGCCTGTGACCATATTGAGAAATTCATCTCTATGTCCCATATGAACTGGTTATTTGACAAGTTAAAGAAGGAGATTCCTCTGTCATGGGTGCCAATCCATATATTACCTGAAGGGTCTGATTGCAGGAATCTCATCATGTTACCAATTGCCTTCGAGGCCTGGTTATAAACCGTACTTTTTCTGCCTGGTGCTGCATTCTGCTCAATCAAAGCTATACCGGCATCAGTCCCTAGCCACATATTGCCTCCCGGACCTTCCTGTATCGCGTAAACCGACCGATCGGGAAGAATATAATCATCCGAGATTGTATAAATGTGGTCTCCTTTGAAGATACTAAATCCGTCACCGAAGTCGGTTACAAAGACATTTTTCTCCCGATCTTCCATCATGGAGAAAATCTGCCTGGCCGATAAGCCATTAGAAGTATTAAAGTTGCGTATTTCCTTTCCGCCTCTGAAAACCGTTATTCCCGAACCATTTGAACCGGCCCATACATTTCCACGATAGTCTTCCATAAGGCAGGTAATCCAGTTTCGTGCAAGTCCGTCGCGTCGATCGAAGACCATCGCAGTATCAGAACCCTTTTCAATTTTATACAGTCCTCCGTTGTAGGTGCCAAACCAGAAGTTACCCATGCTGTCCTCAAGCATACAGGTAATCTGCCATTCGCGCGTAAGGCCCGGTGGACTGAAAAGTTCGAACCTGTCCTTCTCAGGCAGGTACTTCCTGATACCCACATCGGTAATACAATAGTAATTACCACTGAGGTCAATGTATGACACAGGAACAATATCACTAAGTCCCTCACTGCCATGATATTGCTTCCCAACCAGAATGGTATCACCGATGTCGGGGAAGTTGATTCTCATGGCACCATTCATGAATGTGGTAATCCAAAGATAATTTCCCAATTGCCTGATACTGGTAATATCTGTTGTAATATGCCCGTCATCTACCTTAGCCCTTATGAAACTTGTACCGTCATAATAACTGATACCCCCGTTAAGATGTCCGAACCATATCCTTCCCGTGGTATCCTGACACATCGATCTTACTCCTCCCGGGGCAATACCATTGTCAACACTGAAATTCTCTATCTTCGATCCGTCAAACCTGGACAAACCGACATCGGTTCCCAGCCAGACGAAGTCGCGGGAATCCTGGAGGGATACATATACTTTTGATGAGTTAATTCCCTGTTCGGCGCCGTAACGTTCAAAATACCATGTCTGTGACTGTGCTGTCAGGGTAATGAACCCAAAAAAGAAGATCATCAGCACAAAGCGCCTGATGATCCCCTTCATTCTGCAGGAATGATTTATTGTCATTGCATTTATTTGGCTATGAAAAAGAAAGTACCGTCTTCGTCGCGAAGGCCGGTAATCTTACCGAATTTAGGTCTTGGAATATTGGCAGTAACATGAGCATCATTCACCGTCTTTACTATTTCCTCTATAGGAAGGCATGCATTAGGATTGTTCATAAGCATGTTGTAGAATGTCTGGGTAAACTGGGAGTTGTCCAGCGCAAGCTGATCACCGGCCGATGAAAATACCTGGCTCGACTTCAGTTGCGTTGACTGCCAGTCGTCACAACTTCTCTGCTTTAGTTCAGAACGCATAGCTGTGTAGAATCCCGGACCTGACTCACATGCATCGGATATTACCAGCAAATGTGTAACCACATTAATATAAGGCTCCATCGCGGCCCTCAGTCCGTTAATATTATAATATGTAAACTCTTCATCCCTTCTCGCATCTACCGGTATCCAGTAACCAACATCGTTTATGTACTTACCGTGTCCGGCATACCAGATAAGAAGCGAATTCACATTATTGGCCCTCACCATATCCCTGAGATCAATATTGAAGAACCTTTCCATCTCGGTTTTGGTCATGTTCTTCTTATGAATAACATTGTGTATCTGATAATTATCAAGAGCCCTCTGCATGAGGGTTATATCCTTTGCCGGTCCTTCAAGGCTGGCAAACATCGTATAGGCCGAGTTCTCAATGAACACCACCCATGTCCTGCCCATAGGATTGGATTCAGCAATCATTGCTCCCTCACGGTTGAGGCTAAAGAGGCTCTCGGTACGGTTACCATATATATCTTCGGCAATGACTGTTATTTTATTTTTATTGAGAACATCTACGGTTGCATTAAATGATGGATTCAGTTCATTCTTTGAGTAACTGGCTAGAACTCCTTCAATCTCGATTGATTGTATACGACTTGCATCGGTTATTCTACCCTCAATGCGTTGCATCTGATCATTGTTATCAAGGAATATTGTTCCTCCGTCGTCAGAAGGCGTTGGAGCAAGAAGGCTGATCTTTGGAGGGTCAACCTCTGTCCAACGCAGGTCAAAGTTCAGGGTTTTGATATTTTCATAAACATCAGCTGCCGCTATTTTTACAGCATTGATGTTCTGAACATTGACACTGGCAACAAATTCATAGCCACCGTCCCTCAGCGTTACCGGGAAGGTCTCATCGTTGACCTTCAGGAAGCTTATTGGACTCTTATCGGTAATACGTCCTGAAATCAATACTGTCTTGCTGTCTTTCCTGACTTCAAGGATGTTCTCCTTTGGCTCTGGGGTAACGATATTTACCTCCGGGGGCACACTCTCGCGGTTTATCTCAAACAACCTGTCCTCTGCCTCTGCAAGCCTGCGGCGTGCCCTCTCATCAAACTCCGACAGCTCGGTTATCTTCATGTAGTCTTGCGCCGCCCTGTCAAAACTCATTATCTCCTCATATGAGGCAGCCCTTGCAAAATAGACATTGGGATTGTCATCCCTGAGGCTGATATATTTTGAGAAGTCATTTATTGCATTCGAATGCTGGTTGAACTTCTGGTAATACTGACCCCTGGTAAAATAGTGCTCAGGCTCGTTGGGCTCAATCAAAATGTTCTTCGAGATATCATTAATTGCATTGGGAAAGTCCATGCTGGCAACATAAACCCTGCTCCTGGCAGCATAGGCAGCGGTGTTTCTGTCATTTATGCCTATCATTGCGTTACACTGGCCCAGTGCCTCTCCAAGCTTGTTTTCCCTTATCAGAATGTCTACCAGCTCAAGTCTCGAAGGCTCATAATTCCTGTCCTTCCTGATGGCGTTCTCAAACTCGCGCTTGGCAAGTAAATCGTTATTCAGTTTAACATAAACCCTCCCCCTGTCATGCATATTCCTGACATCATTGCGCAGCAGCAGCGCCGTGTCAGAAGCCCGCAGCGCCTGATCATAATATCCAAGGTTCAGCAGTGTTTCAACCTTTTCAGGATAGACATCCTTGTTTCGTTTCTCAATGGCTGTCACCCTGTTGAGATGTGCCAGAGCCTCGTCATACCGGCCCAGGAGATTACAAATCCTGCCCGCCTGGTAGAGAACACTCACACTGTTGGGATCCAGGACAAGTGCTTTCTCAATATCCTCGTAAGCATCGTCATATTTTGCCATCTTCTCGAGTGCTTCTGCTCTTGCGAGATATCCGTCAGGACTGTTGGGATCGATATCGATGGCTTTTGTAAACTGCTCTAATGCAGCCTCATACTTCATCCCCTCCATAAATCTCTGACCGGCCTTTATCATCTGTTTTGGATTCTGACCGAAGCCGGCGGTGGCAATACCTGCCAACAGCAGTATAACAATTGTTACTCTCTTTTTCATGACCTCGTTTCTTAATATTTACCAGATAATTATCAAAATTAATAAAAATTCGCATAGGTCAATACGCTGTCAACGAATATCTTCATTATGGATTACCTGAAGCACACTGCTGCTGAACCGGGTTTCAGGCATTTCTTTACCCGCAATTACCGGTGCCTTCAATCCCTCTCCCCATCTGACGGAACCTTTGAATATTCTTGCCTCGTCCCACATTCCCGCTGCTATGAACATCTCAAGAACCCTTCTGCCGCCTTCAACAAAAACTGACTGGTATCCACGTTCATAAAGCTCCCTGAGAACCTCCCCTGCGGTATCCTCCTCCCTGCCGCTTATCCTGACAACCTCTGTCACCGGGTAATTGACATCAGTACCGGCAGTAAACAGCAGAGTGCCGGCTGCACCCTCAAACACCCTTCCCGCAGTGTCAAGTCTTCCCGACAATGAAATTATCACCTTCAAAGGGTCAGGTCCCTGCCAGTACCGAACATTAAGGGCCGGATTATCAGACCTTATCGTCCCTCCTCCTGCAACAATAACCTGCTCCGTCGCCCTCCACCTGTGTACCAGCACCCTCTCGGTCATACCGGTTATCCAGTACGGTTCTACGGGGGAACCGGGGGGTCTGTTGATATCGATAAAGCCGTCGGCGCTCATCGCCCACTTCAGTATAACATAGGGGCGCCTCCTCTCATGGAATGTAAAAAACCTGCAGTTTATCCTGCGCGCTTCCTCCTCACAAACACCGGTAACAACCTCGCACCCGGCATTGCGTAACATGCCGGCGCCACGTCCCGCAACCCTGTCGCTGGTATCCCCGGTTCCTATTACAACCCTGGGAATACCCTCAGCTATTATCCTCTCAGCACATGGAGGAGTGCGGCCGTAATGAGAGCATGGCTCAAGATTAACGTATAATGTAGATCTCTTGAGCAACGCTTTGTCCGACACCGATTCAATGGCTTTTACCTCAGCATGAGCCTCTCCCGCCTTCATGTGAAAGCCTTCGCCAATGATGCGGCCCTCGTGAACGATTACTGATCCGACGACAGGATTAGGCCAGGTGCGGCCAAGGGCTTTCGCGGCCAGCTCAAGGCACCGGCGCATCCATAGATTGTCGGCATCGTTTTTCATTTACACCAGAAAGATTAACTTTGAATTATGGGCGTTAAGTTACAAACAATAGCCGATATCAGACGGCATCTTGCCTCTGAACTTGCTGAGATATACCCTCCCGGCGAATCAGGTGCCGTTGCTTCATTCCTGATAGAATCAGTAACAGGTCTGCCTCTGCTGGAACAGCTGAAATACGGAGAGAGAAAGCTTACTGCCGGTGAAGCATACAAGATTAAGGAGGGCCTCAGAGAACTGAAAAAGCTTAAACCCGTTCAGCATATAGCCGGATACGGATGGTTTATGAACCGCCGGTTTATAGTAAACAATAAAGTGCTTATACCCAGGCAGGAAACAGAAGAACTTGTAATAATGACACTAAAACATGCAGGTAATAGATTTAATGGTACAGTTATAGACTTCTGCACCGGGAGTGGCTGTATCGCCATCTCCCTCTCCCTGATGCTTCCCGAAGCTGAAATCTGGGCTACTGACCTGCACGACGACACCCTTGAAACTGCCTCACTGAACATAAAAACACATAACGCAAGGGTCTCTCTTGTTAAACACAACCTGCTGAGACACGACTTCCAGAGCCTGCCCATGGCAGATATCATTGTGGCAAACCCACCCTATGTGCGCGAATCAGAAAAGGAGACAATGGAGCCGCTGGTCATTCTCAATGAGCCGCACCAGGCCCTGTTTGTCCCTGACAGCGATCCGGTGCTGTTCTACCGTGCTCTGAACAGAGCCCTCGAAGCGCTTCTGAAACCGGGAGGATGGTTCTGTTTCGAAATTAATGAAGCCCTGGCGGCAGAGACTTTGCAATCATTTACCAGCTCACAGCTTACAAACTTCAGCATCATAAATGACATCAACTCAAAAGAGAGATTTATCTGCGGAACCAGGGACTCCTTCTGACAGGGAACGGTTTGATGCCGCTCTACAAAGGGCCAGGCAGCTGTGTGCGGCAAGGGAGTACTGTATACATGATATCAGGACAAAGCTAAGGAGCTGGAACGTGGCAGGGGATGAGAATGAAGATAAAATAATAGCCTCGCTTCTAAAAGACAAATTCATCGATGAATTACGCTATGCATCAGCATATGCCAGAGATAAGCTCCGATACAACAAATGGGGAAGGATTAAAATTGCTTATAACCTCAAAATGAAGTCATTGCCTCATGACACAATAGCAGAGGCGCTCCAGCAAATCGATGATGAGGAATACAGGGAGACAGCCGAAAAGATTGTATTGTCGCTGGTAAGGTCAAAAAAGGGTAACAGCAGAACAGCTGTTATGGCCAAAATCATCAGTTCAATGCAGGCAAAAGGCTTCGAATTCGAATTGTCAGTCGAACTTGCAAAAAAGCACCTTACTACCAAAAGCTAAAAAGAGGTTACAAGAAACCTGAGCATCGGCCAGAAAGCCAGAAGGAACATAACAACAGTAACAGACGAATCGGCAGCAATCAGGTTGTTTCTTAAGGCCGGGGCGGGAATTTTGATGTACCAGATTGACAGGCCAACCCTCATTAACAGCTGCAGGAAAAAGAAAAGAAATATCCTCAGTGAATAGCTGTTCCATTCAATAGCCTCTGACAACCGGCCGCGAACAATCAGTGAAAAGCCATGTGACAATCCACAGGAAGGACAGGGTTTTCCTGTAACTGCCTCGTGAACACATACAACAGGGTAATTACCCTCGTCTGGTGAAAAAATGCCGGAGTACCCCATAACAATGAGGATAACTCCGGCGAAAGCAACATTTATAATAATATAGGGTCTGATAATAACTTCCCTTTAAACTACTTCTTCTTTACAGTGTCAGGCTCGGCGATGCCCTCAAGCTTCTCAAGCTTTTCAATCTTCTTCTCGAGTTTTTCCGGGTCTATTCTGGATTTAATTTCAACAACATCACCACCACTCTCAACCCTGATAGAAAAGTCGCCGCTCTCAATTTCGTCAAGTATCCCTGACCTGACCTCCTCAACTGCATTTCTTATTTCATTTACAATATTGTCGCGGTTGCCTATTCCTTTGCTGAAAATAGCCAATTGCGAGGCCGAGATCATCGTTGCAACAACACCGATAATCAACCCTGCGATCACAAGGCCCCTGCCTTCTGTTGCAGACCTCGTGAGGCCAACTACTGCAAGAATAATTGTTATAATTCCGGGAATAAGAGCAATTACTCCAATACATGGTATAACAGCCAGTATGAATGTAATGATTCCTGTTACCAATGCCGCAATACCAAAATTCTGAGCCGATCTGTCTGGTTTCTGTTCCATGATGTATTTTTTTTTCTGTTTACCTGTTAAGGATCTGAAATAGGTCCCTCTCTAAAGACGTGGAAGGATACTCAATGATGCGTCCGGCTTCAATATTATTTCTGTAAATTATAAAAGTCGGCACTCTTTTAATGCCAAGTTTCTCATAGTCTCCTATCGGAGCTATCTTGTTCATGTCAACACCAAGATAGGTGACCTTAATACGCTGCAAACCGCATTCATCAATCAGTTTATTGAATCTCGGCACCTCCCTGTGACTGTCGGGACACCATGAGCCGAGCACAATAAGAACTGATACGTCGCTGACATTTGTTGCAGCTATTTTATGTACCAGCTCTTCCTGGGGAACATATTTTTCATATTCCGGATTGTACCATGCGTCGTGGGGTGGGGTTGTCATCAGATCGTGAAGGAAGTATCCCATCAGCCAGGTTTCCGGCCTTTGAAAATTGACAATGGGCCGCTCAGGCTGTGATATGGTTACCGTCTCCGCTGTCTCTTCAGCTACCGGTTCACTGACGACCTCCCTTGCCGACCTGCCTGCAACGGAACAGCCTGTCACCAATACTGAGATTATAAGGCTGAGGTAAAACAATTTTGACATAGCTGAAATCTTTATATTCACAAAATTAAGGTAATATTTGAAAAAACATCATCCCGTCTGAGATATCAAAGGCAGCGAAAACATGTTCCGCTGCCTCAGATTACTATTTTTTTTGTTACTATTATTCTGTGGCTGCTATAAGAATCTCGAGTATCTGTTTGGCTGCTCTTGCCACAGAGGTACCCGGACCAAATATTGCTGCAACACCCGAATCATACAGGAACTGATAATCCTGGGCCGGTATCACGCCGCCGGCAATAACGAGGATGTCTTCCCTGCCCAGCTTCTTCAGCTCTGATATTACCTGTGGTACCAGCGTCTTGTGACCTGCCGCCAGACTTGAAACACCAAGTATGTGCACATCATTCTCCACAGCCTGCCTGGCTGCTTCCGAAGGGGTCTGGAATAATGGACCGATATCGACGTCAAAGCCTATGTCTGCATATCCTGTCGATACCACTTTTGCGCCTCTGTCGTGACCGTCCTGGCCCATTTTGGCTATCATTATCCTGGGCTGTCTGCCCTCTTTGGCTGCAAATTCTGCTGCCAGTCTTCTAGCCGCTTCATAGTCGGCATCTGACTTATACTCTGAGGAGTAAACTCCTGATATTGTCCTTATCACTGCTTTATATCTCCCAACTACTTTTTCACATGCATATGATATTTCTCCAAGGGTTGCCCTTTTTGCAGCAGCCTCAACAGCAAGCTCCAGAAGGTTACCTTCGCCGGTTTTAACGCAATCTGTCAGGGCATTGAGGGCAGCCTGGCAGGCTGACTCATCACGCTTTTCCCTGAGCTCTGCAAGCCTCTTTACCTGTATGTCGCGTACTGCAGTATTATTCACTTCGAGGATTTCCAGCGGATCCTCTTTTTCAAGCCTGTATCTGTTGGTTCCTACAATAGTCTGAACACCTGAGTCAATCTTGGCCTGGGCCCTGGCAGCTGCCTCCTCGATCCTCATTTTTGGTATTCCTGATTCAATCGCCCTGGCCATTCCTCCCAGACTCTCGATCTCCTCTATATGCTCCCATGCCTTGCGGGCAATCTCCCTGGTAAGATACTCAACATAGTAGGAACCTCCCCATGGGTCTATCTGCCTGCATATCTGAGTCTCCTCCTGAAGATATATCTGAGTGTTCCTTGCTATACGTGCAGAAAAATCTGTTGGCAGGGCAATGGCCTCATCAAGGGCGTTGGTGTGAAGACTCTGTGTATGACCCAGGGCTGCCGCCATAGCCTCGATACAGGTACGTCCGACATTGTTGAAAGGATCCTGCTCGGTAAGACTCCACCCCGAAGTCTGCGAGTGTGTCCTCAATGCCAGTGATTTGGGGTCTTTGGGATTAAACTGCTTCACTATCCTGGCCCATAGCATTCTGGCTGCCCTCATCTTTGCAATCTCCATGAAATGATTCATCCCTATGGCCCAGAAAAATGACAGACGGGGTGCAAACGAGTCAATATCAAGCCCTGAATTGACTCCCGTACGAAGATATTCCAGTCCGTCGGCAAGAGTATACCCAAGCTCCAGGTCACAGGTGGCACCGGCTTCCTGCATATGATAACCCGAGATACTTATCGAGTTGAACCTGGGCATATTCCTGGAAGTATACTTGAAGATATCGGCAATGATGCGCATCGAAAATGCCGGCGGATAGATATAGGTGTTGCGCACCATAAATTCCTTCAGAATATCATTCTGTATTGTTCCCGATAGGTCTTCAAGCTTCGCTCCCTGTTCCAGTGCAGCTACGATATAGAATGCCATTATCGGCAATACCGCCCCGTTCATGGTCATCGACACTGACATCTTATTGAGGGGGATATTATCAAAAAGCACCTTCATCCCCTCGACCGTTGAGACAGCAACACCGGCTTTGCCCACATCACCAACCACCCGTTCATGATCGGAATCATAGCCACGGTGGGTGGCAAGGTCGAATGCCACTGATAATCCCATCTGGCCGGCAGCCAGATTCCTCCTGTAGAAGGCATTTGACTCTTCAGCGGTAGAAAAGCCCGCATATTGCCTTATCGTCCAGGGCCTTGTAACATACATTCCTGAGTATGGTCCGCGCAGATAAGGAGCTATGCCCGATACAAAGCCCAGATGATCAATCTCCTTCAAATCATCGGCTGTAAATACACTCTTTACAGGTATCCTCTCGGGTGTTAACCATTCCAGTCCATTCTGATGCTCCTGCTTCCATTTATCATGACCGGCAGGCTCAGGTGCATAATTCTTAAAATCCTCATATTTGAATACAGGTCTCATATAATTCCCCTTCCTGATTAAATCTCAACACCAACTAATTTGTGAAACTCCCTCAGAGTATCAAGCAGATTCGACCTGATACTTATGAAGTGTTCAATGCCTCTTTTCTTAAGGTCCTCCATACAATCGGGAGCACCTGCCACCACAAAGAGAGATTCTCTGCCGATAATGTCAAAAGCCACCGGCGCCAGCTCAGCATACTCCTCATCAGAACTGCAGATCACTACTATCGGTGCCTTGCTTTCGACAGCGGCCCTGGCTCCCTCTTCAATGCTTTTAAATGCCCCCTTGTCGATAATCTTATATCCACCGCAGGCAAAGAAGTTGGATGTGAACTGGGCACGCGCCATGCGCATGGCCGGATTGCCGGCAGCCAGAATAAATACCGAAGGCTGCTCCTCTCTCTCTTCAGCAGCGAGTCTTAGCTTTTCAAACTCCTCGGCTCCCCTGAAAAGCTTCAGTGGCTTAACCTCAAGCTGTTCCGGCATGCCTTCCCTGCTGAAAATTCTTTCTCTTTCGGCCCTGACAGGAATCTTTTCACTGTAATTCGGGTACTGGTTTGAACCAACCATCACCTCCCTGCGCCTGGCAATGTCATCTCTTCTTTTGGAGGCAATGGTTTCGACCATCTGCTGAATGACACCTTCCTGAAGTGACTTAAGGAATCCTCCCCTGTCTTCAATTTCCAGGAAGAGCTTCCATGCCTTGTCGGCAATCATATGTGTCAGGTTTTCAATATACCATGACCCGGCGGCAGGATCAATCACCTTGTTGAAATGGGCCTCTTCCCTCAATAGCAGCTGCTGGTTGCGGGCAATCCTCTCAGAAAATTCATCGGGAGTGGTAAAATGACTGTTGAAAGGAGATACAACCAGTGAGTCCGCTCCTCCGAGAGCAGCTGACATAGCCTCGGTCTGTGTACGAAGCATATTCACATAGGCATCGTAAACCGTTTTGTTCCACTCACTTGTCACTGAAAGTATATTCATGCGGCAAGCCAGCTTATTGTCAGGTTCATATCTTTTTACAATCAGAGCCCATAGCAGACGTGCAGCCCTGAGCTTGGCTATCTCCATGAAGTAGTTGGAGCCGATACCAAAAGAGAATCCTGTTTTTGCAGCAGCAAGAGAAACATCAATATTCCTTTTTGTAAGCTGTGCAAGATATTCATTACCCAGTGAAAGGCCTAACGCAAGTTCTGTCACAATATCAGCGCCGGCGTTGCAGAAGTTTGATGCATTTACCTGTACGACTCTCATACCGGGTAACGGCTTTGAATCCTTTACCAGTTCAGCCAGATAGTCCAGGCCATCACTTACCGGAACACAAAGCTTACCATTAACCATCAGCCTGCCTATCGGATCAGCTTCAACAGCACCGCGAACAGCTGAGAGGTCTGACTCCCTCGATTGTAACAATGTAACGAGGTATTGTACCAGCTCCCTCGCCTTGCCTTCCGACCTGAAATTCAACTCAATGCTCTCTGTATATATCCCTGCCAGCAATGTCTCCAGGTTCCTTGGCGTTATTGTTTCGGCATCGCTGATGATAAATCCCAGCGAATCGACACCCTTCATAAGTATGTCAAGTGCTTTGCGATTGGCAGCAGTGTAATCCTTTATCTCAATGTTCTGCCTTATGAACCAGGTGTTGTTTTCCTGCTTCCCCCCCCTGACAAAGGGGAACTCGCCCGGCAGGGTGTCAAGGTGATTCAGCCCCTCCAGATTCTCCTCACGGTAAAATGGCATTACGTCAAAGCCTTCATTGGTCTTCCAGATCATCTTTTTGTTAAAATCAGCACCCTTCAGATCCTTTGTTATTTTCTCAATCCACTCCTCCGTTGCTACAGGCTTGAAATCCTCAAACAGCTTTTGTTCCTCTTTCATAAGATATATTGATTGTTAACTGCAAAATAAATTAATCATGTACCACTTATTCAATGCTTTTTGTCATATTAGGCTGATGCTTTCCTCATTGCTCTGAACCGCCAAACTCCATAAGATAGGTCTTGATAAACTCATTCAGGTCACCGTCGAGTACTGCAATCACGTTACCTGATTCATAGCCTGTACGGACATCCTTGATTAGTTTGTAGGGATGCAGTGTATACGACCTTATCTGAGAACCCCATTCAATCTTCTTCTTCTGCCCTTCAACCTTCGCCTGCTCTTCCATCCTCTTGCGCAATTCCATCTCATACAGGTTAGACTTCAGTATCCTGAGAGCATTCTCCTTGTTCTTACCCTGGGAACGCGTCTCCTGATTCTCAATGACAATCCCGGTAGGATGATGCCTGAGCCTTACCGCCGTCTCTACCTTATTAACATTCTGTCCTCCTGCTCCGCTCGAACGGTAGGTTTCCCATGTTATGTCGGCAGGATTTATTTCAATAGTAATGTTGTCGTCAACAAGTGGAGATACAAATACCGAGGCAAATGTCGTCTGCCTCTTACCCTGGGCATTGAAAGGCGAAATACGCACAAGACGGTGAACTCCGCTCTCACCCTTAAGATAGCCATAGGCACGTTCTCCGTCAAACTCAAGTGTTACCGTCTTGATGCCAACCTCATCTCCCGGAAGGTAATCAAGCTCCCTGACCTTGTAATCATTTCGCTCACCCCACCTCATGTACATGCGCATCAGCATCTCAGCCCAGTCATTACTCTCGGTACCTCCGGCTCCCGCATTGATCTTGAGTATCGCCCCCAGGGTGTCCTCCTCCTTTCGTAACATGTTACGAAGTTCAAGCGCCTCAGTAAGCTCAAGTGCAGCCTCATACTGCCCTTTAACCTCCGCCTCTTCAGCCTCACCCTCCTTATAAAAGTCATAGATAACCTGCAGATCGTCCACGGCACTGCGCACACGCTCATATGATGTTATCCAGCTCTTTATCGAGGAGATCTCCTTCAGCAACTCCTCTGCTGCTTCAGGATCAGCCCAGAATCCGGGCTCTCGGGTTATTGCCTCTTTTTCCTCTACCTGCCTGATTCGTCCTTCGACGTCAAAGATACCTCCTTAGCGCATCCCGGCGCCCGGCAAGATCCCTGATCTGTTCAATAGTTACCATAACTCCTGTTTTGAGGTGCAAAGGTAGTAAAAATGGCGTAATGG
>CAZMSH010000005.1:0-24439 GCA_964568875.1 uncultured Rikenellaceae bacterium | reverse complement strand
TTACGAGGAAGCAAGTGTCACCAGTGCCCTGAAGAGTTTAAATCCTTCAATAAAATTTTCCTTTGAATACCTAACCGTTCGTGCTGAGACTCTTTCAATTCCCGGGACAGCCATAGCAGCCTCGGCCTGGTGGCTGTAAAGAAATGTTATTTCAAACTGATAGGGAACTGTCGATTTGTAGGGCTTAAAGTCTTTCAGCTTCATCAGCGCTGCAGCAGTATTGGCTCTTATCAGCTTCTGTGCTTCCGCAGGCACCATTGTCCTGGCCGCATATCTTCCAATAGACTCCTTTACCTCAGTGGTTACTATATTTTGTCCCAGCGAATTCCTTACCTGTGAACAGACCGCCCTGTCACCTGCAACCATCACCACCGGCACTCCGTAATGTCCGGCTATCAGGGCATTCATCTCCGACTCACCTATCTCAACCCCGTTTACCTTAAAGGCAGATATGGAACCGCTGGAATAGGTATGGTCAAGCGTTGCATTGGCAGTACCTGCCCTGGCATGATATCCGATAAATATAACCGCGTCGAATGTTTCATCAATACCCTGCATCATGGCAAGGGGCTTTGGTGAACCTGTTATCAGTCTTGCAGCAGGGTTTATCTCTCCGGCCAGTATGTTGCGCATGCTGCCGTGAGAATCGTTAACAACAATCTCGGCAGCACCGGCATCGAGGGCTCCCAGTATAGCTGCATTGGCTTCTTCGGTCATCCACCTTCTGGCCATCTGGTAGTCATTTCCTCCCACAGATACCTGGTCGCTGTGAACAACGCCTGCTACACCCTCCATGTCAACAGAGATAAAAACCTTCAAACCTTTCTGGCTATATACATTATAGACGGATATTGTGCTTACTGCCAGCAGTGTGACAAAAAACAAGAGAATTCTTTTCATAATATTCAGCCTCCTTAGTTTTATGGTTTCTACATTAATGACTACAAATATAAAATTTAATGCAAACCTGTTAGCCGTCAAACCGAAAAGAGATGATGATAACATAAGAAACCAGACTCCCTATTGTAAAACATACTATCATCATAACCATTTGATTATACATTTATGTAGATTTGTTATGATTGTTAACCAGAACTTCAAGTCATATGAAAACCAATCCCAGAATTATTGCCGTAGCCGTCCTGTTGCCGGCTCTACTACTATTCTGTCTTAATTTGCAGGGGCAGCAATCTTCAGATCAGGGTCTCAAGGGTAAGGCTGAAACCTACAGGGCCAAGAACAGTGCCATTAACTACCTTTCTGATGAAGCCATAGTAAAAAAGTACGGTGTTATCTCAGATTCAATATGGTCATTTGCAGAACTTGGCATGCAGGAGTTCAGGTCAGCAGAACTGCTGGCATCAACACTCGAGGCTGAAGGCTTCAGTGTGGAACGGGGTGCTGCAGGTATGCCCACCTGCTTCGTGGCAACATGGGGATCAGGAAAGCCTGTGATAGGCATATTGGGTGAGTTCGATGCACTTCCAATGCTTTCACAGAAGCCCGGCGTTCCTCAACAGGACCCTATACTTGAGGGAGCTCCCGGACACGGATGCGGACACAATATGATGGGTGCTGCCGGCATTGCCGCGGCTATTGCTGTTAAACGCAGTATGGAGGCAAACAAAATAAAGGGGACAATAAGATTCTACGGTTCTCCTGCCGAGGAAACTATTATCAGCCGTCCCTACATGGTGAGGGCCGGTCTCTTTGACGATGTGGATGCGGTAATTGACAATCATGCATCATCTGGATTTTCAACATCTTACGGAGTGGGTGGTAATGCAGTCATATCGGTGCTATTTACCTTCAGGGGCAGAACGGCACATTCGGCCGGATCTCCATGGTCGGCACGCAGTGCTCTTGATGCTGTTGAAATCATGAACGTTGCAACCAACTACCTCCGTGAACACCTGCACTATACACAAAGGATGCATTATGTCATCACCGAAGGCGGTGAAGCCCCCAACGTGGTTCCCGACAAAGCCACTGTATGGTACTACGTCAGAAATACCGATGAGCGGCTTGAAGATATGTACAACAGGGTTGTCGACTGTGCAAAAGGAGCAGCCCTGGCTACGGGGACGGAGCTGGAAGAGATAAGGGTGCTGACCGGAGTGCACCAGCGTCACGCCAATAAGGGTATGGCCGAACTAATACAGGGAAATATCGAACTCGTGGGCATGCCGCAATGGTCTGAGGAGGAGAATGCTTTTGCACGCGCCCTGCAGAAAGAGCTGGGTGCCAGGGAAAGCGGATACCCCACCAGGATTGGCTCACTCCGGACACCATCAGGTGTACAGGTGGGAGGCGGATCGTCAGATGTGGGCGAGGTAACTCTTATTGCTCCCACGGCAACACTTAATTTTCCGGGTGGAGTACCGGGAGCTATCGGTCACCACTGGTCGGCCGTGGCAGGATATTATGGTACAGCCGCCTGGAAAGGCCTTAATGCGGGAGCAAAAGTAATGGCAGCGACTGCTATCGACCTCCTGACAAAACCAGAGGTGCTGGCGGAAATCAGAAAAGAATTCGAGGAATATTCAAAATCTCACCCTTATAAATCATTCCTGCCCGATGATGCAACTCCTCCGCTAGACCTTAACAAAGAGCTGATGGATAAATACAGGGGAAGGTATTAGATTTCAGATTAACGATTTGCGATTTGCGATTTGCGATTTCAGGGTTGCGGGGTGCGAGGTTGCGGGTTCCGTGATGCGTGGTGCGGGTTGCGAGGTACGAGTTGCGAGGTACGAGTTGCGAGGTGCGGGTTGCGGGACAACCCCTGAGTGACACCTTATAACCCCGGAGGGGTTGAATATCAATAGATTGCCGGATATACCCCGCCATTTTTGCCGCGAGGCAATGGGGGTTGGAGAGGGGTGCCGGATGTAAAAAAAACGGGGTGCAATTTATTAATATACCCTGTAGCCGGCAAAGGTGCCGGTGCCGGTTTGAGTGGCAGTCCCTGTATTTACCACAAGTTTAACCACATCACCTGCAACAAGACGCATAGTAACTGATCGATTTGTTAATGTGGATGTGGAGATATCAATAGCAATATCCTCAAACAATGTCGAGTTTTTAAACACACTTAATTTCCTAGACCCCCCACTTCCATCTGCAAAATAGTTAATGTAAAATGTATATATCCCTGTCACAGGTGCAGTAAATTCTCCTGTAGTAGAATTAAATCCATCTCCAATATTTTCCTCTATTGATTCAGGTAAAAATGTTATATCAGTAACAGCTGAAGCGGCCGTTGACGTAGTCTTCCTTGCCCTGAAGGCTACCATATTATCGGCGAAGTTGACGGTATGCTGGGTGCCGCCTTCGGTAATGCGCAGTTCCGATCCTGTGAGCTGCATTGAGGTGATCAGTTCATTGGCGGGATCTGAGTCGGCGTCGTTCTTCAGTGATGACAGGTCAATGGAGTTACCTCCCGAGAGAGAGAGCTGGCCTGTTGAAGAATTGAAGCTTAGCACCCTTGAAAGGTCTATCTGAAAAGTTGAGTTTGTAATTCCAAGAACCCTGGTTTCAGGATTCCAGGTGAGCATCTGGTTATCGGTATTATCCATGTAATCCGACAGGTCTATCTCGGTAGCCTCACTGTTGCGGGTGATCTTGAGAATGTGACCCGTAAGCCTGAGGTCCTGAACATATGGAGAGAGTATTACTGAATTACCCTTTGTAATGAAGAGGGAGTCTCCTTTAAGGTATAGGGTCTGCAGTTCGTTGGCAGGATCATTGTCGGCATCATTGACAAGGGCGCTGAGATTGACCGTGTTGCCGGGATCACCTGATATTGTAAGGTTCACCCCGTCGAAAGAGAGCTGTTGCTTGTCTGAGGCAGGATCCCCCTGCGGGCCGGGAGGGCCCTGCGGACCCGGCTCGAGTGACTTGCCGGCAAACAATGCATATGGCACTGAAAGGAACTGCATGGTTCCCATATCGGAAAACTCATTGAAGAACTTAATCTCTACCTTAAGATAATGAGATCCGCTGCTCCACTCCACCTGCGACAGCTCCCCGGCCGTACCGCCCACCGGAACACCAGAACCGATAATAAGCGTAAAGACACCGTACTTTGAAGTTTTGACACCCTGGTGAAGTTCCTGGTAGACCGCTTCTCCAAGGGGTGTTCCTGAAATTATCGTGAATCTTACATCTATTGACCTGTCACTTAGTTCTTTTCCGGTATTATCACGTGCTACAGCCTGATAATGGATTCCGAAAGGCACTGACTGCCCCGTGAGGCCGGTAATAGCGGCGGCTATTGCCATCCCTGTAATTATCATCTTCAGAGAGATCCTATTCATTGCATTACCCCCTATTAAATTAAACTAATCTTGAATGTACGGTCAATTTTCCCCTCCGTACACCTCACTCTGATAAAATATAGTCCCCTGACTAACTGTCTTACCTGCAATGTATGTACAAACCAGTAAGAATCACTGAAATAAAGTTTCTCTGTATGAACCAGCCTGCCGGAAATATCAAGAAGGGAAAGGACATACTCCCTCTCTGTCTCCCCATATAATTCAATATTCAGAAAATCGGTGGCAGGCACAGGATAGACTTTAACACCCGTCCCCTGAGGCTGATCTATTTGTACAAGTTTTAGTCTTGGTTGCTGGAAACCTTGTGTAAGGTCATTCTTTTCGGTTGAAAAAATAACCACGGCGTTTTCGCCGATGGTCTGCGACAGATCTGAAGATGAGCATATACCGATCCCTGCCGCCGGCACCAGAACCTGGTGCGAAAGCTGCTGTGCCAGAGCCGTTCCGCCGAACAGCAAAAGCAACACTCCGAGAACTGTTCCCCCTTTGTTCACAAAAAAATGTTAGCAAGCAAATGTAAGCAATATTTTGAAAAAACCTAATTGCCAGAGAAGAAAGAGCAAAATTATCTAAATTAACAGCAAAAAAGTGTCACTAAAATCTGCATACTATAATAATATGATTGAGGCTGGCGTCGACGAAGCAGGGCGCGGGTGCCTTGCGGGGCCGGTTGTGGCTGCTGCGGTAATACTGCCCCGCCGGTTCCGGCACCCTGTACTCAATGATTCAAAGCAACTTACTGCCCGTCAAAGGAGAGAAATCAGGGAAGAGATAGTCGCGAAGGCCGTCTCGTGGCATGTGTCGTTTGTTCCTGCCACGGAGATTGACGAAATGAACATCCTGCGCGCTACCTGGAAGGCTATGCACGAAGCCCTGTCCCACCTTAATCCGCGTCCTGAATTTATTATTGTCGACGGAAACCGGTTCCTGCAATATGAAAAAATACCATTCAGGGCAATCGTAAGGGGTGACGCACTCTACTTTTCCATTGCCGCGGCTTCGGTGCTGGCGAAAACGGCCCGTGATGAATACATGGCTGAAATACATGATGAGTTTCCACAATATGGCTGGAACCGGAACATGGGTTATCCAACTGCTGAGCACCGCAGAGCAATAGAGAGTTACGGCATTACCCCATATCACCGGCGTAGCTTCAGCCTTTTCAACAGGCAACTCTCACTTCCATTTTTATAAATAAGTGTATAGTACGCAGTTCCCGGCTTTAACAGAATAATATTTATATTTGGCGTTCCAATCAATCAAAACAAGTTTAACCAAATAGTATAAAATGAAAAGAGTATTCAGCGTATTGATTATCACGGCACTCAGCCTGGGTTATACAGCCAGGGCCGACGAAGGAATGTGGCTCCTTCCGCTTCTCTCGAAGCTAAATATTGGCAAGATGACCGAACTAGGCCTGAAACTTACGGCCGAAGACATCTACAGCCTTAACCAGCCAAGCATTAAAGATGCCATTGTTATTTTTGGAGGAGGATGTACAGGAGAGATCGTCTCTTCAAAGGGACTCCTGATGACAAACCACCATTGCGGGTACGGACAGATCCAGTCTCACAGTACGGTTGAGAATGACTACCTGAAAAATGGATTCTGGGCTATGACGATGGATGAAGAACTTCCTAATCCGAGACTTTCGGTAACCTTTCTTGTACGAATAGAAGACGTAACCGAAAAAGTTCTGGCAAATGTCAGAGATGGAATGAGTGAAGCTGAAAGGTCAGCAGCAATTTCTGCAGCTGTTCAGCAAATTACACGTGAGGCAGTTGCCGGAACACACTACCGGGCGGGCATCTCGTCATTCTACGGTGGCAACGACTTCTACATGGCTGTTACCGAAACTTTTACAGACGTAAGACTCGTTGGGGCACCTCCTTCATATATAGGCAAATACGGTCATGATACTGATAACTGGGAGTGGCCGCGTCACACCGGTGACTTCAGTATTTTCAGGGTGTATACCGGCCCTGATGGCAAACCGGCTCCCTATGCAAAGGAGAATATTCCTCTCAAGCCAAAGCACTACCTGCCCGTGTCAATCGCAGGTGTCAAAGAGGGTGACTATGCCATGATTATGGGTTACCCCGGTTCTACCACAAGATACATGACATCTTATGAGATTGACGAGGTTCTCTCAATAACTCATCCGAACAGGATAAAGATCAGAGGCATCAGACAGGAGATACTTATGGCCGATATGATGGCTGACCCCAAGGTCAATATCCAGTATGCCTCCAAGTACTCGGGTTCGTCAAACTACTGGAAGAACTCTATCGGGATGAAGGCAGGCCTCGAAAGACTCAATGTGAAGGGTGACAAGGAGCAGATTGAGAAGGAATTTCAGGCATGGATCAATGCCAATCCTGACAAAAAACAAAAATATGGAGAGGCTCTGAACCTTATCAGGAATTCGGTTCAGGGAAGGGCTGAATACCTGAATGCCTCGCAGTACTCGTCTGAATGCTTCCGCTCAGGCAGCGAACTCATTAACTTTGCAGGCAATGCCGGAAGACTGATTACGGCTCTGCAATCGGGCGACAGCCAGAATATTGAGAAAACAATTGAAAGCTTCAGGGGAAGTGCTGCAGGTTTCTACAAGGACTACAATCCTCCTACCGATCAGAAGTCAATAAAGGCTATGATCAAACTTTACATGAGCGATGTACCTGCAAAATATCATCCTGACTTCTTCACGGTTATTAACGGTAAATTCAAGGGCAATGTCGACCGATATGTCGATGACATGTTTGCAAAGTCAGTCTTTGCCAGTGAAGCGAAACTTAACGCTTTCCTGGATAAACCGTCTCTGAAGGTACTGGAGAAAGATCCTGCCTACCTCGCTTCGGTATCAGTAGGAAATATGAATTCCGAACTTAGCAAGAATTCAAATCAGTTTGCCAGCGACCTTACATTGGGCCGTCGACTGTGGATTGCGGCGTTAAGGGAGATGTCACCGGAACGTACTCTTTATCCCGATGCCAACTTCAGCATGCGGTTGTCTTATGGATCGGTACTCGATTATGAACCCCGCGATGCCGTGATCTACAAACACTTCACCACCGAGAAAGGAGTACTGGAGAAGTATAAGCCGGGAGATTATGAGTTCGACCTGACACAGAAATTCATCGATCTGGTGAACAGCAGGAATTTTGGACGATATGCCGCCCCGGAGGGCTACCTGCCCATCAACTTCCTGACCAATAACGATATAACAGGGGGTAATTCGGGGAGTCCAGTAATAAATGCCAAAGGCGAGCTTATCGGACTTGCCTTCGATGGCAACTGGGAAGCTATGAGTGGTGATGTTCAGTTCGAACCCGATCTCCAGAGATGTATCAATGTTGACATCCGATATGTATTATGGGTGATCGACATATATGCCGGTGCCAGACATCTGATAGAGGAGATGACCATCGTCAACTGAAAATAGTTGAATATTATAAAATACAGTAAACCCTGTTGCACCCGCGGCAGGGTTTCCTGTTTATATAAAGGGAGAAACCGGGCATGACACCACGAGCAATGAATATACTTATTTGCTTATCTTTGCGCCATTCAAATTATACGGAATGTGATGAATATAAACCTTTTGGAAATACTGGCAACCTTCATGGTTCTCTTTGCCATTATAGACATCCCCGGCTCAATCCCGATCATCCTCGATATCAAGGAAAAAACCGGAGACATAAAACCTCTTAAAACCACCCTTGTGGCCTTTGGTATCTTCCTGATATTCCTTTACACCGGAGATACCCTGCTGAGTCTCTTCGGAGTTGATGTCTCCTCATTCGCAATAGCGGGCTCATTCGTTATTCTTCTGATAGGAATAGAGATGGTACTGGGCATTGAGCTTTTCAAGCATGAGTCGGCAGGGGGCGGATCGGTGGTTCCTATTGCCTTTCCGCTTCTGGCAGGAGCAGGATCAATAACCACTATCATTTCCCTTAAGGCTGATTACGCAACCATAAACATTCTCATTAGCCTGGTAATGAATATGATAATTGTCTTTATCGTGCTCAGGCTGACCTCCTTTTTCGAACGGCTGCTGGGCCCCACGGGTCTTCATATAATAAAAAAGATGTTCGGCGTTATTCTTCTTGCAATAGCAATACGACTTTTCCTTAATAATACAGGTATAGTACTGCCCAATGCCAGGTGAAATAAAAATCTATACCGACGGAGCGGCCCGCGGAAATCCGGGGCCGGGAGGATACGGGGTGATCCTCATGGCAGGCTCCCATTACCGTGAAAAATCAGGGGGATTTGCTCTGACTACCAACAACAGGATGGAACTGCTAGCCGTAATTGTTGGTCTTGAATCACTTAAGATCCCCGGCAGTACCGTTACAGTCTATACCGATTCGAAATACGTTGCCGATGCTGTAAACCTGGGCTGGGTATTCACCTGGGAAACAAAAAGATTCCGCAAAAAGAAGAATCCTGATCTCTGGAAGAGATTTCTTGAGATCTACAGAAAGCACAATGTTACGTTTGTATGGATAAAAGGGCATTCTGATATTCCCGAAAACGAGAGGTGCGACAGACTGGCGGTAGAAGCCTCGAAGATGCCCGGTCTTCCTGATGATGAAGGATATACTGAAGATACCGGAACTTCTTTGTTTGACACCTGACATTCTTTAATTTGTTTTTTTGCCTTTATTGTTTCAAATTTGAGGCAGAAAAACCATATCGATGAAGAAACTTTTCATCCAGGGTACCGATCTGATTCCGGAAATAATTCTCGAACCGGGAACATGGCAACTTTCAATTTCAGGAACCTCGGCTCCTGAAGATGTCAGAAGCCTCTACTATCCTGTAACAGAATGGGTCACTGAAATGGTTGACCATCTGATTGCAAATCCTGCCTCAGCGGGAAAAAATGGAGTGACTATGAGCTTCGATCTGAAGTATTTCAACTCCTCCTCCGGCAAATTTTTCCACGACATTTTCGTTGAGCTCGCCAGGCTGAGGAATGCAGGCGGCAAACTCGAGGTTAAGTGGCTCTACGACGACGATGACCAGGATATGCTCGAAGCGGGCCAGGATATGGCTGACCTGGCAGAACTGGAGTTCACTTATATTCCAAAATAATCTGTTTGATGAGAGGACAGCCGGAACTCTACTCTTATCTCGACTCTCTGGGCATCCGGTATGAATACCACGAACACCCCCCGGTACCAACAATAGATGCTGCTCTGAAGCACTGGAAAGACCTCAACTCAGGCCGCTGCAAAAATATCTTCTTCAGGAACCACAAGGGTAACAGACACTATCTCGTAATACTCGAACACCGACGCCACCTCAATATCCACGACCTCGAAAAAAGACTGAAACAAGGCAAGCTCAGCTTTGCATCCGACAAGCGACTCAATAAATGGCTGGGCCTTGATCCAGGTTCAGTCTCCCCCTTAGGCCTTATTAACGATCATACAAAACACGTTTACCTCTTCATCGATAAAAACCTTCTTGCCTTCGAAAGACTGGCTTTTCATCCTAACATAAATACAGCCTCACTGGTCATATCACTGAACGATTTTATCAAGTTCCTCGACACCCGCGGAAACGGATACGAATTTATTGATCTTTATGACTGAAATTGCCCTGTTAAGGCTTGATTGAAGCCGAAATAAAAGACTTCGTTCTCTTTTATTTTTATTATCACACAGTCGCGGAAAAAATTTTTCACTCCTTATATATCTCTTTATCTGTTGCTTACAAAGAGCGCTCAGAATTATTTTGCTTCTGTAGCTGCAACGTTTTTTACATCATTGCGTCATTGGGGTGAGAAACTGAAAAAAAACCATGAAAAGAATCTTAACCCTTCTGATGATTACTGCAATGGTAACTTGCTATTCTTACGGACAGGAACCGGCAAAGAGAAATTACAATGCAGTACGTATTGAACAACCTCCTGTTATTGACGGAATTCTCACGGATGAAACCTGGTTGACCGGCGAATGGCAGGGTGATTTTACGCAGTTTGAACCCTATGAGGGACAAAAGCCGAGTCAGGCTACTGAATTCAAGATCCTTTATGACGACAGTTACATCTACGTTGCGATTAAAGCTTTCGATTCTGCGCCTGACAGTATTGTTGACAGGATGACGCGACGGGACAACCTGGACGGTGATAATGTAGGAGTAGTTTTCGACAGCTATTATGATCTCCGAACCGGTTTCGCTTTCTTCGTCAATTCTGCCGGAGTTAAATCTGATATGATCTTTGTGAATAACGGACAGACAGAGGATCCTACCTGGGATCCTATCTGGTTTGTTGAAACCGCAAGATTTGAACAGGGATGGACTGCCGAGATGAAAATACCACTTACCCAGCTCAGATTCAACAAATCGGATTCTTCAGGAAAGTGGGGATTGGAAGTAGGTAGGCAGATATACAGGCATCGCGAAATGAGTTTCTGGCAGCATATTCCCAGGAACGCTTCAGGCCTGATACATATGATGGGACTGCTTGAGGGAATTGAAAATCTGAAGCCGAAAAGGCAGACCGACATTACCCCATACACAGTTGGCAGCTATGAAAGATATCAGGGACAACCGGGAAATCCCTTTGCCAAAGGGAGTGATTTCCGGGTAAATGCAGGAGTTGACGGTAAGCTGGGAATTACCAACAACCTGACACTTGACTTTACGGTTCTGCCTGATTTCGGACAGGTGGAGGCAGACCCGTCAGAAGTAAACCTTACCGCATTCGAAACATTTTTCCAGGAACGCAGACCATTCTTCATTGAGGGAAGGAACATAACCAGCTTCAGGGTAGGAATTGGTGACGGAGACCTCGGTAATGACAACCTTTTCTATTCAAGAAGAATAGGGAGAAGACCGCAACTAAGCCCCTCTATGAATGATGGAGAATATGCCGACGTACCACGCCAGGCAAGAATCCTGGGAGCCGTCAAAATGACCGGAAAAACAGCAGGAGGAGTATCTGTCGGAATAGTTGAGGCGGTAACGGCAGAGGAAAAAGCTGAAATTGATTTTGATGGCGAAAGAAGATTCCAGACAGTAGAGCCCATGACTAACTATTTCGTATCCAGGGTACAAAAAGATTTCAACAAGGGTAATACTATGATTGGAGGCGTCTTCACAAATACTTATAGAAATTTCGATGAGTCGGAAATTACCAGCATGCATAAAAACGCAAATACAGGTGGTATTGACTTCACACAATTCTTCAGAGACAGGAAATACATGGTATCAGCCACTGTTGCCATGAGTAAGGTTAACGGTCCGGAACAGGCAATTGCAGCAACGCAGAGATCATCAACACACTACTTCCAGAGACCTGATGCCGAGCATGTAACATACGATCCGACACGCACAAGCCTTGCAGGTCATGCCGGAAACATACAGCTCGGTAAGGTAGGAGGCAACTGGAATTTTGTGGCATTTACAATCTGGAAATCACCAGGATTCGAATCGAACGATCTCGGTTATCTCCGCAAAGCTGATGAGATCGGACAGATAATCTGGTCTGCTTACTCAATAAATAAGCCTTTCAGCATTTTCAACAGGGTAAGATTCAACACCAACCTCTGGACATTCTGGGATTTCGGAGGGACTCGTACCAATACAGGAGGTAATTTCAGCATAAACACCCAGTTCAAAAATATGTGGAGCACCAACATCGGTTATAATTTCAACCTGAATAACCAGGTAAGCAACACTCTCCTGCGCGGAGGTCCGTCAGTAAAATTGCCTGGTTATAATATGTTATCATTATTTGTCAACTCCGATTCACGTAAAAAGCTTTCTGTCAATACCAATGCTAATTACAGGGCAGGAAACGAGGGCTATTCCGGGTTCCGCAGCATTAACGCAGGACTTACCTACAGGCCTCTTAACACGCTGTCTATCAGCGCATCTCCGGGCTATTCAGTATCAGAGACACAGTTGCAGTATGTATCAAAAGCGTCATATCAGGAGGATGACAGATATGTATTGGCATCACTCAAGCAAAAAGTATTGTCGATGTCGGTTAGGGTCAATTACACTATCACACCTGAACTCTCAATACAGTACTGGGGTCAGCCCTTCCTTGCAGCTGCTGATTTCAGCCGGTTTAAAATGATTACCGACCCGAAGGCAGACAACTACTCTGACAGATTCAGTATATATGATGATTCACAGATAAGCTATAATACCGAAGCAAATAGATACTACATCGATGAGGACAGAAGCGGATCAACAGACTACAGCTTCAGTGATCCTGACTTCAACTCCGATGCCTTCCTCTCCAACCTGGTGGTAAGGTGGGAATTCGCCCCCGGCTCAACACTGTTCCTTGTATGGTCACAAAGCAGAGATTATTTCATACGGGAAGGATCCTTCGATGTAATGAGCAACCTAAACGGTCTATTCACCGAAAAGAAACCTTACGATGTATTCCTTATTAAATTTTCATATAGATTTGGGTTAAGATGATGGTTTTAAATCTGATGTACTTCATTATTTGAGACCATTCTCTATTGTCAGAAAGGCGGCAGGAAACGGTTAATCACCGTTACCTGCCGCCCTGACATTTAATACACACCATATAAAGTAAAATATTTAGCGGTTATATGTCATTAGCTCAGAGGCTGTTGAGACCCACACAAACAATCTTATTGCAAAATATCACAAAAATTCTGCATCAAACAGGTACCTTTCTTCGTCTTTAATAAGTTGAAAAAACAAAACCTGTACCTGCAAATGATTAAAAAACTCTTCCTGATTATGGTGGTCGTTCTGGTCACCACATTAAATCTACTGGCACAGAGCCCCGAAAAAAAAAGTTATACGGCAATCAAAATAACAGAACCTCCACAGATTGATGGCAAGATAGATGATGCTGTTTGGAGTTCCGGTGAATGGATTGATGATTTTACACAATTCGAGCCCTACAATGGCAGACCCGCGTCACAAAGAACAAATTTCAAGATATTGTTTGACGATGATAATATCTACGTTGCCATCAGGGCATTCGACACTGCTCCTGACAGCATCGTTAAAAGACTCACAAGACGTGACAATGTTGACGGCGACATGATCGGGGTTGCCTTTGACAGTTACCATGATCTGCGTACAGCTTTCATTATTGGAATCAGCGCCGGTGGTGTCAAGTTTGATCAGATGATGACCAATAACGGACAGAACGAAGATAGTACATGGGATCCTAACTGGTGGGGAAAAGTATCAGTTGACGAAAGCGGATGGATCGCCGAAATGAAGATACCATTCAGCCAGGTAAGATTCGAAAAAAACTCGGATGATGTATGGGGCCTTCAGGTTTTCAGGCAGATTTACCGCCACAGCGAGATGAGTTTTTGGGAACATATACCTAAAGATGCTCCTGGTCTGGTTCACCTTTTTGGAGAACTAAGCGGATTTGAGAGTATCAGACCAAGAAAGATATTTGACATTACGCCCTATACAGTAGCATCATTTGACAGATATGAGTCCCAACCGGGAAATCCGTTTGCCACCGGTCGTGATTTCAGACTCAACGGAGGAGTGGATGCCAAGATAGGTGTAACAAACAATCTTACCCTTGACCTTACCGTCAATCCTGACTTCGGACAGGTTGAAGCCGACCCCTCAGAAGTAAACCTCACTGCATACGAAACCTTCTTCGAAGAGAAAAGACCATTTTTTGTCGAAGGGAAGAGCATAACTGATTTCAATGTAGGTATGGGTGATGGAGGCATCGGAAATGACAACCTGTTTTATTCCAGACGCATAGGTCGCCGGCCACAGGGTAATACCTCGCTCAGTAACAACCAGTTCTCAGATATACCCAGGGCCACAACTATTCTGACAGCAGCCAAGCTTACAGGCAAAACAAAAAACGGACTTTCGGTAGGTTTTATTGAAACTGTCACTGCTGAGGAAATGGCTGAGATAGATACTGAAGGAACCAGAACCTTTGAAACCGTTGAACCACTTACCAACTATTTTCTTGGAAGAGTGCAAAAGGACAACGATAATGGTAATACTATTATAGGAGGCGTGTTCACCTCTGTAAACAGAAAACTGACAGATAATCTTGAAAACTCACTTCACCGAGAAGCTTATTCGGGCGGATTGGATTTCACGAAATTCTTCAGGGAAAAGACATGGATGTTCAACCTGAATGCATCGATGAGCCATGTTGCGGGCTCGGAACTGGCAATCGTCCGTACCCAGAGGTCATCAGCAAGATACTTTCAAAGGCCCGATGCAAAACACTTTGAACTCGATTCATCGAGAACTTCCCTTACAGGTACAGGTGGAAGGATGCAGATAGTTAAATCGGGAAACAGCCACTGGACAATTATGGCGGCAATGGTCTGGAAATCACCTGAATTTGAAATAAACGATATCGGCTATATGCGTGAAGCTGACAATATCATACAAATTGCATATGTCGGATACAGGCAATGGGAGCCAAAAGGCTTCTACAGGAATTACAATTTGGGACTGAATCAATATTCAGCATGGACATTGGGTGGAGAGCACATGGTTGACGGTCTCAACATGAACGGAAACATAACCTTCAAAAATTTCTGGTATGCGAATGCGGGAGGAGAATTTAATTTCAATTCAAAATCAAACGCTATTCTTAGAGGCGGGCCGATGATGAATATGCCGGCCTCATTCAACTCATGGTACAACGCCGGAACCGATAGTCGCAAGAAACTGGTTTTCCGCCTCAACGGAGGATTCAACAAGGGATTTAGCGGCAGTTCATATTCGACACGCATAGGCACAGGAATAACCTACAAGCCTGTCAACACACTGGTCGTAAGTGTGAGCCCCTCATATTCCGCTTCCAAAAACCAGCTTCAGTATATTGGCCGCAGATCATTCGCAAACGAAAACCGCTATCTCTTTGGAACAATAGAACAGAAAGTACTCAGCATGTCACTCAGAATTAACTTCAACCTCTCTCCTGAACTGACACTGCAATACTGGGGTCAGCCCTTCCTGGCAACAGGGAATTATTCAGACTTCAAGAGGATTACCAATCCTGTTGCAGGGGATTACAATGACAGATTCTCTGTCTACCCTGAATCTGCAATTGAGTTGATTGACAATTCTGATTATGCGGTTGATGAGGACCTCAATGGCACGAAAGATTATTACTTTGGCAAACCTGATTTTAATGTACAGGAGTTCCTGTCAAACATGGTAATCAGATGGGAATACAATCCGGGATCTACAATATTCCTTGTTTGGAGTCAGACACGATCAAATTTTGATGCTGAAGCTGTTTTTGATCCGGGAGAAAATATCGGCGACCTGTTTGGGGTTAAGCCCTACAACGTGTTCCTGATAAAGTTCAGCTACAGGTTCGGAGTAAAATAATTTTCACCGACTCTGGCCCATTCTTGCCCTGGCCCATGGCATCACCAGCGCCGGTGGCTGCTTCTGCATCAGCAGGTTACTCATGTACAGCATATAGGGTTCAATATGAGCATAATATTGCTTGAACCCCTCACACAAGGCATTTAGCCCCGGTTCCCCCGAAGGAGTATTGATAAACCTGTGCTTCGGACATTCACCCCTGCACGCGAAATGGTATTTGCAGCGCAGGCAGTACGCCGGCAGGCTGTTTCTTTTGTTAACGCCGAACTCAAATTGCCTGATGCTGCGGTACAGCTCGCTCATATCTGTTTCTGCCAGGTTGCCGAGTCGGAATTCAGGATACACAAAATGATCGCATGAATAGACATCGCCATTGTGCTCGACAGCCAGGGCATCACCACAGGTCTCACAGTAAACGCACAGACCCGGCCGCACACCAGCCCACTGGGCCAGAGCCATATCGAAAGCCTGTACGAAATAGTGCCCTACATCGGTTACAACCCATTCATCAAAAATATCTGTCAGGAACCGGCCATACCCTGTCGCTGAGACGTTCCAGGGAGCAGCAGAAGAGTCACCGGTGCCGGGCTTTACAATCACCCTGCCGCTTCGTTTGCTGCTCTCCGACAGGTATTCCACAACCGGAAGAAACTGCATATACCGGCTGCCTAGGGACTTCAGAAAAAGATATATCTCACGGCCCCTGCCTTCGCTGAGGTTTGTAACAACACTGAGTGTGTTGAACTCAACCTTATATTGGTGAAGAAGTGCTACTCCCTGAATTACCTTGCCGAAGGATGGTGCTCCTGACCTGTTTTTCCGATACGCATCCTGGATATCTTCAGGCCCATCTACGGAAAGACCTACCAAAAAACTGTTATCATGAAAGAACCTGCACCATTCTGCATTCAGAAGCAATCCGTTTGTCTGTATCGTGTTAACAATCTTCTTGCCACCGGCATATTTTTTTTGCAGTACTACTGCCTTTTTGTAAAAATCAATTCCGGCCAGTAGTGGCTCTCCCCCGTGCCAGACAAATGTTATTTCGGGGATCATATTGCCATCAATGTATTGCTTGATATACTTCTCCAGTATAGCGGCTGACATTACATTCATCTTTCCTGAATAATATTCAGCCTTGTCGAGATAATAACAATAGCTGCAGCTCAAATTGCATGACGCCCCCACGGGCTTTATCATTGAAGAGAATGCTGCAGGGGCACTGCTTTTAATAGCATCGTTCAGTGTGATATATCTCTTTTCGGACATAAGCTCCTACAAATACAACTGATCAACCATCTGACAGTTATGCGACTGAACCATCTTAAGGTAAATGTGTTCAAGAATAATGAACGCTAAGATAACTATTTGTATCCTAAACAGGATTACCTTCGGTATTAATATGACAATCGCATTCCTTAATATAGATTATATTTGATGTCTGAAAAAATTTACAAGCTATGAGACAAATATTTCTTTTACTGGCCGTTTTGCCGTTACTGATGGCCTTCAGCAACGATAAACCTGCATACCTTATATATAAGGCCAAAGGGGAGAAGACCGGCTATACCGAAATGGTATCTGAATTATTGAATTACGATGTAATTTTCTTTGGAGAACTGCATAATGATCCCATTGCCCACTGGCTGCAACTTGAGCTGGCAAAATCGCTTTACGCTGAAAGAGGATCATCACTGGTTGTTGGTGCAGAGATGTTTGAAACAGATAATCAGTTGATTATAGACGAGTACCTCGCAGGCTTTGTAAGGGAGACAAACTTTGAATCAGAAGCTAAGCTGTGGAACAATTACAAAACTGATTACAAGCCTCTTATGACTTTTGTAAAGGACAATGGTCTGAGGTATATTGCTACAAACGTTCCGCGGAGGTACGCGGCCATGGTTGCGGCTGGAGGCTTCGGGGCCCTTGACAACCTTAGCGATGAATCGAAATCACTTTTCGCACCGATGCCCTTCGAATATGATCCTGAGTTAAAATGCTATAAGGATATGCTTTCTATGGGAGGAGGAGCGATGGGCTCGCATGTAAATGAAAATTTACCCAGGGCACAGGCATTGAAGGATGTTACCATGGCCTGGGCGATAGCAGGTAACTATTCCGTGGGAGATATATTTCTTCACCTTAATGGCAGTTACCATTCTAACAGGCACGAGGGAATTGTCTGGTACCTCAGGAAGTACAAACCAGAACTTAAGATTGCCGTAATAAACCTGGTTCTTGAAGATGATCCGGCATCTCTTTCAAAAGAAAATTATGATAGTGCCGACTTTATAATTGCGGTTCCCAAAACAATGACCCGGACATACTGACCTGCACACTTCACCCTTTAGTGTTTTTAGCGAGCAATTTGCGGAGTTTATCAACTGAACTTACAGCTTTTACGTTTTTGAGCGCTGACACAGACTTAAGTGACGTCAGGTTTCCTGCAATAATTATGGTACACCATGGAAGTGCATTGCTAAGGCTCCTTATAAGTTTCGTTGGCTTTGGGGGCAGGGTGGTAGAGGCACCGGTTACCACAAATGCAGGTTTTCGCTTTTCTGCCAGCGCTATAGCTGCCTCAACGGGGGTCATCTGTCCAAGATAAATGGTCTCATAACCTGACTTTCTGAAAACATATTCATAAAGGAGAAGAGGCAACTCATGCATCTCAAGCTCGGGAAGAAACAGTATGGCCGATGGCGAACCTTCTTCAGGGTAAGGAAGTGAGGATTCCAGTTCTGTTATTATCTGGTTTCTGAATATGTTGCTTATGAAGTGTTCGTGACCCGGATTTATGGTTCCGGTCTGCCAAAGATCTCCCACACGCCTTATAAAAGGAAATATCAGTTCTTCAATTGTGACCTCTATACCTCTTGTTTTGAGAGACTCTTTCAGTATCCTTTTTGCAGAAAGAGTGTCAACCTCCAGCATGGCAACAAGAAGCCTCTCTGTTTCATCCGTTGCCATTGTTGAAGATCCAAGTTGCTCCTCGACCATCCTGTCAAGCTGGTCGCTGGTGAGTCGTGCAATTTTTGAAACCTTCAGCCCACTCCTGTTCAGGATCCCGATACTGATTATTCGTCTGAGATCCTCACCGGAATAAACCCTTCTGTTGGTAGATGTTCTCATTGGCTCCATGAGACCATAGCGCCGTTCCCATATCCTTATTGTATGTGCGTTTATGCCTGATAGTCTTTCAAGGTCCTTTATAGAAAACTGATCCATCTTATTGGGTGGTATTAAACATTGCATAAAAGTAAGGTTAATATCAGAAACTACATCGCATATGAAATAAGATTTATCAGGTAGTGAACCCGGTAAAACATATAAGGAGGCGTGTCTCCACCCTTGAACATACTTACATGTAACAAGGCTTGGATTTGTTGACGGGTTTTTTTACCTTTGCAACCGATTTGGTCGGTTGACCGAGTGGCTAGGTAGCGGTCTGCAAAACCGTGTACGGCGGTTCGACTCCGCCACCGACCTCAACAAAAACCCCCGGGGAACGCAGTGAACCGGGGGATTTTTATTTTAAGGCCGACGCCCGCTTGCGAGGCGGAGGAATTAAAATAAAAATACCGGGGATGCCGAAGGCAGATTGCCGACGCCCGCTTGCGAGGCGGATTAGATTTATCAGTAATAAACCCTGATTAATCACCTTCCAATTGCATTTTATCAAAAAGCATCAGCCTGTCAGGTTCAGATCATCAAAACATTCATATTTTTATCAGTTAATTGAATTTTATCCCTTAATAAAACAATTACTAAAATGAATGTACAGTTTTCAATAAGTCCGGCCGGTGAAAAGTTTCAAATACCAGATAAAGAAGAGTATAAGGCTGAATTTGAGCGGCTTCAAAAGATGGTAGCTGCCGAAAGAGCCAAAGGCCGTGAAATAGTGGTTGTAATGGGTGTTGGTTTCGTCGGCGCTGTCATGGCGGCGATTGTAGCTGATTCCGTTGACAGGGAAACAGGCGAACCATCAAAATTCGTTATCGGCATGCAACGACCAAGTGTCCGCAGCTACTGGAAAATACCACTCCTTAACCGCGGCATTTCACCTGTCAAGGCAGAAGATCCTGAAGTTGATCCCATGATTGAAAGATGTGTAAAGGAGAAAAAGACTCTTATTGCAACATATACATACGATGTGCTCAGGCTTGCTGATGTTGTGGTAGTGGATGTCCAGTGCGACTACCTGAAAGATGAACTTGGCAATGTGAGAAACGGTCAGACTGAGATGGCTGCCCTGGAGGCTTCCCTTCATGAAATAGCAGAGCGAATTCCACCCGATGCTCTGGTGCTTATAGAAACAACAGTTGCTCCGGGAACCACCGAACAGGTTGCCTACCCGATAATGAAAAAAGCATTCAGAAAAAGAGGGATAAAGAGTAATCCATTGCTGGCTCACAGCTATGAAAGAGTTATGCCCGGCCGTAATTACGTAGCAAGCATCAGAGATTTCTGGAGAGTATGCAGTGGCACCAACGACACCGCAAAAAAGAGAGTCGAAAAATTCCTGAAGGAAGTCCTGAATACTGACGAGTATCCTCTCACAGTAATGGACAGACCTATTGAGTCGGAGACTGCAAAGATTATTGAAAACAGCTACAGGGCAACCATTCTTGCGTTCATGGACGAATGGAGTCTTTTTGCAGAACGCAACGGGGTTGACCTGATTAAGGTGATAAAAGCAATTAAGGTACGACCGACCCATAGTAATATGATCTTTCCTGGACCGGGTATTGGAGGATACTGCCTTCCGAAGGACGGAGGCCTTGGCGTATGGGCCTACAAACACATACTTGGCTTTGAGGATGATATCTTCAGGATAACACCAATGGCTATTGACATTAACGACACACGGGGACTCCATGTCGGTCAGCTTACGCGCGATGCCCTGAGAAACATGGGACAGCCAATTGCTGCAGCTGAAATTCTGGTCCTTGGAGCTGCTTATCGTGAAGATGTTGGTGACACCCGCTACAGCGGATCTGAAATAGTAATACGCAAGCTTGCCGAAATGGGTGCGGAAATAAGGGTTCACGATCCATATGTTGAACACTGGTGGGAATTTGAGCAACAGGACACATATCCGGGCATTGGTCAGAGCAAATCAAGGTTCTTCAGGAATCAGGATAAGTTAAAGGATATAAGCATAGAACAGGATATTGAAAAGGCACTTAAAGATGCAGATGCAGTTATTCTTGCGGTTCCTCATAAGGCCTATCTTGATCTTGATCCCGATGAGGTTGTAAGGAAAATTGGCAAACCAGCCGCGATTATAGATTGCTTCGGAATACTTACTGACGAAAAGATAAGGCGCTATTTCAAGCTGGGATGCGAAGTGAAGGGACTTGGCCGCGGACATATCCAGAGAATTAAGGAGGAGATCCGGAAGAGCTGACTATAAAGACCTTAAATACCGCCTGCAATGGCGGTGATAAAACCATTGAAGGCTACCCAGGCGCCACCGGTTATAAGGCTGTCAAACCTGTCGAGAAAGCCTCCGTGGCCAGGTATGATGTTGCTGAAATCCTTTACCCCGAATCTTCTCTTGTAGCAAGATGAAAGTGTATCGCCGGCAAAAGCAAATAAAACCACTCCCGCCCCGAGCCACATAGCTTTCAGGGGCCTGACATCAATAAGGCCTTCTGCCAGTACAGAACTCAATATGGCAATCAAGGCGCCTCCAATGAGTCCTTCTACTGTTTTGCCGGGACTGACCGAGGGGAAGAGTTTTACGTGCCCGAAAAGCTGACCGGTAATCTGGCTGAAGCCGTCAAATATTGCTATTATCAGAAACGTAAACAGTATAACTCCCATATCCATTCCGCTGAATATATAGAAACCGGCTGCAAGAACAGAGTAGAGAATTGAAGAAAACGCAAAAAACAATTTTCTGCTGTATCTCGATCTTATGAAAAGCGAAAAAAGCTCATAGGAGCCCACCATAATAATAATAACTGCTAAGATCCTGAAGAAAAATGTATTGATTATAATACTGAAAAACAGTATGTTGATAATAATAAAATATGAGAACAGCTTCACCCAGCTTTTTCGTGCTACCGGAATCTCTTTCCTGTGGTTGATAAACAGGAAGCAGAGCACTCCAAGGCTGAAGTATATAAGTATAAGTATATATATGGTCAGTAACATAACACTATCTGACCTGTTGTCTGATATTGTTTTATGCAATAATCATCAGAACACCAAAGGCTATCATTCCCAGTGCATACCACTTTCTGACTGCTCCGTCAGCACGGTTAACCTTTATCTTTGCCATAAGCCTGGGTCCTGCAAGAGCTCCAATGATAGTGCCTGAAGTAAGGAAATAAACAAGTGTAAGGTCAATATCACCAACCATGGTGTGGGCGAAAAAAGATGAGATAGTATTGGCGCTAACAACCATAAGGGTAGTACCCAGAACCACTGAAAGCGGTATCTGCATTGTAAATAAACCGGCCATTACCGGAGCGTTTCCACTGGTTCCGAATGTTCCGGTAATCAACCCTGCCAGGAATCCGAAGAAGATGCATTTTGCCAGGTTTTGTAACCGGGAGCCGGGAGACAGGACTGTCCCATTTGCTTCAGCGATCTTGCGTTTTCGGTTATTGATGAGCATATGGGTAGCTATAAGGATAGAATAGACGCCAAAACTGGTTTTAAGATGTTCTACCGACATTATCTTAACCAGGCTCGCGCCGGCAATAGCACCGAAGATACCTGCTGCGGCAAAAGCAAGTCCCTTTCGTATGGCAAGGTTACCATGACGGTAGTGACCGTAGGAACCTACCACACAGATTGGAATAGTCGCTGACAGTGAAGTGGCAACGGCAATCTGAGGCTGTACGTTAAAGAGAAGAGTAAGCAAGGGCAGGAAGAAAAAGCCTCCCCCGCCGCCAACCATCGAACCAATGAGTCCTACCACAAAACCTGCCAGGGGAAGCCATAAATAGATGTACTCAAAAGATGAATGAAAAATCATACCTGTTGTTTTGAAGCTTTATTTTTTTCGCTGAGAACCCAATAGAGGCCTTTGACGTTTGATCTCATTTCGGGAATTACCATCTGTATTGCAATGTGTTCAACTGCTCCCAAAATACCCCAAATTATCATGAAATAATAAAATGGGGTAATGAACCCAACTGTAAAAAGTGATATCAGGAAAGCACCCTGTATATACCCGCTTATCTTTGCCATATAAAGATGGAAACTTGGAAACCTGCCGAATTTTATCAGTGATACCACGACTGTAAGTATAAGAGATCCTGCAAAAATAAGAAAGCTGATGATGTGTGGCATAAAATCATCCAGTTTGAAAACATAAATACCCACAAATGCCAGCAGATAGTTGAAGTTGTCTGCAAAGGAATCAAGTCTGGCACCGAAATCTGATTCCATATTAAACCTTCGGGCTATGATTCCGTCGGCAACATCACTAAGAAGGTTCAATACCAGGAACACAGCGAAAAGAATTTCCCTGCCTGACAGAGCAAACCACAGAATCACAGGAAACATAAGCAGCCTGTAGAATCCCAGGATATTTGGAATGGTTAGAATCCCATCTCTCCTCATTGGCTCAGTAAGGAAGGAGAAAAGAGTACTCCTCTGTTTTTACCAGACAACAACCTAAGAACTCTGCCTTCCGGATAATAAAGTTACAAACAATAAAAAAACCCGGGTCTTTTTCCGGGTTTTTTTTATTATCGCATCAACTATTCTACCTTAAAGGAGTAAGTTCAAAGTTCTTCACAGTCTTGTTGCCTGCATATACTTTAACTCCCTCATAATGCACAGTGTCGTAGCCTGATTTTGTAGAGAACATTGAATAGGTACCCTCAGGAACACCGATAATTGCATACTTCCCAACTGAATCGGTATATGCCGAAGTTATTACAGTATCCTGCTTCAGCCATACTGCTGCATCCTGAAGCTTGTTCTCCGACTTATCGGTAACTATACCCTCAATCCTTCCGGCTGTGGAGTTGTTTACCACTCTTATAACTGGTTTGAAGATAAATCCTCTGATACCGGCCGGAGTAAACGGATGACCCATCAGTACAAATGAACGTGAAAGGTCGAAGTCGAGCAGCAGCTCTTCGGTAAGTCCTTCAGATACAACAAGCGGTGGATCTATTTTCATTTTTATGCCTGTCTGCTCTCCGCTAGGTACCTTTACGCTAAACTCGAAACCTGCCTTCAGCTTAAGGCCTGCGCTACTCACATAAAGCCTTATCAGGTCATACTCACCGGCTGGTATTTCCATGTCAAGAAGTTCTTCTGAGATTCCATTCCTCAGTTCAAAAAGATCGAAGGTAACAGTATCTTCAGAAAGGACAATAAATGGACTTCCGTCCTCCTCTCCGTCACCTGTCTTCCTTATTTCCACTTTTGAGATAGTAACAGTGGCCGATTCGATCAGGTCCATCGGGAATGGAGCATCGGTCACTTTTATTACCAGCCTGCCCATTCCTGAGTTATCTTCTTCTGCCTTCTGGCATGACGGTATGAGCGCTATAAGCGCCGCAGCCATAGTTAAAGAGAAAATCCACTTTGCTTTCATGATGCCTATTTTTTTATAAAGTTAGTAATTTTTTTTTTACCATATTACCTTCCTGACGGAAGTTCTCCTTTACCGGTTTTTACTGCAGTGCCTTTTATTGCCTTATTTCTGACAGCGTTGCCGGTATTCGCAGGTTTTGCCCTCCTCATTTCAGACCTGGCCGTTGCCTGGT
>CAZMSH010000004.1:146577-160629 GCA_964568875.1 uncultured Rikenellaceae bacterium | reverse complement strand
AGATATCATGTTCATGCATACCCGATACCTGATACCTGATACCTGATACCTGGCACCTGATACCTGATACCTGATACCTGATACCTGGTACCTGGCACCTGATACCTGATACCTGTTACCTTACCTACGCATTTATCATCATCGGCATCAGCAGCATAAGCAGGTCCTCGGCATCGTTGTCATTTTCAGCCGGAAGGAACAGCCCTGCCCTGGTCGGATCGGCGAGTTCGATATGAACCTCCTGTGATGCCAGGTTGCCCAGTATCTCCTGAAGGAAGACAGACTTGAACCCTATCTCCATTTCGTCGCCTTCATAGCGGCACTTAACTCTTTCGTATGCTGATATTGAGAAGTCGATATCCTGTGCCGAGATAACCATCTGATTACCGGTGAACTGCATCTTCACAAGGTTGCTGGCCTGGTTTGAGAAAACCGACACCCTCTTCAGCGAGTTGTAGAACTCCACCCTGTCAACACTCACCTTGCGGGGATTGCTCTTGGGGATTACTGAATTGTAATTGGGATAGTTGCCCTCAACCAATCTGCAAACCACCTTGTATCCTGACAGCGTAAAGAAAGCATTCTTGTCGTCAAATTCAACTTTAACCGGGCCCTCTTCCCGCCCCAGTATATTCTTAAGAAGCGAAGCCGGCTTTTTCGGTAAGATAAACGAACATGGAGACTCTGACATTGCGTCGCTCCTGCGGTACCGCACAAGCTTATGGGCATCGGAAGCAACAAAGGTAAGACTGTCAGTTGAGGCTTCAATAAATATTCCGCCCATCACCGGCCTCAGTTCATCATCGGCAGTGGCAAACAGGGTGCGGGTAATTCCTGAAAGCAGCAAGTCTGCCGACAGGGTGAAATTATTGCTCTTCTCTGCTTTCAGAGAGGGAAGTACCGGAAAATCTACCCCATGTTGACCCACGGCACTAAAACGCCCGTTCTCACTGTTGATAACAACCTGAAGGTTTCCCGTGTTGATATCAAAGGTCAGAGGCTGCTCAGGGAACTCCTTCAGAGTATCAAGAAGAAGTCTTGCAGGGATGGCAACGGAAGCATCACCCTCGGTATTTTCAAGAGTAAGCTGCGTAATCAGTGTTGTTTCAAGATCTGACGCAGTTATCTCAAGGGTATTACCTTTGAGGTCGAACAAAAAATTGTCGAGAATTGGCAAGGTATTTTTCGAACTTATCACACGGCTTATTGCCTGAAGGTGACCCAGTAGTTCGGTACTCGATACAACAAATTTCATTTTATCTCCGGATTTTTATTGTTATATGTTCTTATTTCAATCTCCAAAAAAGTCAACAACTTGAAAATCAGCAATGTCATTAACCGCTTCGGAATTATCAATATTACAAAAAAAACTCTTACTGTCAAATATTAATCAGGCTGGAAAAAATAACTTTTCTTCCTAAGCAACGGATCGAGATCGAAATACCGGACGACAAAAAGTTGTGATCCTTCGTCCTTTCTTCCCCAAACCCTGTCATTATCGACAATCAGTTCTCCCTCTTTTTCCAACCGGCGACGCCAGACAGTAAGTACCTCCGTGGAGCCGTCTGTTAGTACAACTGATATTTCTGCTTCGGGCTCACCGGCAACAATTGAGTCTCTGTCTTCAATCCCGGTTTCAAATGCCCAGTTCTCAAACGGAACCCAGATATAATAAGAGAGGTACCGCCTCACCATAGCAGTATCATACCCTTCAATAGCCGGTTTCAATCCGGCAGGTAACTCACCGGCAAACGGATTGTGAATCACAAAAGAATCATCGGGTCTGTCTGTATATGATACCTCTACCGAGGCAATTTGTGACGGACTGATGCTGAATATATTGAATGGTCTCCAGAAGAGTTCATTCATATTAAATCCCTGCCCGATACTCCCTTCATATCCAGGGATGTAAAGTATGAAGGATTTTCCCTTTTCTCTCCGTTTTGCAATATTGCCATATATATTGCTTTCTGTCTTCCAGACAAGAAACGAGGTCAGCAGTTTGCGACCCGACGTGGCCCTGATCCTTACAGGCTCTATTCCTGTCTCCACAACCTCTCTGTTATACATATCGTCCGACACCGGAGACTTAATCGCAATCTCCCTCAGTATCTGCAGCAGGAAGCTCACTGCACTGCCCCTTGCCTCACCGGCTTCATTGACCGTCCAGCCATCTTTGGTTTTACGCAATACCACCTTCTCATCACCCTGGCGCATCTCTATCATGGTAACATCAGCATCTGCAGCAACGTCAAAGGAAGTATTGCGTCTGCTAAAAGCACCCTTGTGTCCAAGGTAAAGGACTGCAATAATCAGGGCCAGTATTCCCCCGGATATGATTTTAACTGATATATTATTCAGTGTCAACTTCATTAAAAAAAATCGTAATATCAAGACCTTAAAATATTTATCAGCAAATATCTCTGTCTTTCACGAGGCAAAGATACTTTAATTCATCGGTCAGTGATCATGGTTCCATAAAATGAACAAAGTAATGAAATCTGATGTTTCAAACATATAATTAACCCATGATTAAAACAATCGGATATACACTATTTCTGATATGCTGCATTGCATTCCTGTCAATACTCATTGTACCGCTGCTTGGCTTCTCAGGCAAGCAAATAGCGACCATTACCCTTATTCTGATAATCATTGGTGAGGTCACCTTTTATGCAAGTCTGCTTTTCCTGGGCAAGAGTTTCTATAAAAAAATCAAAGAGCGGGTTGTGCCATTTCTTAAAACTCCCGGAAGATACTTTCGAAAGGGTGACCTTCGTGGAAATGACAAACCCGATACAGAAACAAATCAGTAGAGGAAATCAGTCAGCTGAATCGTTACGATATATTTTCCTGGCTATAGACTGTGCAATACCGACAGGGAGTACCTGACCAAAACAGAATAACAGAGTAGTAAGACTACCGGGAATTATTACACTCCTGCCCCTTAGCATTCCGTTTATACATTTTGATGCCACCACATAAGGTTCAAGTGTTGATTTTCTGGGGAGCCAGCCCAGGCATGCAATCTTTTCACAAATTCTGCTGTTTGTCAATACCCCTCCCGGGGCCAGAATGCATACTCTTACCGATGAACCCCTGAATTCCGCCTCCAGTGCCTTTGAAAAGTAGTATATATAGGTTTTTGAAGCCAGATAAACACTTTTATAAGGTGTTGGCATAAAACTACCTACACTGCTTACGTTGAGCAAAAAGGAATTATGCTTTTTCAGTTCAGGGGTAAACAGGTAGGTAAGTATTGTAAGAGCTCTTATATTCAGGAGAATAATCTTGTTTATTGTTTCCTCTGAATAGGATTCCAGCGGTCCTTCATTACCTATACCGGCATTATTGACAAGAATACTGATTTTTACTCCGTCGTTTACAACAGCATTGTAGAGTCTTACAGGTCCGTCATCTGAGGTCAGGTCGGTCTCATAGCTCCAGGTCATTACTCCGTAGGTGTCTGAGAGTTGATGAGCATAATCGGCCAGGCTTTCTCCGGGCAATGATTGCATGGCCAGGTTGTAACCCCTCATTGCCAGTTCATGTGCAAGGGCTCTTCCGATACCTCTGCCAGAGCCCGTTACCAATGCAAATTGCCCGTTATTCATGTTTCCGTACTTTTCTTAACCATGAAACTGTTCGATCAATAACCTCTTCGAATGGAGTAACAGAGTAACCAAGCTGGTTAATGGCCTTATCGTTTGACAGAACCCAATCCTTCAGATATTTGTCAATCCAGTTGTCAGAAATGAGAGGCGAACGGCCGGCCAGGCTCCCTGCTGTATTTATGATACGGGCTATTCTTTTCAGGTTTTCTGACTTAATCCTGAATAGCCTTCTGTTTTTGCCAGAGCACCTGGCTACCACTTCGAAAAAGGTGTCGTACGAGATATTCTCTCCTCCCAGAATATACCTCTCGCCGTCTGTACCGTTCCTCGCAGCAAGAATGTGGCCCATTACCACATCATCAACAAATGTGTAGTTACCTTTTGAAGAGCCGTCTCCAGGGATTATTCTCCATATACCGTTGCAGTACATCTTTATTATTTTGCTCAGAGAATTTGAGACAGTTAATTTTCCCGGCCCGAATACTCTTGAAGGGTTAACCACCATAATATCCGTACTGCCATCTTTTCTATTCAGAACCATTTGTTCGGTAAGTGCCTTTGTCCTTTCGTATTCAGTGTCATAATCAGACCTGTATGGTGCAGTCTCATCAAGAGGCAATCCATCTTCCGAATAACCTATTGTTCCTGCCGTTGACGTAACGACAAGCCGTTTTACCCCCTGAGCCTCACAGGCGTCAACAATATTAGCTGTGCCTGTAACATTTGTTTTGTAGAAAAGTGTGTTGTCCCGGCTGGTTGGCTTAACCAGTGCCGCAAGGTGAAATACCGCATCAGCACCTTCCATTCCGCGCTTAAGAACCTCCATATTAAAAATATCTCCCCGCACCACCGACACATTCTTTCCATACTGAGAGTCCGTTGAGGTCATCGCTCTTGACAGCATAACAACCTCATTATCTTCATCAGCCAGCTTTTTTACCAGAAGCGAGCCAATGAAACCTGTTGCACCTGTTACAAAATATTTCATAGATATCAATATCAGACTGGTCTTTAAAACTGAGGCTTTCTAGATAAAGAAAAGTATTTGTATGAAACACCTAAAGTACCATGCTCAACAAAAGGCAATATATAACTGCCTGAAAGATGAGCACACAGACAGAGGATAAAACCACAAGGGTTGCAACAGACAGTGCCGGAAGCAGGTTGGCAGACAGCTTTCCTGCCGTCAGTCCGGTCTCAGAAGGAGTAAGTCCGATCAGCTGATTGAAGATTGCAAAGGGGATTATCCCAAATATGACAAATCCGGCAATCTTTGTAAAAAGGGTAGAATCTCTCTGATCAATCCGTTTAAGAAGCCGGAGGCGGACCAGAAGACCAAAATAGAGGCAGAGCAAGGCTACTGTCACTGATATTGCCAAATAAGCTATATGAGTGCTCTCCATTTAAACTCCTAATAATCAGCTGTAATATGGAAGCAATACAAAGTTAGGTGAATAACTTTCGATTAACAAAAATATTTTTGAAAATATTTTTCTCTGCTATTTCAAACAACCGATTGCATAAGTAATTGCTACAGAAAAAATCTCTGTTTTCAGTCAGGAGTATCAGACAATTCCAGACTTATTGTCGTCAGGCAGAGTATCTTCTTTTTCTTAGAAAATGAGATAGCCATCCGGCCAGGGCCAGCAGCATCAGCGGTGCAACCAGATTGACGATCCTTATGAGAAAAAGGTTCTGCCTGACCTGTTCCTTGTTGAGGAGTCTCAGTTTCATCTCCCTTGACCGCAGGTCGATAAGTCCGTGATCATCGACGAGCCAGTTCATGCAGTTGATTATGAAATCCTTGTTACCGAAGGTCTGCATGGTGTACCTGTCCTGCCCCAGAGTGAGCGGCACCTCTGTCCCCCCTGAGAAAGTAACTTCGTTACGTATAATATCTCCGTCAGCCACCACTATCATACGCGTTGGAACGCTCTGTTCCGTAATGCGTCTGCCTTCCGTTACGCCGGGGATTATCCTGTTGCGGAACACAGAGGGGAACCTTCCTTCGAGAAGTACCGCAACAGGTATGTGTGCCAATCCAAACACTTCTGCCGGCGGCAGCCGGTCAGCTTCAGAGAGGCTGATCAGCACCGGAGGAGTCACGGTACGTGAATAGGCCGATGATGTAAGAAGTATGCTTTTCGACACATCAGGATTCAGTCCTACAGTATCTATGGTGTTTACAAACTCACCTTTGATCCTGTTGAGGTTTCGTGTAACCGGATGGTCGGCTGACGGCACCAGCAACGGGTAATATGGCCATGGCACAGGAATTATCTGTGGCTGGCCGCCGGCAGAGGTTATCTTCAGCGGGATGCGCAGGCACTCCATATCCTGAACGATAACCGGATTGACCCTTGCGCCGTACCTAAAAAGCTGATCGCCGAGTGAGAGTGGATTATAGTAGGCGACAGTCTCACCGAAATCAAGGCTGTCACGATCGACATACACCTCCTCGGTAAGCCAGAGCACCTTTCCACCATTCATTATATACTGGTCGATCACGAACTTGTCAGCCTCGCTGAATGGCAGGGTCGGCTTTGAGATAATAATGGCGGCATAGTTGTCGAGAATTCCGGGCCGGCCTCCGATAACACCCCTGTCAACGGTAAAAAACCTGGCAAGGGAAAGGGTTATGTCGGCAACTTCCGGCTCTTCAAGCTCCCCGTGGCCCTCAATGAATGCCACGCGGTATATGGTATCGGAGGTGAGGGTTGCTATATTCTGTATCATCTCATATTCAAGACCTTCAATCGAATTGAGCAGGTTCTGCTCTGCCGGCAGGGCCGGATTGTTTTTAAGGAAGTTCACCGGCACTTCAATTCCGTTATAGTTGATTATCATTCCCGGGAATATCATACGGGTTGTGCGGCCTCCCTCTTCGTCACCGGCCTGCACGTTAACCGGTGACAGACCCTTATTGATAAGCTCAAGCTGTCGTGCGTTCCTCTGCTGCTGGTCACCTCCGGCAGAGGGATTTATGAAGTCATAGCCAATCCTGCGGCCTGACAACAACCTGAACTCATCGAGTATATCCCTTACCGAGCGGCGCATTTTCTTGAAAGCCACCGGCATCTCACCATCGAGAAACACCTGTATGTAGACCTCACTTTTAAGACCTGAGAGTATCTCTTTTGTCTGAGGTGACAGAGTGTACCTGCGGTCTTCGGTAAGATCGACCCTCAGTCTCAGTAGCGAAAGCAGATATCCCACAATAATTGCTGAGGCAACAACAAAAAGGAAACGGGTCCATGCTCTTTTTCTCATGCTACCTCCTCCTCCATTTTCTTGATGTCAGTACCAGGCGGGTAGCCTCGTTGAATGTCACAATCACAGCCATGAAATAAGCAATATCGCCTATATCGATCACTCCCCTGCTCATCGATCGGTAGTGTTCGTTGATGCCCAGTCGCACGACAAACTCATCCACCTGGCTGAGTCCGGGCAGCCATGCCAGTGAATCAAAACCGGTGAACATTATGAAACTTATAATTACCGCCACTATGAAAGAGATAACCTGGTTTTCAGTCAGTGACGATGCAAAGAGGCCAATAGCCGCATATATTGCTGCAAGGAAGAACAACCCGATCATGGAGCCCCAGGTTCCCCCGACATCGAGATTACCTGCCGGATCACCGGCAAACCACACGGTGAGGTACGACACTCCCAATGGCAACAGGGAGAGTAGCACCAGCGTCACCGAGGCGAGGTATTTACCGGCGACGATGCGGGCTTCGGTAACCGGACGGGCATATAGCAGTTCGATGGTGCCGAGGCGCTTTTCCTCTGAGATCATGCGCATGGTAACGGCGGGGACGAGTAGAAGGAATACCCAGGGTGAGATGAGGAAGATGGTATCGAGGGTGGCGTAACCGCCTTCGGGGATGTTGAATTCGCCGGGAAAGACCCACATAAAGAGAGAGTTGACCACCAGAAACACCCCGATGACGATGTAACCTGTAAGGGTACTGAAGAAACCAGTCAGCTCTTTTTTATAGATCGAAAACATAACTTCAATGAATCGCAAATATATCCATTACTCTTCAAAACCGGCAACTTTTACTTTACCGTTACCGGGAATTTTGCCTCTCCAATGTCAATCAGCAACACATTCCGGTAGTAGAACGCTATTATTTCCCTCCAGGTATGTCCGCGCGACGCCATTACCATGGCTCCCTCCTGGCAGAGGCCCACACCGTGACCGTAGCCGCGGCCCCTGACAACTATTGATGGTCCTGACTGACTAAGCGAAAAAAACGATGACCGCAAGTGAAACTCGTTGCGTATTGCCGTAACAGCTATCCTGGTGCCGTTATCAGGCTCAAAATATGGCAGGCGGCCCTTCTGGATGAAGGTGACAGAGCGGGGTGAGCCGGTCTCACCGGTGTAGCCGTTCTGCCTGAGGAAATCTGACCAGGCCCGCAGTGGTATCGAATCGGTCCACACTGAGTTTCTTGTCGTAACGCACCATGGGTCGGTGATGCTCTGCAGGTGTGGCAGTGCTGTCAGCCAGACATCGGCAGCCGAAGCCGTCTCTCCTCCACAGTTGGAGTGGTAGGCTGCCTGGGCCAGTACTGAGTCGGGTGTGGTAACCACTATTCCCGCTGTGGAACGAACAGCGTCAACTATAACCTTCTCATCAGTAACACCATATGTTGCCTGACAATGGACATCATCACAGAGGTGGTAGCCGTCACTCATATGTCGTGAGAGGTTCAGCCAGGCGTAGGTGCGTGCCAGCACGGCCTGGGCCTTGCAGAACTCTTGTGGCCTGCCTGTTCCGCCCTCGGTGCGCACAACACCGGGAAGGTAGTCTTCAATACCGGTCTCGTTGAGCAGAAGGAACATACCGTCATCGTTGCTGCATAATAGCTCTCCGGTGTATGTGCGGGCCGGAGCTGCGTTGTCGCCGGGAATGGCAAGCGAGAAACGAGATCGGATTTCTGAGCGTTCAGCGGCTCCGGGCAAAGAGGTGAGTGATGGTGTTATTCTCACTCCTTCTGCCATGACCCCGGGCAGATGCAGGCTTTTGACCCCCACCCTGCCGTTTGCCGAAAAGAGCAGCAGCGGCTCGCCGGGGCCTAGTGAAAACGGATCCAGGCCTGAGATATTTACCGAATAGGAACCTGACAATGGAGTAAACAGGACAGCATCGGGACGCGCAGCCGAGAAGAGTCTGATAGTAATTATCGAATCACGGGGAGGGACTGACGGTGATAAAAGACTCTCTGCGCAACTGATACCTGCAGAACACCCTGCCTCGGATACAGCAGCATGAAGACCCGGCTCACAAACGGCATCTGCCGATTCATAAAAACCAGCGAGCAAAGCCGTCAGAAGAAGAGCGACACCCAGGCTCCGCCTCATCTCTTAAGTTCTTTCAGTGATTCAATAATATCGGCAGCCACACGGTCAGAGACGCCCGGCTCACCCAGCATGGCCCTTATTTCAGCGTAGTGCTTTCTGACCACATCCCTTTTCCATCCCCCTTTAATAAGTGTATTGAGTTCCTTCACCATACTCATCTCATTCATATTGTCCTGTATCAGTTCCTTCACCACCTCCTTGTCGAGCAGAAGATTTACCAGCGAAATAAACCGTACGTTCACTACCATTCGCGCCAGCAGGTAGGAGATCCGGTCGCCTCTGTAGCATACCACCTGCGGGGTTCCTATCAGTGCTGCTTCGAGGGTCGACGTGCCCGATTTTACCAATGCTGCTTCTGATATGGCGAGCACTTCGTAGGTCTTGCCGTAAACAACCTTCACCGGTCGTGACCCGATCAGACTCTTCAGGAGGTCATGGTCGATATTCTCCGATGCAGCCAGTACAAACTGGTAGTCAGGGTAATAACCAGTGACAGCAAGCATAGCCGGAAGGATTTTTTTCACCTCATGCACCCTGCTGCCCGCAAGCATGCCTATCACCGGTCTGTCGTCAAGTCCGAGCTCCTCATATATATAACCCCTGTCGCCCAGCAGGCTGCGCTTTCTGTCCACCTCATCGACAAGAGGGTTCCCGAAATACTCAACGTTGAAGCCATGCTTTGCATAAAATTCAATCTCAAACGGAAATATGCTGTACATGCGTGTCACATCGCGCTTAATGGCTTTTATGCGTGATTCCTTCCATGCCCATATCTTTGGCGAAATGTAATAATAGACCGGTATCCCGTGTTTCCTGGCAAAGGCGGCCATCTTCAGGTTGACACCGGGATAATCGATAAGTATCAGCACATCAGGACTAAAACCGATTATCTGTTTGCGGCACTCGTTCATACCGGCAGCCAGTTTCCTCATATTGGTCAGAACCGCCCGGAGGCCCATAAAAGCCGTTGTGCGGTAGTGAGCCAGCAACTTTGCCCCCGCCGCCGCCATCAGGTCGCCACCGCGGCACACAATCTCAGCATCCTCATCGTGTTTCCTGAGGCTCCTCACAAGATTTGCCCCGTGAAGGTCGCCCGAAGCCTCACCCGCTATAATAAAATACCTCATCTCTTCTGTCTTTCAGGAACCGGGGCCTCCCGGCAATGATACGCCCCGTATATAACTTCAGCTGAACTTTAACACAAAAACAACAATTGCCCAAATAATGGTAATACCAAGTATACCCCTCGATGCCTTCAGCATATCGAGACGATTGAAAAGGAGGAAAACAAAGACATTAGCAAAGACCGCAACACTGATAGTATTTGTCAGCACATCGGTATAAACGAGCCTCCTGAAAAAATCAGCCATTGTCATCCCGCCCGATTTCCACAGGTAGAAGATCAGCATCACCAGCAACGGAACTGCCATCCCAGCCACAACGCCTGTGACCATCCTGTTATATTTTTCCGGCATACTCACTTCTGAAAATATTCTTGAGAGTTCCTACATAATCATGCGCTGTCATATCAACAGTAACCGGAACAACCGACACATATCCGTTATTCAATGCCCACTCATCGGTATCTTCCGCATCAGGCTCGTGGTTGTTGAAAATGCCGGTCAGCCAGTAGTAGGTCTTCCCCATCGGGTCTTTCCTTTTCTCGAACTCCTCGCGCCAGTTGCCCCTTGCCTGCCTGCATATCTTTATTCCCTTTATCTCTTCTTCGGGAACCGCGGGAATGTTTACATTGAGACATACTCCCTTTGGAAGAGGGTTTTCAGCCACATGCTGCATCACCTCGCGTATGTACTTCTTGCAAGCTGAGAAATCAGCTCCCGGCGAAAAGCTGTTGAGAGAGAACCCTACCGAATCGATACCATAAAGACATCCCTCGATGGCTGCGGCCATGGTTCCGGAATAAAGAACGCTGACTGACGAGTTGGCTCCATGGTTGATTCCCGATACAACCCAGTCGGGCCTGCGGTCGAGAAGCTGGTTTATCGAAAGCTTTACCCCGTCGGTGGGTGTGCCGCTGCAGGCGTAGATAGTGTGCTTCTCATTCTCCTCAAGCATCTTGACCCTTAGAGGCGATTTGACGGTGAGCGCCTGCGACATGCCAGACATGCTCTCGGTAGTTGAAATAAGCACCACCCTGCCAAACTCCTCCATCACCTCAAGCAACTTCCTGAGTCCTGCAGCATAAAGCCCGTCATCATTTGTAAGCAGTATAAGTCTCTCTCTCTTTTCCTGTTCCATAGTTTTCAGCATTGCCACACAAAGATAGTTAATTAGAGTTACCCTCATTTAATGTGTCAGCGCTTCTCAAATCTTTTTTTATTATTTCTTACTTTTGCAATTCCTTGAAATAACATAATACTTCATCCCTTATGAAGATTTCCTACAACTGGCTTAAAGAGTATCTCAGCTATACGCCTGCTCCCGATGAACTCTCTGAAATGCTTACCAGCCTCGGCCTCGAAGTCGAGGAGATGGAGCACTGGGAATCGGTGCCCGGCGGCCTGCAAGGGGTTGTAATCGGCAAAGTTATTACCTCTGACAAACACCCTGATGCCGACAAGCTTACAGTCAACACCGTTGATGTTGGCGGCAATGAGCCTCTGCAGATAGTCTGCGGTGCCCCTAACGTAGCCGCTGGCCAGAAAGTCCCTGTGGCCCTGGCCGGAACAATGGTATTCAAGGGAGAGGAAAAACTCGAAATAAAAAAATCGAAGATCCGTGGACAGCTCTCCGAAGGGATGATATGCGCCGAGGATGAACTGGGCCTTGGTTCCTCACACGAAGGAATAATGGTACTCGACCCCGCAGCAACACCCGGAACTCCGGCATCGGAATATTTCAACATTGAAAAGGACACTGTATATACTATCGGTCTGACTCCCAATCGTATAGACAGCGGTTCTCACTTCGGAGCCGCAAGAGACATAGCGGCAAGGCTGAGCCTGGAAGGAAAGAGTAACAGTGCAGTCTTTCCCTCCCTTGAGAATTTCAGCATCGACGACAACAGTCTTACTATTCCTGTGACAATTGATAACAGGAACGACTGCCGCAGATACTCGGGGATAACCATCAGCGGAGTAACAGTCGGTGAGTCTCCTCTCTGGCTGCAAAACAGGTTGAGAGCCGTGGGCCACCAGCCTATAAACAATATTGTAGATATTACCAACTTCGTGCTGCTTGAGACCGGACAGCCGCTGCATGCTTTCGATGCCGGTAAAATCAAGGGTGGAAAGGTTATAGTAAAAAATATGGCTCAGAATACGCCTTTCGTTACTCTCGATGGCGTTGACCGTAAGCTCCACCGCAACGACCTTATGATATGTAATGCCAAAGAGCCGATGTGTATTGCAGGGGTATTCGGCGGACTTCATTCGGGTGTAACGGAGACGACAAAGGATATATTCCTCGAGTCGGCCTGGTTTAACCCGGTTTCGGTAAGAAAAACTGCCAAAAGGCATGGACTGAATACCGATGCATCGTTCAGGTTTGAAAGGGGTGCCGATATTAATATGACGGTTACAGCCCTTAAAAGGGCCGCGGCTATGATCAGGGGTATTGCCGGAGGCAAGATATCATCAGAAATCATTGATGTGTATCCTGCCGCAGTGGAAGAGCGCAGGGTGACGGTAACCTACAGAAACATTGACAGGCTCATAGGAAAGGTAATTGAGCCTTCTGTCATAAGGCAGATTCTCACCTCGCTCGATTTTACGATAATATCGGAAACAGATGAAGGTATCGGGTTGTCGGTGCCTCTCTACCGTGTAGATGTCTCACGCGAGGCAGATGTGATAGAAGAGATACTGAGAATCTACGGATACAATAATGTTGAAACGGGTGAACACCTGAATTCAACAATTACGTATTCAGAGAAGCCCGACCGCGAGAAGGCCGTCAATACTATCAGCGATATGCTAGCGGCCAACGGCTTTGCCGAGATGATGTCCAATTCGCTTGTTCCGTCAGCCTGGTTTGAGAAGAATGATGATTTCGAACCTGCCAGGCTGGTAAAGCTTGCCAATCCGCTCAGCAGCGACCTTAACGCCATGCGGCAGTCGCTTTTACCGGGCGGACTAAACGCTATTGCATGGAATATTAACAGACAGAATCATAACCTGAAACTATTTGAATTCGGGAACTGCTATTTCCTTAATGACAAAAAAAGCCTCATTTCTCCCGTTGGCAATTACAGTGAGAGACACGATCTCGACATGTTCATTACGGGTTCCCGCAAAGTAAAAAACTGGAACTGTGATGAGGTGCCTTCCGACTTCTTCTTCATCAGGTCTTTCGTTGAAATGGTTCTTATAAGAACCGGTATCGACCCCGGCAGCACTGAAAAGGGAGTGTATGAAAAGAATTACTACTCCGAATCCATATCATACAACCTGAAGGGAAGTCTTATTGCGACAGCAGGAAAGATATCTCAGGAGTACCTTCAAAGGTTTGATATAAAGCAGGATGTATATCATGGCCATATAGAATGGGATCTGGTACTTGATCTCCTTAAAAACAACAGGATAACACACAAGCCGATGCCAAAGTATCCGGCCGTGAGACGCGACCTTGCCCTGGTTGTTGATACGGGTGTCAGGTTTGAGGATCTGAGAAAGATAGCATTCGCAACAGAGAAGAACATACTCAGGGAGGTTGGATTGTTCGATGTTTACGAACATGAATCACTCGGAGCAGGGAAGAAATCCTACGCCCTTAGCTTCATTCTCCGCGACGACCTCAAAACCCTGAACGAAAAGAGTATCGATAAGGTGATGAACAACCTCATCAGAGCCTACGAAACGGGAGCAGGAGCAAAAGTCAGAAAATGATGATGAGTAATCCGGTTAATAGCTGACGAAATGCTGAAGAGGGCTGTCGGGAACATATCAACCTATCTTTCGCTGGTAAAATTCAGCCATACCATATTTGCGATGCCGTTTGCGCTTATCGGTTTTTTTCTGGCCGCTTCAGATGAATCATACGGTTTCAGTCTCAGGCTGCTAATACTCGTGGTGTTATGCATGATATTTGCCCGCAGTGCTGCCATGGC
>CAZMSH010000004.1:97929-146477 GCA_964568875.1 uncultured Rikenellaceae bacterium | reverse complement strand
GTGACAAACAGGTTTGACCTTGTGCCTCTGATCTATTCTGCAATAGTACTTACATGGGTAGGCGGATTTGATATCATATATGCACTTCAGGATGACGATTTTGACAGACTGCAGCAGTTGTTTTCGCTTCCGGCAGTATTAGGACGAAAAACAGCTTTGCATCTGTCGGCGCTGTCACATGTGTTTACCGCCTGCCTGGTAGTTGCAGCAGGTGTTGCAGGCAAAAGCGGTTACCTCTTCTGGGCTGGCGCGGCTGTCTTTGTGGCGCTGCTTGCATTCCAGCACCGCATAGTGAAACATGATGACCTCAGCAGGGTAAATATGGCGTTTGCCACCACCAATGGTATAGCCGGCCTGTTGCTGGCAACCTTCGTGATAGCAGATCTGTATATCATGTAAAAGCAGCATCCATCTCACAAAAAAACAGCCTGCATTAGCATATCATACATTTTTTCATACCTTCAGCGCAAAAACAGGGATGAAAGGGGTTTCAATCAGAGAGGTAAAGACGAGGCGCGATCTCAGGAGGTTTATTTATCTTCCTGCAGCTGTACACAGGGGCGATCAATCATGGCTGCCTCCGGTATGGTCGGACGAATGGACGCTGTTCGACAGAAAAAAGAACAACTCTTTCGCATATGCTGACGCTGTAATGTTCCTGGCGGAACGCGAGGGCATTACCGTGGGCCGCATTATGGGAATAATATCACACAGATACAATGAGATAAAGAATGAAAAAGACGGAAGGTTCTGCTTCATAGAGGCTTACAACGATCATGAAGTCATTGGTGAAATGATCGATGCCGTCTCACGCTGGGCAAAAGAGAGAGGCATGAACAGGCTCGTCGGTCCGCTCGGTTTTTCAGACAAGGATCCGCAAGGTCTGCAGGTGGAGGGATTTGAGTTTCCTTCACTGATCACAACCCCTACCAACAACAGGTATATTCCCGAGATTATCGAGAAACTTGGATTGATTAAAAAAACTGATCTGGTTGATTATCTGGTTGATATACCAAAAACATTACCTCCGCTGTTTGAGAAGATCTTACAACGGTTTGAGGGCAACGGGCAGTTCGAAGTGCTTGAATTTGGAAGCACCAGGGAACTAAAACCATATATTATTGATGTACTTGAACTAATGAACAAGACATTTACCGAAATATATGGATTCGTACCACTTACCGACCGCGAGAAGAATGAACTCGCCAGAAGATATCTGCCGCTGCTCGACCCTGCGTTTATAAAGATGGTACGTACTGAGGGCAATCTTGTCGGCTTCGCTATCGGGATGCCCGATATCAGTGAAGGCATAAGAAAAGCAGGAGGAAGACTCCTCCCCTTCGGCATCTTCAGAATTATCAGATCGGCAAAAAAAACCGATAACCTGATTATGATGCTTGGAGGTATAGCAAAGGAATTCAGGGGTCAGGGCCTGGATGTGCTGATGGGAACAAAAATTCTAAAGTCGGCATGGCAAAAGGGTATGAAAACCATTGACAGTCACCTGGTACTGGAAACCAATTCCAGGATGAGGGCTGAGTATGAAAGACTCGGAGGACGCATAATAAGACGGTTCAGAATCTATCAGAAGGAATTGTAGAACGGTGGACGGTTAACGGGGAACGGATACCGTTTGCCGGATACCGGATACCGTTTGCCGGATACCGGATACCGGTTACCAGTTACCGTTCTAAAACCTGAATATAAACGAGAATCCGATTATCTCCTTGAACTGTATCCTGGGTGTTTTCAGCGGATTCCCTTCTGAATCGAGTACCGGGTCTCCTGTATCCTTGTCATAGACCGTCGTTTTGGTATCATCATCATAAATGAGGTGCATATTAAGTCTGACATCGGTAAACCAGTTAAGACTCATTGTGGCAATCAGCTCCCAGTCTATGTCAATATTCTTCGGATTGTCAATATAATTGGTAAAAAGCTGAACCTTATTATTCAGTGAGACCTTATCAAAAACCCTTGTCTTGTGATTGATAACCACACTGGCTCCGGGTTCGTGTCTTGACTTCCTGCCTTCGGGAATGCTGTATCTCGAGGTTGGAACATTGACTGTATCGGCCACATATGTCCATTTATAAGACAGCGGTGATATGTTAAATGATGTCTCCCTGTTTGGCTTGTAATCAAGTCCTATACCAAGCGTTACTATCGAAGGGCTCATTATCCGGGAAACAAGCACCGGATCTTTATCCTTCGGGTAAGAGAATCCTTTTGCGAGCTGTGTCTTGAATATTGCCGTACTGCTGAAATCAAATTTTCCGAATGCCTTATGGTTCAGTTTAGAATTAAGCTCGATAAGGTCCATATTTCGTCTTATACCTTTATCCTTCGATGCAACAAAACCATGCTTGAGACGTGCCTGATTATACCACAGAAACTTCTTTGGAGTATTCAGGTAATTGATATTCATTGTTATATCAACATTGGTAGAGACATTGCTTTCACCTCCTTTAACCCAGTTTGAGAGAAACGCCTGATTCAATACAGATGAAATTTCGGTGGTATATCGCCAATAGTTTGGTTTCACGTATATTTTTTCCACCTCCTTGAGAGCCCTGTTATCGACCAACGGGACATTGATTTTTGCATCAGCCAGATTGTCAGCTCTTACAGGCCGCCTGAACATAATATTGTTTTCGAGGTAGATGCCTATGGTATTATAATCCGGACTTCCGACCCATACAGTTACAGAATCGTCATACTCATTCCTTAACCAGAATCTCACAAATTCGTCGCTCTCTGTATTTAGCATGAAAGGTGTTTCCACACTGGCTGTTCCGGTTAGCATCAGCAGTGAAGAGTCCCTTGATTCAAGAAACCGCAATAATTCTCCTACTGCCGCCTGAATGGAATCGCCGGTCATGGGATTATCATACCCACGGAAAGGAAATGACTTTCGTCCTGAACCAACATCCTTCAGCGTATCAACCAGCACCAGCAATAAGGTGTCGCCCTCTATCAAAAGGTTTTTACCTATCGAAATCAGTATCTGCGACTTGTCAATAGGCTCTTTTATCGAGGCTGAGTCTCTCTCTGCCAGAACTCTCTCCATTATGCTCAATGCAACAGAATCTCTTGTATGACCTTCCGGAAACCTGATTCTCAAAGTATCCCACAGATAAAATTCGCTTCGTGGTATCTTAATTGAATCATACGGATAGTCTGCCATATACCTCCTCACCTCCTGCTCGCGGATGTTCCCTGAGTGATACAACAACTGATCGATATACTTTCTGAAGGGATCGTCAGGGTTCTTCCAAAATGAAGGATTCATTAAATCATTCAGGTATCTTATTGCTTCATCCTTTTCAAACCTTATTGCAGGATACTGATCGAGTAACTCAGGTTCTATACCCTTAAGTGAGGTAGTGTCGATACGTATCTGACTGATGGAAGTAACCTCCTTTATCTGAGAAAAAACCGGAAATTGAAGCAATAGGAACAGAAGAACAGGGGTCAATGGTTTCAGGTGCCTGATAATCATATCATTATTTTTTTTCTATATTTTTTTATTTTACTTAACAGGTTGTATTTTTGACAAAAATATTGAGTTTTCATAATGGGTACATTAGATATAACGGATTTTCTTGTCTGCCAGGTATACCGGAATATCAAGAAGAGGGATTCCTTTCCTTACTGAATGCAGTTCAACTGCAATCAGATCAACAATATACCAAAATTCACACAAATTCTTACTGTTTAACAACATCACATCAATGAAACTACCATATATTGAGCCATACAAGATTAAAATGACTGAACCGGTCAGCATCAGCACAAGGGAGGAAAGGGAAGAATGGATAAGAAAGGCTGGTTACAATCTCTTCAATCTGAGATCGGGCCAGGTTACAATAGATCTGCTTACCGATTCAGGTACGGGTGCCATGAGTGACAGGCAATGGTCGGAAATGATGCTTGGCGATGAAAGCTATGCAGGAGCATCATCATATTTCAAGCTTAAAGAGGCTATTACAGACATTACCGGATTTGAATATTTTCTTCCGACCCATCAGGGGCGGGCAGCCGAGAATGTCCTGTTCTCGGTACTTATTAAGGAAGGCGATATCATACCAGGCAACTCCCATTTCGATACTACAAAGGGTCACATTGAATTCAGGAAGGCAACGGCATTAGACTGCACCGTGGATGAAGCCTACGACACAAATACATTATTACCATTTAAGGGTAATGTTGATACCGGCAAGCTGGTAAAAGTCATAGAAGAATATGGCAAAGAGAGAATACCATTCATACTGGTAACGATTACGAACAATACTGCCGGAGGACAGCCGGTAAGTCTTGAAAACATGAAGGCTGTCAGATCTGTTGCCGACAATTACGGAATACCGGTAATATTTGACTCGGCACGGTTTGCCGAAAACGCCTGTTTCATCAAAATGCGTGAACAAGGCTACGGGGAAAAAGCTATACGGGATATCGTACGTGAGATGTTTGCCTGTGCCGATGGTATGACTATGAGTTCAAAAAAGGACGCTATTGTCAATATGGGTGGATTCATTGCCATGAGGAGCGAAGAACTCTTCAGGAAAGCTTCTGTCTTTAACATCATGTTCGAAGGTTATATTACCTATGGCGGCATGACCGGAAGAGATATGAACGCCCTGGCTCAGGGCCTTTATGAAGGAACTGAATTTGAATATCTCGAAGCACGGTTAAGGCAGGTCAGCCTTTTAGGCTCACTTCTCAGGGAAGGTGGAGTACCCGTCCAGGAACCTTTTGGCGGCCATGCCATCTTTATAGATGCACTCAGGTTTCTGCCTCATATCCCCAGGGAGGAATTTCCGGCGCAGACCCTTGCAGTTGAAGCATATACGGTAGGCGGAATCAGAACAGTGGAGGTTGGCGCCCTGCTTGCTGACCGCGATCCGGTCACCCGTGCCAACAGATACCCCAGACTGGAGATGGTCAGACTGGCCGTTCCCAGAAGGGTATATTCCGATAACCATATGAATTATGTTGCTGCAACCTTCATTAACATCTGGAATGAAAGAGACAGGATCAAAAGGGGATTCCGCATAGTGAGTGAGGCTCCGATAATGAGGCATTTTACCGTAAGCCTAGAAAGATTATAGCCTTCGTGCTTTGTTTGAATTGTTAATTTGGTTTCCTTTGTCATAGCAGACTACCCTGTTATGCAGATAATTATTTCACGAAACATAAAAATCTGATGATCAGATCTATGACAGGTTACGGGAAGTCAGTAACCGACACCGGCCAGAAGAAAGTGACTGTTGAGATCAGGTCGCTGAACAGCAAACAACTTGATATTAATACCAAACTCCCCTGGATATACAGGGAGAAGGAGATCGAACTCAGAAATATCATCAGCCAGTCACTGGGCCGGGGTAAAATAGACCTGATAGTGACATTTGATGTTATTGACGAGGAACCACAGGCGGTGATTAACAGGAATGCAGTAGGAAACTGGTACAGACAGCTAAAGGAGATAACCGCCGATCATGGCATTACGACCGATGATAACACACTCATGCAGATTATCATGAGGCTGCCAGAGTCAATAAGGAGCGAGAAACCCGAATTAACTGAAGAGGAGTGGCTTACATTAAGCAATACTGTTAATGATGCAATCAGGGAGCTCGATTTGTACAGGATTGAAGAGGGCAAGGCCCTTGAAACGGATATGAGGGGTTCTGTCGTATCGATTATAAAGCATCTGGAAGAAGTAAAAGTATATGAAGCAGGCAGGATTGTCAGGATAAGGGAAAGAATAGTAAGTTCGCTCGACAAAATAGCAGGGTCGGTAAATGCTGACAGCAACAGGCTCGAACAGGAGCTGACATATTATCTTGAGAAACTCGATATAAACGAAGAGAAGGTAAGGCTTGCAAAGCATTGTGATTATTTTGTTGAATCGCTTGCTTCTGATGAGTCGAATGGCAAAACACTCTCATTCATTGCCCAGGAGATTGGAAGGGAAATAAATACAATCGGCTCAAAGGCAAATGACGCTTCTATTCAGAAACTGGTGGTGATGATGAAGGAGGAACTGGAAAAGATAAGGGAGCAGGTTCAAAACGTTTTGTAAGATGAGTGGTAAGATGGTAATCGTCTCAGCTCCGTCGGGGGCGGGTAAGACAACGATAGTTAATCATATTACCGGCAGGATAGATAGCCTGGGATTCTCAGTGTCGGCAACCACCAGGCCACCGAGGGCAGGCGAAACTGACGGACAGGATTACCATTTCATGACAGAGGCTGCATTCAGGGCTGCCGTTGTGAGAGGGGATTTCGTTGAGTGGGAAGAGGTTTATTCAGGTTGCCTTTACGGAACACTCAGGAGCGAGATAGACAAATTATGGAATGAAGGAAGGCATATCATTTTCGATGTTGATGTACAGGGAGGTATCAACCTGAAGAAAATATACGGCGAAAGGGCTCTGGCGATATTCATCATGCCTCCTTCAGTTGATGAACTTGAAAAGAGATTGAGAATCAGAGGCAAAGACAGCGAAGAGAAGATCAGGATGAGAATTGACAAGGCAGTGGAAGAGATTGGCTTCGCTCCCAGGTTTGATGAAGTAATTATCAATGAAGACCTTGAAACCGCAAAGGCAGAAGCTATTGAATTGGTAGCAAGGTTTTTGAATAGCGCAATTTAATGAAGACAGGTCTGTATTTCGGTTCCTTCAATCCGGTCCACATCGGTCATATGGCTATTGCGAACTATCTGGCCGAGTTCACTACGCTTGACAGAATATGGTTCATTGTAAGTCCTCATAATCCGTTAAAAAAACGCGAAAGCCTGCTTTCGGGCTATGACCGTCTGAAGATGACAGAGATAGCCATAGGCAGTGACAATGAGCGCTTCATGGCCTCTGACATAGAATTCAGGCTCCCGGTTCCAAGCTACACGATCGATACTGTTACCTGGCTTAAAGAGCAACATCCTTCCGGTAAATTCTCACTTATTATGGGTGAAGACAACCTCTACACTCTGCATAAATGGAAGAACGCCAGGCAACTGACTGATTTATGCGACATGTATGTTTACCCGCGCAAGGGTGTCATCAAACCATCGAACGAAGAGCTTGACATCCTGCTTTCGGAATCGAGGGTTCATTCCGTGAAGGCGCCACTGATTGAGATATCGGGTACATTCATCAGAAAAGCGATTGCCTCGCGCAAGGATATACGGCATTTCCTTCCACCCGGTGTGTGGGAGTTCATTATGAAGGAAGGGTTCTACTGCAAGCAGTAGATTTCAGATTTCAGATTTCTGTTATTATCTCCATGCCGCGGTGAACCGCCTTCTCGTTCATCGGGATGAGGTTATGGTAGCGTTCGGGTAATGATTTCTTCAGCCCTTTAATAACATTTTCCATCTTTATCAGCGGTTTGACCTTCATATACCCGCCCAGAACAACCATATTGAATACCTTCGACAACTCCATACGTGTAGCCTCTTCTGTGGCATCTACTCTGTAAATGGTTATATCCTTACGCACCGGGTGCCGTGTAATGCCGTTACCATCATATATCAGTATTCCGCCCGGTTTCACGCTCTCTTCGAATTTATCAAGCGACTGTTGATTCAGTATAATGGCCGTATCAAACTTCCTTATTATCGGAGAACTGATGCGCTCATCACTAAGTATCACAATAACATTGGCTGTTCCGCCTCTCATTTCGGGACCGTACGATGGCATCCAGCTTACCTCAAGATCCTGCATTACACCCGAGTAGGCCATGATCTTTCCCATAGACAATACACCCTGGCCACCGAATCCTGCTATAATTATCTCTTCTGTCATAATTTGCTGTTGTTTTCTGTTACTCATTATTCCTGTGGTACCTTAAAATCACCCGGCGGATAGAACGGGAACATATGCTCCTCCATCCACTTGTTTGACTGCGTGGGTGTCATCTTCCAGCCTGACGGGCAATTTGATACTATCTCAATGAAGCAGGTTCCCTTGTTTGCCTGCTGATACTCAACAGCCTTCTTAATGGCCTTTTTTGTCTTTCTTACGGCTGCCGGGGTGTGTACACTCTGGCGGGTAACGTAGTATGTGCCGGGCAGGTTGGCTACCAGGTCTGTCATTTTTAACGGATTACCCATTATGCTGACATCACGGCCATGCGGTGAGGTTGATGATTTCATTCCTGGCAGTGTAGTGGGAGCCATTTGTCCTCCCGTCATTCCATAAATGCCATTATTAATGAATATTATCAGAATATTTTCTCCCCTGTTACAGGCATGAATAGTTTCTGCTGTGCCAATTGCTGCCAGGTCGCCATCACCCTGATATGTGAAGACAAAATTGTCTGGCAGCAACCTCTTGATGGCTGTGGCCAGAGCCGGAGCCCTTCCGTGTGCCGCCTGCTGCATGTCAATATTTAGAAAATTGTACATAAGCACCGAGCATCCGACAGGACAAACACCTATTGTTTTCTCCTGCAAACCCGATTCATCAATTACCTCCGCCAGTATACGGTGTGCAGTACCATGGCCGCAACCCGGACAATAGCTTAAGGTATTATCTGTCATAACCTCAGTCTTCTTATAGGTGAGGTTCTCTTCCTTTATTATGGTTTTCGGATCAAATTGTTCTGACATGACTTAGCCTCCTATTAGTTTTGATTTGAGGTTTTCAACTACTTCTTCCGGAGTCGGTATTATTCCGCCCATTCTGCCAAAGTGCTGTACCGGAACCTTCCCGCATACTGCCAGCATGACGTCTTCCACCATCTGACCGGCGCTCATCTCCACCGACAGCATCCCCTTAACCTTCCCTGCAATCTCATTAAGCCTCTTCTTCGGAAAAGGGAAAAGGGTTATCGGCCGTAACAGACCTACCTTAATGCCTTCTGCCCTTGCGATCTGTATAGCCTTCTGGGATATCCTGGCACTACTTCCGTAGGCAACAATCAGGTATTCAGCATCTTCAGTCTGGAACTCCTCGAACCTGACCTCATTCTCCTCAATCTTTCTGTATTTCTCCTGCAGTTTGTGGTTAAATATCTCCTGCTTCTTTGAATCGAGTTCCAGAGAGGTTATGATATTCCTCTCACGTGAAGCCGGTTTTCCGGTTGTAGCCCAGGGGAATATCTCTGTTGAGCGTTCCTTCTGGGGCTTAAGGTAAACCTTCTCCATCATCTGTCCTATGGCACCATCGGAGAGTATCATGGCAGGGTTCCTGTATTTAAACGCAAGATCAAATCCAAGTTCCACAAAGTCAGCCATCTCCTGCACTGACGCCGGCGCCAGTACGATAAGCCGGTAGTCGCCATGGCCGCCACCCTTCACAGCCTGAAAATAATCTGACTGGGCGGGCTGAATGGTACCCAGACCGGGGCCTCCTCTGACAACGTTTACTATAAGACACGGCAGTTCTGCTCCTGCAATATAAGTAATGCCCTCCTGCTTTAAGCTTATTCCGGGAGAGGAAGATGAGGTCATAACCTTCTTGCCGCAGCCGGCACCACCGTAAACCATGTTGATTGCTGCAACCTCGCTCTCTGCCTGCAACACTACCATACCGGTCTTCTCATAGGGCTTCACCTCCATTAGATATTCGAGAATTTCGCTCTGGGGAGTGATCGGATACCCGAAGTACCCGTCACAGCCGGCACGGATAGCAGCTTCGGCGATAGCCTCGTTGCCTTTCATTAATCGTAATTCCTTTTCCATTACTGTTATTATGTTATCGTTTTCTTAATATTCCGATGGTCATGCATTAAAAGTTAATGACATAACCCGTTCTCCTTTGTCTCTATAATTTTGTCTTGTACACCGTAATAACACCATCGGGGCATACCATAGCGCAGTTTGCACAACCTATACATGTTTCTGGTGTGGCTGCATACGCATAGTTATAACCCTTGCTGTTAACCTCCCTGGCAAGAACGATTGTTTTGGTGGGGCAGTTTACAACGCACACCTCACAACCCTTGCATTTTTCAATGTTAACTACGATTGCTCCTCTAATCTTTGCCATATTTCTTTAATTATTATGTTGTTATGTTATCGGGTAATCTTTGTTGAATGCCTTAAGTCTCTCCTCCAGGTCAGGGAACTGATTGCGGCTTACAAGTGACACGCAGGCGCGAAGGCCCTCGCTCCTCTCGCTACCGGTTATATCGAGTGTAATAGCGCTTATCCCGTAGTAGAGAAGCCTCTCAAGCAACTCCCCCCCGGTGAAACCCGGGTAAGAGATGGTAAAATAGAAACCGTCAGCAATAGGCTCGCCAAGATCCTTGTCGTAGACAATACGGAATCCGTTTGAGGTAAATAACTTTTTCATCACTGCCGCTTTCTCACGGTAATCATCAACCTCCTTGAGGAATTTAAACTCACCGTCATTCACTGCCTTGAATACTGCTGCCAGTCCATACTGAACAGAATGTGCTATTCCTGAAGACAAACCGTACAGAGCACCGTAAATCATTGAATGACCGAACCTGTCAGAGGAATAGTACCTGGTAAGGTCAGGATAACGGCTGTTGAACAGATTGTCTGACATTGCAATAACTGCAGCCCTTTGACCTGCATAGCTGAATATCTTGGAACTGCTTATTAAAAGTATGTACTTATCGGTATACCGGGCAACGGTAGGCTGGTAAGGCGGTTCGCCCGGCACCGAATAATCCTTCCTGAAATCCATACCAAAATATGCAAGGTCTTCAATAACTATTACATCGTACTTATTGGCCAAAGAGCCTATTATTTCCAGTTCCTCTTCAGTGAAACATATCCATGACGGATTGTTGGGATTGGAATATAGTATGGTCGAGACCTTTTCAGTCTTCAGGAAAGATTCGAGCTTGTCTCTGAGCTTCTCACCCCTGTAATTATAAACATCGAAAGTCCGGTACTCATGGCCAAGCATCCTTATCTGCTGCTTTTGCACCGGGAATCCGGGATCAATGAACAGGGTTCCCTCTCTGGTACGGTCATTCCTGTTTGCAACCAGGAAGCATGCCATTGCACCCATCATTGAACCTGCAACAGGCACTATTCCAGATGGGTCGACATCTACATCCATAAACAGTTTTATGAATCGTGATGCCTCCTCCTTCAGGGGACGGATTCCTTCTATGTAGGGATAGATTGATGCCACTCCTGCATCAAGGGCTTTCTTTTCAGCCTCTACAGCTATCCTGGCCGGAGGCAGTCCCGGAACACCCATCTCCATCCTGATGAACTTTTTACCGGTAGCCCTTTCTATCTGGTTCACGAGCTTAACGATCTCCCTGATACTGGCACTTCCAACAGAGGAGAGGCCGCTTTCGGCAATCTTTTCCTCTACAATTCTTGTGTCAATCGGTGTTCCCATCAAGGTTACCTTTTAATATTTAAAATGAGCAGGGCAGTTTTTTCCTGCCCTGCCAGCTATTCCTAATTTAAAAACTATTATTCAATATCAGCAAAAAGCCCAAAAAAATATACATACTTACCATTGAAGCCGGAATAAAAGTCATAAGAAACTCTCTTTTCATTTATAAGATTAAGGTTAGATAGTATATTGATTTCGGGTATTACGCCACAAGATACAAATTTAAAGCAGATTATTTTGTGTTATTCATCACGTTTTGACAGCGATACCCTTATACGTGCATCAACTGCAATGACCTCCCTGTCAGTGCCCAGCAACGGATTAAGGTCAAGCTCTTCTATTTCAGGGGCCGTTTCAACCAGTGCAGAAAGTCTCAGTATAATCTCTGCAAAGAGAGCCTCGTTTACTCCCTTCCTGCCTCTTATTCCCTTTAAGACCGGATAACTCTTCAGAGATCTGATCACAGACAAAGCCTCCTCTCCTGACACAGGCACCAGTGCCGTGCCAAAGTCCTTCAGCACCTCAATAAATATTCCGCCCATCCCGGCCATCACCAGATGTCCGAATCCCGGTTCCCTTTTAGCCCCGGCAAACAACTCCGTACCTGAGTGCATCTTCTGCACCAGTACACCTGTAGCCCCGCTGATTGCTGACAACATTTTGAAATTTGCCCTGACAGACTTCTCATCAGCCACATTTAGAATAACGCCTCCGGCATCTGACTTATGTACCGGACCCACCACCTTCATGGCAACTGGATATCCCATCTCTGTTGCAGCAAGAACAGCATCGTTCGGCGAGCTTACAGCCGACTCTGCGGCTCTTGGAATCCCTGCAGCATCGAGCAATCTGCAAACCGCATCAGGTTCAAGATAACCATCATCAGAACTCTCAACGACTTTTCTGATAACTGCTTTATCCAACCTGTATTCTGACTCCTGCATAATGGAAGGAGGAGGGCAATTCATCACCTTGCTCAGCGCCCTTCCAAACAGCACTTCATCAGGAAAACTGACTCTGCCTTTTGCCTGAAAGACCTCTATTTCTTCCCTTACATTAATTATTGACGGCATGATGGGATAAACAGGTTTGCGGCATACCTTCATCTTTTCATCAAGCAAATCGTACACATCATGTACCGGAAAGAGTCCGGGACTGCCAAATATTACCGCCATTGCATCTATATTCTCAAAGTCATTTTCACAGGCATCAATAATATGCCCGAGTTGCTCTGCATTGCCCGTGGCCAGAAAATCGACAGGATTTGCAACTGAGGAACCAGGATACAGCTTTTCAAGAAGGGCCTCTGCCTTCGATCCTTCAATATGAGGAACCTCGAGTCCGCCTTCTGACAAGGCATCCGTCAGCATAACCGCCGGGCCTCCGGCATGCGTTATTATCGCCAGTCTCCTGCCTTCAGGCTTAGGATGACGAAAGACTGATGCCACGGCAGCAAGTTCAGACCTGCTGTAACATCTTACAATACCTGCCTTCCTGAAAAGGGTTTCAACAGCCAGATCTGAACTGGCCAGCGCTCCTGTATGAGACGATGCGGCCCTGCTGCCGGCATCTGAGCTGCCTGCTTTGATGGCTGCAATGCGGCACCCTTTGCGTATCAGCGATGAGGCATGCTTCAGCAGTTTTAAAGGCTTTCTTATACTCTCAACATATAGCAGCTTGATGCCCGGACTAACCCCATCGACATAGGTATTATCCATGTATTCAAGGACTTCCTCCACTCCCGTCTGAGCACTGTTACCAACCGAATATACCGATGAAAAGGTAAGTCCGTTGGGCATGGCCAACTCCATTATAAAAACTGCTGTTGCTCCTGAACCGGATATAAAATCAACACCCTGAGGATCAAGTCGGGGTATAGGAGTGGTAAACACTCCGTTATAGTTGCTGTTAAGAAAACCTATGCAGTTTGGCCCTATCAGGCAACCGCCAACAGAGTCGATTGTATTTACGATCTCTTTCTCAAGCTTTGCACCTGACTCACTCTCTTCGCTGAATCCGGCCGAAAGAATAATAAAGGCTTTTGTACCCTTCTCCCTGGCAAGTATCTCCAAGGTAAGCGGGCAGTGATGAGCCGCTATCGCCATAATTGCCAGGTCAACATCAGGCAGTTCATTTGCCGACCTGTATGAGACTACACCCTGCACCTCATCAAGTTTTGGATTGACAACATAAAGCTCTCCGGCAAAGCTCCCGTCAAGGAGATTCTTCAGAACCTTACCCCCGGGTTTGGTTATATCGTCAGAACCACCAACAACCACAATGCTACGGGGATTGAGTAATTTATCGTTTATCATCTGGCATAAATTTATCCGATTCGGGCACTGCGAAAGATAGAAAGATTAATACTATTTCCAAATGCAATCGCTCATCAACCCCACCCAACAATTTTGCTGGCACTGCACCGGCGACAAAGAGAGGGTGGGGTCTTTCACGTTCCTATTAATGTTGCGCCCCGCTGGGGTGCGATTGTACCCCGCTGGGGTGCGATTGTACCCCGGTAACTCACTCTGGTTACTTTTTAACTTTATGGACTCTATGTACTTTTAATCACTCTTTCCCTACCTTTGTCAGCAAAATAATTTCGAATAATTGAAAGGTTATATCAGGACCATACCCCACAAACCACTGAGCAATGTATGGATGAAGGCTGCGGTGGCAGGCAGCATATGGGCAGCTCTGGAGATCATTCTGGGGAGTTTCCTTCATAACCTCAGGGTTCCCTTCTCAGGTACGATGCTGGCGATAATGAGCGTCTACCTGATGATTGCGTTTGTGCAGATATGGGATGACCGCGGGCTGATATGGCGCGCAGGACTGATATGTGCCCTTATGAAGTCTGTGTCACCCAGTGCAGTCATACTGGGGCCTATGACCGGAATATTGCTTGAAGCGCTTTTACTTGAGGCCTTCATTCGGTTATTCGGACGCAACCTCTTCGGCTACCTTGTGGGAGGAGCAGTGGCTGTGGCCAGTTCGTTGATCCATAAAGCAGCAACGCTACTGGTGCTTTATGGATTTGATCTGGTCAGGATACTGGGCGACCTTTACAGATTTTCAGTCAGGCAGGTAAATCTTGAAGGAACCGATCCGCTGATAGTTATTGGACTTGTCACCGGTATCTATATGGTTTCAGGAATGGCAGGAGCCGCAGGGGGTTATCTGGCCGGCAAGGCCTATATAAAAAAGAATCAGGCTGTTACAGATGACAGTGAGATTGACCTCAGTGCAGAAAATATGCTCTTCAGACACACCTCTCCCAGACGATACTCAATAATTGCACTGCTGGCAAATCTGGTAATGATAATTCTCTCAATGACATTGCTTAATACGGCTCCTCTTATTCCTGCAATTTCAGCAGGAGCTGCTTACGCTCTGGTTGTTTTTCTTTATTATAAAAACACTCTTAACAAGCTCAGGAAACCTGCGATATGGATACAGTTCATATTAATAGCAATAGTCTCTGCTTTCTTATGGAATTCTGCAACCGACCGCGGCGTATTTGATCTGACAGGACTGGCTGCCGGGTTAAAAATGATATGGAGGGCACTGATAATAATCACAGGCTTTTCTGCCGTAAGCATCGAAATGAAGAATCCGCTAATAAAATCAATTCTGTACAACAGAGGATTTGCCAACCTCTACCAGTCACTGACTCTGGCATTTTCCGCACTGCCATCTGTCATATCACGGCTTCCGGCTCCTGATAAAATAATAAAAAGCAGGAATCATTCATTCGGACATCTTTTCAAAACAGCTGAAACCCTGCTTCCTTTGATTGAAACGGAGAACTCCAGCAGGCCTGACATATTCATTCTCACCGGCGAGAGGCTTGCTGGCAAGACAACCTTTCTTAAAGAGTTGATAAGGATAATCAGGGAAAGAGGACTCAAACCGGCCGGATTTGTCTCGGAAGGGATCCATGACGATAAAGACAGGGTCGGTTTTAACCTTACTGATATTGAAACCGGTGCGCAGACAGTGCTCTGCAGCACCGGGGAGAGGCCGGGGATGCTCAGACAGGGCAGGTTTTGGTTCAGTAGCGAAGCTCTGAAGACAGGTGAAGAAATAATCAGTAATGCCGTTGCCTCAGGGGCACCGGTTATTGTGATCGATGAGGTGGGCCCACTGGAAATAAGTGGTAAAGGCTGGCATGATGCAATAGAAAGGGCCGTATCTGCTTCTGATTCGGTACAAGTCTGGACAGTAAGAACCAGCCTGGTGAATAAAGCATCACGAAGATGGAATACCGGTACTGTAACTGTCGTTGACACAGTCAATGCCTCTCCTGAAGAGATTGCAGATTTAATAGCAGAAACATCAGAAAAACCCGCAGAAAACAACTGATTGCAATCAGTCTCTGATAGTCTGAAGGACAAACCCCATCACCAGTGTCCCCACAACACCAAGAGATATAACCAGAGACCTGACGACTGTTGATTCCAGCAGGAATATTACCGAAACAGATATCATCGACCACATCAGTATAAAGGTAAATACCTTTTCCCTTATGGTCATGCCTCTCTTTTCCTGCCACCTTTTTATTCTCTTTCCGCAGATACTGGTTGACAATAACCAGTTATAGAGCCTGTCAGAGCTGCGCATGTACAACCCTGCAGTAAGCAGCAGAAACGGCGTTGTCGGCAGACCGGGCACAACGATCCCTACCACGCCGATTCCCAGAGAGATGGTTCCCAAAAATATCAATATTATCTTCCAGAAATTCATCTTAAAAACTGAAATAAAAGTGCTGAGGTTTCATACTGGCCTAACATAAATACAAAGTTCGCAAAGATAATCCTTTACCTAAGGTAACGGTCAAAAGAGAGGCTTCCGCAGATAATCTCAAAGATCCTGCAAATGGGCCGAAAAATTCAGGCCACGGCAAACCGATCTTTTCAAACCTGCCTGCTCCGTTTATCAATGGATAGAGGAACTTCTGAATTCCCTCCGAGAAAAAGACAGCACCTACCATGAGCCTGATGATAAGTGTTGTTTTTCTGTCGTCCGTCTTAATTATCTTCCTGAACATCCCAGCTTGTTTTAATTGTTACTTTCAACTTTGATATAAACCGGCTGCTCCATTCTCTGGTCCTCATTGCTGAACAGGCTGAAGAGAACAGGATGCATCAGTGCCTCCCTTAGCGAGACAGGTTTGCCGTCAATCAACACCCTGTCATTCACCAGTCTTATTCCATGACTGTAATCAACATACCAGTCTATATGACCGCTGTAGACAGGCTGTATTGGCTTTCCATCCAGCTTATGCCAGCCGTATAATACAACCCTGTCTCTCTTTTCCGCTATTATGTAAGATAGAATGACATCCTTTTTGATACCCGCCGTCAGCTGCCCCCTATTGCCGCCGGCATCTTTGAACTGACTCTCAATCTGTTCATTGTGATCGCGAAACTTCGACACCAGTTCATTTGCGTTACCGACAGGGATGTAGTTGAAAGGAGCCAGCTTTACTTCAGCATTTTCATAGATATGGTCGCTAAGCTTTGCCGTTAGCAGAGATGCTTCGAACAGATTCGCCAGACGCTGTGCAGTGTGCGGATTCATCGGTATGCGACAGAAGTCATCGTCACTTCCAACAGCCAGATAATCAGGCATCACCTCATATTGAACGTGATGCTCCTTACCCCCTGCATCAGTAAACCTGGCTTCTAGAGTAACAAGGTTCCTGAGAAAGGAGGGAATATTTCCCGCGGCAACAGCCCTGAATATCTCCTCTTCTCTCTCTGCCAGCGGAAGTTCTTCAATCCGGGCCATGAAAGCCGAGCCTGATTCAGCCAGAGGATCCCTTGCAGGTATTTTCAATCCTGATGAAGGTTGGTTATCCCCGGCACAACCAACTGTGAAAAATATCAGGAGAAACAATGTCTGTATAATCCGATTTCCCATTTTTTTTTGTGTTAACCACCAAGACGTTGCAATGATAGTGATAAAACCTGCAGGTCGTTCATTTTTATGTTAAATCTCACTATCATGAATCAATCTTGTTTTTTTAAATATTTTTGACATTCCAAAACACTCAATTGAAATGACAGGTAATTTTATCGATATACTGGAACACGAACATCACTCCCGCGAAGATATAGTAAACATGTTATCAGCTGAGGGAGAAGAGAGAAGACTGCTTTTCAGGAAATCTGCCGAAGTGAGGGACAGTTATGTAGGAAAAAAAGTCTATTACCGGGGGCTGATAGAGTTTTCAAATATCTGCAGCAAGAACTGCTACTACTGCGGCATCAGAAAGGGCAACAGGAATCTTGAGAGGTATAATCTCTCAGACGACGAGATAATTGCTGCTGCCAGGTTTGCCTGGGAGAACAACTACGCATCACTTGCACTTCAATCAGGAGAGATTGAAGGAGACGCCTTTACGCTCAGGGTCGAGAACCTCCTGAAAAAAATCATGGAGATGACGGAAGGGCAACTGGGAATAACCATTTCGCTGGGTGAGCAGACTGAGGATGTGTACAGAAGATGGATGGAAGCAGGAGCGCGAAGATACCTTCTCAGGATAGAGGCATCTGACCCTGATTTATACAGTAAGCTGCACCCTGACGATGGTCATCATGTTTTCCAGCGCAGGGTGGAGTGTCTGAAAACACTTCAAAGGCTTGGTTATCAGACCGGAACAGGGGTTATGATAGGTTTGCCATGGCAGACAATTGATAACCTGGCATCTGACATAGAGTTCATGAGGGATATGGATATTGACATGTGTGGTATGGGACCTTACATTGAACATGCAGATACTCCTCTGATATCGAGGAAGGATTCCCTTATGCCGCTGATGGAGCGGTTCGACCTGTCTCTGAAGATGATAGCTGTTTTGCGCATTGTTATGAAGGATATAAATATTGCAGCGGCCACTGCTCTGCAGGCCATTGATCCGATGGGTCGTGAGAAGGGAGTCATGGTTGGCGCAAATGTTGTCATGCCCAATATCACGCCGGGAAAATACCGTGACAGCTACAAGCTGTATGAAAACAAGCCATGCACCGACGACTCGGCCGAAGATTGCAAGGGGTGCCTCGAGGCGAGGCTCGGAGTGGCAAACGCGGATATAGGATACGGCGAATGGGGTGATTCTCTCCACTACAAGAGAAGAATGCATGAGGGACAATCTGAACTTAAATAGAGACCTATGAAACGAATTACATTCATCATTCAGCTGATTGCTGTCTCCCTCGTACTGGGAGGACAAACTCCTCTGAGTTACTATCTGCCTGAAAATGTAAGTTACAATCCGGCCATACCCGTGCCTGCCGACATTATCGGTCATGAGGTGGGTGAGTGGCACGCAACCCACGACAACCTTATTCTCTACATGAAAGAGCTGGCAAGGATATCAGACCGTGCCATCTGGGAGGAGTATGGCCGTAGCCACGAACAGAGGGTTTTGGGCGACCTGATAATAAGCTCTCCGGAGAATATAAAAAACATTGAGAGCATACGGCAGCGCCACCTGAAACTGAGAGACCCCGAACAATCACCATCGCTCGATATTGAAAATATGCCGGTAATAATTAAACTGGGCTATGGCGTACATGGTAACGAATCGAGTGCTCAGAATGCATCTCTTGTTGCCGCCTACCACTTTGTTGCAGGCATGGGCAGTGACATCGACAATCTATTGGCCAATACGGTTATACTGATAGATCCCAATCTGAATCCTGACGGCTACCATCGCCACTCAGCATGGGTAAATATGCATAAAAGTGTTGATCCGGTTCCCGATCCCAACTCCAGAGTATTCAGCGAGCCATGGCCAGGGGGAAGGACCAACCACTACTGGTTCGACCTGAACCGTGACTGGATTATGCTGCAGCACCCCGAGAGCACCGGCAGGGTCGCCGCATATCACAGATGGTTCCCTACCATTGTTATCGACCAGCATGAGATGGGAGCTAACTCGACCTTTTTCTGGGAACCGGGCGATCCATTGGCCAACAACCCGCTCGTCCCGAAAAAGAACTATGAACTGACAGCTGAGATAGGCACCTGGCATGCAAAACACACCGACAGGATAGGCAGCCTCTACTTCCACGAGGAGGTATTCGACAACCTCTATCCCGGCTATGGCTCATCATATCCCGATATTCACGGCTCAATAGGTATACTCATCGAACAGGCCGGTACGAAATCCCACCTGCGTGAAGTGGAATCAGGACTCCTCTCTTTCCCGTTTGCCATCAGGAATCAGTTTACTATGGCACTCTCAACAACAGATGCAGCACTTTCGATGCGCACGCGGCTGCTTGAATTTCAAAGGGAATTCTATATCTCCGCAATAGAGGAGGCCAGGAAAGACCCGGTTAAAGGATATCTCTTTACTGAACCCGATGATAAATCGAAACTCTCATTCTTCATCGACCACCTGCTGAAGCACCAGATACAGATATACCGTATTCAGAGAGACGTCACCGCCAACGGAATAAACTTCAGGGCTGAAGAGAGCTTCTTTATACCAACCGGGCAACCTGCCTACAGATTAGTAAAATCTCTCTTCGAACCGGCTTTTGAGTTTGAGACAATGAGATTTTATGATGTCTCTGCATGGAATATAGCTATGTCGTTCAATATCCCCTTTGCACAAATGACAGATGCCAGGGTAGCGGCCAATTTAAGGGGCAGTGCTGTAATCGCTGCTCCACCAGTGAATAACGGTCTGCTAAGTGCAGGATCAGATACCTACGCATATCTCTTTGAGATGAATGACTACCTCTCCTACTCACTACTATTCACGCTTCTCGATACGGACCTCACCATAAGGGTGGCCACACAGCCGTTCACTGTAGATGATGGCAGTCTGAGAAGGAGTTTCCCGAATGGTACCATTATGATTCATGCATACGACCAGCCGCTTGGCAGGGAGGAGCTCAACCGATACCTTCAGGAGGTGGCCGGCAGATACAATACTGAGATATACGGAACTACCACGGGATTAACACCCACTACCGGTGTTGACCTGGGCAGTTCAAAATTCACGATTCTTCGCAAGCCTTCAATAGCCCTTATGGTAGATGGGGGTATTAACAGCAGGGATGCGGGAGAGATATGGCATATGCTCGACGTGCGCTTCAACATTCCTGTAACACTGGTACCGTCTGATAGATTCAATTCAATATCACCCGACAGGTATAACGTTATTATTGTGGCCGGAACACCAGGTATTTCCGATCAGGGTATTGAGTCACTCAGACGATGGAACCGTGCCGGCGGAGTGATAATAGGATACAAGGGCGGTAACAACTGGCTGGCGAGGAATAACTTTATAAACACCACAACTATTCCGGGAGCAAGTGATACCTCTCCCGAAAATCCTGTCTACGGCGACCGTCCAATCTCACCACACAGCATTCCAGGAACCATCTTCAATACAGTGATGGATCTGACACACCCGCTCTGTTACGGATACTACAGACCTGAGCTGCCGGTTTTCAAACAGGGAATCACTGCCTACGAACCTGGTAACGACATATTCAACACCCCGGTCAGATTCACGGAATCGCCACTGCTTGGCGGATATGCCAGCAGGGAGAATGTTGAGCGGATTGCAGGATCGGCATTCGCTACGGCTCATGTTTCGGGAGGAAGGATTATCTCACTCTATGAGAATACCAACTTCAGGGCTATATGGTACGGATCAAACAGAATATTTATGAACTCAATATTCTTCGGGCACATAATAAGATAGTGCCTCTGAAGAGAGGAATAACTGAAACGGCCTTCAGGTGGTTTACTGCCTGCCGAAGATCATTTTTCTGACAATGCAGCTATCGAGGGAGCGGAGGTCTTCCTCCAGTCTGTCCATTTCTCCGACGGCACCTGTAAGTTCAAGAATGATGAGGCCTGCAGGCTCTCCGAAGTGTCTCTCGTTGACGCCAAGCCTGGTACGTATTGAGCAGCCATACATGGTAAGCAGCTTCTGAACCTCCTTCGAATTGGCGCTGCCGTTCCTGACAAGGACACCCAGTATCCTCACTCCTTCCGGCTTATCACCTGAATCACCTTCAGACTCAGCATCATCGCTGAAATCCATCTGCTTTACCTCAATGCCTCCTAAAGCCATCAGTTCCTCAGACATCTCCTTCCATTCAGCAGGGTCGCCCTTAAGGTGCAAAAGGATGAAGCCCTCGCGACTGCAAACACCATCGTTCAGTTCGTGAAATCCAAGCCTGGTGGTAATCATGCCTGAATATTTCGACAATATATCCTGTGTAAAACCCGTCTCCTTAATTCGGTCGACTACCCTGATTCCAGTAATTCTGATCATCTCTCCGGTCGTTCTGATTATTTAAAAATAAAGATCTCTCTCTCCTTCTTTTATCTTTTCTATTCTGCTCCTTGTTGCCTCAGCTACAGAGGGTTCGAGACCCATCACTTCTCTTTCAATAGCTTCCCACCCTTTGGCAGCAAGCTCCGGGCCGGCATAGTCACAAATATATTCTGAAAGTGTAAGAATGGCATTTGGTGTACAGAATCTCTTTATAAAGCCCGGAACCGAGAACTCCATGAAGTGTTCACCGGTTCTGCCCATGCGGTAACAGGATGTGCAAAATGAGGGCAGGTAACCTGTCGACAGCAGCTCATCTATTACCTCGGCCAGTGATCTTTCATCAGCAATCTTGAACTGCTCCTTATTAAGGTTTTGCTGTTCATTTTTGATATCCGAGTAAGAACCCAGTTCTATCTTCGTTCCACCATCTATCTGAGAAACACCGTACCTGAGTACCTCTCTTCTTACGTCGGCATCCTCTCGGGCTGTAAGAATAAGGCCTGTATATGGTACAGCAAGCCTCAGAATTGCAACAAGCTTTTTAAAATCATCATTGCTTACCATGTAACGGTCGTCCATGTCAAGCATCTCTGCATCCTTTATTCTGGGAAAGCTGATGGTATGCGGACCGACATTATAGCATGCCTCAAGGTGGTTGGTGTGCCTGACGAGTCCGAGTACCTCAAACCTCCAGTCGTATAGGCCGAACAGGGCTCCTATTCCTACATCATCAATACCTGCTTCCTGGGCGCGGTCGAGCGACGTAAGGCGCCATTCGTAATCGGCTTTTTTCCCTCCGAGGTGATACCATTTGTAAGCCTCCGGATGGTAGGTCTCCTGAAATACCTGGTAAGTACCTATTCCTGACTTTCCAACCGTCCTGAAGCCTTCAATATCAAAAGGAGCTGCATTGATATTCACCCTCCTTATCTCGCCCTGGCCCTTCTTAACACCATATACCAGTTTCACGGTATGTGCTATATATTCAGCAGAGTACTCCTTGTGTTCCCCATAAACAAGAATGAGCCGCTTCTGTCCGTTATCCTCAAGGGCCTCTACCTCCCTGACTAAATCCTGATCAGACAAGGTCTTCCTGAGGGCATTACGGTTTGAAGCCCTGAAGCCGCAATACTTGCAGTTGTTGCTGCATTTGTTACCAACATAGAGGGGCGCGAACAATACAATGCGGTTGCCATATACCTTCTCTTTAAGTTCCCTTGCTCCGGCTTTTATCTCTTCAATAAGGCCGGCATCGGTGGTATTTACCAGAACCGCAGTTTCTTCAAGTGTAAGCCTGTTCTTTGCCAGTGACTTGGCAATCACGGCTCTTACTCTTTCCGGGTCTGGTTTAACATTATTTATCAGCTTCCATATCTCGTCAGGGTCGATGAACGGCTGCATCCTCCTGTCGGGAATACTTAGCTTCTCAGGATAAAATTTCATCAGATTTTATATAAAGAAGTAATAAAACAATTTAACATGCAAAGCTACAAAAAATGTTGCCAGCAGGGTTGGCTAATTCAGAAAATCAGCTCGCCTATATCATTAAGGGCTGACATTAACTGAGCAGTTGGCTCTCTTGAATCCAGAACCCGGTTGAGGTCTGTTATCTTCTTATGAAAGAACAGTGTAAGCTTTTTGCCGGGGACGGTCTTGTCATAATCAAATATATGAATCCTGACCCTCCGGTTCAGGGGCATATCATTATCAACAATTACCATCGCCTTTGAGTAAAAGGCTTCACCAGCTGCCGTTACAGCATATATTCCCGATGCCGGCGTCAGCTTTGTCTCTTCAGTAACAGGAATAAAACACATGGGCAGACCTGATCCAAAATGATCTTCGACAGACTGTTCGGCTTTTCCTATTATAATATAGTAATGATCAAGGTATGCATTTGCTCTCTGTATATATCCCTCCGCCAGGGCCTCCCTGATCTTGGTAGAGCTTACTATCTCGTTCTGAACCTCCTGCATAGGTATCTCTTCAGCGTCAAAACCATACTTGCTGCGCAGATTCCAAAGCTGTTTGTAATCACCCTGCTGATTGAATCCGAAGTGATGATTGTGACCTACAACAACAACCCTGGCCCTGAGTATCCCGTGCAGATATTCGGCAATGAACTCCTCACTGGTTGTCCTTGAGAACTCTTTTGTAAATTCAATAATTATTACGTTCTGCAGGCCTGCCTTGCGCAGAAGCTCAATCTTCTCCTCTTGTGAGCTTATCAGGCGCAAACCCTTACCGGCTGATTCAGGATAAAGGACCACCCTTGGATGCGGATGAAAAGTAATAAGTACAGATTCACCATCAGCTTGTCTGGCCAGTTTGTTGAGCCTGTCGAGTATAGTCTTATGACCTATGTGAACCCCGTCAAAAGTACCTGTTGTTACAACGGCATTTCTTATGCCCGCAGCTTCATTAAAACTGGTAAAGACATTCATCTGAGAGTATTCTGTTTTTTGTTCTCTTTCACGTAATATGCAACTTTCTCAAGGGATGTGATCATATCATATTCTTCAAGATGAATCCCTGCCGGCACATTCACGGGTACAGTGGTAAAATTCAGAATACCCTTAACACCGTGACGCACAGCCTCCTCGGCTACCTCTCTGACATTCTCTGGCGGAACTGTCAGGATTGCTATCGAGATATCAAGTTCCCTTATTATCTCCCCAAGCATAGCAGCTTCATAACATTTGACTCCTGAAATAACCTTATTAACTTTTGAAGGGTCTGTATCAAAAGACGCAATAATGTTCAATCTCGATCGCTTTCCCTTGAAGTACCCTGTTATAGCTCTTCCAAGATTACCCATCCCTACTATACAGACATTAAGCCCCTTGTCTGAATCAATTATGGAACCTATTATATCAATAAGCTCTCTTACATCATAACCTTTCTTAAGGATACTTGAATATCCGATAAGCATCAGGTCGCGTCTTACCTGAACAGCTGTGATGTGCAGCATGGAGGCCAGTTCATGAGAGTATATATAATTCCGGTTTTCCTTAAGACAAACCAGAAGCGTCCTCCTGTACTCACTCAGTCTTTCAACTGTTTTACCGGGCAATTTCATATTCTGAACCATCTTGAATAAGTTTATTGTTCTTATCTATTTCTTATTGTCAGGCTTGATCATCAGCCTGGGAAGCCTGACGGTAAAAGTAGACCCGATATCGGGGGTTGACTCGACACTTATTGAGCCATTGTACAATTCAACAACCTTTTTTACAATGCTAAGACCAAGGCCGCTGCCGGTAATATCCTTTGTCCTCTCATTCTTAATCCTGACAAATTCATCGAAGAGAGTGTCAATATCACTTTCCTTTATTCCAATGCCGGTATCAGTAAATACAACTGATATGGTTTCGTCACATCCGTTGATTGTGATGTCTACAAAACCCTTTTCAACATTATATTTGACCGAATTGGAAAGCATATTGTTGAAAATGATCTCCATATCATCAGGATCAGCTGTTACCAGTGAGTTACAGTTAACGGTAAGGTTTATCGTAATATCCTTCTGAATCGCGTATGGCTGAACGGTAACAATGGCATTAGAGGCAATCTCTCTGAGATCGACATCCTTCATCTTCTCTTCTCTCCTGTCAAGCCTTATCTTTGTGAAATCAAGCAGATCCATTATAAGGTTCCTCATGCCCTGAATCCTTTGTAACGATCTGTCAATGGGGATTGCATAATCATCAATCATTTCACCTGACTGCTTCTCCTGCATCATACGCAGATAACCCTCTATAGCATTCAGGGGGGCCTTTAATTCATGAGAGAGAACTGAAAGAAACTGAAATCTTACCTTCTTGCCCTCCTCTTTCAATCTGTGAGTTATTCTTCTGAGATACTGCTGTTTAGTAATATTTTCGATACTAGACTTTAGCTCCTGCGGAGTAAATGGTTTCGGAATGAAATCAGTGGCTCCATATCTTGTAGCCCTTATTGCTACATCTATTGATGCATAAGATGTGATCATCGCTACCACTATCTCATAGTTTTTGCGCTTTACATACTCAAGGACCTCAACACCCTGTATCCCCGGAAGCTTATTATCCAGCAGCATAATGTCAGGCATCTCTCTTTCCAGAATCTCTATTCCCTCTTCTCCTGTTGCTGCTTCAAGCACCTCAAAAGTGTAATCCTCCTCCATGAAGGGATATGTAACATGAAAATTCTTAAGGATCCGTGTGACACCCGACCTGATACCAGGTTCATCATCAACAACAAGAATCTTTAATACAGCCATCTTATAGTTTTAAAAGTTTCATTATTTCCTGATCGAGCTGCGCGGGTCTTATCCCTTTTTCGAGATACCTGTCAGCCCTTATCCACGCTCTCTCCTGCTCAGAACTCAGTCCGAACGACATTCCTGTTTCATGCGAAACAGCAGTTGCCAGAATTACAGGTACGTCGGGATACCTTCTTTTAAGTTTGTAGCAGAGGATAAAACCACTGTCATCATTCTCCATCATCAGATCAAACACAGCAATGTCGGGCTTGACCTTTGCCATAACCTTCTCGGCTTCTGCCTGACTGTCTACCGCTATTGTACTGTAGCCCGCAGCCTCAAGACCTCTTACCATCTGATACAGATAGTCAGGGTCGTCATCTGCAATAAGCACAGTTATCTCACTCTTTATCATAACAGCGTAAATATTGTAGTTTATATTCTTATTCTTTCCTGCGTGGCAGTATTATCCTGAAAGTTGTTCCTGTAGGACCCTCCTGTCTGTCATTATTCGAATCAACAGTGATCTGTCCCTTATGCATCTTGACAATACCGTAAGCAGTTGCCAGACCCAGTCCTGTACCTACTCCTATACCCTTTGTGGTGAAAAAAGGCTCAAACACCTTGGCCCTGTCCTCGGGCCTGATACCTGCTCCGTTATCAGAAATTATGAAGGTAACATCTCCAAGACTGTCTTCAATGGAAAGCTCAATCATTCCACCATCAGGCATTGCATCAAATGAGTTCTTAACCATGTTTGTAATTACCTGGGTCATCTGTTCCACATCCAGCATGAGGTTCGGATTTGTTGATCTGTCATCGATTTTTACCTCCACATTTGAGGGAATAATCAGACTTGAGAGACTCTGTTCCATCAGTTCCCTGGCATTCACTGTCTGATAATTCACCTGACTCTTTCTTGCAAAGTTAAGCAGTCCTGCCACAATTTTCTTACACCGTCCTGCCTGTTCAGCTATCAGTTTGAGATCTTCTCTTATTGACTCATCGTTTCCTGTCTCTTCAAGCAATATGTTGCTGTACATTATTACAACTCCGAGCGGATTATTAAGTTCATGAGCTATACCTGCCGAAAGCTGTCCCATATGGGCAAGCTTCTCAGACTGTTTCAAAGCCTGTTGCATCGTTGTCAGCTTCTCATTTGTCAGGGCGAGATCATTCACCGACTTATGCAGTTTCTCTATTGTATAAGGCAGGCACATCTCTATTTCAGCCAGTCCGTGCTTAATTGCAGCGGCATGCTCAATACAGGTCTCGTATCCGCAGGCACCACAATCAAGATGATCCTTATCACTGAATTTGCCCATGGAAGCCAGTACCTCTTTAAGGTCGTCATCTGAAGGAAAGTGTCTTCTGTGATCGTCTGGCCTGTGCCGTTTATAGAGATCAAGCTTCAAATACTCAGCTATATTCCTCTCCCACTCGTTGAGATCGAAACCGTTCATCTTACTCTGTGCATACTTACTGACAAGAGCCATACGGTTATACTGCTTCCCTTTTCTCGATATCCCCGGTCCCATTATGCAGCCCTCACAACAGAGCAATTCAAGATGCTGACTGATCATGCCGGCTTCAAACTCCTTTATAGCCTCCTGAAAATCTATTCTTCCCTCCGCTGCTATTATGTTGCCGGTAATTGCATCATCATTGATACCGGCTGTCTGAAGCAGTCCCCTGGTTACAGGAAATATCGCACCTCTTCCGCCCAGTGGCGGGTCAAATTCTGAGGGTTCAATATTCTCGTGTGTAATTCCATTCTCTTCCAGCATCTCCCTCAGTTCTATAAAGGTAATGGCAACATCGAGTTCGTTGCATTCAGATTTTTTAGCAACACACGGACCAATAAAGACAACAGGAACGTCTGAACCATATTTCTTTCTTACGACCTTGACAGTGGCTGCCATTGGCGACACCAGCGGAGCAAGGTTTCCAACAAGGTTTGGGTGATAATACCTAATGAAATTAACGATTGAAGGACAGTCAGACGATATATAGGTCTTTCCTTTTGAATCAGACAGCAGCTCCTTGTACCCTGCGGCAATCAGATCTGCACCGAAAGAGACTTCTGCAACGTATTTAAAGCCCAGGGCTCTCACCATACCCACAAGCTGTTTATGATCATCCAGTTCCTGAAACTCGGCAGGAAAGCTGGGAGCTATTATTGCTGCCGCCTTATCAGAAGACTCAAGTATTCTTTTCACCCTGTCTGTGGTTTTAAGGAATACCTTGGCTCCCTGGCTGCATACCTTTGTACAGTTTCCACAGGCAATACACCTCTCCTCAATAACTTCTGCCTGCCCTCCTACTATTCTGATAGCCTTTGCAGGACACTCCCGCACGCAGGTGTAACAGGTTCGGCACAACTCTTTTATAGTGAATACAAGCATAAACTGTTCTCTTTATAGTAATACATCCCTTCTTGAATACCGGGTGAAAAAGCTCTTTCTTTCATTAGGCTCATCTTCTCCTTTACTGGTATCCTCATAAAAGGAGAGCAGAGCCGGTGATTTAGAAGCTACAGATACCGCCTCTGACTCTTCAGCCTGCCATATGGTACGGGCCCGGTTCCTTATAATCTCTTTTGTTGAGGAGAAGGAAAGGCCCCCCCCGTTAATGCAGCCACCCGGACAGACCATTACTTCAATCATATCATATGTCTGACCAGCAGCAATTTTAGCATTCAGTTTCTGCATGGAGGTCAACCCGTCCACAACTGCGAAATTGTATTTTACTCCTCCAATCTCCGCCGACAACTCCCTGAAGCCTGATGCTGATCTCAGCTTTCGGAACATAGACTGACCTGTGGTTTTGTTATCCTTCAGTTGAACCATTGATCTTATTACAGCCTCTGTATAACCTCCGGACACTTCAGTCAGGAGGGCAGCAGAACTTCTCATATCCATTGGTCCGTCTGCAGGTTCCCCGATAGCATTGCTGATATCTATACCAAACAAGCGGATAAGCCTGACAAGCTCCATTACAGTGAGAACGGCATCGACGTCGCTTACACCTTTTCTGGTCATTCCGTCGCGCTTTGCTTCAAACTTCATTGCAATACAAGGTGTTACAGACACGCTGTATATCTTTTCCGCTTCTATTTTTCTCTTCCCTGCAACATAACCCTTAATAAGAGTGCCTGCTATCTGTTGTGGTGATTTAAGAGGCGAAAGTGAGTCAAGGATATCCGGCATATACTGCTCTGCATACTTTACCCATGCGGGACAGGCTGAGACATAGACAGGTTTTTGTGAGTCGCTTTTTCTCTTATTCAGGACAGATTCGGCCATCTCATGAATGTACAGGTCATTGGCAGAGCCTGAATAAAAGACCAGATCGAATCCCATTTTTCTGAGTACCGAATTGAGTACCCTGTCAAAATCCCTGGTATACTTTACCCCAAGCGAGTCTGCAACCGCAAACGGCACCACTGGAGAATACTGAATAACCCTGACAACATCACTGTTGTTAAGATACTCGAGCACCTCATTGGTATTATGCTTTTCATGCAGGGCACCGGTGGGACATACCAGAACACACTGGCCGCAGTTAATGCAGCTGGAGAAATTGAAATCCCTGTCCATTGCCGTACCAATATGGGTATTTCTCCCACGGTTAAGGAAATCCAGTGTCGTTGCAGTAACCAGCTCTTCACATACTCTCACACACCTTCCGCAGAGAATACACTTTGAGAGTTCTCTCACGATAGCAGGACTCGACTGATCGAGTCTCATCTTGATTTTCCTTCCCCTTATTCGCCTTTCTGTGATGTTTAGCTCCTCCGCGAGCTTCTGCAACTCACAGTTAAGATTACGGTCGCAGTAAAGACAATCATCGGGATGGTTAGACAGGAGCAATTCAACAATTGTCTTTCTGGCCTTGATCACACGGGGTGAATGTGTTCGTATCTTCATCCACTCCTCAACAGGCTGCGAGCATGCAGTAACCAGTCTGTCGCGGCCTTCCACCTCAACAACACACATCCGGCACGCGCCGGTAGGGGTAAATTCCTTCATCCTGCAAAGGGTAGGAATCAGTATCCCGTTTCGGTTCAATGCCGAGAGAATTGTCTCTCCCTTCTCTGCATTGATCTTTCTGTTATTTACCTCGATAGTGAACTGCATACTGTTATTTCACTGAAATTGCACTGAACTTACATACATCATAGCAGGCACCGCAGCCTATACATTTATCCTCAACGATGAAGAAAGGCTGCAATCTTGTACCATAAATAGCATTCACCGGACACTTTGATGCACAAAGGGTACATCCCGTACACTTCTCAACATCTATAATAAATGTCCTTAAACCACGGCATACGTTAGCGCGACATTTCCTGTCAAAGATATGCTCTTCGAACTCCTCCCTGAAATTACTCATCGCACTAAGGAAGGGATTTGGAGCATTCTGCCCCAGACCACAAAGCGAAGTGTCCTTCATCACCGATGCAATTGCCTCAAGCTGCATTACACCCTTGAACCTTTCAAGGGTAGTACCGGCTTCATCATTTGCAGGTCTTTTCACGACACTGTCAAGTATTTCAAGCATTCGGCCTGTACCCTCACGGCATGGTATACACTTGCCGCAACTCTCATGGTGCATGAAATCCATGTAATACCTTACCATTTCAACCATGCAGGTAGATTCATCAATTATTATAAAGCTTCCTGCTCCCAGTCCCGAATTGATTTCTTTCAGTTCATCATAATCAATTCTGGTATCAAGTTGCTCCTCCGTAATGAACGTTCCTGTTGAGCCTCCGAGCTGAAGAGCCTTAAACTCCTTTCCCTCCCTGATTCCACCAGCAATGCCTTCAACGACCTCCCTCAGGGTTGTTCCCATTTCCACCTCTACTATGCCTGTCAGCCTGGCTTTACCAGCCAGCGCAAAAACCTTGGTGCCACTGCTGCTCTCAGTACCCAGGCCCAGAAACCATTCGGGGCCGTTTTTCATTATCAGAGGCACATTCATCAATGTCTCTACATTGTTGATGATGGTTGGCTTTCCGAACAGACCTGATGTAGCCGGATAGGGAGGTTTGAGTTCAGGCATGCCCCTTTTGCCCTCAAGCGAGCCGATAAGTGCAGTCTCCTCACCGCATACAAAAGCACCGGCATCGACAGAGACAACAATCTCAAGATTGAAACCGCTGGAGAAGATGTTGTGCCCCAGCAAGCCATAATCACGCGCCTGCTCAAGTGCTCTTCTGAAGGTGCTGATAGCATGGTCTGATCCTGATCTGATAAAGATATACGCAGTTGTGGCCCCAATACCATATGCAGCAATAGCCATACCCTCTATCAGTCTGTGAGGATCGCTCTCCATTATGGTTCTGTCGGTATAGCCACCCGGATCACTCTCTTTTGCATTACATACCAGATATTTATTCGATGCCGTGGTATTTAAAGCATACTTCCATTTAAGACCTGTCGGGAAACCGCCTCCGCTTCTGCCCCTAAGGTTGCTTTTCTCAACAATTTCACATACCTCCTCAGGGGTGTAGTGCCTTATTGTCTTTACGAATGTTCTGTACCCGCCTCTTGCTATGTATTCGGCAATACTGCCGGGATCGTAACAGCCGCAGTTGCCAAGTACAATCCTCTTCTGCTTCGAAAAATAGGGATGGTCTTCAGCAAAAGGTATTCCATGCCAGGTTTCAAAACCCCTGGTTCCCGACTGACCTACCAGATCTTCATCAGGTATATCATTGTGAAACACCGAGTTAAGCAGAGAATCCACCTTGTCGTCGGTAATATTTCTGAACACAAGCTTGTTCTTGCCAGGTAATTGTATGCATACAAGAGGCTCATAATTAGCCGGTCCGTTGCAGCCCGTATTTACCAGATCAGCTTCAATACCCATCTCAGAAAGATAATCCCTGACCGCCTTGTCCGTCCTTGCCGATCCGGCAATAATACTGCTTGTGCCCGAGGATATGTAAATAACCGGCCGGCTTATTCTTTCCCTCCTTATCGTCTGCAGTTCCTTCTCGACATCCGCGGGAAGAGTGTCGCTGCCTGAAAGCAGAATCCTGCTGATAAGATAGTTCTTAGTATCTTCCATTTGAAAGCATGTTAATCATTATCAACTATATGCTTCAGCCTCTTGATCATAGCTGGTATCTGGTCATTTGAAACGCCTGTATGATATTCACCGTTAACTTCAATTACAGGTCCGTTACTGCAGCTACCCATACATGTTACAATCTCATAGCTGAACCTGCCATCCCTTGTTGTTTGTCCCGGTTCAACCCCCAGCTCTTCCCTCAGTGCCGATATCAGAGAACCTGATCCGTTCATGAAGCAGGTAGTACCATGACAAATACGGAAATGTATCCTGCCTGATGGTAAAAACCTGAACTGGTCGTAAAATGTCGCAAGTCCGTAAATTTTGGTCGTGCTGATGCCAAGGAGATTACCCAGTCTGACTATAGAATCCTCTGAAATATATCCTGCCTCTTTTTGTATCTCCTGAAGGATTGGTATCAGGTTCTCCTTACGTGCCTGTCTGTGCCTGGCAAATATCTCATTCACAACATCTTGATTTTCCCTTTCCATTGAATGACATTTTAGGAAACATACAAATATAATAAATTTATTGTTACAAACTGAACAATGTTAATTTATTAACAGTAAATTTGCATTTATGATTTCGACAGATGACTTATTGATTTCCTGGCTTTTTAATTAACTTTACTGACAATTCTGATTTAGACTACCTGTTAACTGATGAAATGGAGGCATGAAAAAGAGAAATGAGATTCAGGTTTGCCTTGGCAGCTCATGTTTCTCAAGGGGCAACAAGGAGTTGGTTCAGTATGTGAAGGATTACCTTGTAAGGAATCATCTTGACGACAGGGTGGTATTCAAAGGTGCAAGGTGCATGGGGCATTGCAATGAAGGACCGATAATAATAATCAATGAAAAGCTGATCAAAAATGTAGGGCAGCCGGAAATTGAATCTGTTCTTGACAATGAGTTTGGAAATATAATCTGGTAAAGTACATAGTCATGAAAAACACTGTTCCGGAAGTTTATATTAACGACAACACATGTCGCAACTCATACTCCTGCATAAGAGTCTGTCCGGTAAATGCAGTCGAGGTGAGATCTGACCGGCAACACCCTGTGATAATCCCCGACCGCTGCATTGGTTGCGGCCTGTGCTATGTATCCTGCAAGCCTTCGGCAATTGAATTCAGGGATTCGGTAGCAGATGTAAGTGCACTGCTTTCATCAGATAGAAAAACAGCTGCTCTGATAGCACCCAGCATAGCATCGGAGTTTGAGGATATTACCGATTACAGGAAATTCGTCGGGATGATCAGATCACTGGGTTTTGATTATGTATATGAAAATTCATTTGGAGTAGACCTGATAGCAAACGCATATGCCAGGCTGTTTAGCGAGGCAGGCGGAAAATACTACATTACCGCCAACTGCCCTGCCATAGTAAAAATGATAGAGCGGCACCACCCCGACCTTGTTACAAACCTGGCTCCGCTGGTCTCTCCAATGATTGCCTCTGCACTGGTGGTAAAGGAGATTCACAAAGGTGATGATGTGGCAACCGTTTTCATTGGTCCATGCATCGACGCCAAGGACGAGGCCCTGCAATACGATGACGGTAAACTGGTTGAAGGCGTGCTTACATTCATTGAACTGAGAAAGATGTTCGATGATATGAAAATACAGGAGAGAAGGGTAACCATGTCTGAGTTTGATCCGCCTTTCGGAAACTGGGGAGCGCTATATCCTTTGCCGGCAGGTATTATTCAGGCCGGAGGCATTAAAAGAGACCTGGCAACCAGTGAAGTAATTACAGCCTCAGGGAAAGAAGATGTGATGTCTGCCGTTAAGGAATTTGACAAATACATCGACACCATTAACCACCACTTCAACCTCTTTTTCTGTGAAGGGTGCCTGCTCGGACCAGGTATGGAGAGCCACACCGACAGATTCAGAAAAAGAGCCCTGGTGAGAAACTACGCCCTCAAGAGAGTCGGTCTGCTTGACAAGGAGCAGTGGAAGAGAGATATTGAAAAGTGGTCAGGACTGGATTTTTCAAGGAGGTTTACACCTCACGACCAGACAATTCCTGAACCGCCTGACGAGGCTGTCAAAGAAGTACTCAAAATCATAGGAAAGGAAGATATAGAAGAGGAGATTGACTGCGGGGCATGCGGTTATATGTCGTGTCGCGACTTTGCAGTTACTGTCGCGAAAGGTCTTGCAGTACCTGAAATGTGCCATACCTTCAACCTAAGAAATAAACAGGAGTATATTGAAAACCTCAGACAGACAAACAAGAAGCTGGCGGATACCAAGAAAGCGCTGAAGGAATCGCAGGATAATGCCCTAAGGGAAAAGGAGATAGCACAGAATGCGTCCGACATGATGCACAGCATGCTGGAAAAACTACCAAGCGGTGTCATAATTGCCGACAGTAATCTTAAGGTTCTGCACTCAAACCAGGCGTTCATCAACATAATAGGAGAAGATGCCACAGCCATTGCCGAAATTATTCCGGGCCTTAAGGGAGCAGACCTTAAGACACTCCTCCCCTTCAGCGTGTACAATATGTTCAGCTTCGTGATCAGGGAAAATGAACCTGTAATCAGCAGAGATGTTCCGTACGAAGAGAAGATGCTTAACATATCGGTATTCCCCATCAGGCAGAATAAGATTGCCGGTGCTATCATCAGGGATCTCTATTCGCCTGAAGTACAACGTGAAGAGACTATAAACCGGATAAGCGATGTGATAGACAGAAACCTCGAGATGGTTCAGAAAATCGGATTCCTCCTGGGTGAAGGAGCATCGGAAACGGAAAGGATGCTCAATTCCATTATTGACTCCTACACCAGGGGTAAGGGTACAAGCAGCAAAGAATAGAAAAATACCTGTAAAGCATGGAGTTCTATGTAGAGGTAAACAGCCAGCAAAGAAACCACGAAGGAGAAAGAATTTGTGGGGACGTCTTCCTAAACAGGTTTCTGAAGGAAGAGAACAGGATCATAGTGGTACTGTCAGATGGCATGGGTCATGGCGTCAAGGCAAATATACTTGCAACCCTTACATCGACAATGGCCCTCAACTTCACCGTTGAACACAAGGAGGCAGAGCGCATTGCAGAAATAATCATGAACACACTTCCGGTCTGCAGTGAAAGAAAAATCAGTTATGCAACCTTTACCATTATCGATATTGAAAGCGACGGCAAGACAACCATCCTTGAGTATGATAATCCAACTGCCATCATTCTGCGGGGCAGGAACATCTTTGAGCCTGCCTGGAAAAAAGTAACCCTCGGAAAAGGCAGGAATGCAGGCAAAACATTGAAAACCTGCTCATTCTATCCCCAAAAGGAAGACCGCATAGTAATATGCTCCGATGGTGTTGCCCAAAGCGGCATGGGAAGCGAAGAGTGGCCTTTCGGATGGGGCACCGACAACCTCGCCGCCTATGCCGCCAGGCTCGTGTCAAATGAACCCTCAATATCTGCACTGGCTCTCTCCGGCAAAATTGTAAGCATGGCAAATAAACACGACCGCTATAAGGCAAAAGATGATATCAGCTGCGGTGTAATATATTTCAGGGAACCAAGGAAACTGATTCTCTGTTCAGGTCCTCCCTACGAAAAAGAAAAGGACAAAATACTGGCTGCCAAAGTGAAGGATTTTGAAGGGAAAATAGTGCTGGCAGGTGGAACCACAGCCGATATAATAGCCCGTGAGCTGGAGCGCAAAATAGTTGATGAACTGGTTTTCGAAGATCCCGGCCTGCCACCGGAAAGCTTCATGGAAGGAATTGACCTGGTTACAGAAGGGATTCTTACCCTTCAGAAAGCAAGTGAGATAATAAGGACATATAACAACAGCGTAAGACTTGGAAAAGGACCGGCCGATAAAATGGTTAAACTGCTGATGGAGAGTGACGAAATACATTTCATAGTGGGTACCAGAATAAATGTTGCCCATCAGGACCCCAGTCTGCCTGTCGAACTTGAAATAAGACGAACTGTAGTCAAACGCATAGCAAACATCCTGGAAGATAAATGGCTTAAAAAAGTCTCTCTGGAATATATCTGACAGACTGGCAATCTTTATCAGTCACCACAGATATTTAAAATATGACTGAAAAGTACCGGCTGGATAAAAGGGTGGGTAAGATTGTCAGGCATGGATTCTGCAGTAGTAACCTCCGCAATCTCAGAGTCTGCAGGCAATCGGCCCAGGTTACTGACCTCAGCAAAATAAAGCTTGCCATAACCTGCATATTTGCCATCACTGACTCCATATGTAGCAACAAACCTTATATCAAAATCAGTGGCTCCTGTCTCCTCCATTAGCTCTCTGGCCGCTGTCTGATCCGGGTCCTCCCCCTCCTCAACATGTCCTCCCGGAATTTCCCAGGTGGTCCTGTCGCGATGCCGTACAAACACCCATTTACCCTTGTACCTGGCTGCAATGATAGAATAGAGTATCTCTCCTGTCGGCACAGAATCAGATTCATATATAGTTACATTCACCATTTGTGACTTGTGATTAAACAAACACCGCAAAGCTAATACTTCCCTGAAAACAGACTGTTATAATATATTCTCTTATTTTTGCCTTCCTGATATAATCATAATATGATGTTCCTGTTTCTGTGGCATATTATAACTTCAATTCTCTCTTTTATTCTGTTGAGAGAGTTAAGTGGAAGCTTTAAACCTCTTTACAGAAAGAGCACTCTCATACTCAATCTGCTCCTGACAATTACTGTTACCCTGTTTTTTATATTCACAGCCCTGCACGCTTCTGAACCGGATACACCGGAGGGAATTACGGCACAGATGAACCTTAACCTTGTCATTGCAGCTATTGTTTTCCCCCGCACACTTGTAATTCTCATGCACTATGCCGGAAAACTGTTTCGTCTGAGAAAAGGTGGCTATGCCAGACACCTCTCTGTTGCAGGACTGATGTTATACATGCTGATTCTGATCATCATGATGTATGGTCATTTTATCGGCAGGTTCCGGTTTACGGTTGAAGAGGTTGCAATAACTGTTCCGGAACTACATGAAGATCTTGAGGGACTAAGAATCGTTCATATATCAGATCTCCACCTGGGCAGTTTTCATAATAATTACCGCAAGTTGTTACGGATGACACTGATGATCAACAACCTGAGACCTGACCTGATAGTAGACACCGGGGATCTTATCACACTGGGGCACAGGGAGTTTGGCAATACTGATACGATACTTGCAGAAATGGTTGCAACGCATGGCAAATATGCGGTCCTGGGTAACCATGACATAGGCACCTACCTTCCTGATCCTGACAGCCACGATATTGAAGAGACTATCAGAGAGGTATCGGAACGGGTACGCAGATCGGGATACAGATTACTTGAAAACAGTACTGAAATTGTGAATATAGGGAATGCCACTCTGGCTCTTACCGGAGCGGAAACGCGTGGCCGGCATCCCGTGATCGTGCACCCTGACATAACAACGGCAGTGAAAGGGTCGGAAAATGCCGATCTGCGCATACTGCTCACTCATGATCCGAACCACTGGGAAGTGATAATACGGGAATATAAGGATATTGAAATTACGGTTGCCGGTCATACACACGGAATGCAGTTCGGCATCAGGGCATTCGGCTTCAGATGGAGTCCTTCGGTTTATTCTTACCCCAGATGGAATGGACTTTACAAGGAGGGCGGTATGTATCTTTACGTTAACAGGGGTGCCGGGGTGCTGGGAATACCGGTAAGAATAGGAATGCCTCCGGAAATTACCATGATCACACTCAGAAAAGAAGAATAAAAAACGGACACCCTCACCGGATGTCCGCTCAAACCCCTAAAAAAAACAAAAACAAAGTAACTACCGACAACCTTACCTGCGTCTCATGGCAGCTCTTCTTTCTTCGATCTTTTTCTGATACTCTTCAAATTTCTTGTCACCGAGAAGCTTCTTCATCTCAGCATCCCTTTCGGTGTTGATCTTGGTCATATTCTCTCTCATTGCCTCCCTGTTGCCGGAACTCATTGCAGCCTGCCTCATTTCGGTCTGTTTTTTGGCAAACTTAAGCTGCAGATCATAGACCTTCTTCTCCATATCCTTTTCAAGAGACAGCTCCTTCATCATCCACTCAGTCTCCGCCTTAGCCATGTCTTCTGGTGTTCTGGCCTGCATACGCTGACCCTGACCCTGAGCAAATGTTATTGTCAGGAACAGAAACATCGCCATAATGGTAAATAATCCTCTTTTCATATCAGTGATTGGTATTTTGGTTATTATGATACTTAGACACTTATTGTTTATAACTTATTCCGTAATAACCCATCTATTTTTATCCTTAATAAATTATTTTTAGCCGTTGCTGCAGGCAACCGTTATCAATAATAACTATTCTCTTGATTAAATGCATTTTATTAAAACCACAACCGGAGAAATACAATATATCCTGGAGAGGTCAGGAAGGCGGACTATTTCAATTAGTGTAAGGCGCGACGGGTCTGTGATAGTTCGTGCTCCACTGAAAGTACCGGTTTCTGAAATTGAATCATTCGTAAGGGCCAAAGCTAAGTGGATATTGAAGCATTCTGAAAGGCTAACCAAAAGGCACCTGTCTGAATCAAAGGATTATACCGACGGCGAACTGCACTACTACCTCGGAAGGCCTATTCCATTGAGAATAAAAAGAACGGGGAGGAACCGCATTTCACTTACTGATGAATCCATCGAAGTCGAAACAGCGAGTGAGTGGAACCCGGAGTATGGTGAACAGCTTCTTAAGGCTCTATACCGCAGAAAGGCGACGGAGGTATTCAGCGAGAGGATGGCTCACCTGCTCGAAAAGCATTCCCGTTACAACTTCAGGCCGACCGGACTGAAGGTTCGTACCATGGTCAGCCGCTGGGGCAGCTGTTCTGCCAACGGCTCCATAACCCTCAGCTCCAACCTGCTGAAAAAGAGAATCGAACTAATCGACTATGTAATAATGCACGAACTGTGCCACCTGCGCCACCGAAACCACGGCCCCGGCTTCTATAAGCTTCTGGAAGGAGTCTGTCCTGATTACAAAAGATTAAAAAAGGAGATTATTAGTCCTGACGGGTCTGAAATCTGAGATGCATTCCAGCCTAAAACCTGATACCTATTACCGTAACATCATCCACCTGCTCCTGTTTTCCTTTCCATCGTTCAAACTCCTCTTCGAGAATCCTCTTTTGTTCCACCATAGGCAGATCTTTTATTGAAGAGATGAGCAGCTTCAGATTCTTAACCTTATACTTCGATTGGTCGGGACCGCCAAACTGATCGGCAAAGCCGTCGGTAAAGAGATAGATGGCATCACCCTTACTAAGTTTAACAATATGGTTTCTGAAATGCGGCTTTTCACCATAAAATATTCCAATCGGCATCCGGTCGCCTCTGTATTCCGTCATCCTGGCACCCCTGAAATGAAGCATTGAATTGTATGCTGCCGCAAATTCAACTGTACTGCTGCCCGGATCATAGATACAAAGAGCCATATCGATGCCATCAGCTGCCTCCCCTTCCCTGCCTGTCTGCTTCAGCGACAGCTTAACCCTCTCCCTCAGCAGGCCAAGTACCTGCGACGCTGACAGGGTGGTGTCACTATTTATTATATCATTGAGTGAAGAAATACCCAACATGCTCATAAAGGCTCCCGGAACTCCGTGGCCGGTACAGTCAGCTGCAGTGAAAAAAACCCTTCCCCCCTCGCCGGCTATCCAATAAAAGTCTCCGCTTACTATATCTCTGGGCCTGAATAAAATGAAGTGATCTGAAAAACTCTTTTTGAGAAGATTATCCTCTGGCAGCATCGCATGCTGAATGCGGCTGGCATAGGCGATGCTTGATGTTATCTCCTGCTTCTGGGCTGCTATCTCGGCGGTGCGCTCAGAGACTCTCCTCTCGAGTACTAATTTATCATGAACAAGCTTTCTCTCCCTCATCTTCATCATAATAAGAACTGAAGTGAGCAGAACAAAGGCAGCTATCAGATAAAACCAGCTCGTCTCTGTTATCTTTGGCCTGATCCTGAACTGCAGGGTCTTTTCACTGCTTAACATTCCTGTTACTGCCCGCGAAATTACCCTAAGTGTATAATTCCCGGGTTTGGGAAAAAGTGTAAGTACCGGCGACGCCGACCATTCCGTCCATCCATCGGTTAAGCCATCAATACGATACTTATATTGAACCGCGTTCTGATTTATATAGTAAGGAGACACAAAGCTAAGCTGCACTACTCTCTGCCCGCGTGCAAATTCGGTCTTGTCAATACCGAAAAAGGGTTCACCGGGTCCCCTTGACCCTCCAATATAAATATCAAGGTTGTTTACTATTGCTTCCTGATTTGTCGGATCAATCCTTATGATTCTGTTTGCCTGGTCTGTAATCCACAACCTCTTTCCCGAGCTGCTTATCGAACCTATTCCCTGAAAGAGACGAAGCAGCGACTGCTCCTCTGATGTCCACCCCTCGCCCGTACCGAGCCATACAGGAAAACCTCCGCTGAAAATCCATGGATTGCCATTCTCGGTAAAAATATACCTGAAAGTCTGATTTTCTCCTACAGGGCGCCGCAAAGGCAACAGATCATCAACTTCAGCATCATAATAATATATGCCGGTCTCAGTGAACATAAAGAGCGTATCTTTCATGTATTCAACATGATAGCTTTGAACAAATTCTGATGGCACCCTGTACTCCCTAGTGCTGCTCCCATTGTTTTCGGAATTACTGATAAGTACGAGGCTGTTCTCGGCCCCGAACCAAAGATTGCCTCCACTGTCTGCAGCTACAGAAAGAAATGACCGGTTAGCTGCCGGAAACGGAATGTTTGCCTTCCACAGGTCATCTTGAAAGATAACAGAGAACCATCCGTTGCTGGTGGCTATGAAATATCTTCCTTCATCTGTCGGACTGCCTATATGATTGACATAAACACCTGTAACGACAGGCACAGCCACACTGTCACTTACATGGTATAATCCCCTGTTGGTTCCGACAAGCAGGCCGTTAGGCGTGACAACCATCTGCTTGCACTTCTCGGTAATACCGGTCACCTTTCTGAATTCATGTTTCACCGAACTTAACCTCGTTACCGTTCTTGTAACGTACCTGTAGGCAGGTGCCTGAGAAACAGCGATAGCTGATCGCGACTCAACAAGCTTTATGTCAGGCTTAATCTCTGCAACCTCTGCAACCTCCCCAAGCTCTCTCTTACCTGTTATCTTTCCAAATATTCTGGCAAAGATATTCCGGCGCTCAGGCTGTATCTCCTCCTGCTGAGGCAGAGGCACAGGTAGAGTAATGGTTTCCTGTTCTACAGGAGCTGCAACTGTTGGACGCCTTACCTGCACCCTCCTCAACACCTCCTCTGTCTCGTATCTCCTTACCTCGCTAAGCACGAAGAGCCCGTCACTGGTTCCGGCATATAGCTTATCATTATACCATGCTGATGAAATAAGATTCCCCCTCAGTCCCTGATAAATTCCGAAATTGCTTACGGGCAGCGTCAGATCGGCCCTTGTCAGTCCGAACTCGTGCGACATCCATAATCCGCCATTATTATCGTACCCAGTTGCAAAAACCTCGTTGTCGGGCAATCCCCTCTCATAATTGATGGTATGGTAAACCTTTTTATTCATGCGGCCAACAACAACCACACCGCCTTCAATTGTCGAAAACAGATATAACGTATCATTTATCGCATCCCCGCCGGCAAGAAGTTTCTGCTCAAGATAACCCTCATCTTCGGGCTCCCATTTGTAAAAATCAAGGCCATCAAAAAGATGCATAGTATTGGAACCCAGGCCTACCAGTACGCGATTCTGATCGTAGGGGAGCGCGAATAGTATCTCATCATACGCGGTCATATAACCCGTGACCAGTGGCAAAAATTCACTGCCTTCAAGTTTGCACAGACCTTTAGACCAGATGCTGACAAAAATGCCAGCGGGGGTACAGAACAGCGATGAAAAGGCCTGATCAGGATCTGCGTTGATGAAGCCTGCCGGCCTGAGGTCAGGAAGAGTGTGTATGGCTATGCACTCATTCGTCAGCACATAAAGTAAAGTATCAGTTATGGTTATTCCGGTTACAACACCTCTGAAAGCAGAGTCTGTCTCAATCGGAGAATAGTTATATATGCCATCTGTGTCTCTCAGTAAATAACCGTATCCGTTTTCGCCACCAATGTAAACCCTCTCATCATCGCTGTTGTATGTCATGGTGTAGGGTATTACCGGCAGCCTGATAAGGTCCCAGTTATAACCGTCGAAGGTCACCACACCCCTCCGATTGGCAAATAACATGATATCGTAATTATCCTGACAGATAGCCCAGTTCTGATCCTCTGTCTGCCTGCTTTCCGAAAAATGAGTGAGTAACAGGCCTCCCTCCTGCGCAGTAGCAGAGCATGATATTAAAAGAAAGACAATTATATAAGGAAACAGCGCCTCATAACTTAACAGGCGGCCCGTATCTCTGTTTACTGTTTTCGCTGCTCCCAAAACTATTAAACTGTTAAAGAGTAAAAGTACAAAAAAGTGAAATACGGTAGAAGGGAAACAGGAAACGGAACCGAGACCGGTGAAAGCCGGGTGAGGTTGCGACCGTATGGGAGCACACCTGATACCTGACACCCGGTACCTGATACCCGGTACCCGATACCTGACACCCGGTACCCTTTAAGCTATATTAGTAAATACCGCCTGAACATCATCATCATCCTCGATGCGGTCGATAAGTTTTTCGATTTCGATAAGATGCTCCTCGGTGAATTCAACGGGGGTTGTGGGTATCCTCTTCAAATTAGACTTCACCACCTCTATTCCTTTGTCCTCAAGAGCCTTTGACAATGTTCCGAAGTTGGTATAATCAGTGTACAGATAGACCATATCCTCATAAACCTCAACCTCTTCGAGGCCATACTCTATCAGGTCAAGTTCAAGCTCCTCAATGTCAAGTGAGTCAGTCTTCTCAAACTCGAAGACTGCTCTTCTCGAAAACATAAACTCAAGTGAGCCGTTGGGTACCAGTGATCCTCCGAACTTATTGAAATAGGATTTAATATTTGCAACTGTACGGGTATTATTGTCTGTTGCGCACTCAATAAATATAAGAACACCGTGCGGACCTTTCCCCTCAAAGTTAACCTCGGTATATGCCTCAAAATCTTTTCCGGCAGCCCTTTTAATTGCAGCCTCAATATTATCCTTGGGCATATTCTGTGCCTTGGCGTTCAGAATTGCAGTGCGAAGACGTGAATTCATCTCGGGATCAGGCACCCCTTCCCTGGCTGCAACAGTAATCGCCTTTGCCAGTTTCGGAAATACCTTAGACATCTTATCCCACCTTTTCTCCTTGGCGGCCCTCCGATATTCAAATGCTCGTCCCATACCTTAATTTTTTTTTAGTCCCCAAAATTAATAAGGAAACCCATTCGCTATCTCTTAATAGTGCAGAAAAATTCATGTCGCGAAATGATGGATCCAGGTACACTGTATGACCTCTGTGAAACCTATGAAATCTATAAACTTTTCAACTACCCACCCTCTGTTTACGCAAAAAAGAGGTACCCCAGCAGAATTGCGGCTATTATGCCTGTGAAATCGGCGATCAGGCCGCAGGTAACTGCGTAACGTGTGTTTTTGATACCGACAGACCCGAAATAAACTGCAATTACATAAAAGGTGGTGTCAGTGGCTCCCTGCACCGTTGATGAAAGCCTGCCTACAAATGAATCGGCACCATGGGTGTTCATGGCGTCGATCATAAGTCCCCGCGACCCGCTTCCACTGAGTGGCTTCATGAGGGCAGTAGGCAGTGCATCAACAAATTGTGTGTCAAAGCCCATCAATGAAAAGAGTTTGCCTATGCCGTTTACAAGGAAATCCATGGCACCAGATGTTCTGAAAACACCTATGGCAACAAGTATAGCAACCAGAAACGGTATGATCTTAATGGCAATGTTGAATCCTTCCTTCGCTCCCTCAATAAAGGAATCATAAACGTTAACCTTATTCTTAACTGCCAGAACGATGAAAAATATGATAACCAAAAAAAGTGTCAAATTGGCTATAAGAGTCGACACTGTTGTTATCTGTTCCTGCGGCATACTGCTGAACCAGATTATCAATCCGGCAATAACGGCAGTCATTCCTCCCAGATAGGCAAGCACGACCCTGTCAAACAGATTTATTTTCTGCATAACCGACACGCTGATAAGACCTGCAAGCGTCGAGAAGAAGGTTGCAAGCAGGATCGGAAGGAATATGTCTGACGGGTTAGCCGCACCAAGCTGAGCCCTGTATACCATAATACTGATTGGTATTATTGTTAGACCTGATGTATTCAGTACCAAAAACATTATCATCGGGTTTGAGGCTGTATCAGGCTTCGTATTTGTCTCCTGCATCTCCTTCATGGCCTTCAGACCTACCGGAGTTGCCGCATTATCAAGTCCTAGCATATTGGCAGCAATGTTCATCATTATTGATCCGTATGCCGGGTGGTTTCTGGGCAGATCAGGGAATATTCTGCTGAAGAAGGGTCCTATCAGCTTTGACATTAACCTTATCATACCTCCGTTCTCACCTATCTTCATCAGACCCATCCACAAGGTCAGAACCCCTGTTAATCCCAGAGATATCTCAAAACCGGTGCGTGCATTGTCGAATGTAGAGTTAACCAATTCGTTGAAAATCTCAACATTACCCATAAATAAAAGCTGCACAAGAGCAAAGACAAAGCCTATGAGAAAGAATGCTATCCAGATGTAGTTCAGAACCATATGATGTCAGATTTCAGGTTAATGATTTGCGTTGTCAGATTTGTTGTCAGATTTGTTGTCAGATTTCGGAATCCGGATATGCGATTTGTGATTCCTGGTCATGAAGCCTTTAAATCAGAAATCAGAAATCGGATATCAGATATCAATTTGATTTCAGTCTGCAAAATAGGAATAAAAGTTTGAAAGCATACAATTGAGATACTTCAATCAGTACTCCATAAATGCTATATTTGTGAACTGGTATTGCATAAACAACAAATATATCTGAAAATGAAGAGAGTTGTAATCAAAGCTATCTGCACAATAATTATCATGACAAGTTCAACCATCTTTTCAGGAGCGCAGGATATAAAACTGCCGGAGCCTGTTAAAAAGGGAGGTAAACCTCTTCTTGAGGCTCTTGGTGAAAGGAAGAGCGTAAGGGAATTCAGCGACAAGGATCTCACCCTGCAGCAGATGTCAAACATGCTGTGGGCTGCATGGGGATTCAACCGGCCGGAGGAAGGAAAGAGAACTGCACCTTCATCCCGTAACTATCAGGAGATTGATATTTATGTAGCTGTTAAGTCGGGAGTCTATATTTATGATGCCGGCCTTAATATGCTTAAACAGGTACACGGAAGGGATATCAGGGCTTTGTGCGGGAGTCAGGACTTCGTTGGCAGCGCACCCGTTAATCTGATATTTGTTGCCGATATGGGCAAACTGGGAAGAAAAGAGGGTGATGTGATTCGTGACACAGACCTTTACGCTCCCTATGCAAATGCCGGATTCATATCCCAGAACGTATATCTCTGGTGTGCCTCGGAAAACATGGGAGGTGTAATCAGGGCAATGATCGACAGAGCGGCTCTTGCTCCGCAGATGAACCTCAGATCGAACCAGGTGATAATACTTGGGCATACCGTCGGAGTGCCCCGCTAGGGAAAACTCTCAGCCCTCTTTGCCGATGCAATCTTATCTGAAGATATACCTTTCAGTAATGCTGATGCTTCTTGCAACACTCTTCGGCGGTGCAGCAGCATACGGAAAGGATGTTTTCATTACAGGAAAAATAACCGATAACAGCAACAATCCGATTCAGGGTGCATCTGTTGTTTTTCGCTACACTTCTTCAAACTTCAGCGCTGTCTCTTCATCTGATGGCAATTACCGGCTGACAATACCAGACATCTTTCCGGCCGATCCGAAGCCTTTGATAACGGGCAACCCATTTCCGGCACCATTCAGCGATCAGGTGAGCATCCCTCTGGTTACAGGGTTTGATGGTGATATTGATTTTGCTGTTTACAGCCTTAATGGCGCGAAGATAATATCAGATTCTTACAGGGGAATGACGGCAGGAGGCTATGCAATAACCTGGGGAGGTCTGAACAGCTCTGGCCACCAGGTCGACAGGGGTATATACATTTATGCAATAACATTCAGGGGAAAAACCATATCGGGCAGACTTGTAAAGGCAACAGAAGCAGCAGGAAATGGAGGAACAACCATAACACCCTATCAGTTTCCGGCAGGGGATATTCCCGGACAGTACTACGGATCGGCGGTTCCATTCGAGGTAACTGTCAACGCTAACGATTATTATGAAGTAAGAATCGCAGAAGTAGAAGTAGTTAACGATACTCTTATCAACTTCACTCTTACACCGCTTACAGCTATACCATTCAAAACTACCGACAGCCATATTGCAGTAAACATAGGAGGTGAATATTTCTCTATGGTACTGAAAGGCATCAACCTTGGTGTTGCACCTCCGGGTTATTTCCCCGGAGAGGTTGCCTATGCAATATCACCGGAAATGTATGAGGAATGGATCGAAATGATGGCCGAAGCAGGATTCAATTCCATCAGGATTTACACTCTCCATCCTCCGGTATTCTACGAGAAGCTCGCTGAATATAACCAGCGTAATCTTAACAATCCGCTTTATCTTTTTCAGGGTATCTGGCTCGATGAGCCTGATGATGGCTCCGATCCTGCAGAAAACAATCTGACAAACAGGTCTGATGATTTCACAGTCTCCATCAGAGAGGTAATCGACTGTATACATGGCAATAAGACCATTGCTTTCAGGCCGGGACGGGCGTACGGCGAGTATGAAACAGATATCTCGCCATGGGTTGCAGGATATATTATAGGACGGGAGATATCACCCTTTGAGGTTATCACAACAGATGCTGCCATGCCTGATCCTGCCAGCTGGGATGGCAATTATCTGTCTGTATCTGACGCAACGGCATCAGAGCTTTTCGCGGCAAAAATGCTTGACGAGACTATCAGTTATGAGTACAACAGCTATTCTGTCAGAAGACCCGTCAGTATGTCCAGCTGGCCCACACTAGACCCTTTGACACATCCTACCGAGACGAATACTGATGAGGATGTGGCTCATATAGACATTATGAAGATTACCCAGACAACCCAGGAAAAACTACTATTCGCAAGTTACCATGCATACCCCTATTATCCCGATTTCATCAGTGAAGAACCTTATTACCGCACATTCACTGATGAGTACGGACCGAACAACTATTCAGGGTATCTAACCGATCTGAAGAACTACTATAATGATATACCTCTTATTATTGCCGAATTCGGGGTTCCGTCATCATGGGGTGATGCACACAAGTCATTCAGCGGCATGAATCACGGAGGTTTGTCGGAGTCACAGCAGGGAACCTACAACCTCAGGATGCTGCGCAATATCATTAACGCGGGTTGCGGCGGCGGATTCATGTTTTCATGGATGGACGAGTGGTTCAAGCAAACCTGGATAGTTCTTTATATGGAAGCTTTTGGCATCAGCTCTGAAGGATCGGTAATTCCTACACGGCAGTTATGGCACAATCTAATATCTCCGGAGCAGAACTTCGGGCTTCTAACCTTCGATCCGGCAGATGAGCCTGTATGGCAAGATTACTCCCTATCATCATCAGATAACATTTCATCTGCAAGAGCTGCTCACGACAATGCATATTTCTATCTTGAGGTTACCACCAATCAGCCGGTTACTGCTGAAGAGACTATTTCAATAGCTTTCGACACCTATCTGAGTGATACCGGTGAGGGTCTTTTCCCTTCCGGCCTGCAGATACCCAACAGAGCCGAATTCCTTCTCGAGGCAAAAAAAGAAGCCGATACAGTATCGCTCTTCGTAACCGAAGCATACAACATGTTCGGCCTTACTCCCCGGTTCAATCTTGCCGACCACGACGTACAGAAATTCAGAAGCACAGTCACTGACGGCGCCCCATGGAAACTGATGCAATGGATAAACAACGGATTTGACGGAACCATCTTTGATCTTGGCAGACTACCGGCGGAAGCAACAGGAGCTTTTACTTACGGCGAGAGAACTGCTGTAACGTGGACCGGCAATAACAAACTGACTGTAAGGTTGCCATGGACGCTCCTCCATTTCCACGACCCAACCCAGGGAAGGGTGATCGACGGAGCCGAATCGTTCGACGGAGGCCGTACATTTGAAATTTACAGCCGCTACAGCGATGGAATCTCACTGTCAATATTACACAAAGGAAATGTCACCAGTACCATCAACCGTTACACCTGGCCGGTATGGCTTCAGGTACCCCGGACAACAGGCCGCCCGAAAAAATCACTTAAAATAGTCACCGAAGGATTACGCTACATCCCCTCATTTGTCAACTGACTACCCTGACATTCCATTAATTATGCACCCCTTTGGGTTGCGATTGTATTCCTCCGCTTCGCTCCGCTCCCGACCTTCGGTGCGGGACTCCGCTTCGCTCCGCCCCCGACCTTCGGTGCGGGACTCCGCTTCGCTCCGCC
>CAZMSH010000004.1:0-97829 GCA_964568875.1 uncultured Rikenellaceae bacterium | reverse complement strand
GACTCCGCTTCGCTCCGCCCCCGACCTTCGGTGCGGGACTCCGCTTCGCTCCGCCCCCGACCTTCGGTGCGGGACTCCGCTTCGCTCCGCCTGCGGGGCAATCGGGGGGGGTGCCCTGACATTCTATTATTATTCAACCCCGCCGGGGTTGCATCTTTGCCACCTGCAACCTGAACCCTGAACCCTGAACCCTGAACCCTGTAACCTGAAGCAAGTACACTAACTCTTCTTCTGCTGTGAATCGAACCCGCTGCGGCTTGCACTTCCCCATCCCTTTTTACCACGCAGAAAATCGATATTGCCCTTTACGGCAAAGTATGTGTGAACGGGATAAAAGAATGGTTCAAGCAGTGATGTTGCAAGCAGCTTAAGTACATCCCGCTTCTTCCCGTACTTATGAAATGTGATCTCCTCAAACAATACCGCCCATGTGGAAAGGCTGACAGCAAAAGTATAGACAAAAGTGAAGAGCAAAAGGAAAAATGGAAGGTTCAACTTGCCGGCAATTACAAGAATAATTGTGTAGACAATTCCCAGAAAAGCTATCAGAGGAGCTGCCCATTCGAAAAAGAGCCAGTAGGGATACCCCAGGAATCCCAGCCTGCCGTACTTCTTCCTGAAGAGCATCTTTTTGTGAGTCCATAATGATTCTATCAGGCCCCTTGTCCATCTCGTTCTCTGTCGCCTCATCGATCTCAGGTCAGCCGGTACCTCTGTCCAGCATAACGGATCGGGGATATAGGTAACCTCGTATTTGACATTCCTCTCGGCCATATAGCGCCTCATCCTGAGAACCAGCTCCATATCCTCTCCCACGGTTTTAATGCTGTAACCACCGGCCCTGATGACTGTCTCCCTGTCAAACATGCCCATGGCTCCCGAGATGAGCATCAGTCCGTCAAGATGGCTCCAGGCCATGCGCCCCAGCAAAAAAGCCCTGGTGTATTCCAGCACCTGCAACCGCGGAAGTATCTTAACGGGCAGATGTATTTTCCTTATAAACCCCTTCTCAATATCGCATGAGTTGACAATCCTGATAACACCCCCGGTTCCTATTACCTTCTTCTCCTTCTCCTCCAGAAATGGCTTTATAAGTTTCAGTATTGAGTCAGCTTCAATGATTGAATCGGCATCAATGGCCACAAAGAGCGGACTGCGGCAGATGTTTACCCCAGCGTTGAGACTGTCAGCCTTGCCTCCGTTGTTTTTGTCGAGAACAGTAAGCCTGTTGAACGAGGGATTCTTCGATTTATATACACCGCGTATCCTTTCGCATGGTATGCGGTAGTCAAAATAGTAGTTGACCCTTACCAGCTCATAGGCCTCCTTTATCTTTGCGAAGGTGTCGTCAGTAGAACCGTCATTTACAATTATTACCTCAAAGTTGTTATAATACAGAGAGAGCAGTGTTCTCACATTGTCGATTATCGTCTTGCTCTCGTTGAAGGCAGGTGCAATAATTGAGATCTTCGGACTGAGAGGCGAAAGGACAAGCGAGTTGTAGTTAATGTAGCTATTCTTTCTCAGGTATTTGCGCAAAGCCAACGCGGAAAAGACACCAAGCAGCAGGTATGAGCTGAAAAGTGTCAGCGTCAGAAAGAATATTATTTTGCCCAGTACTATATCCATAACTGTTTATCAATAGATTCTCCTGTCGAGAACATGCCTGATAATAATATTGTAGTTCTTGTATTCCGATTTCATAAGTTTGATAAGCGCCCTGATACCCTCTTCTCCCATATTCTCAATAGCCTTTGTCGCCTCTATCTGCAACTGCACATCATCCTCCTTGTCGAGCACCAGCTTCAGAAAGCCCATCATGCTCTCATCAGGCATCTTGCCCATCGACTGCAATATCTCAAGGCAATTATGGTAATCCTCATTCTTGTACATCCTCTTCATCGGCTCGAGTGTCGATCTGAAATTCATATCACCCGAAATCTCAACGGCCAGCTTCCTCACCAGCGGATTTGCATGCGACAACACCTCCCTTACATCAGGTTCAGCTTCAACCTGTTTGAACTCCCTGATCATCCTTAATGAAAACATAATGACGGTATCATTGAGTGAAGTAAGCCACTGCCTGAAATCAGGCGGCTTCATTTCATGCTGAACCAGAAGATCATGAAGCGTTATCTGCTCCCATAATGAAAAGGGGCGTTTAAGGTGATGCAGGAACTCAAAAGGATTTTCATCACTCAGGCGCACAAGCGCAATCTGAGCCTCCATCCTGAGTATTTCATTGCCTGAATTCAGGACTTTGTAAATCGCATCGTTCGCATCGCGTATGTTCATGAATGCCAGTTCGCGGAAACCCTTTATCTTCCTGTGCCATTTCCTGCTATGGGCCTTTGCGACCGAGTCGCGGTCAAGGCCGAGCAACAGGTAAAGCCTGCGCAGCTTCTCTTCTGCATCCCCTTTGAGATTAACACTTACGTCAATCATCTGATCTACAAGCACCTGCCTTCTGAAGTCATCAGAAGCAATCCGGCCAAAATCATCTGAAATAGTGTCACCAAAAAGGTAATCGATTATCAAGCCCTGATATTTCTCCATCAGATATTGCCTTAGTCTCTGCTCCCGCTCCATTCTGGTGCGGTTCAACAGAATAACCACCAACAGCGCCCCCATGGAGATAATTGAAGCTATGATAACTGTTATCAGAAGATTTACGAATGCAACAGAACGGCCGAAGTATTCAACCCTGCGTAACCAGGGACTGCCTTCTTCTGCCCGAAGAGGTTCCCCCCTGATCGCAGGGCTGACAGTACCGGACGGAGACCTTAACGAATCGGTGGCATATTCAAAAGGGACCTGCCTATCTGGTGCTTTCCGGATAGTGCATGAACCGGACATCAAAACCAATATGATCAGAATGATAACCCTCATCTCCGCGGAATGATCTTGCGGGTAAGCATTATTGTGCCTTCAAAGCGGTTGCGGCTGACTGACTCGAAGTACTCCTCGCGGGAATAGCCAATACCCGCACGAAGAGCCATTTTACCGGTAATCTCCTTGTTGAATATCACTTTTATGGTGGTTGCACTCAGCCTCTCAAGATCAATAATAACATCAAAGGGTTCATCCGGGGCGGTTCCGGTTCCGGCAGTAAGATGGAGATAATCGGTATCATTAAAATACCGTCTGACATTCATAAAATAAGAACCGGTAATACCTGAATCCTTAAAGTATAAATAGATCTTCCCGTTTAACCACCATTTGCCCAGATACTTCTCCAGACCGGCAACTGCAATGAAAATATTCCTGTCAAAATAGTAATAATTCAGCCCTCCCGATGTAACCCATCCTCCCCCGTGAGAATACCACAACTCGGCAGAAGCCCTGTGACGGGGGAAATATGTGCCCGGACTCCATGCATAGTTTATCCAGCCGTAAACTGAAGGAGAGATTACCGGCCATGCCTCTGTTTCCAGCTGTAACTCCGTCACTCCCGATCCGTCTGTTTTGATGTGACCTGTGTTTATCGAGGCCATCAACTTACCATAGTCAGTTCTGTGTAGTGCACCGGCCTTCCATACCTGCCACAGCCTGGTGTAAGGCTCGCTGAAAGTGTCAAAGTAATAACCAGCTACCACCTCGGTTCGTGAAGCGGCTTCAATGCTGTCACGTAAAGCCTTCTCAGCAGCCGCCCGTTCGCGTGCCATAGCTTCAGCAGCTTCAGTCTCAGATCCTGCCTGCCACCTCAGTATGTCATCTTTTGCCTCAATGGCATCTCTGTTTTCCGGTTCCGCCACAAGCAATTCCTCAATTGTGGAGAGTCCCTTATCATAATCACCCTGCCAGCCATATACCCTTGCAAGAAGTACCCTGGCATCTCCGTAAGCCGGAAATGAATCCAGAAGGTTGAGCAGATGTTTTTCAGCCTCGGCAAATCGGCCTTCAAATGCAACTTCGCGAATGCGAACCAACTCTGTTTCAGGATCAGTATTCTGTGCGTCTGCTACGAGCGTCAGAAAGATACAAACCGCGGAGAGCAGCAGCTTATAAATAAAAAGCCTGATGGTCATTTTCAGCTGGCTAAAACAGATCTTACCCTACCGACAATATCAGTCATGTCGACAGGTTTTACAATATAATAATAGACACCCAGTTCTTTTGCCTGCTTTTGTACCTGCGGGTCACTGAAGGCTGACACTACAATTACAGGTGTCTTTTTTTTAAGGTCTTTCCGAAGATATCTTACAAGTTCCAATCCGCTGTAATAAGGAAGATGAATATCGGCAATTATCAAATCGAAATCCTTCGATCCTAACACTTTCATTGCCTCTATACCATCTCCGGCAATCTCGGTCTCAAACCCCTCACGAGTCAAAACTGCATCCAATGCCCTGGCCGACAGCTTATTATCTTCACAAATAAGAATAGTCACAACTAATAGTACAGGTTTTGGTAACAGAGTGCAAAGGTACTATAAAAAACAGTACCTGATCTTGCTAATACTCCTTAATCCTTATATTTCTGAATCTCACCACTGACCCGTGACCCAGAAATCCTATATGTCCGCTACTGCGCTTCAGCCCGGGATGATTCTCACCGTCAATAGTACCCTTATCCCTTGATTCGGCGATATCACCGTCAACAATCACATTACCATTCAGGGTGATCTTTATAGCAGTACCTTTAACTATAACCTCCTGTGTGTTCCATTCACCTACCGGATTCAGATATCCCCTCCGCGCCGGTATCACACCATAAACAGATCCATGGTACTGATAAGGTCTGAGATTCGCATATATAGGTGCCGTATCATCAAGAATCTGCAGCTCCATACCCACGTAGGCAGGATCTCCTTCAAGAGGAGACCTTATCCCGAGTCCGTTATTGGCACCCGGGGTAAGCTGGAACTCAAACCTGAAAATAAAATCGGAATACTCCTTTTCAGTAAACAGATTACCGCCGCTGCCCTTTTCGGGTTTAATCACTATCACGCCGTTTTCAACAACATATGATACCTTATCGCCGATCCAGCCATCCAGGTTCCTGCCATTGAACAGCGCCACAAACCCTTCAGCCTTCTCTTCAGGTGTGAGGCTGTAGTCATCAGAGCTAATCTCTCTGACATATATATCCCTGAAAGCAAGATCAGTACCATGCGCCTGAAGTTCAATAGCCTCTTCAGGGAAAATAGGAATCGATCTGTCCCAGTAGTTCTCCATCACAACATCGTCAACCACCAGTATGCCATTCAGCCATACAGTAACCCTCTCTCCTTCCATCACAATCCTGAATGTATTCCACTCACCTACCTGATTGTCGGCAACAACAAGGGGTTTCGACTCATGCTTCTGGTTGTTGTACAGCCCGCCTGATCCCACCTGTGCTCCTACATCAACGCGTGAAGTATCCCATATCTGCACCTGTGGCGATCCCCTGAGGTATATGCCACTGTCTCCATGCCTGGTGATCTTCCAGTCGACCAGCATCTCAAAATCACCGTAGTGCTTAACCGAGCAAAGGTTGTCTCCGCTGCCGGAGAACCAGATCATGCCATCGCGTACGCTCCAGTTGCGGTGCATTTTTTCGTCCGCCTCTTTCTGCCTTGCAGCCAGTTCAGCCGGCGTCATCCTGCTGCGGCTGATCGGATTGCCTACCAGGCCCTGCCAGCCGTCAAGGTTTTCACCATTAAACATTGATACAAAACCCTCATCATCGGGCATTGATTCGAGGTATTTCCTCATTCTCTCCTTGTCATATTCACTCTCAAAGCCCATGAGATGCTCAATACTCTCTTGCAGTATCTCCCTGACAAGAAATCCTGTCATCCCTATATTTTCACCGGCAGGTGGCATCGCTATCTTCATTGCCGCCCGGGCTGATACAGGAGCAAGTTCAGTATTATCGAAGAACCGGCTTACAAAGAACAGCGACTGGTAAGTTCGTATGTTGCCTGCAGCGTCAATAATCAGCTCCTTACGCTCATCTGAGAATGCATATGGCAATATCTTTTTCAGATAGAGCAGTTTTTGCTCAGGCGTCACCGAGGCATTCACTGTCTGCCTGACAAAAGACTCAAAGGAGGCATTGCCGAATCTCTTGTTACCTGATGCCACAATATCATAAAGTGAATTTAGTGCATGATGGTCAGACCAGTAGAGAAGGGCCTCAAAACAGATATCCCTCATTTCTGAATCACCCTCTTCAAACTCAGCCAATACGGCCGATGCAGCTTTTGCTCCGCCTATTCTCGCCAATACGGGAATTAGAACCGTTTTATACTTTTCATCCTTCAGATATTCAAGCAAAAGACCTGCCCTCTTCTCCTTATCGGGATTATCAGCTACTGATGCTACGAGAGCCTGCTGCAACTCACCGGTTTCATATCTGTTATCACTTTTTTCAATAAGTGCGAGTATCTCAGGTATATCCTTTTCTGAGGCCAGGCTCTTCATAGCCATAATTGCCGCTGCACGCAAACCCTCATCTTCCGATGCCGTATATCCGTAAACAACCCGAAAGTATTCCTTATTCCCACTCCATGCCAGAAGGCCTATTATTCTCCCCGCGGGAACTGCATGTGCACCCGGGAGCTCCCGTGCAAGCAGGTTTGTTACTTCTCCGTCGAGCAGGGTAACAAGCACCGAAGATACCGCAGCCTGATCGGCATCGTCATGATATTTAAGCAAATAATCAACCAGGTCTTTTATAGCGTCTCTCCCTGCAATTGCTGCCAAGCTTGTCAGGGCAGCCTGCCTGACACTGCTTTCACTGTCGGAAAGCAGTTCCCTGACGGCCGTCAGGGCATTTCTGTCGCGCCTTTCACCAAGCATTGCAACGATTTCGGCTTTTGGCTCCCCTGAAAACCTTTTCAACTCATTCAGCCACATATCTGTTATTTCTTCATCTTCGAGTGAGGCGGCTATTCTCATAGCAGCCCCTCGCAAATCTTTATCACCGGTCTTCATTGCCTTCACAAGTTCTCTGTGTGCTGCCGGCCCGTGATATTCCGCCATCATTTCAAGGACAGCAGCCCTGTATTGCACCGATGGGGTTTTAGACATTACCTGTTTTAATATCCTGTCCATACCTTTAATATCCCCACGTACACCCATATTGCCTGCAAGGTCAATAAGTGCTGCGGTAGCCCGCGTCTGCTCCCAGCTATATGAAGCCGCAGCGGCAGCCTTCGTCAGTATTGCGGCAGCATCAGGGTGGCCCGTTGCAGCCAGAGCCCTGTATGCCGCTGTTCTGACTGCCTCATCGTCCGCTACCGCCAGTAGAAGCATCTCTTCTGTGATTATTGAGGATCCTATAGCAGCCAGGCCATTAAGTATCGCCGCAGACGCAAAAGAGGCATCTCTCGTGAGAGACTGCAGCAGCACATCGGCGCCGGCATTGCCTCCCACAGCAGTGATGGCAGCCACTGCTGCCTGATATAATTGCGTGTCTCCTGTCAGCGCCTTCAGAACAGGCAGTGATTCATCAGAACCAACATAAATAAGCTGGCTTATGAAAAAGGATGTCACCTCCACATCTGCGCTCCGGCCTGTCCATTCCAGTATCTTCTTCTCCCAGGCAGACCGTCTCTGATCATTACCGGTTGAAGAAAGGTGCCTTGACAATCCCTCAATTGCAATGCGAACCCTTGTGTCATCTCCCGTTCCTGCAGGAACCACCTGCCGCAATATCATATCAAGACCGTCACTGCCAAGGGAATACATCTCATCCATGAATTGTGCCGCCGACTGGTTGTCCCCGGCAGGCATCTGTGCAAGCAGGTCTGCTACCCTCGTCTCAACTGTCCTTACATCCTGTGCTGATGCAGGCAGTAATACCACCACCGCAACCAGAACAACCATTAACAATCTTTCAATCCTCATAACTGTTACTATTTTATTCGTATTTTTTTTATCACATACCGCACCCCAATCCCAATGCCCTTTTACGCCACCTACGCCACCTACGCCCTTTACGCCCCTTAAGTCATTACGCCCTTTATGCCCTTTATGCCTATTACGCCTATTACGCCTATTACGCCTTTACGCCTTTTTTTACCCCTACTACATCGACCATTCTCCCCGCATAGGCTGGTCTATCATTCTGTTTGCGGCATCGTCATTCACAAACAACTGGCTGACAGGATCAAACATCAGGTTCCTTCCCAGCCTCAGGGCTACAATGCCCATATTTACCAGAGTGCACGAGCGATGGCCGTTTTCCTCATTGAGGGCAAACCTTTGGCGTGTCTTTACCGATTCTGTAAAGAAGGTCACCTGAGGTTCAGGATCAGGCATAGTCTGCATCAAGCGGTCCAAATCCTTTATATCAGACCTGAAGCCACGATATATCTTTCCTCCGGGGCCTTGAACATAGGCTGCCTTCTGGTCGCTGTTCTCCCCGTCAAGAATTATCCTGCAGCCGTCGGCATAGGTATATGTTATGCGTCGCCACGAACCTACCGCATCGTAGTGTTGCTGTGGAGCATCAATTTCGACGGTAACCGGACTGGTATCATCCTTTCCGAGGAGGTATTGAACCGGATCAAGATAATGCTGTCCCATATCTCCGAGGCCTCCTCCGTCGTAATCCCAGTAGCCCCTGAACTTTGCATGTACCCTTTCAGCATTGTAAGGTTTGAAAGGAGCCGGCCCAAGCCAGAAATCATAATCCAGATTCCCGGGTATTGGCTGCGGAGCAAGGTTGTGCTCTCCGCTCCAGAAGAATTTCCAGTCAAAACCGGTAACTCCGCTGACGGTGAATGTCAAAGGCCATCCCAATATTCCCGAATTGATTACTTTTTTGAGCTGTCTGGCAGTTGTTCCCAGTCCGTAAAACTGGTCCTTAAACCTGAACCATGTGTTTAATCTGAACATCCTGCCGTTTACCTTAACGGCTTCGACAAGTTTCTTACCCTCTCCTATAGTCCTGGTCATAGGCTTTTCACACCAGATATCCTTTCCTGCTTCGGCTGCCATCTTAGCCATGATACCATGCCAGTGAGGCGGGGTGGCAATGTGTACAATATCGATGTCGGGTCTGGCTATAAGTTCACGGAAATCGTGATATCCTTTAACTCCGGGACCGGCGATTCCAAGAGCCTGCTCCAGATGTACCGAATCGACATCACAAATGGCCAGTAACCTTGTTCCTTCATATCCAAAATGGCCCCGACCCATGCCACCTACTCCGATAACCCCCTTTGTAAGCTGATCGCTGGGGGCCATATAACCCTGTCCGCCCAAAACGTGACGTGGAACAATTGTCAACGCAAATGCTGCAGCGCCTGTCTTCCTGAGAAAACTTCGCCTGCTGTTATTCTCTTTCATTCATTAGTATTTATTAATATGTTTACTGTAGTACTGAAATATTCAGGCTTTACAATTATTGAATCAGCTCTTTTTACCGGTTCTATATGCTATGATAATTATAAATAATGACCAGGCCGTTTCTTTCTAATCCGGAAACTGTCACTATCCAAAGATATAGATTAAGTCTGTTTTTTAAAAGAGGAGAAAAGTCATCTGCATACAGGCCATTACGACCTGCCATACCGTCAACCAGCCAAAGAAAACTAAAATCTTATTCCCTGTGACCTTCCCTCTGCTCTGAGCCATCCTGAGCTTTGCGCCATCGCCCTGCCCGGCATTAGAGGGGGGGTCCCGATTCTATTAGTATTGCACCCCTCCGGGGTGAGATTGTATCCCTCTGGGGTGCGATTGTATCCCTCCGGGGTGAGATTGTATCCCTCCGGGGTGCGATTGTATCCTGCGCGGCAATCGAGGGGAGGGTGCCCTGAGTCTGTCCTACTTTAACAATTGCAGACCTTCAAGGGCTGAGCTGCCACCTGGAGTATTCAGCAGTGCCTTCTGAAAAAGTACCTTAGCCTCCCTGGTATTATTCAGCCTGAAATGAGTCCATGCCAACATTGTAAGTCCGTCGTAATCAAATGGAAAAAGGTTGACCACCTTTTCAAAATACTTCAGGGCTTTTTCAAATTCATTACGACCGTAATATATTAATCCCAGCCTATGCAATACAATTGAATAATTCGGGGTTATCTCAAGTATCTTCTCATACTGGCCTATTACTTCACTCCAGTTACCCATCGCAGCTGCCGGATAAACGAATCCCAGTCTCGGCTCAACTGCATATGGCATCAGTGTTATAGCTCTTGTATAGTATGCTTTTGATTCTGTGAACCCACCTGAGAGATAAGTCAGCCAGCCGAGTCGGAGATTGATCTCATATGATTTCTCATCATAAACTGATTTCAGAGAATTAATTGCTCCAGTATATTCTCCTGTTGCTTCCTGGATATAGCTTTTCTGAAAGGCGTCTCTCGTTGCATTGAAATCAGTCTGGGCATCAGCCTGTGAAGGCATTAACATGGTTAAGAACCATGTAATCACCGATAGTTTTGCTAAAAGTTCCATAATATTCCTCCGTTTATATTATAACTATAATATTCAGCTATTTGATCGCTGGTGATTTTATTATCAAATGTATATCTGGCAGTATTATGACTGTTCAAGCCTCCTCCTGCAAACAGTGTTACTCCTGACTTTCCTCCCAATGGTACCGAAAGGTTTATCAGAAAACGTCTTGTGAAATAATCGGGACTATTGAATATATATAGTCCATTACCAGTAGAAGTGTTCCATAAGCTGCCATTTATTGCAGCAATATCAAAAGAGATTATTCCGGGGAATGATACGCCTCCCGAAAGTGTATATGCCGGTTTTATTTCATTAAAACGGCCATCAGGTTGAAGTATGCCGGTTATACGACCTCCTCCATATAATCTACTGTTTCCCAATGGATAAAAAACGATTCCTGCTTCACCCTGAAGAACTGTTCCGTATCCATATCGGTTCACCGCTGCAGAGCCATCCAGTGCAATATATCCGCTACGCTTTCTTATACTGGCTCCTGCAGAATAGTGTAATGATGTACCCCGGGTTACAGTATAAAAACCCGGCGACATACTGCCACCGGCAATAATATAGTCATAAATGGTCAGTGAGAGATGTAGCCATGGGCGAAAACTAAAACCATTTTTGCCGGCTACTATGATACTCCCATAGTACTGATTCTGAACAACTTTATGATTCGTCAGGTTTATTGTCCTGATACCGTCGTAATAATGCAGCAGGCTTTGTTTGGTGATGTTATTAAAAGAGTGCGTATAGTAAACCCCGGGAGAGATCATATGAGACATTGATATTGAAGGATTGGTCAGCAACCGGCCTACTGTGGTTGTACCAGGATAGTAGTCGTCAAAAAAAGTTGCAGGATCACTGACAATTCCTTCTGTGTCAAAGTCATTAAAGTAGAACGACAGCCATACTGTATTTTTTGCAAGCCGGCCTTCATCAATTATCCTGTCGCGGTGCTCAACTGTCATTAAAGAAAGTATTCTTGAGGCGGTTGGAAATTCGCCAGACAGCAATCTGCAGTAAAACAGGTATTCTGTTGCTATCGGATCTTCACTGTTAAATTCAAGAGCCTTTCTGAACTGTTTTTCGGCAGCAGCATAAAATGACCTTTCATACCAGGCAATTCCCAGTCTCATTCTCATGTAATAGAAATCATGTCCTTCAGAAAGAGCCTCTCTTGCAGCCTGAGTCAGATCCTTCCAACGACCTTCCATATAAAGATTGTAAGTCAGGCTGTCATGATATCTGAAGCCTTTCATTTCCTGGGCATCAGACAAGAGACTAACAATTAATAATGCCGTTGCTATAACTACCGATCGCATCTTTTAAATTCCTTTACACCTTTTCTATCAAAAATTTTAAAAACTGATATCCCTTTTTCATCGAGTTTTATTTCATATTTCGCTTCTGACAGGCTCCTGTTATATATCCTTTTTGCAACCTCAGTGTTAAGCTTTATCTCAAGCGGTTCAATCTCTGACGTGTTATCCTCAAACTTGAGTTTGAACTGAGGTTTCAGATACATATGAAAGGGTGCTGTAAAATCATGAATCCACAGCAGTGGCCCCTTAAAAACCATATTTACAGGCAGGTTGTCAGTTATTTCAAAGCCTCTGTAGTAACCCAACGGCACCTTGTAAGCAGCCATGAAGAACTGAAACAGAAGAGACGTTTTCGGTCCGGTAAAATGGGTGAAGTAAAACATGCTCTCATCGAACCTGAACCATGCTACGGCGCCGGTGTCCCGGCATCTTATATACTGGAAGTTATAGGCAGATGTAGCTACTTCCCATTCTATCCTTCTGCCACCTTTCTCAGGTACCCAGCATATGTCTCTGCCGGGTATAAATCTAAAGCTGGTCTTAAGAAGATTGTTCGTTTCAACATTAGAAACCAGTTCATTTTCACCTGGTATTCCGTATGAAACCAGGCTGGGGCCATCATCGGAGTGTCTGATGTAATTTGCTATCCTGTAACTCAATGTCGGTGAGCCTATGTATGGCGATGACTGAACCTGGAAATGGAGATGGGGATACGGTGATCTTCCTGAGTTCCCACATTTACCTATAACGTCTCCGCTTCTTACTCTTTCTCCCTTCTTTACTTTGACGGAACCCGGACTTAGGTGGCTGACAGAAGTATATAAATAGTCGGCATGTCTGATAACTACAGTGTTACCCCAGTTTTCCTTCACATTAGCCTCTCCTATAGTGTTATCGGCAACATCATCGGTTACCATTTCAACTATTCCGTCAGCAGCAGCAATTACCGGTTTGCCATAGCAGTAATATTCTTCACGATGATCACCTTTACCACGATGCTGCCGGCCATTCTTGTCGGTGATAATAAAATCCCATGCATGGCGCCATTCTCCCTTATGGGTGTGAACACCTTCATGCCCCTGCGAGACTGACCAGGTTCCGAAAAAGGGAAACCTCAGCGGCATAATCTCGTGTCTGAACCTTGCCTTATCATTTACCCAGGCATAAAGATTTCGCTCAGGAGAGTTTTGCTGAAAGACCACCTCAGCCATTCCCCTGGTATTCGCTGTGCGGAATTTGACAGAATACAGGAACAACAGCACCACTATGTTGAACGGAAGGGCATAGATAGGCAATAATAAGAGAGTGAAGGCCGATGACAGACTTATGGTAATCAGGGCAACTATCGGTACAAGCACAACAGTCCAGATATATGATCGCAGCGAGGGCACCAGGAAGAAACCACCCACAGCAACCGAGGTGAGAATATAGTTAAATCCGATATAACTATAGTTCAGGTCTGATATTTCAGCACCGGCGAGCTGGTAGAAAAAATATGCAGTGAAAAAACCCAGCAGTGAAAGTGAGAATGCTATTCGCGAGCTTAGAAGTAAACCTGCTGCAATCAGGATACCTGCAAAAGTATTGTACTGAAAAAGAATAGCCCCAAGAGACTGAAGGTATATCTTTAATGGTCTTGCAAATTCCAGTTGATTCCACCATTCATATAACCCAACCATTTTACTTCCACCGAGAATATACAACTCATTGAAAGTATATATCCCCCTCTCGCTTATTCCAAGAAAGCTGAGTTCACGTGAAGCCAGAGTGAGCACCCATGCGCCAAAAAGAAACGGAATACTCAGGAACGGAAGGCCATATTTTGCCAATATACCTTTTACAGAAACTGAAATAAAAAGGGTAAGAATAGAAGCCAGTATGATAATAAGATATAGTAAAAGGCCCGGTTGAAACCAAATACCAATACTGATTCCCACAAGAAAACTATTGAAGCCGTATGTTCCGGCAGCCATCTGATTGCGGTCAAAGCCCAAAAGAAAACCTGCGGCACATGTTGTCAGTACAGCAGTAACACCGGCAATACCAGAATAAAGATCAATGAAAGAGACTATTAGCAAAATGATGGCAAAAGCCAGGTTGTCTGAGAAGAAAACCTGAGAATAACTCCTCATAATTCCCTTAAGAGTAAACTTAATCTCTTCCCTGATACCAGCCATAACAGCCTTATTGATGATCCGCTATTTAACTACTGTCTTAAGATGAGACGGTACAACCTCAGCCGAAGTAACAGTCTCAAGTGTCTCTGCCTTCCTTACCAGATGGGTCTTTCCACTAATGTCAATCAATACAACATTCGGCCGGTATGTTATAAACTGCATCCACTGTGTCATGTTATATGCTCCGATCCTCTTTACCACAAACCTGTCTCCTTTTTTCAGGAGAGGAAAAGCTATTGCATCACGTACTACATCAATATTCATGCAGAGTGGTCCGTACATTGTAGTCTCCTCGAGATGATCGGAAGTCTCCTTTGCCGGATGAAACTCATGATCGTACCAAAATGATGTGAACAGTATGTTAACCCCGGTATCAACGATTGTCGACCTTCTGCCATCTGACAGTCTCTTATTTGCAAGCACCGTTCCAATCAGGAAACCTGCATCATCGATAAGAGCCCTGCCTGTCTCGAGAATAAGTATAGGCATATTTTCAGGAGGGATATCTGAGTTTATTATCGCACTCGTTATTGCCTCGGCATAGTCATCAAAGGTAGGTACGGTATCCTTCCCCTGCCAATATGCTCCCTTCAGAGTATTTCTTGATGCAAAACCTCCTCCCATATCAATATATGATACTGCCTTACCATGTTTTTTCTGGGTTCTGACTGCCAGATCGCAAAGTTTGGAAGCTGCAATACGATAAGCTTCAGCAGTCAACATAAATGTGCCAATATGAGTATGAAGACCTGTAAAGACCATATTATCGTCCAGCATTATGCGGTTAATGGCATCCCATGCATCACCGTTCTCATAATTGAATCCGAACCGGTCCCACATCGGATATACTCCGGTATCCATATTGACCCTTATGGCCACCCTGGCCTTCTTTCCTGATTTTCTACATATTGATGACAAGGAATAGAGTTCATCAAAATGATCTATATGTATCAGAGAGTCATTCTCCACGGCAGTTTGAAGATCTTCATCACTCTTATCAGGTCCGTTGAATATTATTTCACTTCCCTTAACGCCGTTTCTTATCGCTTTTTCGTACTCAAAGCCTGAAACTACCTCGGCCCATGAGCCTTCGCTATGATAAATACGGCAGACTGCATCGAGATAATTGGTTTTATATGACCAGGCAAACCTTACCTTTGGGTATCGGGTCTCGAATGCTGACTTTGCCTCGGCGAAGGTATCCCTTATTGTCTTCTCAGAAACTACAAACAATGGTGAACCGTAATTAACTGTAAGTTCATCTACCGGAACATTGTCAATATGTGTAACAGGGTCACTATGTACTGCCATGCCAAATTTACTTGGCACTCCTGCCTTTATCTTCCTTATAAAAGGACGTTCAAACTGTCTTTTCATTGTAATATCTTTCATTTTATAATTCACCCTCCATAGTCAGCTTTTCAAAATCGCTGATATGCTTTATCAGATCATATGAGTAGCGGATAAACATTACTCCTGTCTTATACGTATCAAAGGGTCTGGTTTCCAATCCCATAGCAAGCTTTGCAAGAGCTTCGGGAAGGTTTTGCCCTGCACCTACAGCCAGATACACCCATGCCGGTATCCTCGGATTTATTTCTATCAGGTATAATTCCCCCTTGTCGGTTCTTATCAGCTCAAGTTCCATCCCTCCCCGCCAACTGGTTTTACTTATCAGACTGCGGGTCATTTCAAGCATGTTTTCGTCATCGAGGGTAATACCGGCCCAGGCTTTTCCCTTATCGGTAATATAGAGTTTACGCATTGGTACAGCACTTATTGTATTTCCCATTCCGTCTCCAAGTGCAATAACATTTACTTCTGTACCCTTTATAAATTCCTGAACAACCACCGGCAATCCCCATTTTGCCGCTACCTTATTATAATATACAGCGCTTTGCTCATAATTATAGGCTATATAAGCATCATAGAACTTTCCCTTGATCACGGCCGGATATCCAAATTCTTCCTCCACATTAGCCAGATCGGGGAATCCTGTAAGGGGCCTTCCGCGAGGAACAGCAACACCATACTTGCGGCCGTATTCAGGCAGGTTAGACTTATGTCTTTCATCAAACTGCCTGAGGGTCGGAAGAAAAGTACGAATGCCATTGGCTCCAAGGAGGTCTGCCGACTTCATAAACGCCAATAATTCAGCATCGAAATTGGGTATGACGAGATCAAATTTTTCCTTCTCATGTATTTTCAGCACCCTGCGTATCAGAGCATCAGAGCCTTCCGACGGGTATGGTATCTGGTAAACCCTGTCGACATGATCCTTCATATAAATTCCCGGCTCCAGATTTTCATATGCCAATCCGATAATCCGTGTTTCGAAGATCTCTGATTCGCGTAAAGATCTGATAACAGGTATGCCAGGCCCGGGATTATCGGTATTATTAAGGCCGGTAACCGCAACTGTAAGTTTGATCCTACTCATCACCCTCAATCAATCTGAATTGTTTAAGCATACCTGTAAAATCTACCAGATAACGTTCAAAATCGTCTCTGTCAACCTCGTATTCACCAATGAAATAGTCGGTAATTTCAGCAGTGGTTTTATTATCCTTCAGCATGTTAAGTATTTCAACACCCTGAACATTTAGCGAATAAGACTCCCCTGTTGAAGGATCGAAAAGGAATCCTGATTCACTGATGGCTATATTTCTTTTCAGTCTCATAGAATAACTATTTGCGGTTTAGACCCACGGAAACTGTTTTTCCTGCGGTGAATACAAATATCACAGGAAGAAAATGAAATACTGATGAAGAAAACAAAAAAACTCAGTCCTGAGACTTCTGCGCTGCGCTCTGAGCCATGATGGCCGAACCCAGCAGAAGCATCATGCAAATTACCATAACCGACATACCCCATGTGGCATTGCTGACATCTGTTATCCAGCCCATTATAAGAGGGAAGACGGCACCTCCGCTTATCGCCATCATCATTAGTCCCGATATTTCGCTGCTGCGCTCAGGGAATGCCCTTACCGTAATTGAGAAGACCAGGGGAAAGATATTGGCTACGGCAAGCCCGGTGACAAACACCATGGCCCAGACAACTGCACGGTCAATTCCGGCCGGCATTACAAGAAGGATGACAAAGGAGATAATTCCAAGTACTGATGTCCACCGGTAAAAACTTACAGACGCTATTCCCGTCAGCAGCAATGCCCCCAGGAAGGTCCCTGCCATACGACCCAGGAAGTACACGCTTCTTCCAGACTCGGCAGCCTCCTGCAGGAAACCATACCGCTGCATCAGAAACTGTCCCGAGTTTGAATTGAATCCTACATCGACTCCTACAACTACGAATATTGACAGTACCATAATCAAAACGAACCTGTTTCCGAGCAGTTTGAATGTTGTTCGCGGAGTAGCTTTTATTACTGAAGGGGTCTCGGCTATTTTTACCGACGCCAGCCACAATACTGAGAGAACCGATACAACCCCGAAGACCAGAAAAAGCAGTTTCCAGTCACCGAACCTTGCAGCGAGATAACCTGCCAGTGGCGGGGCAATCATAGACCCAATAGCCTTTATGAACTGGGAAAAACTAAGAAAGCTTGAAGCCCTGGTTCCCGGCACAACGTCAACCAACAGGGGATTTGCCGAGACCTGTACTATAGTATTTCCGATTCCAAGCAAGGCAAAGCCTGCAAGTACCATCGGAAAGCTGTAGACAAAGAATGGCAGTAGCATTCCAAGAGCTGTGATAAGCATACCTGCATTCAGCATTACCTTTTTTCCTATCCGTGACTGGACGATGCCAACAGGCACCGACAACAGCAGGAACCATAGGAAAGCGGCCGAGGGAATCAGCTGTGCAACAGAAGAGCTGAGGTTCATGTCTGCCTTTACCCTGTCGACGCCTATGCCGACCATATCAACAAAGCTCATCACAAAGAATGAGAGCAGTACAGGCATTAGTACTCCGTAGTTTGTTCTGTTATTCATAGGTTAACTGTATTTGTTCGTAGGGATAAATATTGATGTTTTTACATAAGAGGCAGGGCATGCTGCACTGACTTCCAGAAATCATCATCAAAAAGAAAAGCACCTCCAAGAAGAGCTGCCTCCTCTTTCAGTTCTGACATTTCAATACGGGCGCTGCAATGTTCCCCTGCCAGGCTCTGCTGTAATGTTTCTATGAAAAGTTCCCCTGCATTGGAGATATTACCTCCTGTCACCAGCACTTCTGCGCCAAAACGTTTCAGCCAGGGGGCCAGAAAATGGCCGAGGTTCCTTCCAAACCTGTAAAAAATCTCTGCAGCCCCGGGGTCGTCTTTAGCTATAGCCGCCAGCTCTTTCACTCCTGTCAGCTCTTTGCCTGATACTGTTTTATACTCTTTTATGAACCAGCGTGTTGAAAAATAGTCATCGGCAATTGAGTTTTCATATGGAAGGTGCCATACACAGCCCAGTTCAGGCACCAGCGGGCCATCGACTACCGGTATCTTGTTTTCAATAAAGGCGGAACCAAAGCCTGTACCAAGAGTAACTGCCATGGAGCGTTGTGAACCGGCGGCTTTGCCTTTCCATGCCTCACCTATGGCAAATGCTGATGCATCATTGATAAACCTGAATTTGAATTCTTCGGGCAGTTCAAGTGAACTGCGCATGGCATCGCCAATATTAAAACCGTACAGATTACCGTATTTTGGTACTCCTTTGAAGAGTGCAATACCATTAACATAATCAAATGGCCCCGGCATGGCAAAGCCGATACCTTCCAGCCTTCCAGATGAGGGTATGCGGCCGATTGTTTCCCTCAGGCAGGAGGACCACTCATTAATAATTCCTGCAGCCTGAGCCTGGTTATTGACATATTGGTCAGAGAAGGTATCACTAATTATGTCTCCTGTTAAGAGATCGACAGCTGCACTGGTGATATGACTGCCCCCTACATCGACAGCTATTGCAAATCTTTGATCCATAATCAATTGTCGTAATTATTAATAATTCAAATATCGACCTGCCAAAAAGGTATGAAAGTAATTATTTTTCCGGACAGGTAGCAATTATGGTTAACTGTAATGGTTAACTATTTTGTATTTTTTATGTTTTTAAATTATATACTGATTGTATCAGTCATCAAATAAACTGATTACCTTGGCCGGTGCATTGGCCTTATCAGCCTTTGAAACCAAACTTTGAAACATTAACATAAACGGGTTTATACTATGAAAAACAGACTGATCCTTTCAGGAATTATTATCCTGTCATTGATTGCAATGTCATTATCTGCCCAGCAGGTACCGGCTCCAAAGGAGCATTTCGGGTTTAATATAGGTGATGACTACTGCCTGGCTACCTATACTCAGACCGAGGCTTATTTCAAGAAGCTTGATGCAGCTTCTGACCGTGTTAAGATTTTCGACATAGGGCCCACAGAAGAGGGACGGCGTCAGTATATGCTGGTGGTTTCATCGCCCGGCAACATAAGAAATCTCGAGCGTTACAAGAACATTTCCCAGTCGTTGGGCCGTGCACAGGGTATAACCGACAATGAGGCCAGGACTATGGCACAGGAAGGAAAGGCTGTTGTATGGATTGACGGAGGACTTCACGCCACTGAAACGGTAGGAACGCACCAGTTAATAGAGACAGCTTACCAGCTGGCTTCGAGAAGCGACAAGGAGACGCTTGAAATTCTCGACAACGTTATAGTTCTGCTGGTTCATGCAAATCCTGACGGCCAGGAACTGGTTTCCACATCTTATATGAGGGAAGAAGATCCTACGAGGCGAAGGACAAGCATTCCGAGATTGTATCAGAAGTATGCGGGTCATGACAATAACAGGGATTTCTTCATGAACAACCTGAAGGAGAGTCAGAATATCAGCCGCCAGCTTTATATAGAGTGGATACCTCAGATACTGTACAATCACCATCAGTCGGGACCGGCTGGTACCGTTGTGGCCGGGCCTCCGTTCCGCGATCCCTTTAATCATGTATATGACCCGCTGGTTATTATCGGCCTTGACGGAGTCGCAGCCTCGATGGCCAACCGTCTTATTGCAGAGAACAAACCGGGTTATACCCAAAAGGGAGGTTCTCAGTATTCTACATGGTATAACGGAGGGTTGAGGACTACAGGATATTATCATAATATAATAGGTATTCTTACTGAGATAATCGGAGGTCCGACACCAAGTTCAATACCACTGGTTCCTAACCGTCTTGTACCAAGCAGCAATAATCCTTTTCCGATTGAGCCCCAGAGATGGAACTTCAAAAAATCAATTGACTACTCACTTTCGCTCAACTACGCAGTTCTTGACTATGCCAGCAGGAACCGGTACCATCTGCTCTACAACCTTTACAGAATGGGCATGAATGCAGTTGAAAGAGGAAGTCAGGACTTCTGGACAAAGTATCCGAAGGCTGTTGATGCTCTGAGGGAAGCTCAGGAAAGAGCCAGGTCATCGGAAGGATCCGGTTCCGCCAATCCTTTCGAAGATATCTTCAGGGATCCTGAAAGGAGAGATCCAAGATTATTCATTGTACCTTCTGATCAGGATGACTTTCCTACTGCAGTAAGGTTCATTAATGCCCTTATAAGTTCAGGCATACAGGTACATATTGCGACATCAGATTTCAATGCTGCAGGTAAGAATTATCCTGCCGGATCGTATATCGTAAAAACAGCACAGGCGTTCAGGCCTCATGTACTTGACATGTTTGAACCACAGGATCACCCCAACGATCTCCAGTACCCTGGAGGACCTCCCATAGCACCATACGATGCTGCCGGGTGGACACCTGCGTTCCAGATGGGGATCAGCTTTGACCGTCTGCAGGATGACATCACCGGTCCGTTCAGGGCAATACCATACGGTGAATGGCAATCGCCTCCGGTACCGGAAATGCCAGCCAGTGCGAGAGCAGGATATACATTCAGCGTCAAGGTTAACAACTCTTTCAAGGTTGTAAACGATCTTCTCAGTGAGGGCATCAGGGTATTCAGGCTACCGGATGGAGACAGGAATAATCCGATGTCAAATCCGGGCGACTTTTATGTACAAGCATCTGCAAAGGCACGTACGGTACTCTTTAAATCAGCTTCAGAAAACGGAGTCAAGGTTAATGCACTGAATAGCGCTCCCACACCAACAGAAAGAATACAACCGGCAAGGATAGCTTTATGGGACAGATATGGAGGATCAATGCAATCAGGCTGGACAAGATTTATCCTGGAGCAATTCAATTTCCCGTACGAGCTGATATTTCCTCAGAGGATAGATGCCGGAGACCTCAAAAAGGATTTTGATGTCATCATTTTTGTTTCAGGAGCCATTCCGGCACCACCAAGAGGAGAATCAGGTTCACAGGGCTCGGGCAGAGGCGGTGGCGGTGGACAGAACCTCAGTGGGATACCTGCTGAATACCACCATATGGTTGGAAGTATTTCATCAGAAGAGTCAATACCACAAATAAAGAGGTTCCTCGAAGAGGGTGGCGTGGTGATTACAATGGAGTCCAGCACCAACCTGGCTCAGCATCTGGGTATACCACTCGAGAATGCCATGGTCAAAACTGATGAGAACGGCAGGGAAAGGAGCCTCTCCAGAACAGAATATTATGTTCCGGGAAGTGTTCTTTCGGGCGACATAAACAGTGATGCAAGAGCAACATGGGGTATGCCCTCCGTAGCTGACTTCTATTTCAGTAACAGCAATGTTTTCAGATTCGGGGAGAATGCAGCTGAGATGGGAGTAAGGAAGCTGGCATGGTTCTCAACCGAAGAACCGCTGAGAAGCGGCTGGGCGTTGGGACAGGAGTACCTTAAAGATGGTATTATTGCAGCTGAAGCTCCCGTTGGTAAGGGTAAACTCTATCTTTTCGGTCCGAATATTACTTTCCGCAGCCAGCCTCACGGACTGTTCAAACTGGTTTTCAACCAACTGTATAAATAGATAAAATAAAGGGTAGAGACAGCAAAATACCATTTTTTAAATAATTTACTATTCGTATATTTAAGGCTCTGTTCCATAACCCGGGACAGAGCCTTTTCTTCTATTTTAATAGTGTAATTAACAGCACCAATGATATTTCATTAACCAAAAACCAACCAATCATGCCCAAAGTAACCAAAGAAGAGGCGCTCCTTTATCACAGTAAGGGACGCAAAGGTAAGGTGGAGGTCATACCGACCAAATCCTACAGTACTCAATTCGATCTAAGCCTTGCTTACACCCCCGGTGTGGCTTTCCCCTGTCTGGAAATTGAGAAAGATCCGGAAGATGCATACAAATACACCGCAAAAGGGAACCTGGTTGCTGTAATCTCAAATGGCACAGCAGTTCTCGGTTTGGGTGACATTGGCGCTCTTGCCGGAAAGCCGGTGATGGAGGGTAAGGGGTTGCTCTTTAAAGTATTTGCAGATGTGGATGTCTTTGATATTGAGGTTGACGAAAAAGATCCACATAAGGTGATAGAGTTCTGCAAGCAGATAGCTCCCACTTTCGGAGGTATTAACCTTGAAGACATCAAGGCTCCTGAATGCTTTGAAATAGAGACAGTGCTCAAACAGGAGCTTGATATACCTGTTTTTCATGACGATCAGCACGGTACGGCCATTATTTCAGGGGCAGGACTGCTGAGTGCACTTGAGATCACCGGTAGAAAGATAGAAGATGTAAAAATGGTTGTGAGCGGTGCCGGAGCAGGAGCTATCAGCTGCACAAAACTCTATGTCGCACTTGGCGTTAAGAAAGAGAATATTGTCATGGTCGACAGTAAAGGTGTGCTTACACATAAACGCACCGACCTGAACATTCACAAAAAAGAGTTCGCTACCAATCGCGATATAACTACACTGGCTGAAGCTATGGTTGGTGCAGATCTGTTTCTGGGACTCTCAGTTGCGAATATGGTTACCAAAGAAATGCTCAAATCAATGGCACCCGATCCGATTGTGTTTGCGATGGCTAACCCCAATCCTGAGATAAGCTATGAAGACGCAATGGACAGCCGTGACGACCTGGTATTTGCCACAGGAAGATCTGACTACCCAAACCAGATAAACAATGTTCTTGGATTCCCGTTCATCTTCAGGGGAGCTCTGGACGTCAGGGCAACAACAATTAACGAAGAGATGAAACTGGCTGCCACCCAGGCTCTCTATGAACTGGCAAAACAACCGGTTCCCGATAGTGTAGCTAAAGCTTACAATGTTGATAAGCTCGAATTTGGCAGAGAATATATTATTCCCAAGCCCCTTGATCCCAGACTCATCTCATATGTCGCATCAGCAGTGGCAAAAGCAGCTATCGACACCGGGGTTGCACGACTGAAGATCGATGACTGGGATGCCTATAAGGCAAGCCTGACAAGGCGAACTGCCGAACATATTAGTAATATTGCCAAAATAACAGGTCTGTAATTGCAGATCGCAGATAAACAGAAAAAGGAGGCTGTCTTAAAGGGGCAGCCTCCTCTTTTTATTGCTTGCATTTAACAATTCAACTTATTTCTTTTTCTCTGTTCAATGGCACAGCAAACTTTAGCATCATACATCGAAACGATCAGCGATGCGGTTTGCTGTATAGTGAAAGAGCCTCTGTTTATAGTCGCATCGAACAGATAATCGATATTAATTGATTTCTGCTTCAAAAATGTCTGAATCAGCTTAAACCGCTTCTCATCAGTATCTACTACGTACTCTTCGGCAGTCTCTATGTCTACATTCTTTTTCTTCATCACATTCTCAACCCTCCAGTAGAAAGGTGCCATAAGCCTGATATGAAGGGCATCCGCTATCTGGTGAGCTATCGAGACTCCTCCCCTGCCTACTACGACCACATATCCTTCTTTACAGATCGAAAGAACTACATCCTCAATGGCTCTCTTGATTTTCTGATCACTTACAAATGACCCTGAGAATGCCATTATCATTTCTGAAAGATTAGAATGCTCTATTCCCTTATAAAATGATTCAACGCGGGCATCGTCAGTATTTATCTCTTTTGCAATTCTCTGAATAATGTCCTTATCTATCCATCTCCATTTAGTAACATTATATTTCCTGTTAAGCATCTCAGCAGTCGATTCGGCGACCTGTCTTGCATCGCAGCCCGTTTGCCGGGAGATCGTAATAACAGGACCATCTTCACTCTCAGGCTGTCCGAGGATAGCCTCCCTGTGTCTCTTGTCAAAATAGTCGAAAAACTTCTTCATTTTCCTGATTCTCTTCCAAGATATTAGTAAAGCAGCCATGAAGCAAGGTCGCATTAAAACATAATCCGCAGACGGTGCGGTCGGGAATAACCCCGGAGCAGAAGGTAATCAATAATGTGAAACTGTCTTAATTTACGATTTTTTTTTAATCTGACATCTCTCTTCTACCGGTTTTTTGAAAATCTGTTCAATCGGTGACATACACTAAAGACAAATTTTACAATCGTTGCGACGTTTATGCAGGCCGGTTACAGACCGGGAAGAACCACTTGCCGGACAAAAGGTCTTTTACGTATAATATGAACCAATGGCTATTACAACGCACTTCTAAAAGTTTTATCTTTATTTCAGACTAAAATGAATAAAAAATGGACCCACAGATTCTTACCAGGCCAGAACTTATTTGGTTCATTATCGGACTAATATTCCTTATTCTGGAGTTAATACTTCCGGGATTTGTTATTTTCTTTTTCGGCGTCGGTGCCTGGGTAACCTCCCTGGTATGCCTGATAGCCAATCCTGGTACCAACGCACAGATAATTATATTTTCACTTACGTCAGTAATGGCCCTGATTGTACTCAGGAGACTTCTCAAAAAGAAGTTTTTTGACAGCAAGGATGGCAGTTCAGCATTGGCTGATGATGAGTTCACGGGAAGCAAAGCCGTAGCCATAACCTCATTCGGAAAGGGAGTCAAGGGCAAGGTCGAATTTAAAGGTACTTCATGGCCGGCGATCTCTGATCAGGATATTAACCCAGGTGACACGGTAATTATAGTTAGCAAGGAGAGTATAAACCTATTTGTTGAACCAATTAAATAAAGACATGGAAGCATCAAGCGCCACATCCACAATCATCCTGTTAGGAGCAATATTCCTTGGTTTTATTGTTATCCTTTCAATGATTAAGATCGTTCCCCAACGATCGGCATTCATAGTTGAAAGACTCGGAAAATACAGAGGAACTCTGATTGCCGGTTTTAATATCCTCATTCCTTTTATAGACAGAATAAGGTACAAGCACACTCTAAAGGAGCAGGCAATCGACGTGGCCTCTCAAACATGCATTACGAAAGACAACATTTCAGTTGAGGTTGACGGCATTCTCTACCTGCAGGTAATGGATCCTCAAAAAGCATCGTACGGAATTGACGATTATCGGTTTGCATCTATCCAGATCGCTCAGACAACGATGAGGAGTGTCATAGGAAAACTGGAACTTGATAAAACCTTCGAAGAGCGTGATACCATTAACACTTCGATAGTTGAAGCCGTAGACAAGGCCAGTGAGCCATGGGGTATCAAGGTAACCAGATACGAGGTAAAGAACATTACACCTCCGCAGAGTATCAAGGATGCAATGGAAAAGCAGATGAGAGCGGAAAGGGAAAAGAGAGCTAAAATAGCTGAGTCTGAAGGAGAAAAGCAGGCTAAAATAAATGTGGCCGAAGGTGTTAAGCAGGAGTTGATAGCGAAGTCTGAAGGAGAAATGCAGAAACGCATCAATGAAGCCACGGGTAAGTCTTCCGAAATAGAACAGATAGCAACTGCAACTGCCAATGGTTTAAGGGCCATAGCAACCGCAATATCAGAGGATAACGGCTTAAACGCTGTTAACCTGAGAATAGCAGAACAGTATCTGTCAGAATTCGGCAAGCTGGCTGCACAGAACAATACCATGATTATTCCGTCAAACCTGACCGATATTGCAGGAGTTGTAGCTACGGCAACATCGGTATTCAACGAAGTAAAGGATAAAAAGTAGGGCTATCGGCTAAACAAATCCGGGATTTAAAATGAAAGCGGGAGACATTTTTTGTTTCCCGCTTTCATTATTAGTAATAGCTTCTTTTAATCAGAGGCTCTCATGTTCTGTCCTCCTGATAATTTCATTCTGCAAATCCTCTCCCAGATCGTTGAAATAGTCACTGTAACCTGCCACCCTGACAATGAGGTCACGATAGAGCTCCGGATTTTTCTGAGCATCCCTGAGGGTTTCCGCATCTACTACATTAAACTGAATATGATGCCCGTCAAGGCTGAAGTAACTGCGTATCAACGCCGTCAGCTTGGCATAGTTTTCTTCATCTTCAAAAAACTTAGGCGAGAATTTCTGGTTCAACAGTGTTCCGCCAGTGCGCAGATGATCGATTTTTGATGCAGACTTTATCACTGCTGTCGGTCCCTGCCTGTCAACTCCCTGAAATGGAGATATGCCCTCTGATAACGGTACCCATGCTCTTCGTCCATCAGGTGTAGCCCCAATCACACTGCCAAAATAGACATGAGATGTTGTCGGAAGCATATTAATCCTGTGTATTCCACCCCTGGGAGTAGGTCTTCCATTGACTGCATCATAGAAGATGTCAAAAACCTCGGAAGCATGTCTGTCGGCATAGTCATCATCGTTTCCATACTTTGGGGTGTCATATATCATATCGTAATGCAGCTGCTCATATCCCTCAAAATCAGCTTCCATCGCAGCTATAACCTCCTGCCATGTATACCGGCCGGTATCATAGATATTATATCTTACTGATGTCAGAATATCGGTTATCGTTCCAAGACCAACACCCTGAATATAAGTAGTATTATATCTGGCACCTCCACTGTTGTAATCCTTTCCGTTGGCTATACAATCTTCAATCAGAAGCGAAAGAAAAGGAACCGGAAGATAAGTTGAGAATACCCCTTCTATCACATTGTTACCTCTTACCTTGATATCAGCAAAATAGTTGAGCTGTTGTCTGAAAGCATCCATCAATTCATCGAAACTCCTAAAACCGGCGATATCTCCGGTTGTTAGGCCAACCTGTTTGCCTGTTCGTTTGTCGAAGCCATTGTTAAAGGTTATTTCAAGAATCTTAGGAAGATTGAAATAACCTGTAAGCCAATAACATTCAGTGCCAAATGCCCCGGTCTCAACACATCCGGAAGCACCACCGTTCCTTGCATCAACAATACTCTTTCCCTGCCTGATCAATTCCTGAATTATTGCTTCGGTATTGAAACATGATGGCTGGCCGAAGCCAGTCTTGATGATGTCAAGGGTCTTGTGTATAAACCTGTCAGGGTTCTTACGGCTTATCTGAACCATCGAACTGGGCTGGAGTATCCTCATTTCCCTGATAACATCAAGGAGTATATAGGTCATCTCATTAACTGCATCGCTGCCGTCAGGTTTTACCCCACCGAGGTTAATAAGGCAGAAGTCTGTATAGGTGCTGCTCTCTTTTGCGGTAACACCCATTTTCGGGGGTGAAGGATGGTTGTTGAATTTAACCCAGAAACATCCCAGGAGTTCATAAGCCTCCTCCGGCGTTAGCGTCCCGTCACTGAGCTGCTTCTCATAAACAGGCATAAGATGCTGGTCGAGTCTTCCCGGATTGAACGAGTCCCAGGGATTAAGTTCGGTAATAACCCCAAGATGTATGAACCAGTAGTGCTGCAACATCTCGTGGAACGTCTGAGGTGCATTAGCCGGCACCCTCCTGCATACGGCGGCCATTCTGGTCAGCTCTTTGCGCCTGGCACTATCTTTTTCTGATGATGCGAGCTGCTCAAGCTTTTCAGCGTGCCTTTCAGCATACATAATAATTGCATCGCATGCAATATTCATGGCTTTAAGCTCCTCCTGCCTGTTAAAAGCTTCAGGGTCATTGTAGAAATCAAGCTTCGCCCGAGCATTGGCTATCTCCCTCTTCAGGTCCAGAAACCCCATTCTGAACATCTTGTATCCAAGAACAGTATGCCCGGGAGCCCTCTGCTCCTGAAATTCGGTAAAAACTCCTGCATTATAGGCACTGAGCCATTCGGGTGTCATCAGATCCATTATTCTGTCACGGTTGCTTTTACCCTTCCAGAAAGGAATTATCTTCTCGCTGTAAGCCTTTTTTACCTCTTCATCAACACGAAAGAAGACCTTCTCCCTTGAGTCAAGTACTTCCAGATCTTCTATCGTATGAAGACATATTTCAGGGTATGTGGGTGTCTGCTTGGGTCCGGGACCTCTCTCGCCTACTATAAGTTCCCCCTCGTTAATACAGATATCCTTATGCCGGAGAATATACTCCAATGCGCGGGCCCTCGAAACAGGAACTGATAAACCCAGTGAAGCATCACTCTTGTAGAAATCGGTAATGAGGACCGCTCTCTCTGCAGTTATACTTTCAACCGCATTCAGACTCTGATCCCTTAACTTTAGAACTCTTTCTGTCATTTTCATTTTATTGTTATTACTTTTCTTTCTTTTTCAATCGATTTATCCTCCGACCTTAACCTTAACCTCCAGACCTGCGAATAAATCAGAGATATCCTCCATCCTTTCAGAGGAGACCTGGCCCACATCTCCCATCCTGTATTCCATACCAAATCTACGGTATTTCGAAGACCCGATACGATGGAATGGCAACAGATCAACACCGATCAGGTTGGGAGCCATGTGTTCCGCTATAAATTCCCTGATATCAATAAGTTCTGAATCATCATCATTAATTCCCGGTATTACCGGTATCCTTGCAATAACTCTCGCACCTTCACCAATAAGATACCTGAAATTGCCAATTATCTGGCTGTTGCTTACGCCTGTATACTTCCTGTGCTTCTCCTCATTCATAAACTTAATATCATAGAGGAAGAGGGACGTGTACGGCAATATATCCCTGAAATGGTTCTCAGATGCCATTCCTGACGTGTCGACAACAGTATGTATGCCGGCTTCCCTCATTGCTGAAAGTGCTGCCTTCAGGAACCTGTACTGCATCAATGGCTCTCCTCCCGAGAAGGTAACACCACCTCCGGAATGTTCAAAGAATACTCTTTCCTTAGCGGCCACTTCAACCAGGTCATCTACAGAGTACTGCTTTCCTACTTTTTCCATTCTCCGGAACTCCTTCTCTCCTATCCTGTCAACCCTTTCAACTTCAGTTACCTCAGGAGATATGCCTTCAGGGTTATGGCACCACCAGCAGTTAAGAGGACAGCCTTTAAGGAAAAATGTTACCCTTATACCCGGGCCATCGTGTATGGCATACTTCTTAATGCTGAAAATTAAACCTTTCATGGAATTAGTTCTGAAAATACAATGTTGTGAAATGCAGGCCCGGATCGGGCAAAGGAAGACTAGAAATTATAATAAATAAGACAGCTGTATAACCGTCTTCCTAGCCGGTTCATTAAAAAGCGATATCTCAATGCAGCCGTCATTTATTAATATATATGTGCAAATGTATATATTTTTTTCAAAAATTCACCAAAAGGATTGATATTTTTTCACTGAATACCAGACTGTTATACTATCGCAGCATTTATTAACACAATTTTAACATAAAAGAGATGCAACGACTGCAGATATTATCCGTCTATTGAGCAGAAGATCGGTAATCAGAATAAAGCAAAATATTATTTGGACAGTAGTTTTTTTTTGGACAGTAGTTTTTTTGGACAGTAATTTTTAATAGTTCTCAGTAAATTTTTAATTAAATCTTTTATGCCATGAAAAGAATTCTTTTATCAGTGATGGTTGCAGTTTTGATCAGCGCAGGTGCATTTGCCACCACCGTTGTAGCAAAAGGCAAAACATTCTCAAAGATTGGAGATTACAAGATTGAGGTCGCAGAAAACCCCTACATTCTTGACGGACGTGAGCTCAGGACCTATGTTATCTCCTATTCGAACTCTCCCCTTAAGGTTACAGTTGCAGTAGATAAGGATAAAAAATGCAGCAACTACCTTGTAATCTCCGACAAATTGTCAGTTCAGTACGTCTGTAACGACTCTTACTTTGGTGTTGAGAAGCTTTCACGCAAATACGGTAAGATGGGGTTGTCAACGGTTGATAATGAACTTAACAGATCCGAATACTTCCATCAGAAAGTTTTGACGGCAGGCAACAATACGGTTCTGGAAAACACCAAGCTAATTGCAGCATTTTTCCCTGCACTTTTGAAGGATTTTAACAGCATTCTTGCTTCCAAGTAAGAATTACACGGGCCGCCAGGCCTCTGAAATCAGGTTTTAGTTTGACTAACAGGAAGATATCCATCAGGGTATCTTCCTTTCTTTTTATTCCGATCAGGCAGCCTCATGGTGCTGTTTATCATATAATAGTACCGGTTAAATTTTATATATTGCGGGCCATTGTACATTGGGGGATTTTTTTTATTTTCTAAACAATTGGATAGGATGAAGCGAAGGATAAAATTCAGTCTCATTTATCGTGATATGTGGCAGTCGACCGGCAAATATCAGCCCAGAATGGATCAGCTGAAAGAGGTTGCCCCGCATATAATTGAAATGGGGTGTTTCGACAGGATAGAGACCAACGGAGGTGCTTTCGAGCAGGTTCAGCTTATGTATGGTGAAAATCCTAATCATGCGGTCAGGGAATGGACAAAACCTTTTAATGAGGCAGGTATACAGACACATATGCTTGAAAGGTCGCTGAACGGATTAAGGATGTATCCTGTACCTGCAGATGTAAGAAGGCTTATGTTCAGAGTCAAGAAGGCCCAGGGCGTTAATATAGCAAGGTCGTTCTGCGGACTGAATGATCACAGGAATCTGGAACTCTCCATCAAATATGCCAAAGAGGCCGGTATGATCTCACAGGCAGCCCTTTCAATCACCAGCTCACCGGTTCATACTGTAGAGTACTATATGGGAGTCGTTGACAAAATGGTTGAGTACGGAGCCGATGAAATATGCCTTAAAGATATGGCCGGTGTAGGAAGGCCTGCAATGCTGGGAGAACTTGTCAGGCAGATCAAAACCAGATTTCCGGGCATTGTAGTACAGTATCACGGACACAGCGGTCCGGGTATGTCAGTAGCTTCAATGCTTGAAACAGCGCGTGCAGGGGCCGATTACCTCGATGTAGCTGTTGAACCTTTAAGCTGGGGAATGGTACACCCCGACCTGATAGCAATACATTCAATAATGAAGGATGCCGGCTTCGATGTTCCTGAAATCAATATGGATGCCTATATGAAAGTAAGGTCTTTAACACAGGAATTCGTCGATGACTTCCTGGGCTACTTTATTGACACCCGGAACAGGCAGATGACATCACTGCTGATTGGTAGCGGACTTCCGGGCGGCATGATGGGCAGCCTTATGTCAGACCTTAAAGGAGTACATCAGGGTATAAACACTACCCTAAAAAACCTCGGTAAACCTGAAATTAATGAAGATCAACTCCTGGTTCAACTGTTCAAGGAAGTCGAATATATCTGGCCGATGCTTGGATACCCACCGCTGGTAACTCCATTCAGCCAATATGTAAAAAACGTGGCTCTGATGAACATTGTACAGCTCTACAACGGGAAGGAGCGTTTCGGCATGATAGACAACAATACCTGGGATATGATACTTGGAAAGGCTGGTAAACTTCCCGGGCCGCTTCATCAGGATATTATAGCGCTGGCAGAGAAGGAAGGAAAAGAATTTTTCGACGGAGTGCCACAGGACAATTATCCCGACGCGTTGCCTTCATACCGCGAGGAAATGGATAAAAACGGCTGGGATTACGGCCCTGATGACGAAGAACTGTTTGAGCTTGCTATGCACGACAGGCAATACAGGGATTATAAATCAGGAATAGCACGTACCCGTTTCATCTCAGAGATAGAGGCCAAAAAGAGTGAGGCAAATGAAGCTGCAGAGGGTAAGAAAGCCCATGGAGAAAAGATAATGCTTTCGGAAGACAACGGGACAGTATTACTTTATGTAGGGAGTGGAGAATACTACCTTGGCTTCTACCAGGAGGTCGACGAGGGAAGTGCTGTCAAAAAAGGACAGAGATTATTCTACATTGAAGCAGGTCGCAGCTATGTGGAGGTCCTTTCAGACAGGGAGGGTAAAATCAAAAAGATACTCTGCAAGCATGGAGACTTTGTCACCAAAGGCACTCCGCTGATTGAATTCGCCTGATGAGAATATTCAACAACTCTGCTTGTGGCATGCATTTATTATTATTAACTTGCAGGTCAACAAGCATTTCAATAAACCAAATCTATTCATTATGAAAAAAATCATTATAATGTTATTTGCGATTCTGGCAGGCATGACGGCCTGCAAAGAGAAAGAGCCTGAGAATCCTTTCCTGGCCGAATGGAAAACCCCATTTGGCATTCCTCCCTTTGATCAGATAAAAACAGAGCATTATATGCCTGCTTTCATCAAAGGTTTTGAGGAACAGATGAAAGAGGTCGAAGCTATAGTTAATAATTCCGAGGAGCCAACCTTTGAAAATACCATTCTGCCACTTGAATACAGTGGTGGAATCCTTAACAAAGTAAGGCCTGTATTTTACAGGCTCAACTCTGCAATTACAAGTGACGAGCTACAGGCAATAAGTCGTGAACTTTCACCCCTGCAAAGTAAACATAGCGACGATATCAACCTGAATGAGAAGCTGTTTGAGAGGATTAAAAGCGTATATGATAACCAGGATAAGTTTAACCTTAATGCTGAAGAGAAGAGGATTCTTGAACTGAGGCACAGGAACTTCATCCGTAGTGGTGCAGCTCTCTCAGAAGAAGACAAGGAAAAGCTGAGAAAAGTTAACGAGGAACTCTCAATGCTCTCCTTAAAATTCGGGCAGAATGTTCTTGCCGAAACCAATAACTTCAGTCTGGTTATTGAAGAAGAGGCCGATCTGGCAGGATTACCGGCAAACCTGATAAATCAGGCATCAACTGCAGCAAAGAATGCAGGCATGGATGGGAAATGGATTTTTACCCTTCACGCCCCGAGCATATGGCCCTTCCTCCAGTATTCTGAAAAGCGTGATCTGAGGGAAAAGATATTCAAGGCTTATGAGGCAAGAGGTAATAACGGCAATGAATTTGACAATAACAACATTGTAGCCGACATTGCCCGCCTGAGGGTCCAAAGGGCAAATCTTCTGGGCTATGACAGTCACGCTGCATTTGTACTTGAAAACAACATGGCCGCCAATCCTGAGACAGTTTTCGACTTTCTCGTTCAGGTCTGGGACGCTGCAATACCTGTAGCAAAAGCTGAAGCCAAAGCCCAGAATGATATGATAAAGAGAGAAGGTGGAGACTTTGTTCTTCAGCCCTGGGACTGGTGGTATTATACCGAGAAGATAAAGAAGGAGAAGTATGACCTTGACGATGAGCAACTCAGACCCTACTTTGAAATTGACAATGTAACCAGCGGCATGTTCTATGTTGCTAACCGGCTGTACGACCTCGAGTTTAAGGAAAGGACCGATCTGCCTACATACCATCCTGAAGCAAGGGTATATGAAGTCACACGCAGAGGAGATCATATCGGTATTCTTTACCTCGACAACTTTCCCCGGGCAAGTAAGACAGGAGGAGCATCATGCAGCACCTTCAGGAGCCAGAAAAGAGATACCTCGGGTAATATGGTAACCCCTATCGTATCAATTCTGTGTAATTTCACACCACCAGCCGGCGATAAACCATCACTGCTGACAGCCGATGAAGCAAGTACCTTGTTTCATGAATTCGGCCATGCCCTCCACCAGTTGTTATCTAATATGACATTCCCCAGTATATCAGGAACATCAGTACCACGGGACTTCGTAGAACTGCCTTCACAGATAATGGAACACTGGGTTCTTGAGCCGGAAGTACTTAAAGTATATGCAAAACATTATCAGACAGGAGAACTTCTGCCCCAGGAACTAATTGACAAGCTTGACCGGGCAGGTAAGTTCAACACGGGTTTCGTAACAACGGAGTTCGTGGCAGCAGCACTCCTTGATATGGAGTATCACGCGCTCAGGATCCCTGTCGAAATTGATGCCCAGGAATTTGAAGCAAATGCAATGAAAAAGTATGGTCTGATAGATGAAATAATTCCACGTTACAGATCAACATATTTCAGCCACATCTTCTCAGGGGGATATTCATCAGGTTATTACAGCTACTACTGGAGTGAACAGCTTGATGCTGACGCATTTCAGGCCTTCCGCGAAACCGGTGATATCTTCAATAAAGAGATCGCAGCAGCGTTTGAAAGAGAAATACTTTCAAAGGGAGGTAGTGCAGAAGCAAGAGAGCTGTACATAAACTTCAGGGGTAAAGAGCCCGGAATTGAAGCCCTCCTTAAGAACAAAGGACTGATTGAATAAACAGTCTATATGCTTATTAATAAAACTCCCGCAACGGTTGATAACAAACTTTAGCGGGAGTTTTTATTATCGGCATTTATTTCTATTTTTCCGCAAACCTTCTCCATTAATGAAGATTGTTAAACTGATTTCACCGGTACTGCTGAGCTTTATCATCAGCCTTTCAGTGTTTTCATCAGAATCAGTACCTCAACCCGTTAAGGGAATCCTCGATCTGAGCGGCGAAACCATAACTGAAAAGTACAGAATAAGCCTTAACGGCGAATGGGAGTTCTACTGGAACAAACTCCTGAGGCCTCATAACTTTTCAGGTCACACATCACCCAGACCTGACGGTTATATCAAAGTTCCCTCATACTGGACCGACGCTGACCTCCCGGGAATCAAAACAACAGGTGATGGCTATGCAACATACAGACTCAGAATAGTTCTTCCTAAGACCGATCTTCCGGCGCTTGGCCTGATGCTAAAGGTCTTTGATTCATCCTACGACCTGTATGTTGACGGAAAATTCACAGCAGGCAACGGAGTGCCGGGAGTTTCAGAGGAGACTACTGTGCCGGCATACGAACCTACAATCATGAGGTTTGTTCCAGAAAAAGATACCATTGAAATTATTCTCAACGTATCCAACTTCCATCACCGAAGAGGCGGTTTCTGGCTCCCGGTGGAATTTGGTTCATTCAGCCACATTCAATCAGTGGCTTCATTGCAATATGGCGGGTCAATTGCTACAGTAAGCATACTTGCAGCCTTTACTCTCTTCTTTGCATTTTTCTTTTTGCTATACCGCGAAGACAAAACATCTCTCTATTTTGCAGTCACGCTCCTGGGAATGGGCCTCAGACCTCTTTTCACAAACCAGTTTCTGATATATACAGTTGTTGATATGTCATGGGAATGGACAGTGAGATTTGAATATCTGAGCCTTTATATTATGGTCACAGGAGCATTCCTGTTCCTGAGTGAGATCTATAAATACCAGTTTCACAAAGTTTTTGCCAATGTCTCTGTCGTATTCTTCATATCGCTGACAGCAGCAACAGTTGTTCTCCCGGTGAAGAGTTTTTCATATTTCACATTCCCAGTATACATCTTTGTGGTGTTATTCGCAATTAACTCTCTGACAAGCAGCGCTATAAGATTCATAAAAAACCGTCAGTTACCCGATGCCATCTATTTCGGAGGCTTCCTGCTGATTGTGTCAGCCGCTATTCATGATATTGTGCTGGCTATTGTGAACGTAACCGGTCAGGGAGGATATATCCTGTCAGAATCAATAATTATTTTTGTGTGCATACAGTCAGGCCTTCTGATATATCAGTGGGTAAGCTCATTCCGCGAAAAGGAGAGACTCAAGAACAACCTCGAACAGCTCAACAGAGATCTTGAATCGATGATCCACTCGCGAACGAGGGAACTCACCAGAACCAAGAACAAGGCTGTCGAATACAGCAGGCAGATAGAGGAACAAAACAAAAACCTCACCGAAACAATTCAGCTTAAAAACAAAATATTCTCGGTGATCGCACATGATCTGAGGAGCCCTGTTGTAAACATCCAGTATATACTTAACCTGTTGAAAGAAGATGAATACCGCGACAAATATGAATCACTTGCAGGTTCGTGCATCAACTATTCACAGATGGTTATCAACCTGCTTGAAAACATGCTGGTATGGGGAAGGGGGCAGGAGGACCATATAAGATATGCACCGGAACTGCACGACCTTGCCGGTATTATCCTTACCAATATGAGTATTTACAAGGATAATGCAGACAGAAAGAGTATAGCCGTCAATTTTACGCAGATTGGAGGAACCAAAGCCTGGGTAGACAAGGAGCTCATTGATATTATTATCAGGAATCTGCTGTCAAATGCAATAAAATACACCCGCAAGGGAGGGAGGATAAGTATACTGCTTAAGGAAAAGCCCAAACCGGAAAGTGAGGTTATGATAAAGATATGCGATAATGGTATAGGTATACCTCCTGAAAGACAGGCGATTCTCTTCTCACCAGGAGATATTGAGAGTACACCCGGCACAGAAAATGAAAAGGGTACCGGATTTGGTCTCAAGCTGGTAGGAGAACTTGTTAAGGTCAACAAGGGCAGGATTGAACTGGAAAGCAAGCCCGGTGATGGTACCTGTTTCACAATTATACTTCCATCATCAATAACGGATCAGGATTAGTCTTTACAGACTGCAAATCAAACGTTTCCTGACCCCAGTTCTATAAGATTATCATTAATCATCTCCCTGATAACTGCAAACCAGACAGGTCTGCCCAGATCATCGCCATCAAGACTTTCTGATATCTCCACTGAAGAGACCGCATAGCTCCCCGCAGGGGAAGAGTAGCTGAAGATAAGGTTTACACCGGGATTTCCTGTTATGAAGAGGGCGACAGCCTCACCTAAACCACCAAGAGGCTGACGGTCAATGCTTTCGTAACCAAATACCGCTTTTACAATTGTACCGGCTCCCTCTTCCGATTTTATCTCAAGACTGCCTCCTGACATCGAAGCATGCTGTCTTAGCAACGGAAGGCCCAAACCAACCTTTCTTGTCTTCCTTGAGGTGGTGAACGGATCAGCAACCCGGTCTATAATATCATTTGGAATTCCCCTGCCATTATCAGCAACCTCAAAAGAGATATACCCCGATTCAGGGTCTATACTGACAGATAGTCTTACTTCAGTAGCGCCTGCCCTGGTAGAGTTTTGCATAATGTCAACAATATGGTCGGTAATTGTTTTCATCAGTGCACGACCTTTCTTCCTCCTTCCCCGGCAAGTGCCATTCTTATCTCAGAAAATGACAATTCGTTCAGCAATAAACCGGTACTTACCTTGCCAACATTATGCAGGAAGTGAGAATCAGAACTTCTTATGTACGGGAGATTACCAATTACAGGGTGATTCTTGCTTAAAGTCTCAAATTCAGTGTATGGGGTAACCTCAACAGCATCATACTTCAAGCCGGGTGGGAAAAAACCCAGCTGACTCAGAATACTGTTTACAGATCTGTCTACATGGGCAGGGATAAACAATCCGTTTAATTCATGAACTTTCCTCTCAACCTCATCTATCGTTTTTGAAAGTGACATTATCAGAAGATACTCCACCTCATCGATAATGTTATCTTCACTGTCTACTACGACCTGATAACCAAATCTCTGAGGTGAATTGGGTATACGTGTGATATTGTCTTCGATCCATGCCTGGAACTCTTCAAGCTCATCACGGTTCTCGAGAAAACATAAACAGTGAATCTCTTCCCTTGTGGTAACCTCAGCTCCTGTCAATACCAACAAACCCTCATCCTCACCCATTTCCTTTATCATCTGAGAGTTAAGGGTGGAGTTATGGTCAGTTATTCCAAGGATATCAATCTCTTTGGCGTGAGCAGCATCTATAATATTCCGGGCACTCATCTCCAGATCACCGCAAGGAGACAAAACGGTATGCGTATGCAGGTCGGCCCGGTATACTCTCATAACTTATTTCCCTAATAGTGAATATATCTTGCCCGATATGGTAAAGGCCTCATCGTTTGTGGCAAGCAGTGTCAAATCCTCGGCAACTGCCTTCTCTGCCACATCAGCAGCCGGTCTGTTGCCAGAGACAAATATCACTGCTGCATGCTCCTTGAGAGTTGCAACAGCAATAACATTCATATGTGTCTGCATTGTGATCCATACCTGGCCCTCGCGTGAGTTACCCATCACATCACTAAGCAGATCAGATGTATAACCACCTGTTACGTCCCTGTCAAGCCCTGTTCCGCCTGTAATTATTTCAAGGCCGGCACTTTCAATCAGTTCCTTTAATTTCATCCGGTATATTGTTTATGTCCTTAATCTTATCTGATGTCCATGTGGAAACCATCCCTTCTCTGCTGAAAAAGACACACTTATCCAGGGTAGCCCTTCCCTGAATGATATCCTCGGCAAATGTATCGCAATCGGGCGACCCGCACACTCCGCAATCAACCAGAGGAAGTATATCGAGTATCTTTCTTTTACGGTCCATCTTACCCAAAGCGGCCTTTAAGTCTGCATCAAGGGAAAGAATAGACCTGGGATTTATCTCTCCTATTCCCGACTTCTTCTCCAGAAATAACCAGTCATGTTCAGACCAGTTATCCTTATGGTACTCTTCCTCGGCTGTAATCCTTGCCTTCCGGGTAAGTCTTTCCACCGCCAGAAAGCGATTCTCCACATTGAGAACACCACCTGCACAGCCTTCATCGCATGCCCTCAGTTCAAGGAAATCAAGATTCCTCACCTCATCATCTTCTATCTTCTCAAGTATGTCAATGGCATTCTGTATCCCATCAACTGCCAGAACCCTGCCTGACTGATGAACCGACTCTCCCCTGGTGAGGCTCCACAACAGTTCTTCAGGCCTTAGCATCCTGTTTTTTTTCTGCCTTACATCCTCCATTGCCTTAAGCTCAGGATACATCCTGTTGTAGAGGCTGTTTAAATTGATAACACCGTCAACATATGAGATATCCTCTCCCACCGGGCTCTTGACAGCGGCTATCTTGGCAGCACACGGCGTTACATAAAAGATGCCCACCTCTTCATCAGCCCATCCTACTTTACGCAACTGTTCCCTGACCATGATTGCTGTCAGGTCAACCGGAGGTTTCACCCCTGCAATATTGCCGGTGAGAGACGGGAAACGCACCTGTATAAGCCTTACTATGGCAGGACAAAAAGATGATATAAGTGGTTTAGGCTGACCATCGCCCTCAATTATTGACTTGAACCTCCTGATTATTACCGGTATCGATCGTTCAGCCTCATATATGTGGGTGAACCCTATATTCTTTAATGACTCTGTTATTTTCTGATACGAATGCTTTTTCGAGAACTGCCCGTAGATAACCGCCGGAATAATTGCTATCCTGATTCTGTAATCAAATATCTTTTCAAAATCATCACCAGCGACTGAAATTGCATTAACAGGACAAGCCCTGAGACACTCACCACAATCAACACACCTCTTCCCGAAAAGCGTGGCTTTACCACCAATGACCCTTAGTGCCTGTGTAGGGCATACCCTTATGCAATGAACACAGCCTATGCATTTATCCCTTTCAATCTTCAGGGCATGATAAAACTCGCCTTTAGCCATATCTATAACAATACTTCAAATTCAACCCTTGTGCCAACGCCTACTTCACTTGTTATCTCAAGCCTGTCGGTATTCTTTTTTATGTTGGGTAATCCCATGCCGGCTCCGAAGCCCATCTCCCTTACAGCCTGCGAAGCCGTAGTCCATCCGGGTTCCATCGCCTTGTCTATCTCCGGAATACCCGGCCCCTCATCCTCCAGAATGCATTTTATACCGCTGGTGTCAATCTCCACCATGATAACCCCGCGCCAGGCATGGGCAACTATGTTAACCTCAGCTTCGTAAAGAGCAACAACAATTCTCTTGATGATTTCCGGAGGTATGTTAAGCTGTTTCAGCACCTTCTTAACCTCACTCGAGGAGTGGCCGGCACCGGCAAAATCTCCCCCCTCTACCCTGTATGTCAGCTCCATCTCAGAAAACCGGTTTGAGGCCTGCCGAAGTAAGAGCACCACATACCCTGAACATCGACCACTCTGTTTCTATTATTACGATACCATGCTCGTTGGCAAGTCTCTTCATCTCTTCCGTCGCCTTTTTTCCTCTTACCAGGACTATTCCGAATATATCAGCCATCTCTGCCGTACGAATGGTTTGAAGATTTGACAACCCTGTAATAAGCAACAGATTGTGAATATCGGTTGTAAGAACATCACTCATCAGGTCAGAGGCAAAGGCATAATCAACCTCCACTCCGGTATTGGAATGAGAGGTTATCACAATGCCACCTGACAACTTTGCTACTTCACTTAATACCATATTTTTATATATAGTCTTCTGCAATACAAATCCTCACTGCTAATTTAGGGTTTTATGACCGATCTACCTATGAGAAACCGCATGAAACAAAATTTGTTACATGCAGTCACTACTGTTTTGTAAGTGCAATAAGCCCATCTCTGTTAAGAATCGTAATATCCTTACCACCCGCAGTTATTATTCCCTCTTCTTCCATCTCCCTCAGTGCCCTCGAAAGTGATGGCCTTGCAACACCAAAAAAATCAGACAGTTCCTGCTGCGACCGCCCAAACCTTATGCTTCTGAGATTCTGACCTGCCTTGGCAAGAATATAATTAGCCAGCTTACCCTTTATGGTCTTAAAGGCGATGAACCTGATCTTCTCAGACAAAAACTGCGACCTGTTTGAAATGGTATCAAGATAATTTGTAAGAAGGCAGTCACTGCTGCAAAGTAATCTTACAAAATCATGCTTGTCGATGGTAAGAATTTCGGCCTCTGTCACAGCTGTTACATTAACAGGATATCTGTTGCTGGAACCGAAAAGGAAGGCTGGGGCGAGAGCCCTGGGAGCGCCAATATCCTCTATCTTCAACGTTCTTCCCGAATAATCAACCATTTCCCCCTTAACCAGGCCCGACGCAACTATCTGCAATGAGGTAATCTCCTCTCCACTTAGGGCAATGACTGAGCCGGGCGTATACTTTCTGATCCTGTAATTAACCTTCTCCAGTAGTTCTCTTGTGGTTCCGGCATCAAGTCCCCTGAATACAGGTGACCTGGAAAGAAGCTCATAGTTCAGCATGATCTTGTAATCCTTTGGTTCCTGCAAAATTATTTCTTTTTGTTTCTGGTTTGTAACAATTGTTACATTTTCTTATTTGGAATTGGTCTAAGTTTGCATTAAAATAAAAGATAAATAACCGAAAATTATGAAAAGAGAGATAATAAGAATAGATGAAGAGAAGTGCAACGGATGCGGTATTTGCATACCTAATTGTCATGAAGGAGCACTACAGATTGTTGATGGGAAGGCTCGTCTTATCAGCGATCTGATGTGTGACGGTCTGGGAGCATGCATCGGACACTGCCCTGAAGGAGCTATAACGATGGAGACCCGAGAGGCAGTCCCGTACAACGAGAAAGCAGTCATGGAGGAGATGATCGGAAAGGGGAAAAACACAATCATCGCTCACCTTAAACATCTTAAAGACCACAATGAATTTGGCTTTCTGAAGGAAGGCATTGAATTTCTGCTTGCCAACAGGGAGAAAGCAGACTTCGAAGTAGATGAGGTGCTGGAGGTAATCAGTTCGCACAAACCTGGCAGTTCTACTGCCGGCGCCAAAACCGATCACCAGGCTATAACTCACGGCCACGGACATGATCATGGTTGTGGTCACTCTCACTCTCACTCTGCTGGTTGTCCCGGTTCCCGCGCTATGACAATTGAAAGAGACAATATTGCTTTTGCAGTCGGCACAGCTCCTGCAGATGCCCCTTCAGAACTGAGACAGTGGCCTGTGCAAATGCACCTTATCAACCCGAATGCAGGTTATTTCCAGAATTCAGACCTGATGATAGCCGCCGACTGTGTTGCTTTTGCCGCCGGCAATTTCCACGGGAAATACCTGAAGGGCAAGAGTGTGGCTATCGCCTGCCCGAAGCTCGACAGTAATATGGAGGTATACGTAAATAAGATCACTGCACTGATAGATGATGCCAAAGTCAATACCATAACGGTAATGATGATGGAAGTGCCTTGCTGCGGCGGACTGATGCGGCTTGTGAAGGCCGGAGCTGAAAAGGCACAAAGGAAAGTACCTGTAAAGATGGCCATCGTGGGAATCAATGGCGACGTAATAAAGGAGGAGTGGGTGTAAAAACCTGATGTATAAAGTTAAAACTATGAATATCAAAAATATAATAAAGTATTAACCATTAAAAGAAAAGGATTTATTATGAGTATGTTTTGTTATCAATGCCAGGAGACAGCCAGGGGAACGGGGTGCGTAACACGTGGCGTTTGCGGAAAAGACAGTGATGTGGCTGCAATGCAGGATCTGCTGGTATACGTGGCGAAGGGTGTTTCAATTCTTGCCTCAATAGCAAGGGAAAACCACTATTCGAGTTCGAAGGTTGACAGGTACGTTCAGGAAGCACTCTTCACAACAATCACCAATGCAAACTTCGACAATGAAAAAATTATTGAGAAGATATGGCAGGGTATCTCGGTCAGGGAGGAGCTCAGGAAAGAAATGACTGAGAAGGGTATCGAGATACCTGCCAATCTTCACAATTCTGCAACATGGACACCCGTAAGTGTGTCAGATATGGAGGCCAGGGCATCTCTTGTGGGAGTGCTTGCCACCGCTGACGAGGATATCAGGTCACTCCGGGAACTGGTTATCTACGGCGTCAAAGGAATGGCTGCTTATGCCGAACATGCCGGCAACCTGGGCCATTCGGCCGACAATGTTGACGAATTCATGCAAAAGGCACTGGCTGCCACTACTGACGATTCCCTTTCTGTTGAAGAACTCACAGCTCTGGTACTGGAGACAGGTAAGCACGGAGTTGAGGTAATGGCTCTTCTCGACAAGGCAAACACCACCGCTTACGGTAATCCTGAAATAACAGAGGTCAATATCGGTGTCAGGAATAACCCGGCTATCCTTATAAGCGGCCACGACCTCAAGGACATGGAAGATCTGCTCAGGCAGACCGAGGGAACAGGTGTCGATGTCTATACGCACAGCGAGATGCTTCCTGCCAACTACTATCCGGCATTCAAAAAGTACAGCCACTTCGTGGGCAACTATGGCAACGCATGGTGGAAGCAGACCACAGAGTTTGAAACATTCAACGGACCAATACTGTTTACTACCAACTGTATAGTACCTCTGCGCGACAGTTACAGAGAAAGGGTTTACACGACAGGCTCGTCAGGGTTCCCCGGAGCGACACATATTGAAGACAGAAAGCCTGGCGGTGAGAAAGACTTCTCACAGATCATTGAACACGCAAAAAAGTGTGCCCCTCCTGTAGAGATTGAGACCGGTACCATAATAGGCGGATTTGCACATAACCAGGTGCTGCAGCTGGCTGACAAAGTAGTAGAGGCAGTGAAGTCAGGCGCTATCAGGAAGTTCTTCGTGATGGCCGGCTGCGACGGAAGAATGAAGTCACGTGACTACTACACCGAGTTTGCTCAAAAACTGCCAGGTGATACCGTGATACTCACTGCAGGTTGTGCCAAATACAGGTATAACAAGCTTCAGCTTGGCGATATAAACGGAATCCCAAGGGTTCTCGATGCAGGCCAGTGCAACGATTCATACTCGCTTGCAACAATAGCGCTGGCACTGAAAGAGGTATTTAAGCTGAACGACATCAACGAACTGCCGATAGCTTACAATATTGCATGGTATGAGCAGAAGGCTGTCATAGTACTTCTCGCACTTCTTTACCTCGGAGTGAAGAACATTCACCTCGGACCGACCCTCCCTGCATTTCTGTCACCTAATGTGGCAAAGGTGCTGGTCGAAAACTTCGGCATCACAGGTATTACAACCGTCGATGAGGATATGAAGCTCTTCCTGAATTAATCAGGCGGGGTATAATGGAAGAACCGGAGGACGCCAAACCTCCGGTTCTTTTTATATCTCACACTATACCCGGTACCCGGCACCTGACACCTGTAACCTAATTCCCTATCAGTACCATCTCGTCAAGCAAATATCCGGCCCCTGCAAACTTATCAATTATAAAGAGAGCATATCTGATATCAATGCTAATATTCCTGCTCTGTTCGGGATTGAAGGCCATATCACTCGCGACTCCTTCCCAGGCGCGGTCAAAGTTGACCCCTATCAGATGTCCCTCAGCATTTATGACCGGACTACCGGAGTTGCCGCCTGTGGTATGATTAGTGGCAATGAAGCATACAGGCACCTCCCCTTCCTGAGTATAACGCCCGAAGTCCCTCGCAGCATACAGGTCACGAAGTCGCTGCGGAACGTCATAGTCGTAAATATCAGGATTGTCTTTCTCCATAATACCCTTAAGGGTCGTATAATGCTTATGATATACTGCATCTCTGGAATCATAGCCCTTTACTTCACCGTAAGCCACTCTCAGAGTCGAGTTTGCATCAGGATAGAAAAGCCTGTCCGGCTCAAATTCCATCTGGGCAGCCATATATGTTACGTTGAGACGCTGAATTTCTGAGTTAATCCTGCTGACCTCACCCCTGTAGTTATCTCCCAGCCAGCTGTCAACATCTACAGCAAGAATATAGAAAGGATCGCGTGAAAGCTTTTTGGCAGCAGCCTTGTTAAAACCGGATAGCAGTCCGGTAATCTTATTCTGATCAGTAAAAACGCTCTTCGAGTACAATGCTTCAACCGCAGCTGCAAAATCACCTTTGTATTTCTGATTTAAACGTACAAACTCCGGGGCCTGACCGGCCACAGGAACCAGCCTCGAATACAACTCCAGCACAGCCATGGCAATTTTCTTGTCAACGTTTACATCATAGTTCCTGAAGAACCTGGCTGCAGTACCGGCTGCATTTTCAGCAGCCCTGGCTATAGTTTCTGCGTCGGCTCCCGACTCGGCCAGTGAGACAAGGCTCCTGTACCCACGGGCATGTCCTACAGCCTCAATACCGCTGCTGAAGAATACCTCATTGGTGAAGTTATTTATTACATTGTATTTTACAAGCTCAGAATAGAGCTGCTCATAGCGCGATAGTATATCGCCGTATTTCTCCCTGATCGCAGGCGAAGAGCCGGCCCAGGTCTGAAATCTCTTTTCATATTCCCTTTTCTTCTCTATTGTCTTCAGTCTCTCAAGACCCTGCTGTTCTCCAATCCATCTTTTCCATGAGTTAGCTACTCCTGATTTCTTCGACGCATACTGAATCCGTACCAGGGGACTCTTTGCCATCTCCTCTTCATAAATTTCAATCTTTTTGCCTCGCAGCTCTATCATTTTCGGATTCAGATGGTTCTTTACCATATCGATATGGAATGAAGGAACATACTGGTTAGTACCACCGGGATACCCGAAGACCATGGTAAAGTCTCCCTCCTGCACTCCCTTCAGCGAGATCGGGAAAGAGTAACCTGGCTTGTAGGGTACATTATCTTCAGAATAGGCAGCAGGCTTGTTGTCCTTGTCAGCATAGATCCTGAACAAAGAAAAGTCACCGGTATGACGAGGCCATATCCAGTTGTCTGTTTCGCCTCCAAACTTACCTATTGCCGATGGGGGAGCCCCTACCAGCCGTACATCACGAAAAGTCTCATTAACAAGCAGGAAATACTGGTTCCCCATGTAGAAGGGCCTTACTATTGCAGTATAGTGGGTACCCTCAACGGCCTGTTGCCTGATGCTACTGATATTGCTGTTGATGATCCCGTTCCGTTCTGCATCATTCATCTCGGGTGTCACTCCCTTCAGCACCCTGTCTGTAACATCTTCCATCCATTTCAGGAATGTGACAGTAAGGCCCGGATTAGGCAACTCTTCCTCCCTTGACATAGCCCAGAAACCATTGGTAAGGTAATCGTTTTCAAGAGTTGAATGGGACTGTATCTGCCCGTATCCGCAATGGTGATTCGTTATCATAAGTCCATCGTACGAAATAACCTCGCCGGTACATCCGCCGCCAAAAATCACAATGGCATCCTTCATACTGGCGCGGTTGACACTGTAAATATCCTCTGCGGTCAGTTTAAACCCCTTCTCCTGCATAAGATGAATATTGTATTTCTCTATCAGGATGGGTATCCACATTCCCTCATCAGCCCTCGCTGCGCCACCGGCAGTAAGAACGGCAACAATCAATAAAATAAAAAATCTGCGTATCATAATTATAGGTTTTAGTTATTTGACAAACTCCTTTAACTCACTGTAAAGCCTGCTTACCGGCAAACCGATCACATTAAAATAAGACCCCTCTATCCTTTCCGCCGCCACATAGCCAATCCACTCCTGTATGCCATAACCGCCCGCCTTATCATAGGGACAGTAATTATCGACATAGTACTCAATCTCATCATCATCGAGTTGCCTGAATGTGACCAGCGTCTCAACTGAAAAACTGCGCTGCTTTTCTGCCGAACGAAGGCAAACCCCCGTTATAACCATATGCTCTCGTCCCGACAGAAGCCTCAGAAACCCCATGGCCTCTTCGCGCGACCCGGGCTTCGGCAACAGCATGTCACCGCATAAAACAATAGTATCGGCTGTAATAAGAATATGCCGGGAACCAAGACCTCCCCAAAGCTTCGCAGCTTTAGCCTCAGCAAGATAAACCGCATTTTCAGCCAGTGGAACAGATGCAGGACACTCTTCATCTATATCAGGATCGGCAACATCAAACTCAAGGCCGAGTGCCGCAAACAACTCCCGCCTCCTCGGTGAGACAGATCCCAAAACAATATGATAATCCTTCAGCCTGTCCGCGAGCATCTCAAAAAAGTCCTGCAGTAAGAATTAACTTTACGACCAATATATATAATAGTCCCATAAGCATTATGAACTTCATCACACTGCTGGCAGCATGGAACTGCTTTTTACCCTTTCCGGTAATCACCATATAAACCACCAGTATCAGCGGGATTGTTATTGTTGCAGAAACATAAACCAGTGTTGTAATATCGCTGACAAACAGTATCCAAACCACATACAGAGTAGCTATTATGCTTATTACCAATGCCGTAACTATAAGCTTCGAACTCCTTATACCTGCAACCACGGGAAGTGTATTGCGCCCGTATTCCAAATCTCCCTCGTAATCTTCAATATCCTTGATTATCTCCCTGGCAAGTGTCGTAAGGAAAGCAAAGAGAGCAAACCCGCCTGTCCAGAAAAAAAACAGCTTGTAATCAGGATGCTCAACCGAATTGGAGGAGTAATACTCATACATGGCCGGAAACTCAAAAAACACTACCATAAAAGGCACCAGTGCAGTCAGTACTGCAACCAGAATATTACCTATCAGGAACTGCCTCTTGTAACTGGCCGAGTAAAACCAGAGCAGTCCGGAAACAAGCAAAAAGAGCGTCCCCAGCCAGAAGTAACCCACTCTCCACGAAACATAAAAACCGGCTGTCACGCCGATAATATTGAAGATATTGTGCATCATCATTGCACGGCGACGAGGGATTACGGTTCCCACAATAACAGTACCCCTGTTGATTATGTCGGTTTTGATATCGAAATAATCGTTTATCACATAACCTCCTGCCGTAAGGCATACTGTTGCGAATATCAGCACCAGGAAATCGTACCACGGCATCTGCAGAGTGACAGGAACCATATCGCCGGCAACATTCATTACCAGCATTTCAGCCGCAAGGGAGGCCAGCAGCACCCAACGCACCAGCACCATTGTGATGATCACGATGAGAAGGTTTTTCCACCTTATTATCTTAAGGAATTCATTCATAGGCTACCAGCTGAAAGCGTCATTATCCATCCATTTGTTGTGCAGCCGCATTACCTGCTCAATCACATCCCGCACACATCCGTCGCCACCACGCTTGTCTGAAATATATACAGATATCTGCTTTATCTCACTGTCTGCATCGGCAGGGCATACCGGGATCCCTACATTCTTCATTATCTGGTAATCAGGAATATCATCTCCCATGTATAAAACCTCATCCTTGTCAAGGGAGTTACTGGCGACGTACTGATTGAAATGCTCTATCTTAGAGCGGCTGTTCATGTAAATATCCTTTATACCCAGACCCCTGAGTCTTTTTACATACTCCTTTGATTTGCCTCCCGATATTATTGCCACCCGGTAACCCTTTCTGACAGCGAGCTGCAATGCATACCCGTCGCGCAGATTTATCGTCCTCGATGGCAGGCCAAACGAGTTCATCGGTATTGTCTGGTGAGACAGTACTCCGTCTATGTCAAAAATAAATACCCTTACCCTTCCCAGTTTCTCCTTGAAGTTGCTCATCTCTTTTTAGTAATCGTCTGTTTTGTTATTGAGTCACTTACAACCTTGTAAAGGTTCATTAATTCTTCGGAAAAAGATAATAATCCGATATGTTTTTCAATAGTGCTGATATCATTTCTTACGGCAGGACCGGTTTGCGCCTCTTCCGGACCCAGTTCGAGCGCCTTCTGAACAGTCTCATGCATAAGCGGACCAAACAGCGACCTTTCGATACGGCTTCTCTCAGCAATGCTTATACCTGCATACAGCATATGGTTAACAAAATTACATACAAATACTGCCGACAAATGAAGCATGCGCCTTCTTTCGGAATCAATATGATACGCCTGAGAACCCAGGGAATGAACCAGGTCATCAATACACCCGAGGGTAACCTCTTCAGAGGCTTCGGTAAAGAAGGGCACCTCAGAAATATTCACCTCTCTATCTTTTGTGAATGTCTGAAGCGGATAGATTACACCGTGTTTTGGTATGTTTTCCGGGAAGACATCAATTCCGGTACTGCCTGATGTATGAGCAACAACAGTGGAAGGTAATGGTCTTATCTTCCCGGCAATTTCTGCTATGGCATGATCAGGTACTGCCATTATTACCATATCTGAGGTGTCAGGAATAGCAAGGTCTGTGAGTACCCTTGACCCGGTCTTTTGTGCCAGTTTATTTGCTGTATCGGGATTTCTGGAGAATATTCCGCCAATTTTATGCCCTGACTTAATAAACGCAAGAGCCAAAGCTTCAGCAACCCTTCCCGAACCTATTATAGTCAATTCTTTCACCAAAAGCCAGAGTATTCGTGAAATATACAAAATTACAGCAAGATACTTCAAATTAAGTATCCTCGTTAACCAATAGTAAAATTTGTCAGCTTATTACCTGTAACGTTGAAAAAAGGTCTGCCCTATTTCTTTCCGTACAGATCCTCCTCGATGGCAGTGACTTCTATCTGGTAAACCCTGTATGAGGGTTGGTAATACATGTAATTACTGCTGTTGTAGAGATAGTTGCATTCGTAAAAGGCATCTCCCGACACAAGCAGCAAAGCCGGTGAAGTGAAATCAGCCAGGTAGGTCATCCAATCTGAGGGATTACAGAAATAATAATTGGCATACGGATTGGAAACGGGAGTGAATCTTGCAGTATTGTCTTCGACACTGAAATTCATATATACAGGCTCCTTGTCGAGGGTAAGAATCACATCTTTACCACATCCGCATCTTGGTTGCTTTTTGCACCCTGAATAGCCGGCCACCGGCATCATGATAACCGCAATCACCAACAGTTTCCTTATTACACCTTTTATCATTATTCAGTTTGAAGTTATTTTCTTTAAGAACGAACAAAGTTAAGATTAAATTGCAGCAAATAAAAAAAAAGCCGCCTGGAAGTATTTTCCGGCGGCTTTTTTACGCTTGGCATATCAGGCCTGGGCGGTAGGTCCGCCAAATGTCGTTGGCATGACCGGCCCTGAGCCTTTTATCTCCTTTATTACTCCATGAACTGATTCATACTTTGTAATATTGTCCTCCAATGCTGCTGCCAGCCTCTTTGCATGCTCGGGTGTAAGTATTATCCTTGACTTAACCTGTGCCTTAGGCACTCCGGGCATAATACGGACAAAATCAATTACGAACTCAGCCGATGAGTGGGTAATTATTGCCAGGTTGGAATATATACCCTGCGATACCTCTTCGTTAAGCTCAATACTGATCTGGTTACTTTTCTGATCTGTCATGGTAATTATACTTTAGTTTTATTCCTCCTCAACAGTTGAAGCATCCTGTTCAGCCGTTACCAGGCTTTCATACTCTTCAAGTGACCCGACAATCATGTTGTTGTATTCTCTGGCTCCTGTACCTGCCGGTATCAGGTGACCTACAATAACATTCTCCTTCAGTCCCTCAAGTCTGTCAACCTTACCCAGTATTGCCGCCTCATTAAGCACTTTTGTAGTCTCCTGGAAAGAGGCCGCTGAGAAGAAACTGTTAGTCTGAAGCGCAGCCCTGGTAATTCCCTGAAGAACCTGACTTGAGGTAGCGGGGATAGTATCACGCGCATCCACCAGCTTCCTGTCACGACGCTTGAGCAATGAATTCTCATCGCGAAGCTTGCGTGCTGTTACCACCATCCCGGGCTTGAATGTTTCAGAGTCACCGGCATCAAGTACGATTTTCTTACCGAATATCCAGTCATTCTCATCCATAAACTCAAGCTTGTCAACAACCTGCCGCTCAAGAAACTTAGTATCACCCGGGTCGATTATCTCGACCTTGCGCATCATCTGACGCACTATTATCTCAAAGTGTTTGTCATTGATTTTCACACCTTGCAGACGGTAAACCTCCTGAATCTCATTGACAATATACTCCTGTACTTTTGTCGGACCCTTGATATTAAGAATATCTGTGGGTGTAATTGCACCATCAGACAGAGGTATTCCGGCCCTTACATAATCATTTTCCTGTACAAGTATCTGCTTTGAAAGAGGTACAAGATATTTCTTAACCTCCCCTGCCTTCGAAGTAATGGATATCTCGCGGTTACCGCGCTTTATTTTCCCGAATTGAATTTCTCCGTCTATCTCGGCAACAATAGCCGGGTTAGAAGGATTTCTGGCTTCGAATAACTCCGTTACTCTTGGCAGACCACCGGTTATGTCACCTGACTTTCCGACTGCGCGTGGTATCTTGACCAATATATCTCCGGCTTCGACAATCTTCTCATTGTCAACCACCAGGTGAGCTCCGACAGGGAGGTTGTATGACTTAATCTCTACTCCCTCAGGTGACAGTATCCTGATAGCCGGGTTCTTGGTTTTATCGCGGCTCTCCACGATAACCTTCTCACGGAATCCGGTCTGCTCATCAGACTCTTCACGGAAGGTAACACCTTCTATAAGATAGTCAAAAGCTACCTTACCCGCAATCTCAGAAATGATTACGGCATTGAACGGGTCCCATTCACAGATCAGCTGTCCCTTTTCAATTTCCTGGCCAGGCTTGATGTAGAGTTTAGACCCATAAGGTATGGTATGGGTTGTGAGTGATATTCCTGTCTTCTTGTCAACTATCCTCAACTCGCCAAGCCGTCCGATAACCACATCTATTTTGCCCTTATCAGGGTCAGTTTTTGTAACCGATCTTAGTTCATCAATCTCAGCAATACCTCCGTAACGGGCAATAAGGCTTGATTCTGTTGTAATATTAGAGGCTGTTCCTCCCACGTGGAATGTACGAAGTGTCAGCTGTGTACCGGGCTCACCAATACTCTGGGCTGCTATTACGCCTACTGCCTCTCCTCTCTGAACCATCTTTCCGGTAGAAAGATTCCTGCCGTAACACTTACTGCAGACACCTTTCTTCGATTCACATGTAAGCACTGACCTGATCTCTACCTGCTCAATTGGTGAATCCTCAATATATTTGGCCAGTTCTTCAGTAAGCTCGTCCCCTGACGAAACAATAAGGTCTCCTGTAAGAGGATGGTAAACATTATGCACCGCAGTACGACCGAGTATCCTCTCATACAGGGTCTCCACAACCTCTTCATTCTTCTTGATGGCTGTAGCGACAAGTCCCCTCAGTGTGCCACAATCCTCCTCGCTGATGATCACATCCTGCGAAACATCAACCAGACGACGGGTAAGATATCCGGCATCAGCAGTCTTGAGAGCTGTGTCGGCCAGACCCTTACGGGCACCGTGTGTGGATATGAAGTACTCGAGTACCGACAATCCCTCCTTGAAGTTAGATAGGATAGGGTTTTCAATGATTTCTGATCCTGTTGCTCCCGACTTCTGAGGTTTGGCCATAAGACCCCTCATGCCTGAAAGCTGTCGTATCTGCTCCTTTGAACCCCTCGCACCTGAATCAAGCATCATGTAGACAGAATTGAAGCCCTGCCTGTCTGTCGAGATCTGCTTCATCAGTTCCTGGGTCAGCCTGGCATTCACATGTGTCCATATATCAATTATCTGATTATATCTTTCATTATTGGTAATAAAGCCCATGTTGTAGTTGGCAAGAACCTCTTCAACCTGGTCATAGCCCTCCTTTACGAAATCAGTCTTCGCCTGGGGTATAATGACATCGTCGAGATTGAAAGAGAGGCCTCCCTTGAAAGCCATATAATATCCCAGGTCCTTGATACTGTCAAGGAACTCTGCAGTTTTGGCTGTACCGCTTAACTTCAATACATTACCAATGATATCTCTGAGTGATTTCTTTGTCAGCAGTTCATTAATGAATCCAACCTCTTCAGGTACAACCTCATTGAAGAGCACCCTTCCGACGGTTGTCTCAATCAAATGATTAACCCTCTTTCCTTCAACGACATCATCAACTTTTACCCTGATAACCGCGTGCAGTTCTACCCTGCCTTCGTTGTATGCTATATTCACCTCTTCAGGGGAATAGAATACGAGGCCTTCTCCGTTTACCTTCTCTGTTTCAGTACTCTTTCTTGCCTTGGTCATGTAGTAGAGACCCAATACCATATCCTGTGAAGGAACTGTAATGGGTGCTCCGTTGGCAGGGTTCAGAATATTGTGGGAAGCCAGCATAAGTATCTGGGCTTCAAGTATTGCAGCATTTCCAAGTGGAAGGTGTACTGCCATCTGGTCACCGTCAAAGTCGGCATTGAAAGCTGTACATACCAACGGATGGAGCTGAATAGCCTTACCCTCAATAAGTTTTGGCTGAAAAGCCTGGATACCCAGCCTGTGAAGTGTAGGGGCCCTGTTTAACAGAACCGGATGACCCTTTAGTACATTCTCTAGTATATCCCACACTACAGGGTCTTTCCTGTCAACAATCTTCTTGGCTGACTTAACAGTCTTGACAATACCTCTTTCTATAAGTTTTCTTATGATAAAAGGCTTATATAGTTCGGCTGCCATATCCTTGGGCAGCCCGCATTCGTGAAGCCTGAGTTCAGGACCGACAACGATTACCGAACGTGCCGAATAGTCAACCCTCTTACCCAAAAGGTTCTGCCTGAAACGACCCTGTTTTCCTTTAAGGCTATCGCTTAATGACTTAAGGGGTCTGTTGGCATCGGTCTTCACTGCATTTGCCTTTCGTGAATTGTCAAACAGTGAATCGACTGCCTCCTGAAGCATTCTCTTTTCGTTTCTGAGAATCACCTCCGGAGCCTTGATCTCAATAAGCCTTTTGAGCCTGTTATTCCTTATTATAACCCTCCTGTAAAGATCATTAAGGTCACTCGTGGCGAACCTGCCTCCATCAAGAGGAACCAATGGTCTCAGCTCAGGTGGGATAACAGGTACAACCTTTATCACCATCCACTCTGGCTCATTTACATTCTTTGATTCCCTGAATGCCTCTACAACCTGCAGGCGCTTAAGTGCTTCATTCTTCCTCTGTTGTGAAGTTTCGGTATTGGCCCTGTGACGCAATGAATATGACAACTCATCCAGATCAAGCCTCTGAAGCAGTTTGTATATGGCATCTGCCCCCATGTCGGCAATGAACTTGTCAGGATTATCATCCTCGAGATACTGATTATCTTTTGGAAGTGATTCGGTAATCTCAAGATACTCCTCCTCGGTAAGGAAATCCAGGTACTTAATACCGTCAACTGCCTTTATTCCGGGATTGATAACAACGTACCTCTCATAATAGATTATTGAATCAAGCTTCTTGGTTGGCAAACCAAGAAGGTATCCGATCTTATTGGGAAGGGATCTGAAATACCATATATGAGCAACCGGAACCACCAGCGAGATGTGTCCCATTCTTTCACGGCGGACTTTCTTCTCTGTTACTTCAACCCCGCACCGGTCGCAGACTATACCTTTGTACCTTATTCGCTTGTATTTGCCGCAATGGCACTCGTAATCCTTCACCGGACCAAAAATCCTTTCACAGAAAAGACCATCACGTTCCGGTTTGTAAGTACGATAATTAATAGTCTCCGGCTTCAATACTTCGCCGCTGGAGCGATCAAGTATCTCCTCCGGTGATGCAAGTCCTATAGAGATTTTTGAATAACTTGGCTTTGTCTTTAGATCTCTTCTGAACGACATATTCCGTAGTTTTCTTTACAATTATTCATTTTATATCAGTCAAGTATCACGCTCAGTCCCAGACCTCTGAGTTCGTGCAGCAGCACATTGAGCGATTCCGGAATACCGGGTTGAGGCATAGGCTCACCCTTTACGATCGATTCATATGCCTTGGCCCTGCCAATGACATCATCAGATTTTATCGTAAGGATCTCCTGTAGTATATGAGCAGCTCCGAAAGCTTCGAGGGCCCATACTTCCATCTCACCAAAACGCTGACCTCCAAACTGTGCCTTACCACCCAAAGGTTGCTGGGTAATAAGGGAGTAGGGACCTATCGAACGGGCATGCATCTTGTCATCAACCATATGACCAAGCTTAAGCATATAAATAACTCCTACCGTCGCAGGCTGGTCAAATCTCTCACCTGTACTTCCGTCATACAGATATGTCTTTCCGTATCTTGGAACGCCTGCCTGATCGGTATATTCATTTATCTGACCAATAGATGCCCCGTCAAAAATAGGCGATGAGAACTTAATGCCCAGCTTTACTCCGGCCCATCCCAGAACCGTTTCATATATCTGACCCAGGTTCATCCTCGAAGGTACACCAAGAGGGTTAAGAACAATGTCAACAGGAGTTCCGTCTTCAAGGAAGGGCATATCCTCAACCCTGACTATCTTGGCAACAATACCCTTGTTACCATGCCTTCCGGCCATCTTGTCTCCCACACGGATCTTACGCTTCTTCGCGATGTATACCTTGGCAAGACGAATAATACCAGCCGGCAGTTCATCACCGATAGTGATATTGTACTTCTTGCGCTTATGGATACTGTCAATCTCCTTATATTTATTTATATAATTATGGAGAAGCTCTTTTATCTGATCATTCTTCTTCTTGTCAGTTGTCCACTTGTTTGGATTGATGTTCAGGAAGTCAATATCCTGTAACTGCTTAAGGGTAAACTTACTGCCCTTGGGTATTACATCAACATTGAGATAATCCCTGACTCCCTGCGAGGTCTTTCCGTTGACAAGGATAAAGAGTTTATCCACCAGTCTTGATTTGAGGTCCTCAACACTACGGTTGAAATCTGCATCAATACGATCGATGATAGGCTTCTCTACCGTCTTGGACTTGCGGTCTTTTACCGCCCTGGTGAACAGCTTTTTGTCTATGACAACGCCCTCAAGGGATGGCCCGGCCTTAAGTGAAGCATCTTTTACATCACCGGCTTTATCACCGAAGATAGCTCTCAGCAGTTTCTCCTCCGGTGAAGGGTCTGACTCTCCCTTTGGAGTAATCTTGCCGATAAGAATGTCTCCCGGTCCGATATGGGCTCCGATTCTTATTATACCATTCTCATCGAGATGTTTGGTAGCCTCCTCGCTGACGTTTGGAATATCTGAAGTCAGCTCTTCCATCCCTCTCTTGGTGTCTCGTACCTCAAGAAGGTATTCGTCTATATGTATCGAAGTGAATGTGTCCTCTTCAACAACCTTCTCGGAGATAACAATGGCATCCTCGAAGTTATATCCTTTCCAGGGCATGAATGCTACCTTCAGGTTACGTCCCAATGCAAGTTCTCCGTTCTTTGTACCGTAACCTTCACTCAATACCTGTCCCTTGGCAACTTTTTCCCCTTTCCTGACTATTGGAATGAGGTTAATGCAGGTATTCTGGTTGGTCTTTTTATATTTCGGAAGGTAGTACCTCTTTATGTCGTCATCGAAACTGACAAATTTCTCCTCATCAGATCTTGTGTATCTGATGACGATTTCATTTGCATCTACATACTCGACAACACCGTCTCCTTCTGCTGTAATCAATATTCTGCTGTCACTGATTACCTGATCTTCGAGACCGGTTCCGACCACAGGCGCTTCAGGCCTGACAAGAGGCACCGCCTGTCTCATCATGTTTGAACCCATCAAAGCCCTGTTGGCGTCGTCATGCTCAAGGAACGGAATAAGTGAAGCTGCTATTGATGCTATCTGGTTTGGAGCTACGTCCATCAAATCAACCTTTGATATCTCCTCGAAAGGATAATCAGCCTCAAAACGGCATTTAGCCCTGGGGTTCTCGAACGTACCATCTTCAGCGAGAGGGGCATTTGCCTGTGCTATCATCCTGTCCTCTTCCTCTTCAGCAGAAAGCCATACAACGCCGTCTGATGAAAGATCAACCTTTCCTGTTTCCACCTTCCGGTAGGGAGTCTCAATGAATCCCAGATGGTTAATTTTGGCGTAAACACAGAGAGAGGATATCAGACCAATATTGGGACCTTCAGGTGTTTCAATAGGACAAAGACGACCATAGTGTGTATAGTGAACGTCCCTAACCTCGAAGCCGGCTCTTTCACGTGACAAACCTCCCGGACCCAGTGCTGACAGGCGCCGTTTGTGGGTCATCTCTGCAAGAGGATTTGTCTGATCCATAAACTGCGAGAGCTGGTTTGTGCCGAAGAATGAATTTATTACCGACGAGAGTGTTTTTGAATTTATCAGGTCAACAGGAGTGAACACTTCATTATCACGGACGTTCATCCTCTCCCTGATTGTCCTGGCCATTCTTGCCAGACCGACACCAAACTGCGCATACAGCTGTTCGCCAACGGTACGAACCCTTCTGTTACTCAGGTGGTCAATGTCGTCGACATCTGTTTTTGAATTAATCAGCTGGATAAGATAACCTATAATGGCGATAATATCTTCCCTCGTAAGAACCTTGGTTCCCGAATCTGTGTTAAGACCAAGCTTCTTGTTGATTCTGTATCTTCCTACATCTCCCAGATCATATCGTTTGTCTGAGAAGAAGAGCTTTTCTATAACATCACGGGCTGTTGCCTCATCGGGTGGTTCTGCGTTCCTGAGCTGACGATAAATATAGATTACCGCTTCTTTCTCAGAATTACACGGATCTTTCTGAAGTGTGTTATATATGATCGCATAGTCTGAGAGGTTGAAATCATCACGGTGCAGCAATATAGCCTTGGCTCCTGAGTCAACAATCAGATCAATGTGTTCATTTTCTATAGCTGTCTCCCTGTCGATGACAACCTCATTCCTTTCGATCGATACTACCTCGCCTGTGTCTTCGTCAACAAAATCTTCGATCCAGGTTTTCAGTACCCTGGCAGCAAGTTTTCTTCCGACAAGCTTCTTGAGGTTTGTCTTTGAGACCTTATGCTCTTCTGCAAGATTGAAGATCTCGAGGATGTCTTTGTCACTTTCATAACCTATCGCCCTCAGCAGAGTCGTTACCGGAAGCTTCTTCTTACGGTCGATGTAGGCATACATGACATTGTTGATATCTGTCGCAAACTCTATCCACGAACCCTTAAATGGTATTATCCTGGCTGAATAGAGTTTGGTGCCGTTGGCGTGTATGCTCTGTCCAAAGAACACGCCAGGAGACCTGTGCAACTGAGAAACAACGACACGTTCAGCACCATTAATAACGAACGTTCCACGTTCTGTCATATAGGGAACCGTACCCAGATATACATCCTGGATAACTGTGTCAAAATCCTCATGCTCAGGGTCAGTACAATAGAGTTTAAGCTTAGCCTTAAGGGGAACACTAAAAGTAAGTCCCCTCTCTATGCACTCTTCGATCGAATACCTTGGCGGATCGATCGAATAGTCAATAAACTCGAGCACAAAGTTGTTTCTTGTGTCGGTAATGGGGAAGTTTTCCATGAAAACCTGGAAAAGCCCCTCCTTCTTCCTGTTGTCAGGAATTGTTCCGAGCTGAAAGAACTCGGAAAATGATTTTAATTGAATCTCCAGGAAATCAGGGTATTCCAGAGTCTGTTTCCTGGTTGAGAAATTTATTCGTTCAGTTTTTTTTGAAGACATTGACGATGGGATTTATTGAATTACAATAACATCTAATAATAAAAAGGCTTAGAACCCCTTGGATCAAGGGATTCTAAACCTGTAACCCGTCAATCTGGTTTAACTTATTTAAGTTCAACTTCAGCTCCTGCTTCAACTAACTGGTTTTTAATAGATTCTGCTTCATCTTTTGATACACCCTCCTTAACAGGCGCTGGTGCAGAGTCAACTACTGCCTTGGCTTCCTTGAGACCGAGACCGGTAATTTCCTTAACGAGTTTTACAATCTGGAGTTTCTGTCCACCGGCTGCCTTAAGAATAACATCAAAAGATGTCTTCTCTTCAGCAGCAGCAGCAGCGTCACCTCCGCCAGCAGCGGGTCCGGCAACAGCAACAGCTGCAGCAGCAGGTTCAATTCCGTACTCCTCCTTGAGGATAGTAGCAAGTTCGTTAACTTCCTTAACAGTAAGATTTACAAGTTCTTCTGCAAATTTCTTAAGATCTGCCATTTTTATTGTTTATTTAATGTGGTTTTACAATTGGTATTAATCTCTTTTTGACAGTGTTTCAAGAACACCATGAATCTTATTACCACCTGACTGCAGGGCGGAAATAACGTTTTTCGCCGGTGACTGGAGCAGCATTATGACGTCGCCAACCAGTTCCTCTTTTGTTTTGAGAGCAACAAGTGAGTCGAGCATAATATCTCCAAGGTACACCGATTCCTGTACGTATGCGCCTTTAAGAAGTGGTTTGTCCTTTTTCTTACGGAACTCCTTGATAAGTTTTGCAGGAGCATTTCCGTTATTTGAAAACATGACAGAAGTAGGACCATCAAGAACATCATAGAGTTCTCCAAGGTCCTTTCCCGATTGTTCAAGTGCTCTTTTCAGAAGAGTGTTCTTTACTACAATGAGTTTAATCTCATTTTCGAAACACTTTCTTCTGAGGGTACTTGTATCGGCAGCATTCAGCTGAGCAATGTCAGTCAGGTAAAAGTGGCTGAACTGATTTATACTCTCAGTAAGACTGTTAATTATTTCATTTTTCTCTTCTCGTCTCATAATTCATAAATGTTTTCTGATAAACACTACTCGTCGAGTCCTTTGGGATCTACCTTTATTCCCGGGCTCATTGTGCTTGAGAGGAATACCGACCTGATGTAGGTACCCTTTGCAGCAGCGGGCTTAAGCTTGTTCACTGTTGAGATGAACTCCCTTGCATTATCGACGATTTTCTGAGGCTCAAAAGAGACTTTTCCGATAGAGGTATGAACAATTCCAAACTTGTCAACCTTGAAATCGATCTTTCCCTGTTTTACTTCCTTAACAGCCTTGCCTACTTCCATAGTCACGGTTCCGCTTTTTGGATTGGGCATAAGCCCGCGCGGACCGAGTATTTTTCCCAGCTGACCAACTTTACCCATAACTGACGGCATGGTTATCACAACGTCGATGTCTGTCCATCCTCCCTTTATCTTCTCGATAAACTCATCGAGTCCGACGAAATCGGCTCCTGCCTCTTTCGCCTCAGCCTCTTTGTCGGGAGTACAGAGAGCCAGAACCCTGGTCTCCTTTCCCGTACCATGGGGAAGAGAAACGACACCACGAACCATCTGGTTCGATTTACGCGGATCCACACCCAACCTCACATCTATATCGACTGAAGCATCAAATTTGGTGGTGGTAATTTCCTTCACCAGCGATGCCGCCTCGGTTAATGTATAAAGCTTGCCCGGTTCAATCTTAGCCGTGGAAAGCTTTTGGTTCCTGGTAAGTTTTGTCATCTTATCCTCTTAAATAATTAATTACTAACGGGGAAATTACCTTTAACGGTGATCCCCATACTTCTTGCGGTACCAGCTACCATCTTCATGGCGGACTCCAGCGTAAAGCAATTCAAATCCTCCATCTTGTCCTGCGCAATTGTCCTGATCTGATCCCAGGTCACTGATGCCACCTTGTTCCTGTTGGGTTCCGGGGAACCTTTCTTGGCTTTGGTGGCCTCCATAAGCTGCACTGCAACCGGCGGTGTCTTGGTAACAAAATCAAAGGATTTGTCTTTGTAAACCGTGATAACCACCGGTATTACCTTACCTGCCTTATCCTGGGTCCTCGCATTAAACTGCTTACAGAAATCCATGATGTTCACTCCTTTTGAACCGAGAGCCGGTCCAACCGGAGGAGACGGGTTTGCCGCGCCGCCACGAATCTGTAACTTGATTAATCCAGCAACTTCTTTAGCCATAATTTTAAATTTGCTTGTTTATTGCGAGAGCTTGGCTGCTATTCAGGAAGCATTATAATTATTATAGCCGCCAATATCTTCGTTAATTTTCCTTTTCTACCTGCAAAAAACTAAGCTCAAGGGGTGTTTTCCGGCCAAAAATCTTGACCATTACCTTGAGTTTTTTCTTCTCTGTGTTAACCTCTTCAATAACTCCTGTAAAACTGTTGAACGGACCGTCAATCACTTTAACAGATTCACCGACAACAAACGGAACATTCAGTTCTTCGTCGCTGGATGCGAGTTCATCAACCTTACCCAATATTCTGTTTATTTCTGATTTTCTGAGCGGCACCGGCTCACCGTCATGGCTGCCAAGAAAACCCAGAACATTCGGGACATTCCGTAAAACATGAGGTACCTCTCCTACCAGTATTGCCTCAACGAGAACATAACCGGGAAAGAAAGTACGCTCTTTGCTGACCTTTTTTCCCGACCTTATCTGGTACACTTTTTCGGTAGGGATGAGTACCTGTGATATATAATCTCCAAGCTTAAGGCGGGCAATCTCGCTCTCAATATATTCCTTCACCCTCTTCTCCTTGCCTCCTATAGCCCGAAGTACATACCACTTCTTTACCAACTCACTCATCTGAACCCTCAGCCATTAATATAACAAACCGTAAATGAAGCTCATGATCTTGTCGAAAGAGAAATCCATCCCTGCAACTATCAGAGCAATTATAAGTGATGCACCCATTACCAGAATGGCACTGTTCTGCAATTCACTCCATGTGGGCCAGGTAACTTTGTGTAAAAGTTCCGTAAAAGACTCCTGAATGTACCTTTTTATCTTCATTTCGACTTTATGTTTGCACGGGAGGAGAGACTCGAACTCCCGACACCTGGTTTTGGAGACCAGTGCTCTACCAACTGAGCTACACCCGTATTACCACCGTAACCGGAAGGTTTCCGGGAATGACCCCGAAAACCTTTCCGGACGGAATATTATTAATTAGTCCAGAATCGCTGTAACCTGTCCGGCTCCTACAGTTCTGCCTCCCTCACGAATAGCAAAACGGAGACCGACATTGATGGCAACAGGGTAGATCAGGTCAACGGTAATGGTGACATTATCACCAGGCATTACCATTTCAACTCCTTCAGGAAGTGTAATCTCACCGGTAACATCAAGTGTCCTCAGATAAAACTGGGGCCTGTATTTGTTATGGAAAGGAGTATGACGTCCGCCCTCTTCCTTTTTGAGAACGTAAATCTCTGCCTGAATCTTTGTATGCGGGGTAATTGAACCCGGCTTGGCAAGTACCATACCTCTTTTAATCTCCTTCTTGTCAACACCACGGAGCAGAAGACCAACGTTATCACCAGCTTCACCCCTGTCAAGAATCTTCCTGAACATCTCTACACCGGTACAAACAGTCTTACGCTTGCTGGCGCCCAGACCGATCATCTCGAGTTCGTCACCTGTATTTACAACACCGGTTTCAATACGGCCGGTAGCAACAGTACCACGACCTGTAATTGAGAACACGTCCTCAACCGGAAGAAGGAATGGCTTTTCATTATCACGTGGAGGAATAGGAATATAATCATCAACTATATCCATCAGTTCCATCACCTTGTCTTCCCACTTGGCTTCACCATTCATTGCACCGAGAGCAGACCCGCGAATTACAGGAGCATTGTCACCATCAAACTTATAAAAGCTCAGAAGGTCACGTACTTCCATTTCTACCAGATCAAGAAGCTCTTCGTCGTCAACAGCGTCTACCTTGTTCATGAAAACAACAATCTGAGGAACGTTTACCTGACGGGCGAGAAGAATGTGCTCGCGTGTCTGAGGCATCGGTCCGTCTGTCGCCGCAACAACAAGTATGGCACCATCCATCTGCGCGGCACCCGTAACCATGTTCTTTACATAGTCGGCGTGACCCGGACAGTCAACATGTGCATAGTGACGGTTCGCTGTCTGGTATTCAACGTGAGCGGTATTTATCGTAATACCTCTCTCCTTTTCCTCGGGAGCATTATCGATCGAATCGAAATCCCTGATTTCTGAAAGACCCTTCTTGGCAAGAACCATCGTAATGGCTGCAGTCAGGGTAGTCTTACCATGGTCGACGTGGCCAATAGTACCGATGTTAACATGTGGCTTCGTCCTTGCAAATTTTTCTTTAGCCATAATTCCAAGCGTATTTTAATAGTGTAATTAAATGTTAATTATTTATCTTTTAAAAAATTAGTTAAGTCATCGAGCCGAAGACGGGAATTGAACCCGTGACCTCTTCCTTACCAAGGAAGTGCTCTACCCCTGAGCTACTTCGGCAGAAAAAATAGAGCGGGAGACGGAATTCGAATCCGCGACCCTCAGCTTGGAAGGCTGATGCTCTACCGACTGAGCTACTCCCGCATATTCTTGTCAGAGGTTGAAAACTCCCTGGTAAATTCACTCTATTTCAACTATTTGTAGTGGGGAGAGCAGGATTCGAACCTACGAAGTCGTGCGACAACAGATTTACAGTCTGCCCCAGTTGGCCACTTTGGTATCTCCCCCTTCCAGAGTTTTTCCTCTTGAAAAAAGCTTTTTTCAATCCATGAGCCGATGAAGGGATTCGAACCCCCGACCTGCAGATTACAAATCAGCTGCTCTGGCCAACTGAGCTACATCGGCAATGTTAAAGAACGCCTGATTTTTGAGCATGGAATACCCTCAAAAATCGGTTTGCAAATGTATTAAATTAATATTCAAAAACAAAAAATAGAATTATTTATTTTTTCACAATAAAGATCAAATCCCTTTAAGCTTATGTTTCTGTTTGTTAATCTGTCTTTTAAGTGCATCAACAACGGAGTCGGTAGCCTCCTCAAATGTCTTGCTCTGCTTTCTTGCAAACAGAGGTCCCCCGGGATACTCAAGCTTGATCTCTGTAATCTTGTTCTCACGATCCTGATCCTTGTCAAGACGCAGATATACCTCTGCACTGACGATATCATCACTCACCTGGTTGAGTTTGCCGAGCTTCTGATGGACAAAATCGATTAGCTTCTTGTCTGCATCAAACCTTACTGAATGAATCTGGATGTTCATACTGCTACCTCCTTCTTTTAAATATTACGCTCTTGGATGAGCCTGTTTATATACTTTCTTTAATTTCTCAAATGTATTGTGGGTATAGACCTGTGTCGCTGAAAGATTGGCATGACCAAGCAACTCCTTGATCGAACTGAGGTCTGCCCCGTGATTCAGCATATGTGTTGCAAAGCTGTGTCTTAATACGTGCGGACTCCTCTTTTCGACCGTGGTTACCATAGCAAGATATTTTCTGACTATATTATAAACAAATTTATCATACAGTTTGTTACCCTTGTCAGTAACAAAAAGCCAGTCGCCAACAGATTCAACCTCCCTGCGCTGCTCAAGATAGAGATTCAGATCTGACCTGAATGAATCAAGCAGGGGTATAAGTCGCTGCTTATTACGTTTTCCGTGAACCCTGATCGTTCCCCTTGCTTCATCATAGTCCTGAATACGTAATCCCGTAAGCTCACTACGGCGCATACCCGTCAGGTACAACATCTCTATTGCGGTTTTATTGCGACGGCCACTGAAATCAGAACCAAACTCAAAACTGTCAAGAAGAGTGTCGAGCGATTGTTCAGCGATAAATTCCGGTAACTGCTTCTTCTTCTTCGGCAAAACAACCCTCTCAAGAGGATCGGTACTAATTTTGCCTTCCTTGCGCAGGTACCTGAAAAAAGATCTTAATGAGGATATCTTCCTGTGAACGCTTGACGCCGAAACCCCGCTGTCAAGCAAACTGACAATCCATCTCCTTATGTGCTGGCCTTTAATATCACCCGATTCAAACTCAGTGCCCCCGGCCTCACAGAAAAGAATAAACTGACTTAGATCGTCACCATACGAACGAACCGTATGACGCGAGTAGCGTTTCTCACCTGATAAATACTGAAGAAATGATTCCTTACTGCTCATAAAGGAACCCCCGTATGCAATTTTCGAAATAGAGGGAGTTAAGGAAAATTTAGTCTTCCTTCTCCTGAAGCTTCTGAATGTAAATAGCTTTCTTTATCTCCTCCCTGCGGCTGATAGAAGGCTTGGTAAAAGACTGACGCGAACGCAGTTCACGAATTACGCCTGTCTTTTCAAACTTCCTCTTAAACTTTTTTAAAGCCCTCTCAAGGTTTTCACCCTCTTTTAACGGTACGATTATCATATCTGTTCTATACTGTTTTTTAAAATCGAGCCGCAAAGTTAGAAATAGAATTAATGATTTCAAAACTTTTGATCATTAATTTCTGCCGGCCATGGCTCTTCCCAAATTCAATTCATTCACATATCTGCTCTTTTTTTAATTTCAACCACCTTTTAAAATTAGCAAAATATGGCGATCGAAACAAATAAAATCAATCAAAATAATATATAGTGTCTTAAAAACTCCTCCTTCTCCCGGGGAACCATACCATTCTCTTTCATCACCGACCAGTCGGAGATATACCCCTGCCGCTCCCTGTACCTTACTATTGCTTTAACATGGTCAGGACCAAGATAAGGGTGTCTCAGCAGAACAGAAAAACTGTCACTGTTGACAGATAACTTCCGCAATCTTGATGTGTCAGCCCTTACCATCGAAGAAATACGCTCAATCACTGACGGCTGCAGGCCGTATACCTCATAAAGCTGCCTTACGTCAGCATACCCGCCAAGCAGATTGCCATACCTTACAATCCTGGAAGAGAGGACAGGACCTATGCCGGGAAGACGCTCAAGATCGGCGGAGTCGCACATATTCAGATTGATTACGGGCATTACGGCTGCTCTGCCGTAATTCGCCGGTCTTACATTCGTAACCTTTTCCTGGTTTTCTGTCACAACAGTATCAGCGGGTAACATTTCTGTGTTGAGCAGGCTTATTTCAATATCCGCCCGTCTGTCGGGCAGTAAATACCTCATCAAAAGCATGATAGTAATGATCAGAAGAAGTAATGACGTGGCAGACCTCTCACGACGATTGAATCCAAACCACTCCTTTAACGGCTTTTTCCACTTTTCCATTGCAGCGAACTATTTTTTGAGACACTGCAATATAAGAAAATAAATGGTATCGGGTATCGGGTATCAGGTACCGGGTGCCGGGTATCAGGTACCTGGTGCCGGGCATCAGGTACCGGGTGTGCTCCTATTCGGTCGCAACCTCGCCCGGCTGACGCCGGACTCGGTTCGGCATACCCTAAGTTTATTTACTCTTATTCCTGTATGCCGCCAGATACTCCTGTAAATCGGCATATACCTCCGGAGCCATGATTACCAGGCCAATAATATTTGGGAATGCCATGGTAAGAACCATCATATCTGAAAAGGCGATTACATTATTGAGGCCTGACGAGGCCCCTATTACCGTAAATGTCAGGAATATCAAATAGTAGACTATGAAAAGTGTCCTTACAGGAAGGCCAAGCTTTCTCACAGGTTTTTCAAAAAGATACCTGAATCCGTTCAGACCATAGTACGACCATGAAATCATAGTTGAAAATGCAAAACAGAGTATCGAGATAACAAGGAGGTAGGGAAACCAGGGGAATACGGTTGCAAAAGCTGAAGAGGTAAGCTGCGCTCCCTCAAGGTTATCAGGATTATCGCCAAACCCTGTAAATATAATCACCATGGCAGTCATGGTACATATTACAACTGTATCGATGAATGGCTCTGCAAGGGCGACGATGCCTTCCTTAACAGGTATGTCTGTTCTGGCTGCAGCATGAGCTACCGCTGCTGATCCTACGCCAGCCTCATTCGAGAAAGCGCCCCTCTGAAATCCCGTAATCAGCACCCCTATTATACCACCCTTAACTGCAACGGGACTGAAAGCACCTTTAATAATAATAAGGAATACCTCTCCTATTCTGTCAAAGTTCATCAATATTATTACGAGGGCTGCCCCGACATATAAAAATGCCATAAACGGAACCAGCCTGGCTGCTACCCTGGCAATGCTCTTTATTCCCCCGTATACAACTATACCGATGATTGCTGCCAGACATATACCGAACCAGAAACCGTAATTCTCCATACCTGGAAATATAAGCCTGAATTGTGCGAATGACTGGTTCGCCTGGAACATATTGCTGCCGCCGAAACTTGCCAGCACCATCATCACGGCGCTGAAAACAGCCAGAACCCTGCCAAGCATCCCCAGGTTTCTCTTTTTCAATCCCTTGCTGAGGTAATACATAGGTCCGCCCGAGACCCTGCCGTTCTCATCAATATTCCTGTATTTAAGGCCCAGGGTACATTCGGTAAACTTCATTGACATTCCCAGAAAACCCGCCAGGATCATCCAGAAGGTTGCGCCGGGACCCCCGACGGTAATTGCGATTGCAACACCTGCAATATTCCCTAATCCTACCGTCGCTGAAAGGGCTGTTGCAAGAGCCTGAAAATGGCTAACCTCGCCCTTGTCACTCTTTTTGTCGTATCGTCCTGTGATCAGTCCGAATGAATGTCCGAACATACGTATGTTGACAAACCTCATTCGTATGGTAAAATATATACCGCCAAGAATCAGCCACAAAACCACTATGGGTACCCTGGCTCCTATGTCGAAGCCTGCTGCGGCCACAGGATCCCAGAAAAAAATCTTCTCAAGGAATTCTACCACTGGCCCGAAGGCCGCATCTATTTTACTTACTTCCCCCAACCGGTATTATTATAAGCTACCACCGAGGAGGCCGTAGATGAATACCATTGCAATTGCCATTGGGGCCAGAAACTTAAGCACAAACATCAGCAATCCGGTAATTGCAATCTTGTATTGCCCTCCACTGGTAATTTCATCGCTGAAAGCCTTTCTGCCAAGATACCAGCCTACGAATAGCACGATAAATATGGCTCCCAGTGGAAGCATTATGTTAGCTGTAAGATATTCAAACCAGTCAAAAAATGTCTTTCCTGCAATCGTTGCTCCTTTCAGCGGACCGAATGAAAGAGTTGCGAAGACGCCTACCACCGATATGGCTGTTGCAGCCAGGATAGTTGACTTTGCACGTGTCATTTTCAGTTCCTCACAGAAATATGCCACTACCACCTCAAGCACTGATACTGTTGATGTTAGCGCCGCAATAGCAAGCAACAGGAAGAAAAATATTGAAAAGATGTGGCCTCCCGGCATCTGCGCAAATATATTGGGAAGAACCACAAACACCAGTCCCGGGCCCGAAGCCGGATCAATTCCATAGGCAAAAACTGCAGGAAATATCATCACACCTGCAAGAATAGCTATTGCCGTATCTGACAGGGAAACCTGAAACGCAATACCCGGAAGGTGGTTATCCTTCCTTACATATGAACCGTAAGTTATCAGCGTTCCCATTCCTATGCTCAGAGAGAAAGCCGCCTGACCCAGAGCCATAAGCACCGAGTTCCAGGTTATTTTCGAGAAGTCGGGGCTGAACAGGAACTTAAGACCTTCGCCTGAACCCGGAAGGGTAAGCGACCTGATACTCACAGCCAGTATTAATACTACAAGCAAAGGCATCAGTATCTTGGTGTACTTCTCAATACCCTTTTTAACTCCTGAAAAGATTATGAATGCCGTCAGGAACATGAATATCATCTGCCACAACAGGGGTCTGAACGTTCCGGAATGAAAGGTTTCAAAGTTTTCCGACAGCTCACCTGCATTCTTGCCTGCGAAACTATTTCCCAGCGATTGGACAAGGTATTCCAGGGTCCATCCGGCAACTGTGCTGTAGAAGGCCAGAATAAGAAACGCAGCGACAATGCCCATGACACCCACCAGGTACCAGGGCTTGCCGGGAGCCAGCTTCCTGAAAGAACCGAGAGCGTTACGCTGTGCTCTTCTTCCTATTGACAATTCGGCAAGCATAACCGGAAAGCCGATAGCCAGTATAAACAACAAATATATGAGCAGAAATGCACCTCCTCCATTCTCACCTGTGACATACGGAAACCTCCAGATGTTACCCAAACCCACCGCTGAACCTACTGCAGCAGCAATAATTCCAAGTTTGCCCGAGAATGTATCTCTCTCCTGATTGTCAATACCGGCCATATCGATTTTTTTTAGGTTGTTGTTGATTCCCTGATCCTAAAGGGGAAAAGGGAAGCCAAAATTTGTGAAAATAGTTGTTACCTGCAATACCGGTCAATCACACATGAAGAGCACTCACAACTATACCACTGACGATCAACACAATAAGGATAAAATATTTTTTCCTATTATAAAACATAACAGGTAAAGAGGATATTTTCAGAACGGGTATCCAATACCAACCATGAATGTAAAATCATCCTGCATGTTATATGGCCTCCTCATTCTGATCCATTTGGGTCTGTCCTGGATGGCGGGGTCTCTGAGCTTAATTCCGATATCGGTACGCAGAAGCACAAAATTAAGATCAAACCGCATCCCGAAACCTGTACTTACAGCCATATCGTCGTAGAACTTATTGAATTTAAAGACAGCCCCGGGCCGGTCGGGATCATCATTTATTGTCCATATATTCCCTGCATCCATAAAGACGGCCCCCTCGAGTATCCAGAACAGCTTGAACCTGTACTCTGCATTCAACTCCATTTTCATATCAGCTGTCTGGTTGATGAATGATGGTATATCATTGATAAATGAACCCGGTCCGAGCGACCTTACCTGCCATCCCCGCACTCCGTTTGCGCCTCCTCCGAAATACTGCTTTTCAAAAGGCAGTGCTTTGGAGTTGCCGTAAGGTACGCCTGCTCCAATAAAGCCACGGAATACGACTGAACTGACCTCATTGATTATGAGGTTATACCGCATGTCAACATCCGATCTTATATACTGTGCAAACTGCTGTCCGAAAAGGGTATAGCTGTCATCACTCTTTTCTGCTCCGGCGAGTCTGCTGCCCAATGCAGCCAGATTGCCTGCCATCTCGATATTGAACTTAAAGAAAATATGGTCGCGTGATCGCTGTATTACCTGGTCGTTATAGGTATAGGTGTAACTACCTCCCATTATCAGCACATCCTTATAGCTAAATGACAGGTACGATGAAGTGTCTATTCTCATTGCAAAGTCGGGATCGATATAGGGTAGCTTCACAAGGTTCATCTGCAGCGGATACAGCATATGATTTCTGTAGCTCCCCTGGTCCCAGGTGTAACCAAATGTGGCATTGACCACCGTACGGGTATACACAGGTATCTTCTGAAAATTGTAAGCGAGCTGCAGATAGCTCCTGGGATTATATCTGCTGATAAATTTCTCCCTTCTTATAAACGGAAACAGGAATTCCGGGAATAGCAGGCCGGCCTCTACTCCGAGTTCCTGGGTACTCCTGAATCCGGTAACCTCTTCCGAGAGTGTCTCGTAAGCCCCCTTGAGCTTCAGGTTGAACTGCTGCGCACCGTGAAAGAGGTTCTTGTGCTGGTAAATAAAATTCATTGCGGCACCCAGGTTGCCGGCAGAGTTGGTGCCTTCAATAAGATATGTGAATGATTGCTGATTAAATGGTGTAAGCTGAATTACTGCATCAATACTTTTCACAGGCGACTCATCTGAAGCCTGGCGTGGCGGTTCGCGATAATTTATGTTCACAAGCCTGTAAGTTTTCAAGGCTGCAAGCTGTCTGTGTGTTCTTTCTGTACGCGTAACATTGAATGGCAATCCCGGATTAATAAGAAGGTTCTGCTCAAGCAGGTCAAACCTTATCCTGGGCTTTCCTGTCGGGGTAATGAAGTAATAGCCTTCATGCAGCACTGTATCAAGTGAACTGAAATACCTGTCACCGGCTGACATAGCCTCCCCGGGATCAAACTCAGGATATACATAGACGTTACGCACGTTATACTTCGAGTGAGGTATTACTACTTCCGGTTCCGCCAATCTGCCTGCGGATTTAGCCCCCCTGACGAAATAGGTTATATCAACAAGATTATTACCTATTGTATCGTTGACGCGAAAATGAATGAAATCACTGCTGAAAGCATAATAACCGTGGTCTCTTATCAGCCTTTCAATTCGTGACCGTTCTGCTGCCAGATCGTCAAAGTCGTATCTCCCACCCTTTTTTATCAAACAGTTTTGGGCGTCAAACTCTATTATGGCAAGCAAAGCCGAATCCTCAACCTCATAATTCAGGTTCCGTATCGTATATGGATCAGAGGTATCTATCTCATAGAATACCTTTGACCTCTTTTTTGCAGTCTCGATGGTCTCCATCACGACAGCATCGAAATAACCCTTCGACCTCAGGTAAAGCAACAGCTGTTCCTTCGACCTGTAGGCTGCATATGGATCAAATATCACCGGTTCCTCGCCTATATTTCTTAGCCAGCCATGAGGCCAGCGCTCCTTGTCAAGGTCAGACCAGTTGTAGAGGCCCAGGTGAAAGCGGGAACCGAAAATTCTCTTGTTGGGTTGCTGTCTGAGAAATGGTTTGAGTTCCCCCTGTGTTACTTCGTCACCATTAATCTCAATATAGTTTCTGTCAAGTAGTGACTCTCCCTGAGGAACATATTTGGTCGGATTACAGGAGGCCAGCAGTACCAGGGAAATTAAAAGCAGCCACCCTGAACTCTTTTTATTTTTATTTGAAACAAAATATTCCAAAATTTGCCCTGATAAATTGATCATCGCAAATATATTAATAATTGAGTTGTCGCCAATGTTAAGCAAAGCCCGTGCCTCATTTATTATCTCCCTGCAGAAAAAGAAGTTCAGGGAGGAACACGGTCTCTACGTTATTGAAGGAGATAAGATGGTCAGAGACTATATCGCTGCAGGAATGCCTGTGGATACCGTTTATGCGAAAAGAGAGTGGATAGCCTCGCAAAAACAGGGTTTCTTCAGTCGCGTAAGGGAGACGGTGCCTGTTTCATATGATGAGATAAGGAAGATAAGTTCCATGACCACCCCTCACAACGCCCTGGCGCTGGTGCGGATCGTCAATGAAGAGCCGCAGCCAGACGAGATTACAACAGGCTATGTCATTGCGCTGGAATCTGTACAGGACCCCGGCAACCTTGGGACCATAATCAGGGCAGCCGCCTGGTTTGGTATACAATATATTATATGTTCAGCCGACAGTGTCGACTGTTTTAATCCCAAGGTAGTACAGGCATCCATGGGTGGGCTCATGTGGGTAAGGGTTATCTATACCGACCTGGCATCATTTCTGGGAACGGCAAAGGAGAGCAACCTGCCGGTTTTCGGCACGTATCCTGATGGTAACAGTATTTACAGGCATAATCCTCCTGAAAGGGGGATAATTCTCTTCGGAAATGAGTCAAAGGGCATCTCGGGGTTCCTTGACGAGTATGTGACGGAGAGGATTACCATACCGCGGGGGAAAAACATCACCCGGGGAATCGATTCGCTTAACGTGGCCATGTCGGTAACGATTGTGCTTTCAGAATTAACCAGAAAACTTTCCTGATAACACCTCAGCCACCCTCATTCCGTCGATGGCCGAGGAGACTATGCCTCCGGCGTAACCAGAGCCTTCACCGCACGGATAGAGGCCTTCAATATCTGTATGCTGCAGTGTTGCGGGGTCACGGGGTATTCTCAACGGTGATGATGACCGCGACTCAACGCCAACCAGAACAGCCTCTTCGGTGACATAACCCTTCATCATGCGGCCGAAGGCCCTGAAGCCCTCCTTCAACGCACCCAGCAGCGGCTCCGGCAGCCATTCATGAAGCGGAGAGCTGACAATACCTGGTGAATATGAAGACCGGGGCAGCGTGGCTGACGGGCGTCCGGCAATAAAATCGGTAAGCCTCTGCGCGGGTGCCGTCTGTCTTCGGCCTCCATGTTCCCATGCAAGCTTTTCAAGATGCTGCTGAAACTTTAGTCCGGCCATCGGACCGTATCGTCCATATGCTGAAACATCACCACCCCTGATCTCGGTAACTATTCCCGAGTTTGCCCAGACTGAATTGCGCCGGGCCGGCGACATTCCGTTGACCACAACCTCATCGCCGGAGGTGGCTGAAGGTACAATAAAACCGCCGGGACACATGCAGAAGCTGAATACCCCGCGGCCCTCAACCTGGCGCGAAAGAGTATACGATGCCGGAGGCAGCCAGCTGCCACGGCTCTTCCCATGATACTGAATACGGTCAATCAGTTCCTGCGGGTGCTCTACCCTCACTCCCATCGCAAAAGGCTTAAACTCCATTGCTGCAAAATGCTGCCCGAGTAGGGCGTAAATATCGCGCGCCGAATGACCCGTTGCAAGTATCAGTGTGTCAGACATAAACGTCTGCCCACCTGCCTCAACACCAGCAAATCTTCTTCCATTAAGCAGCAGTCCGGTTATCCTGGTATTCAGCAGTACCTGCCCGCCGCATTCAATTATCTTTTCCCTTATATTCCTTATTATAGACGGCAAGCGGTCTGTGCCAATGTGCGGATGAGCCTCATACAGTATGTTCTCATCAGCCCCGAAAAAATGAAGTAACTCCAGCACCTTCCTGTTTTCTCCTCTTTTCTTCGACCTGGTGTATAGCTTCCCGTCGCTGTAGGTGCCGGCACCGCCTTCGCCAAAGCAGTAGTTGCTGTCGTTGTCAACCACATGCTGACGGCTGATCATTGCAATGTCCCTTTTTCTCGATGAAACATCCCTGCCTCGTTCGATAACCACCGGCCTGAGACCGTGCCCGATCAGGGTCAGTGCCGCAAAAAGACCTGCCGGCCCGCTGCCTGCAATCAATATCTCTTTAGCGTTAGAAACGTCGCGTTCCTGAAAACTGATGATTTCTGAAGGCGGTGTTTCGTCGCCTGTAAACACCTCTGCTTCAACATTAAAGACAATAGCGGGCTTACGGGCATCGATCGATTTCCGGATTATTGTAACGCCTGTAATGTCTGCGGGACTGCATCGAAGCATTCTGGCAGCCTTCCTTATTATCTCATTATGGTCGGCAGCAGCTTCCGGTGATAGAGTCAGGTTGATCCTGGAGGCCATGTCGTGTCACTCAAAATAGAATGCAAGAACCCATATCTGGGACCTTATCTTATCAATTGCATTCACATACTGAGGATGCCCGGGTGCAGGATCATTTACCAGCACGTTTCTCAGGCCGTTCGACATGCGGGCCTCTATGGTAAGCTTGAAAAATGTAAGGTAGAAGTCAAAGCCGGCACCCACTTCGTAGTAAAGGTCCGATCTCCTGAGGCGAAGGTAAACAGGCTTATCCTCGTCAAACTCCTTCTTGCCCGCCAGGTCATGACGGTAATTGAGTCCGCCCACAACATACGGACGCACATTGTTGAGCCTCGTACCCTTATACTTTACCAGCAGCGGAAACTCCAGAAACGACGATTCAATACTCTGTCCGTCATTGTAAACAGTGCCATCCCTGTAGAATATCAGTTTCCTCTGACCGAATGAAACGCCTGGCAGAAACCTGATATCGAGATACGGCACAGGGTGGTAATCTGTTACAACCTGGATATTCAACCCGGGATAGAGATTTGTGACCTCCGGAAACAACGAATCGGCAGCAAAGGCGCTCTGTGAAGGCGTTACCCTGAAATCCATTGCATTGAACCCGACACAAAATCCGAAGTGAAACAATTTTTCATCATACCACGAATCATTCTTCACCTTCTGTCTCTGTGAATATGCCGCCAGCGGAAGCAGCAAAAGAATAGCCGTAAATATCTTGTATCCTGATCTCATTTAAGAGTTTTTCCTGAAAATAATAAACTTCAAATTTAACTGTTTATTGTAATTGTTGCCTTAATGCCGGTATATATCGTTGCAATGCCACCGCTGAGTCTTTTCATTTCGGTGGAACCAAAGCCGGCTGCACCGAGAAGGCTCAGGAACGCCTCCCCTTCGGGGAAGGAACCTACAGAGTCGGGAAGGTAGGTATAGGCCGAACTGTCACGCGAGAAAAGTCGTCCCAGCAGAGGCAGCAACCTCTTGAAATAGAATCCGTAAATCTGTCTGAGCGGGAACCTCGCAGGCTTTGAAAACTCCAGAACCATTATAACTCCGCCATCTGAGAGTACCCTGTACATCTCAGAAAGGCCGGTGGCAGTGTCAGCAAAATTCCTCACGCCGAATGCCGACATGGCAACGTCAAAGGTAGCATCGGGAAAGGGTAGCTCTTCCGAGGCGGCTGCTACAAGTTCTATCCTGTCTGTGAGTCCCTTCCTTTCTATCTTCTTTCTGCCCTCGAGCAGCATTTTCTGCGATATGTCAACGCCTGTAACCTTAACCTCCCCGAGCCTCAGGGCTGCTATGGCAAGGTCGGCTGTTCCTGTTGCAACATCGAGAATACGCTCCGGTTTCTTCATTCTTCCTATCGCGGCAACGGCTCTCCTTCTCCACCAGATATCGGTTCCCAGCGAAAGAAAATGATTGAGAAAATCGTACCGCCACGCTATGCGGTCGAACATTTCCGATATTTCTTCTCTCTTTCGGGCGGTCTGCATTCAGTTGTTAAATCAAGACGACAAATATAAGCAGTTATACGGTAAATAGGTTCTGAAACAAAATGAGACGTAACAGTTATGCCGAGATTAGGGGAAGTTGGTTATTTTTGGACTGAAAAAAACTTTTTGTGTATGACCAGGAAAACTCTGTTTGTTTCAGGTGCCACCTCAGGCATCGGAAGAGCTGCGGCGCTGAGGTTCGCCTCTGAGGGCTGGAATGTTATCATAAACGGCAGGCGTGCGGAAAGACTCACTGAACTGCAGGGCGAGCTGGAGGCCGGTGGTACAGGGGTGCTGTCGCTTCCGTTCGATGTCAGGAACAGGGATGAGGTGGAAAAGGCTGTCGCTTCACTTTCAGGGGAATGGAGAAATATTGATCTGCTGGTAAACAACGCCGGTCTGGCCGTCGGACTTGAGCATATTGACAAGGGAGACCACGATGACTGGGAGAGAATGATCGACACCAATATAAAGGGATTACTGTGGCTCACAAGGGCGGTGGTGCCGCTGATGATCGCCAGGGGCAACGGACATATTATTAATATAGGATCGATAGCCGGTAAGGAGGTTTATGAAAACGGAAATGTCTACTGTGCCACTAAACATGCCGTTGATGCATTGTCAAAATCTATGCGCATAGACCTTTTGAAGCATAATATAAAGGTTACCAATGTTGCTCCCGGATTGGTTGAAACCGAGTTCTCTACGGTGCGTTTCAAAGGAGATGCAGCAAAGGCTGAAACACCCTACATAGGCATGAAACCTCTCTCAGGTGATGATATTGCAGATGTAGTATACTATTGTGCAAGCCTGCCTCCGCACGTGAACATCAATGACGTACTGGTAATGCCCACAGCCCAGGCATCTGCCACAATTGTGAACAGGGAGGTAAAGGGGTGAGAGGGGTGCGGGGTGCGGGTTGCGGTGGCCGATAACAAATTGAGTAAAACCGAATAAAAAAATAGTCAGATAAAAGCCATGGAAAAATACAGCTACCAGTACCTGTTTGATTTTACGCGCGAAGTATTCATGAAGATGGGTTGCAGCAGCGACCATGCAACTACCATAGCCGATGTATTCCTTGCTGCCGAACTGAGAGACATACCTTCCCACGGGATGATCAGGATGAAGGATTACTACCAGCTATGGCAGAAGGGAAGAATAAAAACCAAACCCGGTATCAGGGTCGTTCATGAGACTCCCTCAACAGCGGTAGTTGACGGCGATATGGCTGTAGGAATGGTTCCGGCCCGGTTCTCAATGCAGCTGGCCATTGAAAAGGCTGCCTCGACAGGAACAGGCTGGGTAGCCACACGAAACTCAAATCATTACGGTATAGCAGGTTATTACGCAATGATGGCTCTGGAAAACGATATGGTTGGCATATGCCTTACAAATGCCAACCCGCTGGTGGCCCCTACCTTCTCGGTCTCGCCGATGATGGGCACCAACCCCATTGCAGTAGCTGTTCCGGCAGACAGACAGCCTCCTTTCGTTGCTGACTTCGCCACCACCCCCATCGCGAGGGGTAAGCTGGCCGTGGCAGAAAAGAAGGGAGAAAAGGTAGCTTTAGGATTTGTACAGGACTCCAAAGGGTATCCCAGTGATGATCCCTCTATCCTGAAATCAGGAGGGTCTATGCTGACCCTCGGAGGAGACAGGCTGCACGGGAGTCATAAAGGCTACTGCCTCTCAGCCATGGTTGATATCTTCTCGGCAGTTTTCAGCGGAGCCAATTTCGGACCTTTTGTGCCTCCCAGCGTGGCGTACCTGCCCCTCCTTGAAGAAAAGGTCGGTGAAGGAACCGGACATTTCTTCGGAGCCATGAGAATAGATGCCTTCCGTGATGCATCTGAATTCAAGGCTGCAATGGACAGGTGGATAGAGACATTCCGTGCAGCCAAACCGGCAGAGGGACAGGAAAAGGTTCTTATACCGGGAGATATAGAACGGGAAGCCGAGGAACGTAACATAAAACATGGAATCACCCTGGTGCCTGCTGTAAGAGATGATCTGAAAGCAATCGCTGACGCACTGTCAGTTAACTTTAACTAACCCCGTATTGCCGACCATTGGTACGGGACCAGGCTTCGATTCGCCTGTGAGGCAATTGAGGGGGGTGCGTCGCCGCCATTCCGTAGGCGAGCTCGCGACCAGCGGGAGCAATCTGATATCTGATATCTGATATCTGATCTCAGATATCCTGCTCCATAAATCCCTGCTTTTTAAGAACCTCCAGGAAAGCTTTTGAGAAATGTATATTGTCGGCCTTCTTATACCTTACATCAGTGAATACCTGGGCAAGGGTTTTCTTGCTGTTTTCTGCGATAAACTGGAGAGAGTCCTCACGCTTCTCCTTCTCAGCATAAAGCTCGTCAATGTCCCCGGCTGAATAATCGTGATATGTTTCGGTATGAACAACCGCACTCAGGGGCAGTCTGTCAACCTGAGGCGGATCTTCAGCCGGCCATCCAAGGGTGATTGCGGTTACCGGAACCACTCCCGTTGGAAGTTCAAGAAGTTCAATTATTATGCCTGCCATATATGTTGTGGTGCCCAGGTAACAGATACCCATTCCCTTCTCCTCAGCTGCTATGCAGGCAGTCTGTGCAGCAATTAATGCGTCTATTGCAGCCGTCATAAATGAAAGGAAGTTGTCATAGCCCGGTTCGGCATCTCTCTGCCGGCACCACTTGTTAAACCTGTTGAAATCGGCACAGAAGGTTAGCATTACAGGAGCCTCTGTAACCATTTTCTGGTTAAAGTGGGCAGGAGCAAGCTTCTCCTTCATAACAGCATCGCGGGTGACTATAATGCTGTAAACCTGCATATTACCGGTAGTTGAGGTACGTATCGCCGCCTCAAGTATATCGTTGAGGTCAGAATCGGTAACCTCACGTCCGGAATATTTTCTGATTGTCTTACGTGTCAACAGAGTCTCTTTCATAATTAATTTCAGATTGATTTCTGACGGCACAAATATACGAAATTCACCACAGCCGTTTTAGTCACTTATCAACAACAAATGCAATTATGAGCCCTGTAACATCTATTGACACCTGACACCTGAACCGAGACCGGCTTGCCGGGCGAGCTCGCGACCGAATGGGAGCACACCCGACACCTGATACCTAAAACCTCTTCGTATACCCGTGACAATAAGGCTCCTTACCGGTGTTGAAGTAATAATCCTGATGATAATCTTCGGCATCATAAAACTCCGATGCCTGGGTCAGTCTGGTGGCAACCTTATACCCCTTGTCCCTGAGTATATCGAGGTATTTGGCAGCAATGACTTTTTGTTCCTGGTTAAGGTAAAATATTTCAGAGCGGTACTGGTTACCGATATCGGGTCCCTGCCTGTCAACCTGGGTAGGATCATGGATCTCAAGGAACATTTTTACCAGTTTTTCATAGCTGGTTTTCTCCGGATCGTAAATGACCCTAACAGCCTCCGCATGCCCCGTGGTTCCTGTACATACTTCCTTATAGGACGGATTCTTCACATGTCCGCCTATATAACCCGAAATGACTGCATAGACGCCCGGCTCCTGCTGTAGATAGTATTCAACACCCCAGAAACAGCCTCCGGCAAAGATAGCAGTATGATAAACACCTTTTTCCAGCTCTGCCGGTACAAAGTCAAGAGATATGGAATTAACGCAATGTCTTATATTCTTCGAGGTAAACCCCTCACCCTGAAAGACATGACCCAGATGGCCCTTACAGTTGGCACAGACTATCTCTGTCCTTACACCGTCAGCGTCAGGATACCTGATAACAGCATTTTCAATCTCATCGTCGAAAGATGGCCAGCCACAGTTGGAGTCAAATTTATCGGCAGATTTGTAGAGTGCTGATCCGCAATGCTTACAAAGATAAGTTCCGGCCTCCTTATGGTTTGTATACCTGCCCGTCCAGGGCCTCTCTGTTCCTTTCTGAAGAATAACGAATGCCTCATCTGGTGTTAACTGACGGAATGTAGGCCTCTGCTGATCTGATGATCCTGATTTCATAACTGCTGATGTTATAATTATTATGGTTAATATTAATGTCTTCATGGCCAAGACTTTTATTGGTTAAAAATAAGACAATTGATAAGGCAAAAAGTTCAGCAGCTGTAAATGTGTTTTTTAACAATATGCCGGGTGATGTTCAGATTCTCAGAAATGTTTAGATTTACCGGGAAGAATTATCTAATATTTAACCCTTGAAACTAATACTTGATTCTATGAAAACATTAAGAATTACGGTGCTTGTGCTTCTGGCAATCCTGCTGTCGGCTCCTGCTTTCAGCCAGAGGGCTGCACAGGCAGCACCACAAATGTCGCTGACATCAGAGATGTTGAGTCCGCTTAACTTCAGGCTTGTCGGTCCGGCCTCATATTCAGGCAGGATAGCTGATATAGCGGTCAACCCTGACAATTTCTCAGAGTGGTACATTGCGGTTGCATCAGGCGGATTATGGAAGACAACAAACGCCGGTACCACTTTCACACCCCTGTTCGACGACAAACCTGTCTACGCCATGGGATGTGTCACTATTGACCCCAACAATACCGATGTGGTATGGCTGGGTACAGGAGAAAACAACAGCCAGCGTGCCATAGGTATTGGTGACGGCATATACAAGAGCACCGATGCAGGCAAGACCTGGGAAAACATGGGTCTGAAAAAGTCAGCCCATATCGGAAGGATACAGATAGACCCGCGCAACAGCGATGTGGTTTATGTAGCTGCTCATGGTCCACTGTGGGGACCGGGCGGAGAACGCGGTCTCTATAAAACCACCGACGGTGGTAAAACATGGGAACAGATCCTGTTTATCGGTGAATACACCGGCATCAATGATGTAGAGATGGACCCAAGAAATCCGGATATCCTTTACGCCTCGGCACATCAGCGTGAGAGAAGAGTATACTCTAAAATCAACGGAGGACCGGAATCAGGCCTTTACAAATCGACCGATGCGGGCAAAACATGGAAAAAGATCACCAACGGATTCCCGTCAGAAGGTAACATCGGAAGAATTGGTATTGCGCTCTCAAAGGCCAATCCCGACATCCTCTATGCAATGGTTGAGCTGCCTCCTTCAGCCGGAAGATCAAAATTCCTGCGCTCAAAAGACAAGGGAGAAACATGGGAGGAGATGAGCAACCAGGGTTCAAGCAGTCCGCAGTACTACCAGAGACTGATTACCGATCCTGTTGACGAAAACCTTGTTATATCTCTCGATGTCAGCAACATGAGGTCTCTCGACGGAGGAGCTACATGGAGGCAGATTGGAGAACGCAACAAGCATGTCGACAACCATGCCCTGTGGATCAATCCGAACAATAACAACCATTATCTTGCAGGCTGCGACGGTGGCCTCTACGAAAGCTGGGATGCCGGTGCAACATGGAAATTCCATCCTCACCTCCCAATCATGCAGTTCTACCGTGTGAGGGTCGACAATAACTATCCGTTCTACAGGATCTACGGCGGAACACAGGATAATGGTTCACACGTGGGGCCTGCGAGAACAATCAGACGGTACATTACAAATGACGACTGGAGTCATGTGCTGGGTGGTGACGGTTTCCTTTCAATACCTGACCCTGTCGATCCAACAATATCATACCATGAGTCACAAAACGGCGGAAACGCCCGTTATGATCACCTGCTTCAAAGGTCAACAAGCATAAGGGCAAGAGCTCAGGGTATGTCAATGCGTTTCCACTGGGATACTCCCTACCTCATAAGCAACTTCGACAATAAAACACTTTATATAGGTGCCCAGGTAGTCATGAAGAGTACCGACCAGGGTAATTCATGGACAGTTATCAGTCCTGACCTCACAAGACAAATTGATGTTGACACCATGCCTCTGATGGGTCAGACATGGGAAAGGAACACAGCCGTGGCGCTCCATTCTTCGACCTCTCCTTTCGGGAACATGAAGTCGCTTAAGGAGTCGCCGCACAAGCAGGGAATGCTGTGGGCCGGAACCGACGACGGACTGATATGGCTGACAGAAGATGACGGTGAAAACTGGAAGAAATTTGACAACTTCCCGGGCATTCCGTTCATGACACTGGTAACATGTGTATTGCCGTCTATCCATGATGTCAACACTGTCTATGCTACTTTTGACGGCAGAAAAGACAACAGCAACTGGACACCATACATACTAAAGAGTACTGACAAGGGTGAGACATGGACCTCAATATCATCAAATCTGCCTCTCGGATCGGTATATACCATTATCGAAGACCATGTATCAAGCGACCTTCTGTTTGTAGGAACCGAATACGGAGTGTTTGTCACCATAGATGGCGGAAAGAAATGGGTACAGTTAAAAAATGGTCTTCCAACAATTCAGGTCCCTGAACTCGACATCCAGAGGAGAGAAAACGATCTTGTAATTGCAACCTTCGGAAGAGGATTCTATGTATTGGATGACTACAGTTATCTTCGTGAGATTACACCCGGCAATCTGACCAAGGCGGCACATATCTTCAATATAAAGGATACATGGCAGTTCAGCATGGCATCGAATCTTTCATATCAGGGCGAGGCATACTTCAGAACCCCCAACCCGTCAGTGGAAGTAAGTATAAAGTATCATATTGCAGAACCTCCTGCTCCCGCAAGAAGAGGCAGACAAACAACAGAGCCGGCTGACGCGGTTATGGTATTCACAATTACGAATGCCGCCGGAGATATAGTAAACGTTATCGAACGTCCGTTTGAAGCAGGTGTAGGATCATTAGCATGGAATATGAGAATTCAGCCTCCGCAGACACCAGGCCAGGAGCAGCAGGAAGGCGGAAGACAGAATTTCCGTGCAGCTGCAAGAATAGCAACTCCGGGAACATACTTTGTGAAAATCGAAAAAAAGGTTGGTGATAACACAGAACTGCTTGCATCACCCGCTCCGTTCAAAATCGTTGAACTTGACAGGGAACTGATGAGATCACCCAACAGCCCGTTGCAGAGAATGTTCAAATAACAGTTACGGCCCGTGTCACAATTAATGACCACGGCAATGAACAAAGCGCAACGTGCATTGTTTAAAATATGACTGAATGACAATGGCAGCAGCCTGATTCGCAGGCTGCTGCTTCATTCAGTAGTAGCAGATTCAGGTTTTTTTTGGCACGACGATTGTTTTTAAACTTAAAAAGCTAAATTTGTATTGTAAAACAAGATGGTTATGAAGAAATTCGCTATAGTATTTGTTATGGCATTTTTGGTGGCCCTGCTTGCCAGCTCATGCAACCGTGAGATCTGTCCTGCGTACACAAATGCCAACCAGGTAAGCACTGATCATATAGGCTGACGGTTACCGTCTATAGTACTCCAGATAAAAGAAAGGCGAACGCCATGAAGAAGCTGCTGTCGGTGGCTGTGTTGATCATTAGTGCCGTATCAGTATGTTACGGCCAGGGTGAAATTGACGAACAGAAGAGAGCTTTCTACCGTCACGAAAGAACTTTTGGCCTTATGCTCAACACCGACGGATATGGCATAAGCTACAGGGAAGGCCGCTATATCGATTTCAGGAATACAAATATTTATGAGATAGACCTGGGCATCCTTAACCATCCAAGAGAACTTAAACTGCAGAACCCGTGGTACCCAAGCGGCACCTCATTCGTTTTCGGCAAGCTTAATACTCCCTTCTATCTCCGCGGAGGCCTGGGTAAGCGTTACGAACTCTTCAACAAAGAGGATCTCGGAGGTGTGGCAATAAGGTATTTTTTTACTGCCGGACCGGGACTGGCACTGGTAAAACCTATCTATTACAAAGTGCTTTACCCCGCAACACCCACCTCCTTCTATATCAAAGAAGAGAAATTTGAAGAATCTATTCATCACCCGTACGACATATACAGCAAAGCATCCTTTTTCAAGGGAATAAAGGAGACTAAAATTGTTCCGGGAGCCTATATTAAAGGTGGCTTCAATTTTGAATTCAGCAGGAACGACAGGGCAGTACACACCATCGAGCTTGGCAGTGTAATTAACGGCTACCTGAAAAAAATTGATATTATGGCAACAGAAGATAACAGAGCTCTCTTCTTCTCTCTGTTCATCTCTTACCGAATGGGCCTGATAATCGATCCCTTTGACCCGCAGTCAAACAGAATAGCAACCATCTTCATCAGGAAACGCTGACGTTTCGTATTATCCCCCTTTTTGAGATTTTCAATTTATTAGTACCTTTGTACCTCCATACAAATAACATTTAAATATTAAATCTATGGCAAAGATAAAATTAGGAATCAACGGTTTTGGGAGGATTGGACGTAACGTATTCAAGCTGGCACTCGAGAGGCCGAACATTGAAGTTGTAGGTATAAATGACCTCACCGACACAAAAACTCTTGCTCATCTGCTCAAATATGACTCAACCCAGGGAAAATTTCCAGGCGTGACATTTGATGAAAAAAATATTATCGTAGACGGAAAGAAATATCCGGTAACGGCAGAAAAGAATCCGGCATCAATTCCATGGTCAGTCATTCCCGATATAGTGGTTGAAGCTACCGGAATCTTCAGGTCAAAAGAGAGTCCGAAAGGAGGATACGGAGATCATCTTAAAGCCGGTGCGAAGAAGGTAATACTGACAGTACCCTCGAAAGATGCAATCGACGCTACAGTTGTACTCGGAGTAAATGACGAGGATATCAAACCTGAACATCAGTGTATTTCAAATGCATCATGTACTACAAACTGTCTTGCTCCTGTTGCAAAAGTACTTAACGACAACTGGGGAATTGAACTGGGGTACATGACTACCATACACTCATATACCAATGATCAGAGAATACTCGATCTGCCGCATTCAGACCTCAGAAGAGCCAGGTCAGCTGCCGTCAGCCAGATTCCGACAACAACCGGAGCAGCAAAAGCAGTTGGTAAGGTAATTCCTGAACTTAAAGGAAGACTTGATGGTATTTCAGTGAGAGTACCGACACCTACCGGTTCACTGGTCGACCTGGTGGTAATGCTTAAGAAAGAGGCAACTGTTGAAGAGATCAACGCTGCAATGAAAAAGGCCGCTGAAGGCCCGATGAAGGGAATACTTGAATACACGGAAGACGAAATAGTATCTGTCGATGTGATTCATAACCCCGCATCTGCAATCTTCGACTCACCAAGCACCATGGTCAACGGTAAAATGGTTAAAATACTTGCATGGTACGATAATGAATGGGGCTACTCTGCCCGTTGTGTCGACCTGGCTGAGAAAATGATGTAAGACCAACAATACCCAATAAAACAGAAAGAGGCTGCCTCAAAACAGAGACAGCCTCTTTATTTTTTCTGAATATGATTCACAATATCATCTCTATCTCAAGAGGAACACCGGCAGAATCACGGTAGTGCTCCCCCAGGTCCAGCATGGCCTCATCATCTTCTTCATATTTCCATATCAACCTTACACTCTTTCCGGAATGTTTGTAGCCGGTCAGCTTGCGAAGTATTTCATAGAGATACTTTGATGAACCGCTGTTGATATACTCCAGAAAAATACTCACCGTTAAAGTGCTGTCATTATCAAAATACTCTGTAAGCCACTCATCAAGGCGGCGGAAAATAGTCTCAGGGTTCTCAGGTATCGACCTCCCTGCAACCTCAAGCAGTTTATTCTCCGGTGAAAATACTATTCCCGGCACGTTCTTCAACTGTTCCTGAATTACAATCTTATCCATGGCAATACTTTACTTAACCCGTTAGAATTATAAAAGTACACTTTTTTATTTTTCCTTGATATTCGTTGCACCCTTAAATTTTGTAAAAAAATAATTAAAAGATTAGTTTCATAACTAAATATTTCGTTGTAGCTTTGTAAAAACAACAGATAGAAGATGAAAGAACTGACACGTGCTGAGGAGCAGATTATGATGATCCTGTGGAAGATAAGGAGAGGGTTTGTGAAAGACATACTTGAACACTTCAGTGAGCCAAAGCCGGCCTATAATACGGTTAGCACTATTGTAAGGATACTGCAGGAAAAGGGTTTTGTAAGTCACAAGGCCTATGGCCGCACTCATGAGTACTATCCACTGGTAACGAAGAAGGCCTACACGAAAATGCAGATGGGCAATTTCATAAGCAGTTACTTTTCCAACTCCTATGAGCAGATGGTAAGCTTTTTTGCCCGTGAGAAGGAGATAAGCATCAGGGAGATGGAAGAGATAATGAAGCTGATGTCAGAGGAGATCGAAAAACAGAAAAAGATTGAAAAATGAACGGTTTCTTTATTCATGCGGTGAAAGCAGGCCTTTTCATGGCCATCTTTTATACGGTATACTACCTGTTTCTCAGCCGTGACACTGCCTATGTCAGAAACAGGATATATCTTATATCGTCATTGTTGTTATCATGGCTGCTGCCTTTTCTGAGGTTCCAGACAGAAAGTGCAGTTATAAATCCAGAAGCCCTGCAATGGGTCTTTAACGGGATGCTTGGGCAGGCTGAGGTATATGGCAGCGAGGCTGCTGTTACCGTTTCAGAGAGTGTTGATCCGGTGACTGTAATTGCCGTTTTGTACATAATCGGCACTATATTCTTCATTGCCAGGTTCTTGTCAGGCATCACAGGTATAATCCGACTAATTCGTAAAGGAACCGTGAATGGTAATATTGTTGAGGTGGATGACTCAGGACAATTTGCAGGGTTCTCTGCATTGGGTTATATTTTCATCAGTAGCAGGCTGTCAGACTCTGACAGAGAAAAGGTTATACTTCATGAAGAGATTCATAACCGGTTGTTACATTATCTTGACATAATACTGTGTGAAATTGCAGTATCAATGCAGTGGATGAATCCCTTCTCATACATGATCAGGTATTCGGTCAGGGCTGTTCATGAGTATCACACCGACAGGGAATACATTAGCAGAACAGGCAGGATCACAGATTATCAGATGCTTATATTTAAAGAAGTTTTCGGGACGGGAAATATTCCGGTTGCCTCGTGTTTTTCCGCCAAATCCCTAATCAAAAAACGAATCATTATGATGACAAGAAAAGAGACAAAACCGGGAGCCGTGGTCAAAACTTTGATCGCAGTTCCGCTTATAGCCGTTGCCGCTATGGTATTCTCGTGCAATGACATGCTTGATTCTGCGCCTCAGGAAGCTTTAGTGGCAGATGAGGTTCCGGTTCCGGAAAATGTTACTACCGAAACAGCCAGTATTGATACTTTAGTTCCTGAGAAAAAGGAGGAAAGTCAGCTGGTCACCGTCTACTACCCCGGAGACAAAAGCCGCGAAGAGATGAGCAAACCCGAGTATGGTGATATGATAATAATAGTTGACGGCGAGGAGAAGAGCCGCGACTACTTTGAACAGATTCCTGAATCGGAAATCGCCGGGCTCAGGATACTGAGACCCGAGGCGGTGATGAGAATGTATGGTGCCAGGGGTGCCGCAGGAGTAGCAATAGTGACCACTAAGAAATATGCTGAAGAGCAGCTCAGCCGGGCAGGAGACATCTTTATGATAGTTGAAAAAATGCCGACCTTTATGGGTGGAGACGTCCAGAGATTCAGCAACTGGGTAAGGGATAACATCAGGTACCCTCAGATTGCCCATGAAAACGGGATTCAGGGGAAGGTGTTTATAGGTTTTGTGGTTGAACCTGACGGAAGCGTAAGTAATGTGACCGTTCTGAGAAGTGTCGACAAATCTCTTGACGATGAAGCAGTAAGAGTGGTGCAATTGTCACCGGCATGGATCCCGGGCTACCAAAGAGGGGTTGCAGTGCGGGTGAGATTCTCGATTACGGTAAACTTTCAGCTCTCCGGCCAGTAGTTAATCATTATGCTTATAGGTTCCCGTATTACTGTTAACATTAATTTAATGGTATTATTATGAAGATTACCAGACTGATCCTGAGCCTGATTCTTTTGTTCATTATCAACCTGACCCGCCTGTCGGGTCAGCCCTCTTTTGAAGATATTGACAGGGCTGTGTCTGAAAGAGATTACCGTGAGGCGATAAGGCTTTGCAGAGTACTGGAGGAGAGTTCGGGCATGAGTCCCGGATTGCAGCTGAGATATGGTATCATAAATGCATCACTGAGTAACTACCATATTGCCATGCAACACCTGAAGGCAGCAGAGGACGCAGGAACCGGAGGGATAAACGCCGGAATACTGATTGCAGAATGTCTTGAAGCACTGGGCGATATTGAATCTGCTTCCGCAAAATATGAAGATATTATTGAAAAGAACAGAGATAATCTGTTTGTCATAAACAAATATGCCGGTATGCTTGTATCAAACAGGCAGTTTCATGAAGCCGCAAGATGGTACCAGATACTGGTAGACTCCGTCCCTGACAATCCTGTCTTCAGAAAAAACCTCGGAGGCTGCCTTGCTCAGGCAAATATGGATGACTCTGCACTTTTCCATATGAAGGAAGCCTGGAGGCTTAACAGCCGGGATTTTTCGGTACTGATGTCTTTGTCTAACCTCTGGCTGAGGCTTAAAACTCCCGCAGCTGGTATTGAAACTCTCGAAGAGGCTGTTGCCAATAACCTCAGAAACCCTGTTCCATACAGATGCTACGGCAATCTCCTGTTCGCCATGCAGGGATACAAAACAGCTGCTGAAGCTTACATGAATGCTTACAACCTGGGAGATACCTCAATGGTGGTGATCAGACAACTGGCTTTCTCTCTTTATGCCTCACAACAATACAGGGACGCTGTTCCATACCTGAAACTCTATTATGAATCTGATACTATGAATTATGAAGCGGCCTTTTACCTTGGAGTTGCAATGTCTTCATGGCGAATGCAGAAAGAAGGTATTATGTATCTTGAAAAGGCTGTTGAGCTGATGATGCCAGACTCAGCAAAGCTGGGCAACATCTATGCTTCGATAGGTAAGGCATACAGCGACATTAACAATTATGATGATGGTATTGAGTCATATATGACCGCTCTGATATACGAACCGGAGAATCCTGATCACCTGCTGAATCTGGCCAAAATGCACGATAGCAGGAAGAATCTCAGTGAGGCTCTGAGATTCTTCGAGGCCTATGATGCTCACCAGAATGAAATGATAAGAAGAATTGCTGAGTCAAGAGGTATTGATACTGACAGCTTCATAATATCGGGTAATCATAGCTACGCAAGACTGAGAATAAAAAAAATAAAGGAAGAATTATTCTTTATGGGCGAGATTAAAAAGATCAATTCCTAAATTTGCGGGGTAGAGAATACCCCTATGAACCTCGAAAAGAGAATCAATGCATTTGCCATACTGGGCAGTTCCTTCAGGGAAGCCGCTGCAGGAACAGAGAATGACCTGACAGGGGGATTGCTTTCCCTGATCAGCAACTACCATCACTCTAATCCCTGGTTCACCCCCGGTAACGTAAGAAAAGCATTTTCGGCACTTGGCGATGAGCTTACAGAAAGTAATATTGAAAAATGGCTGTCTGCGTACCCCTCTATTGATCAGCCACGTACTGCCAGAAGGGTTGCCATAATCATGGCAGGTAATATACCGGCTGTGGGCTTCCATGATTTGATGTGTGTTCTGTTGTCGGGAAACATCGCCGCGATCAAGACCAGTTCGAAGGACGAGCGGCTGATGCGGGAGATAGCCGGAATCATTGTTGCTGCGGAGCCCGGACTGGCTGACAACATAGTATTTGCCGACAGTCACGTAAGTGACTTTGAGATGGTCATAGCGACTGGCAGCGATAACAGCAGCAGGTACTTTGATTACTATTTTGGGAAATACCCCTCGCTTATACGCAGGAACCGCACGGGTGCAGGACTTATAACAGGCAATGAAAGTGAGATGGAACTGGAAGGGCTTGGTGAGGACATCTTTTCATACTTCGGACTCGGATGCAGGAGTATTACAAAGTTATATATACCCCCCGGGTATGACCTTCGAAGACTGGAGAAAGCATGGATGAAATATTCAACTGTAGCGGAAAACAGCAAGTATGTCTCCAACTATCAGTATCACAAAGCTGTCATGACAGTCAACCGCGAAAAATTCTTCGATACCGGTTTCGCCCTGTTAAAAAAGGATGAATCCCTCTTCTCCCCCGTGGCAGTTATCAATTATCAGGAAGCAGACCCTGCCGTTTATAATAAATTGATTACACCACTCCTTGAAAAGATACAGGTGGTAACGGGGCATGGTCATACTCCTCACGGTTTTGCACAGAAGCCCAAGCTATGGGACTACCAGGATGGTATTGACACTATGGGTTTTCTCTTAAAATAAATTTGGCTCAGATGAACGTAATTTAAAAAGTATTATATTGCACCGTTTGAATTTTAATTGATATGGTATACAAATTTGTTGTTTTATCAGATGAAGATGATGCATTTGTAAGGGAATTTGAATTCCTTGACAATCAAACCTTGATGGATTTTCACAATATTTTGCAGGAGGAGCTGGAGTATGATAAATCGCAAATGGCTTCTTTCTATCTTGCAACTGACAATTGGGAAAAGGAGGAGGAATTCACCCTGTTCGATATGGGAGCAGGTTCTTCTACCATGGACGATGCCTTACTCGAAGATATCATCTACAAGAAAAATCAGAAGCTCCTATACATATTTGACTTCTTCAATGAGAGAGGCCTCTTCATAGAATACACGGGTGAGACTGCCGAGATTGACGGCAGAGAATATCCGGTATGTACAAATTCAAAGGGCATTCCTCCCAAGCAGGTTGTTTTTGGTGGCTCATCAAGAAAAAAGTACAATAATCTTGTCGTAAGCGATGATGATGACGACGATGATGATGCAGAAATAGATGATCTCTATTTCGGTTCGGATGACGAAGATTCCCTGACAGATTTTGACAACATTGATCCGGCCGACGATTACAACGAGTAAATAAAAAAACTTAACGGTCAGAACCAATCAGATGAAATACCTGATAGTCATTACCGGGCCCACCGCTGCCGGTAAAACTGAACTATCAGTCAGGCTGGCTGAAAAACTGGGTTGTGATGTTATTTCGGCAGATTCGAGGCAGTTTTACAAAGGCATGTCAATAGGCACAGCTGCCCCTGATGAAATAGAAAAAAGGGGTGTGAGGCATCATTTTACAGGCTGCTTTCCGGTTACAGGTTACTATAGCGCCAGTATGTTCGAAAGGGATGCCTCCGCGCTACTCGGCACTCTGTTCAAAGATAACGACCTCGTAATAATGACAGGTGGTTCCGGATTGTATATAAATGCTGTCTGCGAAGGAATTGATGATATTCCCGATATTGATCAGCAGGTACGTGAGAGATATACGCAAAAGCTTAAGAAGGAGGGTATAGCTGCCCTGAGAGCAGAGCTCAGGATCGTCGACCCTGAGCATTACTCACGTGTCGACCTGAGAAATCCCCGGCGCATAATGAGAGCCTTGGAGGTATTTGCATCTACCGGCAGACCATACTCCTCATTTCTCAATAAGAACAAAACTGTAAGAGATTACGGAATTGTAAAGATAGGGATAATGCCCGGGAGAGAAGAACTCTACTCCCGCATTGATATGAGAGTTGATAATATGATGGCTAAAGGGCTGGAAGAAGAAGCAAGGAGCCTGTTACCGTTTAGGAATGAAAATGCCCTTCAGACCGTTGGCTACAGGGAATTATTTGAATGGTTCGATGGCAAAATATCCAGGGAAGAGGCTGTAAGACTGATAAAAAGAAATACCCGCAGATATGCCAGAAGACAGATTACCTGGTGGGCCAGGGACAAGAATATTAAGTGGTTCCATCCTGGAGAGACCCTGGAGATACTTGATTATATAGGCAATAAGACAGGATTAGTGTCTTAGTACTTTAGTCCCTTCAGTTTTTCTATTGTAGCTGCAGGATCGTCTGAATAAAAAACGGTTGTACCGGCGACCAGAATATCAACACCGGCAGAAAGCAGCCTTGCCGCATTATTAAGGTCTACACCACCGTCAACCTGAATATATACCTTATATCCCTTTTCATCGATCAGCTTCCTCAGTTCTGCAACCCTGTCAAAGCTGGTGGTGATAAAATCCTGCCCGCCATAGCCCGGATTGACAGTCATTACCAGAACCATGTCAATAAATGGCAGAATATCTTTTAGTGCAGAAACCGGTGTATGAGGATTCACTGCCACACCTGCCTTCATCCCAAGTTTTCTTATCTCCGTAACCGTCCTCTGAAGATGGATCGCACCCTCAAAGTGTACCGTAAGGATATCAGCACCGGCATCGCGAAATCTCGACAGATAATCGTCAGGCTTTGAGATCATCAGGTGAACATCAAGCGGTTTTGTGGCATGCTTGTTTATATAGTGAATTACGGGAAATCCGAATGAAATATTAGGCACAAATATGCCGTCCATTATGTCAAGATGTATCCAGTCTGCAACGCTTCGGTTTACCATTTCAATATCTCTTTGGAGATTACCGAAATCGGCAGCAAGAAGGGAGGGAGAAATAAGATGTGACATAAAAAAGGATTTTTTTGACAAAGATAGAGTTTAAGCCTTAACCAAGATAGGTTTTAAGAATTTTACACCTGGTGGTATATTGAATTCTTTTGATGGCTTTCTCCTTTATCTGTCTTACTCTCTCGCGGGTGAGATTAAGCTCCTCTCCTATCTCCTCAAGTGTATAGGGGTGCTTCATCCCGATACCGAAGTAAAGCTTCAGAACCCTGGCCTCACGTGGTGCGAGAGTACCGAGGGCTCTCTCAATCTCGTATGCCAGTGACTCATTAATGAGTGTTTTGTCAGGACTGACAGTCTCGTTGCTCTGCAACACATCGTACATGTTATTGTCATCCTCTGGATTTATGGGTGCATCCATACTGACAGTCCGGCCATTGGTTTTGAGCACTTCCTTGACTTCTTCCGGGGCCATCTCAAGAACCTCGGCAAGTTCCTGGGCAGAGGGTTCTCTTTCAAACTCCTGCTCTAAACGGGCAAAAGCCTTATTGATCCTGTTTATGCATCCGATCTTGTTTACCGGCAGTCGTACTATTCTTGATTGCTCGGCAAGCGACTGAAGAATCGACTGTCTTATCCACCATACTGCATAGGAAATAAACTTAAACCCTCTTGTTTCATCAAACCGCTGCGCAGCCTTCATCAATCCAAGATTACCTTCATTAATAAGGTCTGGCAGTGTCATTCCCTGGTTCTGATACTGCTTGGCCACTGAAACAACAAATCTGAGATTCGCCTTTACCAGTTTTGTTAGGGCGTCCTTGTCTCCGTTTTTGATCTTACGCGCCAGCATTACCTCCTCTTCGGGAGATATGAGGTCTACCTTTCCAATCTCCTGTAAATACTTGTCAAGAGAAGGAGTGTCTCTGTTTGTAACCTGCTTGGTTATTTTCAACTGACGCATATATGCAATATTGCGATTGAACACAAGTTTAGTGATTTTTTCATTCCCTGACAATAATCAGAATTTTTTTTTGTCTCAATGATATTTTTTTAGTACATTTGAGGCCTGACTTTGATATTGATTATCAACTTCTTAGATTGTGCTAACCTCTCAATGTGATGAAATAGAACATTTGCATTGTTTTATGTTACCAATTTTTCTTATCATTGCAACGATTTTCTGAAGTGTGAATCAGTTAACAGACGATCTGGGACTCATGCCTCCGAATGTTGTCCGCGTTTTCAGAACTATCAATACCCAAAACATTTCCATAGAGAGTAATATATGTATGACATTCTTGAATTAAGTAAGAAGCTTGTTCCTGAATTACGGGATATAGCTAAAAGCCTGAAGATCAATAGATCAGAATCATTGAAGAAACAGGATCTTATATACAAAATCCTCGATCAGCAGGCAATCGACCTCACCGAAAAGAAATCTCAGACAAGAAAAGATTCTGACGTTTCAGGACGTAAACATGGTGAAGACAAAGCCCGTACGGCAGAGAAACAGGCAAAACCTCAGAATAAGGATCAGCGATCTGAGCACCAGCCCGCAGGAGAAAGGAAAGATGAGAGGAAGCCACAGGGACATGAAAGGTGGGATCGCAGTAAAACACGTGAAAGTGAATCAAGGGATGGAAGCCAGCCTCAGAAAACAGAAGCTGTTAAAGAGACGCCTTCTGTTAAGGAGACACCCAGGGACCATCAGCGTTCTGCAGAAGGCCACTACAGGGATAAATCAAGGAGAGGACGAAGGCCAAGGACTTCCAGGCCTGAGGCAAAGTCCTCAGGCGATATTGGCTACTCCCCAAAGATTGAAGATGAAGTTAAGCCTGATGTTGTGGTGCCAGAATCTGTAGACAGTTCACCTCCTCCTGTTGTTATCGAGGAAGAGAAAAGTCAGCTGCAGTCACAGGAGCTACTGGAAGAGAAGCCGGTAATCAATGACAAGCCCGAGACAGTTGAAAAACAAACACCGCCGCCACAACCTCCAAAGCCTGAGCCCGAAGAGAAGCAGGAAAAACCCTATGAATTTGAGGGTATTGTTTCAAATACCGGTGTTCTGGAGATAATGCCGGAAGGATACGGATTCCTGCGTTCACCTGATTATAACTACCTCAATTCACCTGATGACATATATGTCTCACAGTCGCAGATAAAGCACTTTGGACTAAAGACAGGTGATTCGGTCAAAGGAACAATCAGACCACCACGAGAGGGTGAAAAATATTTCCCCCTCATAAAAATTGAAGAGATAAACGGAAGAAGTCCCGACTATATTCGCGACAGAGTACCGTTCGATTTCCTCACTCCCCTGTTCCCGAATGAAAAGTTCACTCTCTGCTCATACGGAGAGGGTTCACTGTCAGTAAGGATAGTTGACATGTTCTCTCCTATTGGCAAGGGTCAGCGCGGGCTGATCGTTGCGCAGCCCAAAACAGGTAAGACTGTTTTACTGCAGGAGATCGCCAACGCAATAGCAAGGCATCATCCGGAGGCTTATCTTATGATACTTCTCATTGACGAGCGTCCCGAGGAGGTTACAGACATGGCCAGAAATGTCAAGGCAGAGGTTATAGCCTCAACATTTGATGAGCCTGCAGAGAGGCATGTGCGTGTAGCCAGCATAGTACTTGAGAAGGCAAAGAGGCTGGTTGAATGCGGTCATGATGTTGTTATTCTGCTCGACTCAATCACCAGGCTGGCGAGAGCATTTAACACAATTGCACCCGCATCAGGCAAGGTTCTGTCAGGAGGTGTTGATTCAAACGCACTTCATAAGCCCAAAAGGTTCTTCGGTGCAGCCAGGAATATTGAAAACGGCGGTTCACTGACAATACTTGCAACGGCACTTACCGAAACCGGATCAAAAATGGATGACGTCATATTCGAAGAATTCAAGGGAACGGGTAATATGGAACTCCAGCTCGACAGGAAACTCTCCAACAGGAGGATCTTCCCGTCGATCGACATACCGGCTTCAAGCACAAGAAGGGAAGACCTGCTGCTCGACAAGAAGATACTCAACAAGATATGGATATTAAGGAACTATCTTGCCGACATGAACTCAATAGAAGCAATGGAATTCCTTCGCGACAGAATAATGCAAACCAAGTCGAACGAAGAGTTCCTGATCTCAATGAACGGAGAATAAACAACAATATACTGTTAATCAATTTTTTATTATGAAAACAAAGAAATTCATTACTTGTGACGGAAACCATGCCGCATCTCACGTAGCCTATATGTTCAGTGAGGTGGCATGTATTTATCCCATCACCCCTTCATCAACAATGGCTGAGCTTGTCGATGAGTGGTCGGCAAACGGTTTGAAGAATGTCTTCGGTGAAACTGTGAAAGTGGTTGAAATGCAGTCTGAAGCAGGAGCTGCCGGAGCAGTGCACGGCGCTCTGCAGGCGGGAGCTCTTACAAGCACCTTTACAGCCTCACAGGGTTTGCTGCTGATGATACCAAACATGTACAAGATGTCAGGCGAGCTACTGCCGGCTGTTTTTCATGTAAGCGCAAGGGCAGTTGCAGCTCATGCTCTCTCTATCTTTGGCGATCACAGTGATGTATATGCTACCAGGCAAACCGGTTTCGCACTTCTGGCGAGCGGAAGTGTACAGGAGGTAATGGACCTGGCAGGTGTTGCTCACCTTTCGGCGATAAAGTCGAGAGTTCCCTTCCTTCATTTCTTTGATGGCTTCCGTACCTCGGCTGAGGTTCAGAAAATCGAGGAGATTCAGATGGATGACCTTAAGAAGCTTATAGATTACGACGCACTGAAAAAGTTCAGGGACAATTCGCTTAATCCATCAAGGCCGGTTACCAGGGGTACTGCACAGAATCCTGACATATTCTTCCAGGCTAAGGAGGCATCGAATGTTTTCTATGAGCCTCTTGCCGATATCGTTGCTTCATACATGACAGAGATATCAAAACTTACCGGAAGAGAGTACAAGCCATTCACCTACTATGGCGCTCCTGACGCTGAGAATATTATAGTAGCCATGGGTTCCATCACCGATACAATTAAGGAAACCATTGACTACATGATGGACAGAGGAGAAAAGGTGGGTCTTATAAGTGTGCATCTTTACCGCCCCTTCGCGCCTAAGTATTTCTTTGACGTGCTGCCGGCAAGCGTCAAGAGGATTGCAGTACTTGACCGCACCAAGGAGCCCGGAGCAAACGGCGAGCCGCTCTACCTTGACGTGAAGGAGATATTCTACGACCGCGCCGAAAGGCCACTGATCGTTGGAGGTCGCTACGGACTAAGCTCGAAAGACACGACACCGGCAATGGTAATGTCAGTGTACGAAAACCTTAAAATGAAGGAACCGAAGAATCAGTTCACCGTTGGTATTGTCGATGACGTTACCTTCAAATCGCTGCCGCTTCTTCCCGAAATTAACGTTTGCTGCACTGGAACATACTCGGCAAAGTTCTATGGTCTTGGTTCAGACGGAACCGTCGGAGCAAACAAAAACTCGATCAAGATTATTGGTGATACCACCGATAAATACTGCCAGGCATATTTTGCTTACGACTCAAAGAAATCAGGTGGTATAACAACTTCGCACCTCAGATTCGGCAACAATCCGATCAGGTCACCCTACCTTGTCAATACACCTGACTTCGTAGCCTGCCACGTTCCGGCATACCTCGACAAGTATGACATGCTGAAGGGACTGAAGCGCAGGGGAATCTTCCTGCTGAACTCCATATGGGATGTTGAGGAGACCAAAAAGAGGCTCCCCGATCATATGAAAAAGTATCTGGCAGAGAACAAAATTGACTTCTATATAATCAACGCCACAGTAATCGCTGAAGAGCTCGGTCTCGGCAACCGCACAAACACAATTATGCAGTCGGCATTCTTCAAAGTATCTGAAGTTATTCCTTACGATCTGGCAGTCACTGAGATGAAGAAAGGAGTCGACTACTCATACGGAAAGAAAGGCGAAAAGATTGTTAAGATGAACTACGATGCCATCGACAGGGGTGGTGATGTGACCAAAGTTGAAATTCCCGAAGAGTGGGCATCAATAGAAGTAACGAAAGCTGCCGATGAACGCGACATCCCCGAATTCATCAGGGAGGTTATGGAGCCCATCAACAGGCTCAAGGGTGACGATCTGCCGGTGAGCGCCTTCCGCAACAGGGAAGACGGAACCTTCCCGTCAGGCACCACAGCCTACGAAAAGAGAGGTATAGCAGTACATATTCCCGAATGGATCCCTGAAAACTGTATTCAGTGCAACCAGTGTGCTTACGTTTGTCCGCATGCTGCCATCAGGCCATTCCTGCTTACCGACGAAGAGGTCGCAGCTGCACCGGAAGGTACTGCGACAATACAAGGTATTGGCGGAACCAAGGCTTACAAATTCAGAATGCAGGTGTCGCTCTACGACTGCACCGGTTGCGGCAACTGTATCGATGTTTGTCCTGCTAAAACCAAAGCTTTGGAATTCAGACTGTTTGAATCCCAGATGGCTGAAGGAGAACGCTGGAACTATATGCACGAAAAAGTTGGATACAAGGAGACTGTCGTCGACAAGTTCACCAACGTCAAGAACAGTCAGTTCGCACAGCCGCTCTTTGAGTTCTCGGGTGCTTGCGCAGGCTGCGGTGAGACTCCCTATATCAAGGCTATCACACAGCTCTACGGAGACAGGATGATCGTTTCAAATGCTACCGGCTGTTCATCCATCTTTGGTGGATCGGCTCCGGCAACTCCATATACCCATAACGTTAAGGGTGAGGGTCCGGCATGGGCAAACTCGCTGTTTGAAGATAACGCTGAATACGGATTCGGAATATCAATCGGAGCAACACAACTCAGAGACCGTATAGCCAGGCTTATGAAGGAGTATCTCTCCAATGGACAGGATAATGCTGATACCAAAGCAGCATTCGAAGAGTGGCTTGCCGCAAAAGATGATGCTAATGCATCCAGGCCGGCCAGCGAGAAGGTAGTTGCCGCATGTGAGAAAGATGGTTCAGCAGTAGCTAAGGAAATTATCGGTCTTAAAGACTACCTCGTTAAGAAGTCATTCTGGATATTCGGAGGAGACGGATGGGCTTATGATATCGGCTACGGCGGTCTCGATCATGTTATTGCATCAGGCGCTGACGTCAACATACTGGTGCTCGACACTGAGGTTTATTCAAATACCGGCGGCCAGGCATCGAAGTCAACACCTGTGGGCGCAGTTGCTAAATTTGCCGCTGCTGGTAAGCAGATTCGCAAGAAGGATCTCGGCATGATGGCCATGACATACGGTTATGTATATGTTGCCCAGGTAGCTATCGGTGCAAACCAGAACCAGTATTTCAAGGCTATCAGGGAAGCTGAGGCATATCCCGGACCGTCAGTAATAATTGCATATGCGCCGTGTATTGCACATGGTCTCAAACAGGGTATGGGCAAGACACAGGCACAGGGCGACTTTGCAGTAAAAGCAGGGTACTGGCACCTCTACAGGTACAACCCGATGCTCGAAGCAGAAGGGAAGAACCCGTTCTCTCTCGACTCTAAGGAGCCGGATTGGAGCAAGTTCCAGGAGTTCCTCCACTCAGAGGTTAGATATACATCTCTTATACAGACATTCCCCGAGCAGGCAAAAGAGCTATTCAAGGTAGCAGAGGAGAATGCAAAATGGAGATATCAGTCATACCAGAGACTTGCAGCAATGCAGTACTAACAGGTTAACTGATTTTATTGATTATCTGAAGAGGCTGCCCTTTTGGAGCAGCCTCTTC
>CAZMSH010000003.1:0-166250 GCA_964568875.1 uncultured Rikenellaceae bacterium | reverse complement strand
TTAAATTTTAAATTTTCTTTGAATACAGTTATAACATGTGTTAACATTTGCCGACAAAAGAATAAGCCCCGGGACCGCAAGGTTCCGGGGTTTATTAATTTTCCGAAGCGACAGGAGCCTGCTCCTGGGAGCGAAGGGAAATTTTATAAACCCGGAAGTTGAGCGAAGCGATACTGCCGGGCTTATTGTTTTGAATCAGCCCCACCCCAGAATCACCGCAGGTAATCCTGCTACCCCGACAAAAGAATAAGCCCCGGGACCGCAAGGTTCCGGGGTTTCTTTTAAAAGCCCTGCACGTCAGTGCCGGGTTTCTTTTTTCTGAAGCGTCAGAAGCGTGCTATTGTAAGCGGTTACCCTGCTCCAGATACCAGTCAACCCATGCATCCATTTGTGATACAGAATTGGGTCTGAGCAATATCTCGCGTTTGTCATCAAGCAGGTAAATCGTAGGTATTGCAAAAACATGATACTCTTTTACAACTGGACTTTCCCACTTTTTGTAATCGCAGATGCTGACAAACGGGTAAGCAGCTGTGAGGTTTTTAAAACTCTGTTTATCTTCATCAAGGGAGAAGAACACTACTTCCACCCCAAACTTTGTCCATTTTTCGTATACCCGGGCAATCTTCGAAAGCTCTTCGGTACACATCGGGCACCAACCTGCACCAAATACCACCACGGTATATTTACTCTTTATGTCAGATAATTTTCCGGGAGAATCTGCCGGTCCGTATCGCGGAGCAAAACAATCATCTTTGAAACCAAAGTCAGGGGCTATATTCCCTTTTTTCATGGCACGATAGCTTTCCAGCTGTGCGGCAAGATCACTGTTAATGGTACAACTTGTTTCGTTCAGAATTTTCAAGGCCAGGTATTCCGAGGATGTAAACAAGCTGCGGCTTTCCAGCAGTTCAAAAAGGTAACCTGTTATTTCGTTGAACTTCTTTTCATTGGCAGAGAGGTTCTCAATCAAATGGTCTATTGAGATATTCATTTCAATAAACACAGAATCCAGCGACCGTCCGCTGTTTTCGATAAGCCAGAAATGAGCTTCCAGAGTTTCTCTCAGCAAACCGCTTTTATAAAGCCTGGGATCGGTATAGTCAATATTCCTGAATGCAGATAGTGCAGCCGGAATCTCTTCTGAGCGGTATTGCGCAATCGTTTGAGCGGAACTCACCAGCTTACGCACCGGCAGATACCAGCTTACATAATATTCTGAATCCAGACCTTCCAGAAAGACTTTATCCTCTTCTTTGATGCGCTGCTTCTCTGCTTCAATAGCTTTTTTTGGTTCTTCGTGTCCGGCAAAAAGTGAATCCCTGTGATATATGTCCTCAAGAAAATCCCATGCACTCAGGGCTTGCTCCCTCCGGGGATGCTCTTTTGCATACTTTTCAAAAAGACGGTTTTGCTTACCTGAAGTGATTACCACCGTTTCAGCAAATGCAAGAGTCTCTCCTTCAATTTTCAAATCTTCACCAGCGGCCAGTATGACAATGAAAGAGTTACCATCTTCGGCTTCCAGGTAGCCCATTCCGTAGTCATTATTGCCAAATGAAAGTCTGAAGTTTCCTTTTGCGTTTACCCTTACGCTGTCGACAGGATAGGTGTTAAAGCCATCAAAACCCACTAATTTCACATACCCGCCGGCAAGATCCGGGAAAGTGCCTGTAATTGAGTTTTGAGAACACGCAACGGCACTAAAGCCAACTAAAATAATATTTAGAAGAGCAAATACTTTCATAAAACTGTCATGTGTTTAAATTCATTTCCACTTTCACAGTCAATATTAAGAAAATTATCCTACTACCTTCAGAGGTTTTAAAAATTGTCAGAATTAACCCGTTGGAATTCTACTGGTTTAATTCTTAATGCATCGAACAGAGTATCCGAGACCACGGGCACCGATGTTCATAAAGGCACCTGTTCCATAAAAGAACAAATTCCGCGAATCGGTGTTAGAGACGGTGCTCGTCCAATAGCAGGCCACCATACCCACATTTCTGAGCGAACCATCCGTAGTATAGCGATAACCCCCCAGAGGCAATTTAAGAGGTGAGGCAAGGGCCCCTGAGGCATTATCAGTGCTCCAGCTCAGAAACTCGGCATTGAGTTCAGCATAAGTAGGCAACCTGTAACCGCTTGGACATGGGTTATTTATGCCACTTACCCCCTGCCATAAATTATCGTTTCGGGGACTGCGCCAATCAGAAGGAGAAGAACCCACAATAATAAAGTTGCCATGACCGGGTGTGTTGCTGCTGCTGAGAGTGGTAGTTGTGCCACTGGTTCTTATCTGGTGACCGTCATTACCACGCCCCCACTGGTATAAATGGCCGTATGAGTTGGCATCGGTGCTGCTGGTTGCCACCTGAGTGGCACCCAGATTACGGTCCATCCATGTCTTACCGGTGGCAGGATTGATAACATCTCCTGAAGGTGTAGTAAAACTAATCTGTTCACCATAAGCAGTTCCTTCACTGTTGGTTGCATAAGCTCTTAAATAATAAGTTGTACTGGCTGACAATCCTGTAATGTTGCTTGTAAATGTACCTGGCCCACTCCCATCGGTTGTATAATTATTACTGTTTATCGGACCCGGGCTTGTGCTCCAGCAGACGCCTCTTGCAGTGATGGTCACACCCCCGTCATCAGCTACCGTTCCACCAGCTGTTGCTCTGTTTATATCTAAATCTGATATGCCAGCTGTTGTTACTGAGCCTTTTGCGGCAAGAGTTTTAAACTGAACCTCATTACCATAGCCAATTCCATTACTATTTGTGGCATAAGCCCTTACATAGTAAGTTGTGTTGGGTGAAAGATCTGATAAGTTGCTTATGTAAACTCCAACCCCTGAACCGTCGTCAGTTAAACCATCTTTCAGATCAAATGTAGTTCCGGCTGTTAAACCCCAGACAACCCCTCTTGAGAGAATATTTTCACCTGCATCACCTGATACATTTCCACCGCCCCTTGCACTATTTGATAGTATCTCTGTAACAGCCAGGGTGGTCACAACCGGCTTTCCGGGGGCTTCTTCCTTTTTGCATGAAAATAGTATTAATGCAAATGCTCCCGCACATATAGTTAGATTGAGCGGCTTCATAAGTATCATAGTATTTTCTATTAATAATTCTATTTATCTCTATCTGTCCGGATTAATCCTTAATGCATCTGACAGATAATCCAAGCGAATGGGCGCCATTGTTCATGAAGGTAGTGCCACCATCAAAGAACATGTACCTTGAGTATCCATAATGCTCGGTACTAACGCTACTGGTCCAGTAGTAGCCAATGATGCCCTCATTTATAAGTGAACCATCACTACTTTGCCGAACGCCCGCCATGGGCAATTTAAGAGGTGAGGCAAGGGCCCCTGCGGCGTTGTCGCTGCTCCAGCTCAGTCTCTCGGCATTGAGTTCAGCTTCGGTGGGCACCCTGTAGCCGGTTGGGCAAGGGTTATTGATGCCATTTACGCCCTGCCATAAATTATCGTTTCCAGGGCTTCGCCAGTCATAAGGATAGTCGGAAACTAAAATGAAGCTTTCATGCCCGGGGGTGTTGCTGCTGCTTAAAATGCTGGTAAGGCTGCTTGTTCTTAACTGGTGGCCGTCAGCGACCCGCCCCCACTGGAACAAGAAACCGTATGAGTTGGCATCGGTGCTGCTGGTTGCCACCTGAGTGGCACCCAGATTACGGTCCATCCATGTTTTACCGGTAGTGGGATTGATAACGTCTCCGGAAGATGTTGTAAACAGCCTTGACTCACCGTAGCCTATTGCTGCACTATTGGTGGCAAAGGCTCTTACATAGTAGTTGGTGTTGGGTGCCAGGTTTGATAAATCGCTTGTATAATTACCAACACCCGATCCGCTGATTGTCAAACCAGTGTGTCCTTCCAATGTGGGATCGTTAGTTAAACTCCAGACAATCCCCCTGGAGATAATGGCTGCACCTCCATCATCCGTAATATCGCCACCGCACTTTGCACTATTTGTGAGTATATCGGTAACAGAAAGGGTGGTTACTATTGGAGGAGCTGGAGGATCTTCCTTATTGCAGGAGAATAAAAGAAATAAAAATGCACTAAGGCATATTGCAAGATTGAGTGGTTTCATTAGCGTATAGAATAAATATCTATTATTAATCTTATCTGATCTCGTCTCTTTAGTCCTTAGTGCAACTAACAGAACAGCCGCTGATTCAATAGTAGCTGCCAATGCCGGCAAACCATCTGAGGAAGTCAGGGCAGCGCTTGTAATTCTTCAGATTAAAGTTCACCCTCATGACTGGGAATAAATGTGTCATTACGTAAATATAACTTTTTTTTTACATACAACTCCTGTTTATTGCCCATTGTGAATGCGAAATAGATGGTAAATAACAGATGGCAAGTACCGGGAATAATCCTGAATTCTATGAACCGGGCTTATTTTCATTGATCAGTAAAATACCCCAATATCGAGAGGTATTCCTCCAAATAATGACTTTCCTTAGAAAAGAAGTATGACAACATACAAATTTTTTTTACCCGGAAAGGGTCTGAAACATCTATTTTGATTAATCAAAATTCCTCATTTATAGCTTGTTAAGCATATAACACAATTGAGTAAAAATTTTATAGAAAATATTTGATTATAAAAGAAGAATCTCATAGATTTGACACTGTTTTATTAACCAAAGACCAAAATAATTGTGACCGAACCCAAATACTGTCAGAATTATTCTCCCGGCATCTTACTTAAAGTAAACCACTCAATATCTTCATATATAATTAATTACATATATGTATAGTTTATCTCATTTGCTAACCTAAAAGATCCATTTTATGAAAAAACTAATTCTGGTTTTGATATCGGTATTGCTTGCCAATATCGGTATGGCACAGACGAGGATTACCGGCAGGGTAACCTCCTCGGATGATGGAATGCCTATTCCCGGAGCCACAATCCAGCTCAAGGATGCCAGGGGTGTCGGAACCGCTACTGACATCGAAGGCAGGTACGCCATCAGCAATGTCCCGGCAGACGGGATTCTGATTTTCAGTTACGTTGGATACAAATCCGTTGAGGTTCCGGTCTCAGGGAGAACAGTAATTGACATCGTACTTGAAGTAGATGCCCTCAGCCTCGATGAAGTAATCGTGGTAGCGTACGGTACCTCTACAAAAGCAACCTTTACAGGAGCCGCTAGTGTGATCAGAAGTGAGTCAATCAAGGATGTGCCGACTCTCTCGTTCGAAAATGCAATGAACGGTAAGGTAGCAGGCCTGCAGATTACAACTTTTTCTGGCCAGGCAGGCTCAACCTCATCCCTCAGGGTACGCGGTATCGGCTCTATGAATGCTTCCAACGAACCTCTTTATGTGGTCGACGGTGTTCCTGTTGTGTCAGGAAACACAGGGCAGATGAGCGACTATATTTATGCTACGACAAACGTGATGAGCACCATAAATCCTGCTGATATTGAATCAATAACAGTACTTAAAGATGCTGCAGCCTCATCACTCTACGGTTCCAGGGCTGCCAACGGGGTGGTGGTTATAACCACAAAACGGGGAAAGGCAGGCAAACCGGTTATCAACTTCAAGTCATCGGTGGGTCTTACTCCTGACTGGGCTGTTGAGAACTATACACCTGCTACCACAGAGCAGCAAGTGGAGATGTATTATGAAAATTTCCTCAATGCTGGCATCTATTATGAAGGCAGAACACAGGAGGAATCAAGCATCAGGGCTCTCAATCAGCTTAATAAACGATTTAACAAACACGGATACACTTTCTCTGCTCCTGACCATACAATAAACTCCCTGACTATCGGAGGAGAGAGGGCCGGCCAGTACTACGACTGGGAAAGTGCTCTCTTTAGGACCGCAGTTTATCAAACCTATGATTTGTCAGTCAGCGGAGCCACAGAGACTTCAAACTACTACTCATCACTTTCATACACCAAAGAGCAGGGTCGTATTTATATAAATGAATTTGACCGTATTACGGGTAGGCTGAACGTATCTCAGAAAGTTGGCAGGGCTGTTGAGTTTGCCACAAATGTCAACTTTGCCAGGTCAAATAAGTCAGGTTTCAACGATACACGCGCGCTTGGAAATAACTACTTCCTGCAGACAAGAAACCTGCTGTGGGGGCTGTACTGGCCAACAGACTATCAGACCGGAGAGCCATGGACGCTGAGGTATGGCAGCTACGCCTACAACCCGCTTTATTATGACAACGAGTGGGACAACCTGGCAACAACCCAAAGGATTACGGCAAGTGAGACTATGATTGTCAACATACTCCCCGAACTTACTTTCAGGTCCATCCTCTCGTATGACAATACCACAACGAATGATCACCTATATTACAGCGCCCTCCACTTCAGCGGATCATCATCAAACGGCATTGTCAGAGAAATGGTCACATCAACCGAAAAGATAGTATCCTCCTCAACTCTAAATTACAGCAAAACGCTTGGCCAGTTGCACACAATAGACCTGCTGGCAGGCTGGGAAGCTGAAAAGAACCAAACTGACTATCAGCGGGCTGAAGGCTCAGACCTCCCAACCGGAGCACTGCAAACTGTTGCCACAGCAGGTTCATTAACTGCAAACGCCTATTATTGGGGGAACACAATACTATCAATGTTGTCAAGGGCAGAGTATAACTTCGACAACAAGTACTATGCGTCTGCCTCGTTCCGTCGTGACGGTTCGTCAAGACTGGGCCCGGAATCAAGGTGGGGTAACTTCTGGTCAGTAGCAGGGTCATGGAGAATTGACAGAGAGAGTTTCATGGAGGGAATTGATCCTATCAGCAGCCTTCGCCTCAGGGCATCATACGGTGTAAACGGAACACTGCCGTCAAACAATTACGGATGGCGCTCCCTCGCTACTTATGGCAGTAAGTATATGGAGCAGCCGGGTGGCGGTGTAAGCACTATAGCAGATGCGTTGCTGTCATGGGAAACCAGTTACACATATAACATTGCCCTTGAATTTGGCCTTCTCGATCAAAGGATAAGAGGGACTTTCGAATACTTCAACAGAGATTCAAAGGACCTCCTGCAGGACGTTCCAATCTCCCTTGTAACAGGTTTCTCATCCACTCTGAAAAATATTGGGGAGATCAAAAACAAAGGGGTCGAGATAGAACTCAGCGGAGACCTGCTCAGAAACAGAAATGGTTTCAACTGGACCATGGGCCTCACTGCCTCACATATTAACTCAACGGTAACCAAGCTATACGGTGGTCAGAACATAATATGGTATGAACCAACAGGCGGCGACAACAGAGTTAAGTTCATCTATAAGGAAGGAGAATCGACTCTTGCCATTTACGGACTCGAGTGGGCCGGTGTTGACCGTGAAACAGGTAGAAACGTATGGTTCATGAATAATGAAAATACTGCTTCCGAGCCGACAACAGTTGACGGAAGACCGGCAACTTTCAACTATCGCGATGCAAGTGAAACAATACTGGGTGATGTCCATCCTGATCTGTTTGGCGGATTCTATTCAGATCTGTCATGGAAAGGATTTTCACTGGGTATGAATTTTACATACAAAGTGGGTGGATGGATCTATGATGCATTCGGTCGTGACAATGCTGACGACGGCTATTACTGGGAAAGAATCATGTCAAAATACCAGTACGAAAACAGATGGACACCGGAGAATAAAGATGCCAAGCTGCCACAGCGCGTAGCTATCGACATGCTTGATGTTATCCAGAAGAGCAGCCGCCATATGTTCAAGGCTGACTACCTCAGACTGAAGAATACTACATTAAGCTACAACCTTCCAGGTGAGCTCCTGTCAAGATATAATATCGGCAGCGCAAGAATCTATTTCAGCGGCTTGAATCTATGGACATGGTCCGCAAATAAAGTATTTGATCCTGAAGTGAATGAATACGGTTCCAGAGGATGGGAAACACCTCAGGGAAAAACATTCACCTTCGGAATTGAAGCCAGTTTCTAACCTTAAATTGGGATTAAAATGAAAAACATAACTATAATAGTGTCAATACTCGGACTACTGCTGGTTACATCCTGCGAAGGCTTCCTGGATGTCAAACCGAGTAACTCCGCTGCGGCCGAGACATCAATAACCAATGCCAAAGATGCAAAGGTGGTGATGAACGGCCTGATGAGATTAATGACATCTTCCAGCTACTATGGAAGAAACTTCTTTATGTACGGAGATGCCAAGGGGGGTGATTTTGCGGTCAGGTCACAGGGAAGAGGCCTTGATGCTCTATACTCTTTCAACCATTCACAAACAACCAACAATTACGGCGGTTACTGGTCACAGATTTACCACTGCATCCTTCAGGCCAACAATCTGATTCTTAACATTGATAAGATTGAGGCCGAAGGATCAGGATCAGCAACACTCAGCCAGTACAAAGGTCAGGCACTGACACTCAGGGCTCTCATGTATTTCGACCTGGTGCGTCTTTACGGCAAACCATATGACATGGACAAAACCTCGTTCGGCGTTCCTCTCATTCTTGAACCTCTTGATGCCTCTGATCAGCCATTAAGGGCCTCGGTTGAAGAGGTTTACACACAGATCCTTACAGACCTGACTGATGCAGCTCCGTTGCTGGCAACAACAAAACAGAACGGATACATTAACTATTACGGAAATATGGCCCTCCAGGCAAAGGTGAACCTCTATATGGAAAACTATGCTGCCGCTCTTACTGCTGCAGAAGATATTATAGAAAATGGCCCGTATGTGCTATACACTAATGCAAACTGGTACGACTCCTGGTCAACAGAGTACGCAACAGAATCAATATTCGAACTGGCAATATATGCCAATGAAGCAGACCTAGGAACAAGTTCTCTGGGATACTACCTTCTCAGACTTTACAAAGTTACTGGAGCTTCCGGATGGTTTATGGCAAGTGATTACTGGCTGCAGAGAATGTACCAGGATCCCGGCGACATCCGTCTTGCTATCATGGATCAGGATGAATCGACAATTAATGATCCGGATACCATAAGGCTGGGATCGTGCATGAAGTACGTGGGTGGTCACGAGATGGAGGGCGATAAAGGCAAAGCCTCAGCAACAAATGTTAAGGTGATAAGACTTTCTGAAGTCTATCTTATCGCTGCTGAAGCAGCCATGAATCTCACCACGCCCGATCTTACAAAAGCAGTAAACTATCTGAATGAAATTCGCAAAAGGGCTCCTAATCTTGACCCCGCTACTGAAGCTACAATCACAATGCAGATGATCGAAGACGAGAGAAGCAAGGAACTTTTCGCGGAAGGTCAGCGCTTTTTCGATATGATGAGATGGGACAAACAGATTGAACTCAATGATGATTTCATCAGCCCGGCAGTGGCTATCACCAGCAGGGATAAGATAATTGACAGGACATTCTACAAGACCATTCTGCCAATTCCTCAAAATGAAATAGATGCCAATCCGCCAATTGCAGCACAGCAGAACCCTAGTTATTAGAGGTCTGACTTAAAATAAACACTGTACGAGGGTGCCATAACCGGCACCCTCTTTTTTTTTCTTCAAACCCATATTGGTTATCTAACATGAAAGCACTATTTTCACGCATGATCTAACTGACTACACAATGGAGAAAAAGCACCTTTTCCCTGCAATCACAATACTGCTGTCATTATTGTTACAGCCTGCCGCAATGGCTGAAATCAGACTGCCGGCAATATTTGGAGACAATATGGTTCTTCAGAGAAATACCGATGTTGCCTTCTGGGGTAGTGCAACTCCCGGCTCCAGGGTAACCATTAAGACCTCCTGGAACGGGAAATCATACTCCGTACGTGCAGGCACAAATGGAAAATGGAAAACAAAAGTCCAAACCCCGGAGGCAGGAGGACCTTACTCCGTAACACTTAGCGACGGTAAATCTCTGACGATCAGTAACATTCTTATCGGTGAGGTATGGGTGTGCTCAGGTCAGTCAAATATGGAAATGACCATGAAAGGCTATATTAATCAACCTGTAGTCAACTCCAATGATTATATTGCAACATCGGCAAATAACAGTATCAGGCTGATTACTGTGCAACGTGAAGTAAGCCTGACTCCGGTTGAAGAGATCAAGGGAGAGTGGAGGCTGTGTGAGCCGTCAACTGTAGCCGGTTTCAGTGCTACTGCATATTTCTTCGGACTTATGCTCAACAGGGTTCTTGATGTTCCCGTAGGACTGATATCAACCAGCTGGAGCGGTACCAGAATAGAACCCTGGATGACCGAAGAGTCATTAAGTACTTTTGACTGGGTGAAGCTTCCCGATAAAAGCAGTACAGAAACAAACATACCCGTCCAGACACCGACAGTACTTTACAATGGAATGATTTCACCAGTTGCCGGTTTTGGAATAAAAGGAGCTATATGGTACCAGGGTGAATCAAACCGGCTCGAGCCGGCAAGGTACCTGGAACTTCTGCCCGCAATGATAAAAGGATGGAGAGCCGCATGGGAAATAGGAGACTTTGCCTTTTATTATGCGCAGATAGCCCCCTTTGACTATGGGCCCGGAGAGATGAGCTCAGCCTATCTCAGAGAGGCACAGCTTAAAGCAGTTGATTATATTATCAACAGCGGGATGGCATGCCTGATGGATACCGGAGAGAAGGATAATATCCACCCGGCAGATAAAAAAGCTGCAGGAGACAGGCTTGCATTCCAGGCTCTTTCAAAAACTTACGGAATAGGTGGAATTGCGTGCGACGGTCCTGTACTGAAGGAAATGACCGTAGAAGGCAATATCATTAAACTGACATTCGACAATGCACCATTCGGTCTCACTTCGTATGGCAACGAACTAAACTCCTTTGAGGTGGCAGGTGCAACAAGAAGATTCTACCCGGCAAAAGCTTTTATTACCGGCTCGGGCATTACAGTAATTTGTCCTAATGTAAGCGCTCCTGTTGCCGTCAGGTATGCATTCAGGGATTTTGTTAAGGGTGAACTATTCAATACTGAAGGCCTTCCTGCCTCATCATTCAGAACAGACAATTGGTAAAACATGATAATGAAAGTATTACAGCTTCCGGAAAGGATAAATAATGCCTGCAGTTTATCAGACTATAAGGGTAAATTATGGAACTGCCGGCACGCTAAAAACTTTACTACGGTATTAATATTTAATAACAAAAATAACCTCTAAACCAAAAGATATGAAAAAAATCTACACAACTCTTGTACTTCTTTCAGTAGTTATTTTTGCGCACGGTCAGTGGACCCAGATGACCAACAGTGAACTCAGTACTGTTGAATACAATGGCATAGTCTACACCGGAACTTCTGTAATTATGATCACAGAAGGTGGAATATTCCGCTCAACCGATAACGGTTTGAACTGGAGCCTTACATCCGAAGGCCTCGACTCTGTCAGCAGCAGTCCCAGGGGTATTGCATACGTGGGATCACGCAATGAAGTTTGGGTTTCCCTGAACAATGGTATGTATTACTCAACAGATCATGGTGCAACCTGGAATAAACCTGCGTTGTCAGGATTCCCTGAATATGCATGGTTTGAACAGATTGCAACCATAGGTAACAGACTCGTACTGCTTTACTCATATTGGGACGGCGATCTTTCAGCACATGTATTGAGGTTGAGCTACTCTGATGATGGTTTAAACTGGACTTCAGGACCTATTCTCAGTATTGACGGTGATTCATGGTGGGACTTTATCCCCTATCATAATAACCGGGCCCTGTTTATGGTTGAGTATAACAACACTACTAACGAAGAAAAGCTGTGGTTCACTACTGACGGTTCCGCCAAACAGCTTATGCCTTTGACTGGCCTGGCCGCACAGCCTTCAATCAACAATTGGTCATTCTCAATAGAACCTGCCGGCAACCTCCTTCTTTTTGTTGATGAGAATGAGATGAAATGTTACAGATACAACTTTGCAACCGAAGAGTGGACAGCTATTATGAACGGCATAGAGCTTTCCGGATATGGCCTGGGTATGTTATTCAAAGCTCATTCCTTACCAGGACGGATGTTCGTTACAGCGCTTTTCGCCGATTCAGAAATGAATCTTGTTATGAAGCTGTTTACATCAACTGACAACGGCGACAACTGGGTTCAGGTATCTGTTCCCGGACTCCTTTACCCCATCTTTGAGAACCAGATGATAATAGCTGCAGATAGCAGAATAATAACAGAGCACTTTAACTCAGCCCTTGTATATTCAGATGACAATGGACAGACATGGACACGGTCAACAGGAATTCAGGCAGGATATTATTCCGACTTTGCAGGAACCTCAACCGGAGACCTCTATACAATCAGTCAGGAAATGACAGCAGGTGTGATCAGGTCGTCAGATAACGGAACAACATGGTCGTCAGCCAACGGAAACCTTATCAATTTCCAGGGAATATATATTCTTAACGAAATCTTTATTGGCGGTAACTACCTATACGTTACCGCTGCTGAAAATCCGTTTGATGAAAAACTCTCTATATACCTAAGCACCGATAACGGAGTTAATTGGGCTAAACTTACCGCTGCGCCAGACTCATCGCAGATTCAGTTCTACGGTAAAAGTAACCTGTGGCCGGTATTCAGATTCAGCAACGACAGTGAAGAAGGCACTTACCAGCTTACCAAAGATGCAGGTGGCACATGGATTAACCTATCCCCGGCTATTAATGCTCATAATCCTGACAGAGTGCTTGGCTTCACCGGAAACGGCAATATCGGGCAGCTTTTTATGTTTGCTGAAAAGAACAATAAAGTAAGGGTCTATTTATCGGAAAACGACGGTACCACATTCACTGATGTCACGGCTAATCTTGACGGTAATAATTTTGACATCCTTATTGCAAACCGCTGGGGATGGGATACAGCACCTTCACCGGTAGCAGGATTCCGGCAGGATGGTCAGGAATTCTTTCTTGCAGCATATGACTATTTTGAAGGGGGCGGTAATGTATTCTTCTATAAGCTTAATGAAGAGAAAAACGCATGGATTAAAACAGGAACCTCGGGTCTTCCCCTTAACTGGCCAACAGAGTACCTTTCGCTGCTCAACCGCGGAGGCGTTTGGTATTTCGCCACATCAGCTGCTGTCTACGCAAGTATAGATGCCTGTGAGAACTGGTTACCCATCTGGGACAATGAAGGCTTCCCTGAAGGTACAAGGCCTGCCTCTTTTGTGCAGAATGGCTGGGGAGTGTTTATGGGAACATATGGCGCAGGTATATGGAAAGCTCAGCTGACAGTCCCAGATTTCACAACACTTGCAGCAACTGAAATATCTGATACCTCAGCGATTTCAGGGATCAATCTCATTTCAACAGGAGGTCTCCCGTTCGGACCAAAAGGACTCTGCTGGTCGCTGAATCCCGGACCGACCATTAATGATCATATCCTCAATGTTGACAACGTCTGGGAAAGCTTTACAGATACACTGAGACTCCTCGCTCCGAATACTGATTATTATGTAAGAGGATTCATCTGGAGCCCAAAAGGTATGGGTCAACCGGTGTATGGTAACGAAATTACATTCAAAACCGACCAGGCAACAAGGATTGAAACGGAAATGGGTGGATCTGTTCTTCTATACCCAAATCCCTCAGACGGTAGATTCAGCATCCTTGCTGAGAAAGAGTGGTCAATGACAATCATAGATGCCGCAGGCAGAACAGTGTTTGCTCAGGAGATAAACACTGGTCTTAACGACATTACCATGAAGAAAAGTGCGCCAGGGATTTACTATGTCCGATTGACAGGAAGATCCGGAGAAACACAGGTAATTAATATTCTGGTAAAATAGAATTACTGCAATAAAAAAGAGGCTGATGAATTCGTCAGCCTCTTTTTTTATGTAACCCCAAACGGAATAACATCAATCATCAAACAGAAAAACCTCCTCAATGGCCAACCCGAATACTACTGCAATGTCACGTGCCAGCTTAAGCGAAGGATTGTAACGGTTCTTCTCAAGAAAAACAATGGTTTCGCGCCTTACCTTAACCAGATTGGCAAGATCCTCCTGTGTCATATTGTGACGGGCCCGCAACTCCTTAATCCTGTTATTCATTTCTGAGCCCCCTTAAATAGATTATCAGCCAGCTGATGACAAATATTACCGACATACCAAGTATGCCCGATCCAATAAGCACCTCGGTATCAACATCCACACGGTCATTGATGTAGATAACAAAGACCCAGAGGTACAGGGAGATAAAATATGAGAGTGAAGATGCCTTCTGCATGACCCGCTTTGACATTTCATCCTCAACCGGTTCACCTCTCCGTACCGAAGAAAAACGCCGCCAGGCAAAAAATAAACCAAAAACGACCATCAGGAATATGATCCCTATCTGAGTAACTTCATGAATGCTCATCCCTTCCGGCGACATCCTCAGCCACATAATAACCGATGCAAGAACCAGCACCGAAACAAAAAATGCAATAACAGCTCTTTTCATAATTTTTAATGTTAGTTTATTCTAACACAAAGTTAGATATTAATAACATTATAAACCAAATTATTCCGGACTTTTTTTTCATTGAAAGTAAAATAACCTGATAACATGATAATTATAATTCACCACCTGGGGAATTCAATGAATAACTTATTTATATTGCAGCCCAAACCAAACAAATATAACATGTTCGAATTACTGCATCAGATCGATGACATCCGTCTGAACTTCAGCTCAGGCGGATTGCTATACATGAATATTACACTGGCCTGTATAATGTTTGGAGTAGCATTGGACATCAGGGTGGAGCAATTCCGAAACCTTTGGTATAATCCTAAGGCTGCTTTCCTTGGTATCGGATCTCAGTTCATCCTGCTTCCTGCACTTACATTCGGTTTGGTAATGATTCTGAACCCTCCGCCTTCAGTAGCAATGGGAATGATACTTATCGCTGCCTGTCCCGGGGGAAACATCTCAAACTTTATCTCCTATCTGGCTAAGGCCAACGTGGCCCTCTCAGTCAGTCTTACTGCGTTTGCCACATTATCGGCTACTTTTCTGACTCCTCTGAATTTTGCAATATGGGGCGGGCTTTATGTTAAATACCAGTCAGCCGCTGCCGCACTTAATATACCAATAAGAATTGATTTCCTTGAGATGGCAAAGATAGTTTTCATTCTCCTTGGAATCCCGCTTATGGCAGGAATGCTTTTTGCCCTGAAATTTCCAGCAATAACAGCCAGGATTATCAAACCAGCCAAAATCATATCAATATTTTTGTATATGACTTTTATAGTCGGAGCACTAATTGCAAATATGGAATATATTCCGGGGTACGTACTGCCAATAGGCATTATCGTCTTCTTTCTGAATGCGCAAACCCTCTTCACAGGTTATCTTGTAGGAACCGTCGCAGGGGTGTCAAAACCCGAACGCCGGACCCTGAGTATAGAAACGGGCATACAGAACTCAGGACTCGCCCTGGTGCTGGTATTTACACTCTTCAATGCTAACGGCGGCATGGCATTCATGTCTGCGTGGTGGGGAATCTGGCAAATGGTTACCGGCATAGGACTGGCCCTGATACTTGCCAGAATACCCTTGGCAGGGATGAAGCCTGCCATGGTGACGGTTAAATCAGAATAACCGATATCATATCATTGCGATAAAATTCATTTCTTTGCATAACCCAGGTAGTGATAAAACTATTATATGGAAAGTGCAATCGTTGCGCTGGCAGCCTTAATTGTAGCAGCGCTTACACTCTTTTCAGGGTTTGGACTTGGAACCCTGCTGATGCCTGTAATGGCTATATTTTTCCCGGTTGAAATTGCCGTCGCCGCCACTGCAATAGTCCATCTTGCCAATAATATCTTCAAAGCGATCCTTGTAGGGAAAGACGCTGACAGAAAGGTGCTTATCCGTTTTGCAGTACCGGCAGTAATAGCGGCTTTTCCGGGTGCAATGCTGCTTACTGTACTGTCATCAATGGCCCCGTGGTGGAATTGGTCAGCGGCAGGGAGCGAATATGTAATCCTACCAGTAAATTTTATAATTGCCATACTGATGGTAATATTCGCTTTTATTGAGTTGCTGCCTCATTTTGAAAGAATGACCATCAGTCAGAAATGGCTTCCCCTGGGAGGTATCCTTTCAGGTTTTTTTGGTGGCGTTTCCGGTCACCAGGGGGCACTCAGGGCCGCTTTCCTGACCAAGGCAGGTCTTACCCGCGATGGTTTTATCGGCACATCAGTAATGACGGCAGTACTGGTTGATGTCTCTCGTCTGATCGTATACGGCGTGACCTTCTTCAGCAGTAAAACCGCCTTGCTGGCAGAACCGGGAATGAAGGGAATACTTGTTTGGGGGATACTGGCCGCATTCACAGGATCGTTTATTGGAACGAGGCTCGTCAAAAAGGTCACCATGAGACACATCCAGGTTATAGTAGGTATAATGCTTTTGTTGCTTGCTGTGGCTCTGGGCTCAGGAATCATATAAATGGAAAAAAAGGATAATCACATATTACTTTCTGACGAGGAACTTGTACAGAAGATTGTCAATGAGAGAGAAACCAACCTGTTCAGGATCCTGTTTGACAGATACAAGGGGAAAGTTCTCGACAAGTGCTACAGCCTTCTTCATAACAGGGAATCAGCAGCAGAGTTTACTGAAGATATACTCTCAAAGGCTTATGAAAAGCTTCCCGGCTTTAAAGGCAACTCATCATTCAGCTCATGGCTTTACTCTATCACATACAACCACTGCATAGATTATCTCAGGGAAAAAAAGAAACTTCACTATCCTGAATGGAATAGCCGGAATGAAATCCCGGAAATTGCCGATGACCTCGAGGAAGACCTCTCTGAAATGCATTACTCAAGGCTTATGAATATACTTGAAATCCTGCATGAAGAAGAGAAGGCAATGATACTGATGAAATACAAGGACGAGATGCCTGTCAAAGATATTGCAGCGGCTCTCAGGCTCTCTGAAGGGGCAGTTAAAATGAGAATTAAAAGAGCAAAGGCAAGACTTGTCTTCCTCTACAGAAAACACTACGGAGACTACTAATCTGTTAATTCAATGTTACTTTTCAACTTGTAACCGTCTATATTACATAAACCATGAAAAACGGGGAGTTTATAGTAAATATCTTCCGGCAACAAAAGAAAAGTGTGCCATCAGCTGTTGCCGGTTCCCTCAGGGTTAACTTTCCCTCAGCAACGGGGGTTGAATGGAGCCAGCCCGGCCAGTTGTTTGAAGCGATCTTTTTTCACGATAACGCAGAGAAGATTGCACGATTCGACTCTGATGGCAATCTTTTGGAATACAGAGTAAACATACCTCCCACCGATATTCCCTCTGAAGTAAAAAGTGCTGTAAATGAAGAATTTGAGATAATGAACTGTATCTCTGTATTCATTTCCGGACTGACAACATACGAGTTAATAGTCAGGAACCGTGATCTTGTGAGGTATCTTATGGTGATCGATCACAGAGGCAATCAGGTCAGTCTCAAAACACTGTGAAAAGCTACGTTGCCTTTGCAATCACCAACCCTCTCTGTCACCCTATGAAAAAAAGTAAATTTATTTGTCAATTGGATCGCTTTTTATATTTTTGTCTCCGCCATAAATCCGGAGAGATGGGTGAGTGGCTGAAACCAGCAGTTTGCTAAACTGCCGTACGGGTAACTGTACCGGGGGTTCGAATCCCCCTCTCTCCGCCAAAACAAATTACATGGCAAAGCCCGCATTTCAGCGGGCTTTGTATTTTCAAACCAGCAAATCTCTAAGAGTTTGCTCTTTTAAGGTATGACTGGTATGAGAATCAATGCCTTCGGCATTGACATGCAAGTTGTTTTGAGATTCTCCCAAAGGGGATCAGAAGCTCTCCTGCTAATCCCCCTTACCTATCTCCTTCAGCCTCCCAATCAGCATCCTGAAGTTCTCATGTGATTCTTCATCGAAATCGTTTGCTGACAGTCCACCGTTATTAATTTCCGACAGCAGCCGGCTTGCAAGAAATGCCCTGGGCAGTTTTTTATCATTAAGATATACTGAATTCGCGACTGTAATCCCCTCCCTTGTCTTAACTACATGTTTCTTGAAATCAAGTGTTGAAAAGAGGTCTTCAACCCCATGAAACGGGGACTGAAACCTGATTGCCACGTCTGAATTTTCACGGAATATTGTTGAGCCAGTAAACGTTGCAGCCCTGTTGTCCTCATCGTTATCGAACACCAGGACATTGAACTTCAGACCCCAGCCGATCATAATATTACAAAGTGACGGGATTGAATCTGCACTCGTGGCAGGTACTATGTTAAATGACAGCTCAGCTCCCGAAAGCAACATAATAGCACTCAAAAAGTAGTATGAACCAGTGTCACTGACAATCAGATTTGGTTTTCTGTCAGAAAAACCCGCCCCGAAAGGATTCCCCATTACGCTGTGTATCGGGGTCAGCGTGTCAGGTGTTGCCGCTGACAGAAGCACCGGATCAATGATTTTGGTGGCACTCCGGTAGTTCTCAAAATCATCCCGCTGCACTGCCAGAACCCTGTGCAGTTTATTTATATCGACAAGATGGGGAGAGTGGGTGGTATATACTATCTGTATCTTGTCGCTGATATCTTCGAATACTTTCAGAACATCCTCCTGTGCCCTGGCGTGGAGGCTGACTCCGGGTTCATCAACCAGCAGAACGATAGGTTTGTCACCGCCCAGGGCAGATGCCTGCAACTCGAGGTAGAATGAGAGGAACCATCTTACACCCCTGCTTCTCTGCTTGGGGTAAAGTCTCTCACCCTCATCCTTAATCCAGAATTCCAGATATGGTTTTCCCGATTTATCGCCATGTGAAGCGCTGTAATGTTCCAGTTCAAACTGAATCTTTATCTTGTTTTTACCTCCTACAGACTGCTGCCAGAAATCGTGAAAATTATGCGTCAGTCTCTGATTCAGGTTTTCTATGGTTTGTTTTAGTATCCGGCTGGAGGGCTGCATAAAGAATGAGTAATCAAGCCTCGCAAGCTTCATAAAATTCCTTGCTGCCTTGTATCCCTCTATATCACTGTCTGTGGCAACAATATCTTCAAGATCTATGCGATTAGGCAGCAGGCTTCCGAAATCCTCAAAGATGGTAAATACCGGTGTGTGCTCGAAGCATGCCGTTCCCAGCATCTCCTCGGTGTATTTTGACCTGTATTTCCCGGTAATTTCCTGGACTTTCACCATCGCCTCCTCACCGGAGTTGCCCTCCATCAAAAATCCACATAGTGCTGTCTGCCTGTCTATCTCACCCATCAGGCGTTCCCTTTCAGACCTCAGCCTATGGTACTCATCGATTATAGTCTCCCATATTTTATCATCATAATCATCCGGCTTCAGTAAAAGAGTCATCATCTGATGCCGCTCTTCCAGCTTAAATGAAACTTCATTAAGTTGCTTTTCAATCTCTTCATACTCCCCTGCCAGGGTGTTCCATGCCCGAACCGCGGTTATCAGATCAGCCCTGCTGTCCCTCCTTATAGTGAGTTGCTCCAGCTGACCGCTTACATCCTTCAATTCGTCTTTAAGGTGTTGAATCTCAACCTCCCTCTCTGCAGCATCCGAACCTTTCGATCCGAACAATCCCCTGCGAAGACTCTTACCCCCCTTCTCCCTCAGTGACAACTCAAGTACGCGTCTCTTCTCCGACAGTTTAGCCAGTAGTTCTTCATCACCGCTCAACCTGTTGCTCTCATCAATGATTTTGCTCCTGATTTCATCAAGATAGAGTTTCCAGGCCTTCTCCAGAGAATCCAGATATTCACTCACCTCCCCGCTTACTCTCACCGACGAGGTAAAATCAGCCAGCCAGTAGCGGGTAAGCTCAAGAGTATCCGTTTCTGAAAGCAGTTCTTTCAGCTCCGGACCGGCATTCACTGCCATTTCAAGGAGCCATCCCTTCTTAACGGCAAAGCGACAGGAGACCTCAGGAAGAGAAAGGTCGCTTCGCAAAACATCCTCGGTGATGATACCTGAATGAAAAACGTAAAGACCTTCCAGCACCGAGGTCTTACCCGACTCATTCTGTCCTATCAGGCAGGTAATATTATCGGGTGACACACTCTGCCAGCCCGTGTCAACAATCGACCTGAAATTCCGAATCCTGAACGCCGTAAGTCTCATATAATGATCTTAGGTTTAAAACCGAAAACAGTTACGTCATCTACCTGGCGGTGGTTACCTTTCCAGTCAGCAAAAGTAAGTTCTATTACTCTCTTCTGTCTCGACGGCTTATATGCTGCCACCTCCGACAGAAGGGCCCTGAACTGCCTGTATTTGAACTTCTTGTTCAAAGGGCCTCCAAACTGATCAGGAAATCCGTCAGAAAACAGATAGAACATATCATCATCATCGAAACTGACTATCTTATTGGTAAATGGTTCCTCAACCAATGGTGCCGGCCCTATCGGCATCTTGTCAGCCTTTATCTCCCTCAATTGTCCGTCTCTGACAATAAACAGGGGTCTGTTGGCGCCGCTGAACTGCATCTCGTATGAACCCGGTGTAAAAATGCAGAGAGACATATCGATACTGTCCATCTGTTCACCGCTTACACCTGTCTGATGCAATGCGCTCATTACCTTCTCACGCATAAGATTGAGCACTCTGTTGGCCCTTGGTGATGGCTGACACTGCAGAATCTCATTCAGGAACGATACACCCATTATGCTAAGTAGCGACCCCGGCACTCCGTGCCCGGTACAGTCACCTGCAGCTACGCAGTAAAAGTCCCTCCCCCTGTATACATAGTAAAAATCGCCGCTCACAAAATCACGCGGCATAAAACTGACAAAGTATTCCCTTAACAGCGATGTCATCAATGCCGGCAGCGGCAGCATCGACTTTTGTATCATTCCTGCATACCTGAGACTCGCCAGGTAATCTTTCATCGTCACATGACTATCATCTGTAAAAGTTTCTGTCAGGTCTTCTGTAAGATGTTCCCCCATCATTGTAATACCCGAAAATGAATGTTAAATATACACAAAAATCAATTAGTGAAACAGTATTCCCCGTTCATCTGCCTTCATTCCCGATTGCGGAGCACCAGCTTGACAACATTTTCCACATGGTGCGTTTGCGGAAACATATCGACTGCCTGTACCAACTCAACACGATACTTATCTGCAAGCAGCTGAATATCACGTGCCTGAGTAGCCGGGTTACAACTCACATAGACAACCACCGGTGGTGAAGCATCGGCAATGGCCTTCACAACATCGCCGTGCATACCGGCCCTGGGAGGATCGGTAACAACAACATCGGGGGAACCATGGGTTCTGATAAAGGCCGGAGTAAGCAGGTCCTTAATATCACCGGCATGGAAATCCGCATTTGATATGTTGTTCATGGCAGCGTTCAGCCTGGCATCGGAAACCGCTTCGCTTATGTATTCCAGACCAACGACCTTACCTGCACTTCCGGCAAGATAACATGCTATTGAACCGGTACCGCAGTACAGGTCATAAACAGTTTCCCTGCCCGTAAGACCGGCAAAGCGACGTGCCACATCATAAAGCACCCTGGCCTGCACCGGATTCGTCTGCCAGAATGACTTCGGACCTACCCTGAATTTCAAACCTTCAATCTCCTCAACAATATGATCGCGGCCATGATATAAAACAGTATCCCTGTCAGATATTGAATCGTTTCGCTTATCATTGATAATATAGAAGAGTGATGTTATCTCCGGAAACTCCTTCCTGAGAAACTCCATCACCGATTCAGTAACACCCGTTTCATTATCCCTGAGGACAACTATCACCATCAGCTCACCGCTGGTAGAGGTGCGTACAATAAGGTTGCGCAACAGACCCTCATGCGTTACGGGATTAAAAAAAGGGATATTATTGCTTACCGCAAATTCCCTCATTGAATTCCTGATCCGGTTTGAGGGTTCAGACTGAAGGTGACACTCTTTGATATCCAAAACTTTATCAAAATATCCCGGAATATGAAAGCCCAATGCACCTGTTCCTGAAAAATCCCTTCCAGAAATAATCTCCTCACGCGTCAGCCATCTTTTCGATGAAAAAGTGAATTCAAGCTTGTTGCGATACCGGTAGACATCGTTGGCTCCAAGTATCATGGGAGGGGCCTCCATCTCCACTCCGCCAATCCTGGTAAGATTGTCAAACACCTGTTGTGCCTTCCATTTTAGTTGCAGTTCATATGGCAGATGCTGCCAGCTGCAACCGCCACAGGTGCCAAAATGATAACAAACCGGTTTAATCCTGTCGTCTGAAGGTTTCTTAAGAGTCGTCAGCTCTCCCTCCATGTATCTCTTTTTCTTCCGGATAACTCTTATATCTGCTATGTCACCCGGAATAAGCATCGGGACAAACAAAACCATGTCACCGACCCGGGCCACACCCTTTCCTTCAGCTCCTATTGCCGAAAAATGAACATCCTCCAGCATTGGAAGAGGTTTGCGTTTTCCCATAATTGCTAACCTGTTAATCCGAGTAAAAACAGAAGAGACATCACGGCAGCAGGAATCAGCCCGTCACCATGATCAGCATCCGGAATAAGTTCAATCCTGACTGTCAGTGGTGAACTCCCTGCCGATAACATTTCATTGTAAAGTGTCACAGTACCATCTGCTGGCACCTGAGTGTCGGCATCTCCATGAATAAGAAGGAGCGGTATTGAGGTATTCCATGGATGTATAGAATTGTTGTCAAGAGCTTGTCTTACAGATACATAATCAGGGCCTGCGGCAAAACCCGACCTGAAATCCGGGTTAAGCAGGTCAGTTATGTCTGTAGTAAGCATTGAATTGATGTTTCCCAGAGACAGCGTGCCGTTAAACAGGGAAGGTATCCTCGATGCATAGGGTTCATTGAAGATAGCGCTATAGGGTACAGAAAACCTATCATAGGTTGAATAAGCATGGGCAATATATCCGAAATAGGCCGGCACGGGATACTCCGTCTCTGACACAAATCCCTCCATCATACCTTTAAGATCTGCGGGTCCGGCACCGGCTGCAGATGCAATAAGCTGAAACCCGTCGACGCCGTTCTCTTCTATATCCCTGTGGAGAGAAAGTGTTGCCCAGCCTCCCTGTGAATAACCGAAAAGGCACAGCTCTCCCGTAAGGTCCCTGCTGACAGTGACGTCATCAACGAACTCTCTTAATGCGCCCAGCATGTCTGTTACAGAGGTTACAGTAGGTTCCTTCAACAGATATGGATGTGCCTTATGTTCTGAACTCCCGAATCCCGGGTAATCGGGTATAATAACGATAAAACCCATGGATGCCACATTTTCCACAAGCTGATAGGAGAAGTTTGAGGGGTTGACACTTGGTGCGTTGGAATGAAGAGTATTGGTCCCATTCTGAAAAGAGAGTGCAGGATAGCTGCCCGGAGTGACCGGAACACAAACCAGGCCCGAAGCGGTTATGACCTCATCATAAAGCATGGTTGAGTAAGTTACCCTGTATATGTCGACATCATGTTCGATATACTGCAATAGCGACGAAGCCCCCGGATCAGTAGTTGATAAAAGAGTTAGCAGAGTTGTTACAGAAGCAGCCGTTGTGGTGAATAATTTTTCAGCAGAAAGCAGGTATGCATTGTCACTGAAAGGATCGTCATCGCGCTTACAGGAGGCAATAATGACCAGTATTACCACCGGCAGCACAAATAATGCTATAATGCGACGAGATGTTGCCATAATCAGTAGTTTATCTTTATTCTACAAAGATAGCGCTTCGTTTCTTATCTTTGTGCCCCGGATAAATTAAGATGATAGCGGTTCGCGATATAGAGGTAACGTTCGGCGGTTTCACCCTGATGAGTGAGGTCTCGTTCCTGATCAGCAAAATGGAACGGATAGGTCTTGCAGGAAGGAATGGCGCCGGCAAAACGACGCTGCTCAGGATAATATCAGGGGAGCAGCAGCCTTCAAAAGGTTTTGTTGAATTGCCGGGAGAGTTAAGAATAGGATATCTGCCTCAGCAGATGAAGGTCTCCGATACCACTACAGTAATGGAGGAGACTCTCTCGGCCTTCGCTGATATAATAAAGATGGAGGCAGAAATCGAATCGTGCCGTATTGAGATAGCTGAGCGAAGCGATTACGATTCAGACCATTACCTGTCACTTTGTGACAGACTTACAATACTTGAGGACAGGTTTGTAATTGAGGGAGGCAACAGCTACAGGGCTGAGGCTGAGCAGACTCTTAACGGCCTTGGATTTGAAAGGGAAGAGTTCGACAGGCCCACCAACCAGTTAAGTGGTGGATGGAGGATGAGGATTGAGCTGGCCAAAGTACTGCTTTCCAGACCTGATGTACTGCTTCTCGACGAACCTACCAACCACCTTGACATTGAATCAATCAGATGGCTCGAACAATACCTTAACAACTTTCAGGGAGCTGTGATACTGGTATCCCATGACAGAGCATTCCTTGACAATATAACCTCTAGGACACTTGAGTTGTCAGCAGGAAGGCTACATGACTATAAGGTACCCTATTCCAGGTACGAGGAGCTCAGAAAAGAAAGAAGAACACAGCTGGAAGCTGCCTGGCGCAACCAGCAGAAACTAATCAATGATACTGAAAAGTTCATTGAAAGGTTCCGCTACAAGGCAACAAAGGCAGTGCAGGTGCAGTCACGCATTAAACAACTGGAAAAGCTTGAAAGGATAGAGATCGATGAACAGGATCTTCCGGTAATGGACATCAGGTTCCCGCCGGCTCCCCGTTCGGGCACAGTGGTTATTGAGGCTGAAGGTTTAACAAAATACTATGGCAATAAACTTGTTCTTGACAAGTGTGGAATAGTCATTGAAAGAGGAGAAAAGGTAGCCTTTGTTGGTCGTAACGGAGAAGGCAAGACAACTTTCGCAAGAATTATAACAGGAGAGACAAGCCATAAAGGGATATTCAAGATCGGTCACAATGTAAGGACCGGATACTTCGCACAGAACCAGGACGAACTGCTGGATGAAGGAAAAACTGTTTTCAGCACTATTGATGAGGTGGCTGTAGGAGACATCAGGACAAAAATACGTGACTTATTGGGTTCTTTTCTCTTCTCGGGAGACGACATCGAAAAGAAAGTAAAAGTTTTGTCAGGTGGAGAAAGATCAAGGCTGGCACTGGTCAGGCTGCTTCTTGAGCCTTACAACCTGCTTTTGCTTGATGAGCCGACAAATCATCTTGACATGAGGTCTAAGGAGATATTGAAGAGAGCATTGCTGAAGTATGACGGAACTCTCATAATAGTATCACATGACCGCGACTTTCTCGACGGACTTGTATCAAAGGTATATGAATTCAGGAATCACATTATCAGACAGCACATCGGAGGGATATATGACTGGCTCGAAAAGAAGGATGCCGGGAGAGAGCAGGAGCGTTTCAGGCAGCAGGCTGAAGAGGCAGTACCTCACATCAGGGAAGAGGATTCATCTTCAAATGGGAAAATAAGACACCTTGAAAGGAAGGAATACTTCAGGAGACTGAAAAAACTGGAAAAAGAGGTTGCCGGCCACGAAGAGAGAATCAGCCTGCTTGAGTCTGAGCTGAATAACATGGATGCCATGATGAGCAACCCTGATCCTCCTCCCGGCGAGGATTTCTACGACAGATACCGGCAGTTAAGGGAATCGGTATCAAAAGAGATGAGCAGATGGGAAGAGGCCCATCACAACCTGGAACAATATATTGAGGACAACAGGAAATTTACTGAGGGATGATAATTTATGAACAGCACTACAGGATACCTGTATATGACACTGACTATAAAGGCCTTGTCTATATACATTCACTGCTGAATTATATCCAGGACATTGCCGCGGGACATGCAGAGCTACTTAAATTCGGCAGGGAAGATCTTCTTGCCGGCAACCGTTTCTGGATCTTATCGCGGCAGCTGGCCGAGTTTTACCGCCTGCCGGCATGGGGTGAGACCATCACTCTGAAAACATGGCCACGGGGCACTGAGGGTCTCTTTGCCCTCAGGGATATTGAGATCACTGACGGGAAGGGAGAAATAGTTGCTGCGGCGTCTACATCGTGGGTAATAGTAGATCTGGAAACCCGAAGACCCTGCAGGCCTGATGCTGAGCCAGGGCTGGCAAACCGGGAATTCCCTCAGGAATCGGCACTGCAAAGAAACGCAGGAAAAATAAAGGCTCCTGCAGAGGTCGAAGTTGTATCACTCCCATTCTGGGTGAAGCCAGGTGATCTTGATGTCAATTATCACGTCAATAATGTAAAATACATACAGTGGGTAATGGATTCCATGCCGATGGCATTTCTCTCCTCCAATCGGGTCAGTTCACTCGAGGTAAACTATATTGCTGAAGGAGTTGACGGAGATCAGATCACAATATTGAAGGAAATAGCGCCGGCAGAAAATAACAGGCATCTTTATTCCGTTATCAGAAGTGGTGACAGCAGGGAACTTTGCAGAATAATGATAGCATGGGAACCCGTTGCCAACTGAAAAAGTTTCCTAACTTTATCGCATGAGACTCTCAGGAAATCTGCTTAATCACACAATAGCGGCGCTGGCTGTGACAATTACGCTGATATTATCAGCATGCAGTGCCAGCCGTCAGGTTGCTACCGACCCCAAGGATGTTTCATATATCTATAACCCTGCCAACAATCCTTTTAATCCCGTTTTCAGGGTTTTTAATGATGAAGGCAACAGGTCTGTTCTGTCTGTTTTTTTACACACACAAGAGCTCTTCTTCAGTGAGGCCAATCCCACCGGTGACCCGTTGGCTTCACTGAGATTCACTGTCAGGCTGTATAATGACACCCAGGGTGGGGTTCTTTCCGATACTGCCCTTATCGACATGGAATTCAATAGAGATAATACAGGTTCTGAAATAGTTACAGATATTCCACTTACTACTTTTGACGGATTTGAGTATACGGCTGAGGTTAGGATAGTTGACAATCTGACCCGGCGTATGATACAGACTTTTGTAAAGTTCAACAGGTTGTCTCCCTATACTTCATACAATTTCAGGGTCTATAATGCTGCCTTCGGAAATGAGCTCTTTTCCAGGGTAATCTTTGAGAATGAGTACCTGAATCTCAAATACCTGAGGGAGGATTTGGATACCATTTTTGTTCTCTACTATAAATATTTCGATTTCATTCCGCATCCGCCCTCGATGATGCTTCCGGAAAGAGCTGTACCCAGGGAACCTGAAAAGGTAATATCGGTTGCGCTGTCAGATACCGTTCCGCTGATGTTTCCGCTGAAAGGCATTTATCTTTGCACAATTGACAGCACTGTTTATGAAGGTGTTACCTTACTGAATTTCGGAGATGAGTATCCGGTTCTTACCAGGCCCGAGACCATGATAGAGCCTCTTGCTTATATAGCCACGCAGGAGGAGATGGATGCCATGCGTTCCGCCGAAAAGAAGAAGATGGCACTAGATGAGTTCTGGCTGGCAAGGAGCAGCAGCATAGAAAGATCGAGAGAGCTTCTCAGAATCTATTACAACAGGGTATTATACTCCAACCTCTACTTCACATCATACAAGGAGGGCTGGCGTACTGACAGGGGAATGATATATTTATTGTACGGACCGCCTGATAAGGTATACAAGGGGCCTGCGGCAGAACAGTGGGGCTATAGAAAGCCTGTGATAAAATCATCATGGGGAACCCGTGTCAGGGTTAAGGAAGAATATATTTGGTTTGGCTTCAGGCACAACCCGGGAAGGTTCACTTCCAATGACTACTACCTGGTCAGATCAGATGCACCTACCTTCTGGGATCAGGCGGTGGCAAGCTGGAGGAGGGGTATCGTTTACAGGCTTGACAATCCGGATGATATTTAACCATGGATAAGAGCAACCGGGATTATATATTCGGGATAAGATCTGTTATTGAAGCGATAAGGGCAGGAAAGCTTATCGACAGGCTTCTTGTTAAAAGGGAAGGGAAAGGTGCTCTCTACCATGAGCTTATAGGAGAGGCCAGGAATAACAATATTCCGGTTCAGTTTGTGCCGGCAGAAAAGATAGACAGTGTTACCAGAAAAAACCACCAGGGTGTGATTGCATGGCTATCAGCTGTAGAATATCAGAATATTGCCAATATCCTACCCTCAATCTTCGAAAAAGGAGAAGACCCTCTTATATTGATTCTTGACGGCATCTCTGATGTAAGAAACTTTGGTGCCATAATACGGTCAGCCGACTGCATGGGTGTACATGCAGTGGTGATACCTGAGAGAGGGTCAGCAAGGGCGGGTGCCGATGCGGTAAAGACGTCGGCGGGAGCATTGCTGAACTTCCCGGTATGCCGCGAAAGAAGCCTCAGCCATACTGTTGATTTTCTGCGCAGTTCGGGTCTCGCAATCGCGGGTGCTTCAGAAAAGGCTGATACCGGACTGTATGAAGCAGACCTTACCGGGCCCCTGGCTCTTGTAATGGGCTCTGAAGACAGAGGTATAAGCCGCGAGCTGGAGTCATTATGTGACCCTCTGGTAAGAATTCCTGTTTCAGGAACAGCCGGCTCACTTAATGTATCGGTAGCCGCCGGTATTATCCTGTATGAGGTAAGCAGACAAAGAAATGCAATAATCTAGTAGATTATTTTGCCTATCCTGTCGTCAAGGGCTTTCTGATCGGCGGTAAAGGACGCCAGACCGGCCAGGGTGAGAAGAGTATCCGGTGCAATAACACCCCTTCTCAATTTTGACTCCCACTGGTTAAATACAGGTATCTTGCCATCTCTGGCTATTATTTCATATTCTTCTCTGCTCAGTTCAGGAAACATATCTCCGAAACCTGCCTCCCTTACTTTGGTTTCCAGTTCCTCTCCTGAAGCGGGCGGCGAGGCTGCCAGTTCACGACCCAGATCAACCAGTTCGGTCTCCACCTCCCAGAATTTATCAAGACCGGTGCCTTTGCCCGAATCACTCATATTTACCGGGTATACTACTCCCAGTTTGGATATGAAATTGCCGCTCAGCTCTTTTCTTCCTGCCGCAGCCACCTTCGGAGGCATTGTGTATACATCAGTACCGGCCAGCAACTCGAGCTGGCTGAAGTTTCTGAGGCTGGCAGCTATGAGTTTCGTTGGCCATGGATTCTTCGCTGAAATCCTGGTGACCCAGCCCTGGCTCGACAGCACCGCCATCTCTCCTGCCCCCGCTCCGTCACCCAGTCCGTTATCTGCTATGTATGCACCAATCCTGCCAAGGAACACATTCAGATAATCGGGTCGTGTGATATGGGTAATAAGTACATTCTGCCGGGCACTGAAATCAAGGGTGAAGTTTATCCTGACACCTTCTTCTTTTAGCTTACGGGCACCAAGCATGCCGGTCGCCGTCAACGGAACCTTTACAATGAAATTTTCACGGCAGATATCAAAGTAGCGCTTCCCGTATCTGATAATGGCATCATAATCATGTGCCGTATCGGTGTGAAGCTCAACGCTTACCAGTCCGCCAAACTTTTTGGCAAGCCTTAATCCATGACGTGCATTCAGTATAAAAGCTATCTCCTTTACCCTCTCCTCTTCAGGCAGATCAGCCACAATTTTCTTTGCCTTTTCTATGAAATCGTCGTATATCCCCTTCTGTATCTCATTGTTCAACAATGTGTTATTAGTGGTAAGGGCACTCATTTCTGCAGACCAGTTGGCCTCTGCCTCTTCTATATCGCCTGTATCAAGCCAGAGTGTTGTTCCCGTCTTCCTCAACGATTGCCAAAACCTGTCTTCCTTTCCTTTTACCAATTCCTCATTAAGATCGGCATAAACAAACTCCTTTACTCTCCTGTTAATTTCCATTCCTTTAATATTGATTGAGTTAAAACAACTATGCATGAGTCAGCAACTTCATATCCTCACCTGTAGGATACTCAAAAATCCTCAGATCAAACTCCCTGATCACAGAAAGAAGATGATCGAAAATGTCTGCCTGTACCGCCTCGTATACCACCCAGTCCTTCTCCCTGCTGAAGACATATATCTCCAGGGGCAACCCTTTTTCGTCGGGCTGCAGCTGCCTGACCATCAAAGTCATGTCTGTATTGACATTCGGGTGCCGGCTCAGGTAGGCCTGTGCGTAAGCCCTGAAGGTTCCTATATTGGTCATCCTTCTGCCGTTAACCAGTGAGCCGTCGTCTATACCGTGTTCGGCATTGTATTTTTTTATTTCTGCTTCCTTGTCATCCATATAAGGTCTGAGAATCTGTATCCTGTACAATCTCTCCTTCAGCTCCTCATCAAGGAACTTAATACTCTTCATATCTATACGTATCGACCTCTTTATTCTCCTTCCTCCTGACTGCGCCATGCCGGCCCAGTTCTGAAATGACTCTTTCATCAGGGCATTTGTCGGCACAGTAACTATTGTACGGTCAAAATTCTGGACCTTCACGGTATAAAGGGTCATGTCAATTACATCTCCGTCAACACCTCTTGAAGGCATTGTTATCCAGTCACCGATATTGACCATTTGATTGCCTGATATCTGAACGCTGGCAACAAATCCAAGTATCGTATCCTGGAAAACCAGTATCAGAACCGCAGCCATACCACCAAGACCGATCACCAGCGAGCCGACCTCCTTTTTAAATACCAGTGAGATAATAAGTAGTACAATTATGATTATGACCAGTATCTTTGTCAGTTGTACGTAGCCCTTAATATGTTTTCGCTCCGAACCTGGTTTTCTCATATAGAGCTGATGGAGCGACTCAATCAAAGAGTTGATTACGGTTCCCAAAATAAACAGGGCATATATATATGAGAGCTTTTGTACCGCATCCATCCACCCGGGATAATCGGCCAGTGCCCATTCCGCCATTGCCCATATAACCAGGGCAGGTGCAAGGTGTGACAACCGGGTAAAAACCTTGTTATCAACGAAAATATCATCCCAGGTGGCCCTGGATCTTCTGATGACCCTGTGCACAATCTTTATTATAAAGAGCTTAACCAGCTTATTTGCGCCGTAACTCAGAATGAACACAACCGATGCAAGGACTACAGCCGTGAGAAAAGAGGCCTGTCCCTTTCCCGCACCAAGGCTAATAAGTATATCCTTAAGCCAGTCTGCAGGATCTTTCAAAAGTTCAATCATTACTGCCTTTTTGTGATTAACGTCGCAAAAATAGTCATTTTATGCCTTTCTGCCAGCCAAAATTAATAGCTTTACAGCTGGTCATTCAAACTATGATTACAATGAAAAGAGTTTGCATAATACTATTTATCTTACTGCCTGCATACTTAACCGGTCAGACAGATTTCAGTGAATGGTTCCATGAGAAGTCCCTCAGGGTTGATTTTTACCTTGCCGGAAACAACCAGGAGGTAAGGGTCTACCCGGCTGGCATGAAGGAAGAACCATTCTGGGGAGGCACATTCACCAAGCTTGTCGATCCTTTTGATTACGGAAATATCAAATATGAGGTTTTCGATCCTCAGTCGGGCAAACTGCTGTTTTCAAGAGGTTACAGTACCCTTTTCCAGGAGTGGCAGACCACAGCCGAGGCAAAGAAATTAGAAAAAGCGTTCTTCGAATCTGCCCGCTTTCCATTTCCAAAACAGACGGTGAAGTTCGTCCTCTCGAAGAGAGAGAGAGACGGTAACTTCTCTTCAATTTATGAAACCATTATCGATCCTGCAGATTATTTCATCATCAGGGAGAAGTCTGCAGACGTATCTGTCACACTCATTCACGGCAGCGGCGATCACCGACGGAATGTTGATATTGCTTTTCTTGCTGAGGGCTACACGGCCGCTGAAATGGAAAAGTTCCGCAACGACGTCAGAAAAATGGCCGGGGTGTTATTTGCCGAGCCACCCTATGACCTTTACCGTGACCGCATTAACATATGGGCCGTGGAGGCTGTTTCTGCCGAGTCAGGCACTGATGTTCCGGGTGAGGGCATATACGTCAGTACCGCCCTGAACTCCAGTTTCTACACTTTCGATCTTGACAGGTACCTAACCACCCAGGATCTCAAAAAAGTATATGACTATGCCGGAGCCGCTCCCTGGGACAACATAGTTGTCCTGATCAACAGCTCCCGCTATGGCGGAGGCGGCATGTACAACTACTACAGCGGTACCACCGTTGACCACGCCCTTTCACCCAAGGTATTCGTCCACGAACTGGGCCACGGCTTCGCCGGCCTCGGTGATGAGTACTACTCTTCTGAAGTTGCCTATGAAGAATTCTACCCGTTGCATGTTGAGCCCTGGGAGCCAAATATCACCACTCTGGTCAACTTCGCTGCAAAGTGGAAAGATCTTATTGCTGAAGGAACCCCGGTTCCGACACCAAATGAAAGCACCTATCGCGCTATTACAGGACTGTTCGAGGGGGGAGGGTACATGGTGAAAGGCATCTACAGGCCGGCCTACGACTGCCGGATGAAGAGCAACGGACCTGATGGCTTCTGCGAGGTGTGCCAAAGGGCAATCGCAGCCATGATAGAGTTTTACCTTGAAAAATAAAAGGCTGTCACTCCTGGTGCAGGAATGACAGCCCTCTGATTTCTGAAAAACTGTTGTCTGAGACTGCTCTCTAATTCTCCTTGCCTTTGATCTTTATCAGGTAGCTGGCTACCAGGCTTAATCCACCGAAGAAGAATATCATTGAGGTATAGTTTACTCCTTCATTCATGACTCCCAGATTGCTGAGAATTCCTCCGGCAATAATACCTATGGCAATTCCCATAAGAAACATACCCGTCTTAATGGTAAAAAGCCCCCAATTCCTGTTGCTCTTCAACGCCCCGGCTGATGCACCTGTATTGAACAATGAAGCGTCAGCGCCTTTCTCAATTAGGGCGAGCCTCTCTTTCGATCTGGTAGTATAATATATATATATTGCTGCCAGTATCGTCGCAAATAATGCAATAAATGTAATAGCTACTTCCATCTTAGTCTCTTTTTTTGGTTTAACTTCACACATTAGACATAGGCGAGGCTGATTCGGTTACACAATTTCAGATATTTTTTTGCTGTCATCTGTAACCTGCGGTTTACGATCTGCGTCAAATGACAGACAATGGTTTACAAAGGAGACGCATACTATATAAGGGAAGTATTGGGTGGCAGTACAGGTGCTTATACCTACATTGTTAACAGGCATAAAGACAATGCGTTTAACCTTGCTTTCAGGATATGCGGTAACCGGGAGGATGCTGAAGAGATAGCGCAGGATGCGTTTATGAAGGCTTTCAGGGCGTTGGGAGATTACAGGTTCAAAGCAGGATTTGCCACATGGCTATACAGAATTGTATATAATACCTCTGTATCATATTTGCGGACACGAAGGGGAGAGATTATTTCACTGGAGGAATTTCCGTCCGATGCCAGCGCATTCCTGGGCCGGACAGACACAGAAGAGGAAGCTGTAAGGGAGCATCGCAATGAACTGGTAAATTATGCCCTGAAAAAACTCAATGCCGAAGAGAGAGCTCTGATAACACTTTACTATTATGAAGAGATGTCAACAGAAGAGATATCAAAAGTAACATCCATTACAAGAGAGAATGTTAAAATCAGGCTATTCAGGGCCAGAAGAAAAATGCTTGAGACAATAAGAGACGTCGAAATGAAAAATGAGGAGGTTTACAATGCATAACTATTCCGAAGAAGATGACAGGTTGGTTAAATACCTGATGAGTGAAACAAAAGAGCATGCGCCAGACGGCTTTACGGAAAGAGTGATGACCCGGATTACACTGGAACGTGTAACATGGGCCACCAGCTATACTCCTCCGTTTAAACTTCCGTCAATGATACTTACGGGTACATTGTTCCTGCTACTGATATCTATACTGGCCATTCTGCCAGGGAGTGACTTGCCAGATAACCTCTTTGGAAGCGTCAGAGGCTTTCTCTCAGAATTCAAACCTCTTTTGCCGGATTTTAAACCCTTCGGCCCTGACGGGATAAGCATTCCTACAGTTCTTGTCTGGCTTTCAGTCTCAGTATTTCTGTTAACTCTGTTTGACCGGGCTCTCGCAAGTTTTTTCAGAAATAACAGAAAGAAGAACGACGAGTCAGTCTAATCTTATCAGGTATTAGGCTTCTTACCTCCGCTACCCGATTTTGAAATACTGTCTCTCATCTGGGTGTCAGCATCTATGTTCTTAAACTTGTAATAGTCCATCACACCAAGATTGCCCGACTTGAAAGCCTCTGCCATTGCCAGCGGAATCTGCACCTCTGCCTCGATAACCTTGGCACGAGCCTCCTGTGCCTTGGCCTTCATCTCCTGTTCGAGAGCCACGGCCATAGCTCTTCTCTCTTCAGCTTTGGCCTGGGCAATATTCTTGTCGGCGTTGGCCTGATCCATCTGAAGAACGGCACCTATATTCTTTCCTATATCAATATCAGCTATATCAATTGAAAGAATTTCAAATGCAGTTCCCGCATCAAGACCCTTGTCAAGAACAACTCTTGAAATATAGTCAGGATTCTCCAGGACTGACTTGTGACTATCTGCTGAACCGATTGATGACACAATACCTTCACCAACCCTGGCAAGAACAGTATCTTCACCAGCACCACCGACAAGCTGTTTGATGTTAGCCCTTACCGTTACTCTTGCTTTTGCAATAAGCTGAATACCATCCTTCGCGACTGCAGTTACCGGGGGTGTGTCTATCACCTTTGGATTAACGGACATCTGAACGGCCTCAAACACATCCCTCCCTGCAAGATCAATCGCTGTTGCCATTTTAAACGGCAGATCTATGTTCGCCTTCGACGCCGAGACAAGTGCATGGACCACCTGCGCTACCCGGCCACCTGCAAGATAGTGGGCCTCGAGGTCATCTCTGTTAAGTTTGATACCAGCTTTATCAGCTTCAATCATTGCACCAACGATAATTGAAGGCGGTACTTTTCTCCACCTCATGAAAATAAGCTGCAGCAGTGATATTCTCACTCCCGAGACAAGTGCCTGAAACCACAAACCTATAGGGATCAGGTACAATAAAAGCCAGAGCAGGATTATTGATCCTACTATAATAAATACATATACTCCAATGTCTCCCATAACTATAATTATTTAATTGGTTTTACAATCAGTTTATTATTTTCCACCTCTACCACTTCAATTTTGGTACGCTGATCAATCAAAATATCGAGTGCCTTGGCTTCATAAAATTCTCCGTTGACCATCACCTTGCCCATAGGGTTCAGGCGTGTTATTGACTCTCCCTTGTCACCTGCCTTAACTCTGCCCTCTTCTTTATGAACGGTATCAACCTTGCCGTCGATGGTAGTTGAGAGCATCAGTTTCTTCCATGTTCCGGCGCGGAGCATCATCGTCACGACTACTATCAGCAAGATAGCAGTTCCTATAAGCACCCCGAAACCTGCAGACGTTCCGTGATCGATAAATGCCATCACTATTCCGCCGATCACAAATATTGCTCCACCTATTCCCGCGATAGTAATTCCGGGTACCAGCATGAACTCTACAACAAAAAGGAGAATTCCAAGCAGAATAAAAAAGATAATAACTCCTAGTGACATACTGTATTTTTAAATTATTTCAACTGTCAAATCTCTGCCCTGAAGTGAGGCCTGCATAGCTGATAGTAATCCAATGCTACCCCTGCTGATGTCACATTTACCTCTGAAATGTGCTATCACGGCACACTGCTCAGCCTGTATTTCATCATGGCCGCAAACTTCAACGAGCGACTGTATCACGTGATCAAAACTGTTGTGATCGTCATTGTAGAGTATCAGAAGTCTTTCGCTGCCGACATCTTCCCGTGACTGGTCTCCTGGTGATGTTCTTTCCTTTACCATAATTTCATCGGTCGAAATACTTAAGCGCCGTTTCAACAGGTATTTCCCTGCTTCCAAGGTAAGCGGCAACCCTGGCTTCCTTATAGCCGTTCCTTACAAGAAGATCTGCAAATGAGGAAGCAGATTCAAAAGTAAGAAATTTTCCGACTAAATAGACAAAAACAGAAGCTGAAGGGTTCATTATGTCCAATCCTTTCCCGGCAGCTATCTTTTCAAGTGCTGTCAGTTGCCTCACTTCAATCTCCTTATTGGTCCGCATAACCTCAACCCTGAATAAAAGCATCGGCGGGACTGTATCGGCAGGCTCTGATATCTGTGCTGCTTTCGGCACAACTCCACTCCATTCGTCAAAACCTCTTGCTGCCCACTCCTTTTCAAGTATTGATCCTCTCTCGGCAGAAACCGGCTTACCATCCATGAATATTACCACAAATGCATCACGAAAACCCTGATTTCTGACTACCGGCAGAGCCTTTGAAGCATCAGCAGCCGCCCTGAATAGTCCGGCATAATAAAATGTCAGTTCACTCCCCGGTGTCTTTATTCCGAAAACAGGGAAGAGACTTTTAAAGTGAGAAGGAGCAACAGGGTTTCTGAAAACGGCCATCTGGATGGAATAGAAGAAACCATCGGGAAAACCCGAGGATACTGTTATTGGATTATTCTTATCGTAGTGCGATTGAGCCTTTAGTTCAAACAGTGACGTGATGGGTCTTTCCTGCTCCTGATTTCTTTCAACGCGGGCCAGTGGGTCAGGCTTCAGTGTGTCGCCGGTGGTTATCGCTTCGTCAGAAACATCAGTTTTTGTAACTGGTACTTCTTCAGGCAGTTTTATATCTCTGACACTTGTATCCTTAACAGCTATTCCGGCCTTTGCCATAAGACTGTCTGAAATTGCAATATCAGCTGATGATTTCCTGAGCAAAGCCGTGTCAGTCCCGGCCTCCCTTTTCAATGAATCGGCAACAAGCCTGTGCCTGAGAGCTGCATCAAGCAGAGAGTCGGTTGCTACCGGCAATGGCTCAGGCATATTGGTATCTTTCACTGATAATGAATCAACTATAACCGGCATCTCCTTTTCCTTCTCTTGTTCTTTTATCTCCCCACGCCTTTCAACACAGTCCCTGATCAGGTCCTGCACCCCTAAAGCACGAGCCTCCCTGCGCCCGGCAGCGTCACTGAACTTCTCATAAGCATCTGTGGCTTCGTCGTAACGTCCTGCCATATGCAATGCCCTTCCCAGATAGAACAGTGCTTCGCCGGGAATGGTTCTGATTGCCGAGGTACTGGTAATTGCTCTATCAATCAGATCAGCAGCTTCAGCAGGTGAACGCTTTAGTTTTACAAGGCTGACGCCTGCCCCATACAGATATAACGGATCGCGTGGAAAACTTTCCAACAAAATCATGTATTGATCATAAGCCTTCTGATATTCTCCCAATGAAAAGGCTTCAGCTGCTGACTGTCCTGTTACCCTCTGACCTTCAACAGGCTCTGACAACAGAAATATAATCGGTAAACCCAGTATTAAAATCCGGCAAGTCAACATCTTCCTCATATCCATCTTTGGCACAATACCCCCCTCCTTATATTAGATTATTGTTTTTCTGTATGTTACAAAATTAACACAACCGATTTGATTTTCAACTGTTGTTAATAATAAAATCAAATATGGCTATTAATAACAGTTCAAACTTCTTAAATTTACGTCTAACAATAAAATTGCAATACAATGACACAAGTAGCTGAAGGACAAAAAGCTCCACTATTCGAGGGAATAGCTCAGGATGGCAGCAGGGTTTCCCTGACTGATTTCAAAGGGAAAAAAGTAGTTCTCTATTTTTACCCCAAGGATGACACCCCGGGGTGTACGGCAGAAGCCTGCAACCTTCGCGACAACTACTCTGACCTGCTTGATAAGGGATTTGCAGTAATCGGAGTGAGTCCTGATACTGAAAAGTCCCATCTTAAGTTCTCTGAAAAATACAACCTCCCCTTCCCTCTGATTGCCGATCCTGAAAAGAAAATCCTGGGAGAATATGGCGTTTGGGGAGAGAAAAACATGTACGGAAAAAAAGTCTTCGGTGTTAAAAGGACGACTTTTCTGATTGACGAGAATGGGATTATTGAAAAGATAATCGCTAAAGTGGATACAAAAAATCACTCTGCACAGATCTTTAAAAATCTGGAATAATCTGAAACAGCCAATCATAATAAAAATGGAAAAAGAAAAAAAAGAGATCAACAAAGAGAAGCTCAAGGCACTTGAGATTACACTTGGTAAGATTGAAAAGGACTACGGCCGGGGCACCATAATGAAACTTGGTGATAATCCGATTGAAAACATTCAGACAATATCAACAGGTTCTATAGGTCTGGATGCCGCTCTTGGCATTGGTGGTTTTCCGCGAGGCAGGGTAATAGAAATATATGGCCCTGAAGCTTCAGGCAAGACGACCCTGGCAATTCATGCAATCGCCGAGGCACAGAGAAACGGTGGTATTGCAGCAATGATAGATGCCGAACATGCTTTCGACAGGTTCTATGCATCAAAATTGGGTGTGGATGTTGAGAACCTTTTAATTTCACAGCCTGATAACGGAGAACAGGCACTTGAGATTGCTGATCATCTAATAAGGTCGGGGGCCATAGATATTATAGTGATAGACTCTGTGGCAGCGCTTACGCCTAAAGCGGAGATTGAGGGAGAGATGGGAGACTCAAAAATGGGATTGCAGGCCAGACTGATGTCCCAGGCTCTCAGAAAACTAACTGCAAATATCTCTAAGACAAATACGACCTGCATCTTTATCAACCAGCTCCGCGAAAAAATAGGAATAATGTTTGGCAATCCCGAAACCACTACCGGGGGAAATGCCCTGAAGTTCTATGCTTCTGTCAGGCTCGATATAAGAAGGACGAACCAGATAAAGGAGGGGGAGGAAGTGATTGGCAGCAGAACCAGGGTTAAGGTTGTCAAGAACAAACTTGCACCTCCCTTCAGGAAGGCCGACTTTGACATTCTTTATGGTGCAGGAATATCACAGTCGGGAGAGATTGTTGATCTTGGTGTAGATTTCAATATTGTAAAAAAGAGCGGCTCATGGTTCAGTTATGGAGAGACTAAACTTGGACAGGGCAGAGATGCCGTCAAGCAGATACTCCAGGACAATCCGGAACTGTACGATGAGCTGAAAACCAAAGTTATGGAGGCCCTTAAATAATGAGAAAAGTATTCTTTTTACCGGTTGCCCTGAGTGTGCTGATCATCACCGGATCATGTACCAACAGGGAAAAGAAGGCTGATTCATTCGTGCCTGAAATTAACAATGAGCTTAACGAGGCAGAAAAGGCAGGAGGTGTCATGACCCCTGAGATACTCTGGAAATTTGCCAGGATGGGATCACTGGTTCTGTCGCCTGATGGCAAAACCGTTCTCTACACCCTCACCAAATATGATCTTAACACCGAAGCGCGGCTGACAAACATTTGGTCAGTGCCTGTTGAAGATGGTGAACCGGCTCGGATTACAAGCCAGGGAGCATCATCACCTCAATGGTTTTCAGGAGGCGGAAGGGTTGCGTTTGTAAAACAGGGTAAACTATGGTCGATGAATCCTGATGGCTCAAATGCAAGAGAAATTACAGGCCTCAGCAACTTCGAGTCATACAGTATTTCTCCTGCCGGTGATAAGATATGGTTCACAAGAAGGGTGAAACTCGACCAGACAGCAAACGAAAAACATGACCTGCCAAAAGCAAATGTAAGGATAATTAACGATCTGATGTACAGACATTGGGACAGCTGGCATGATTACTCCTACAGTCATCTCTTCGTTGCATCATTTGATGGTGTTTCAGTGTCGGGTGAAAAGGACCTGATGGATGGTCAGCGTTTTGAGTCCCCGACGGCCCCCTGGTACGATGCAGCAGAAATTGCCTGGAGTCCTGACGGAAAAAAGATAGCATATACCTCCAAACATCTGACAGGAAAGCAATATTCCATTAGTACCAACAGTGATGTTTTTATTGCTGACCTTGAATCAGGTGTGGTAACAAATATATCGGAAGGGAATATGGGTTATGACAAATTTCCTGTTTTCTCTCCTGACGGGTCAAAAATTGCATGGATCAGCCAGGAGGAAGACGGGTATGAGTCTGACCTTGAAAGGATCTTCATTTATGACTTTAACACAGGCAGGCGGGAACATGCTTCAAAGGGATGGGACTATAATGCAGGAAGCCTGGTCTGGTCAGATAATGACCATATTTGGTTTACAAGCCCCTGGCTGGGAACAACCCAGATCTTTTCAATCGACCTCACAACTGGTGAAATATCAGGAGTGACTTCGGGACTTCATGATCTGTCTCTGGTAGCAGCGAACGGAAACACTCTTATTGCAGGAATCAATTCAATGTCAATGGCAAGAGAGGCAGCCGTTGTAGACGCAACAACCGGTGAAATAAAGCAGATCACGGATGTCAACCGGCATATCTACGACTACGTCAGAATGGGAAAGGTCGAAGAGAGATACATCAAAACAAAAGATAACAAGGACCTTCAGATGTATGTCATTTATCCTCCCGATTTCGATCCCTCAAAGAAGTATCCGGCCCTTCTCTATGCCAAGGGCGGACCTCAGGGCCCGCTCGGCCAGGGTTGGTCATACAGGTGGAACTACCAGATGATGGCCGCTCACGGTTATATTGTGGTGGCACCTAACCGCCGCGGTAACAGTGGTTTCGGAAGCGAATGGAGAGAGCAGATTTCCGGCGATTATGGAGGAAAGAATATGCAGGATTACCTCGATGCTATCGATGCCATGGCCATGGAGCCTTTCGTTGATGAAAAAAGACTTGGCGCTGTCGGAGCAAGCTATGGAGGATTCAGCGTTTTCTATCTTGCCGGCATCCATGAAGGCAGGTTCAGTGCGTTGATCTCCCATTGTGGTATGTACAACTTTGAAAGCTGGTACGGCTCAACCGAAGAGTATTGGTTCCCCAACAAGGATATTGAAGGACCGTACTGGGAAGAACCTAAACCTGAGAGCTACAAATTCTCACCCCATCTGAAGGTTGACAAGTGGACGTCACCAATACTTATTATTGTGGGAGAGAATGATTTCCGGATACCATACTCGCAGAGTCTCGAGGCATTCAATGCCGCACAACTGAGGGGTATCCCCAGCAGGCTGCTGTTCTTCCATGATGAAAACCACTGGGTTACAAAGCCACAGAACTCAATAATATGGCAGAGGGAATTCTTTGAATTCCTCGATGAATATTTGAAGTAAATTTGCCGGGAGATTTAAATCTTCTGCCACTTTTCAATGATCATACCGATCTTTGAATCAAGTGGTTCGTTGCCGTCGATCCAGTGTATCCTCACCCCCCTGCGTTCCATCCCCCGGAACCAGGTCATCTGCCTCTTTGCAAACCGGTGAATGGCTGTTTCCAGGCCGCGGAACATCTCTTCATAGCTAAGCTCTTCCCTGACAAACAGCATTATATATTTGTATTCAAGTCCGTAGTAGATAAGTGTTTCTTCATCAACACCAGAAGCGAGAAGCCTCTCCACCTCTTCTATCATGCCTTCCTTAAGCCGTAGCCTGAGTCTCCGGGTTATTCTCCTTCTTCTCTCCTCACGATCGTAGCTGACAGCAAATATCAGTGGCCTGATTTCCGGAAAGCTGATCTCCTCAGGCCGCCTTGAGGAATAGAACATCTCTATCTCAATGGCCCTGACAGCTCTCTTTTTATTATCTACATCTGTAAGGTTATGCAATTTTTTATATGTCGAAAGAATATCCCTGAGCTTTTCAAGGCTGCAGTCTGCAAGCTCTCTGCGCAGATCCTCATTAACAGGTACCGGAAGCAGTCTGTAGCCGCTTACTATACTGTCAAGGTACATTCCTGATCCGCCACATACAACCGGGGTAACCGATCTCTCCTTCAGGTTATTATATACCATCAGAAAATCACGTTGATATTCAAAGACATTGTATTTGCATCCGGCATCTGTAATATCTATAAGATGGTACGGAACCTTTCTGCCATCTACTATATAGTCACTATAATCCTTCCCGGTACCTAAATCCATACCCCTGTACACCTGCCTTGAATCGGCACTGATAATCTCACCGCCAATAGCAGAGGCCACTCCCGCTGCAACAGCAGTCTTCCCCGAAGCAGTAGGGCCTGTGATTACGATCAAATCATACCCCTCTTTCATAGATTCAGATTTACGGTTATAACAAAGCTTCAGATTCAATAGGTGCGAAGATGACAAACATAAAGATAAATTTCTTTACTTTTGCCGGGCAGAAAGATCACATTGACAATGGACTTCAGGTTTCTTTATTACAGAATAGTCAATCTTCTGGTAAGACCGGAAAGAGCGTGGCAGATAATTCATTCCGAAAACAGGCCTGTAACTGATATGAGAAGAAGTTTCTTTCTGCCTTTGATATCTCTTGCCTCTCTCTCTGCAATACTGGGTTCACTCTTCTTTACACATGGCGGCCTCTCTTTATTCTATCCTATCTTCCTTGGCGTCAGGTATTTTATACTCTTCATCGTTGCCACATATATCTCAGCACTGGTACTTAATGAAATAACCAATGCCCTTGATCTTGGAAAAGACTTCGCCAGATCATTTAAACTTGTAGGGTATTCGCTGGGGCCATATTTCATCTGTCAGATAATAAGTCTTCTGTTCGAATCCCTTCTGTTTATTAATCTTCTTGCTCTGTACGGGTTGTATATCTTCTGGCTGGGGATGGAAAAGATGACAAATCCACCCGAACATAAAAAGATGCCTCTGATGATCGCTGCGTGGGTCTCTATTGTCGCTATCTATGTTGTCCTGAACTGGATACTTCGTGTCGTCATAGAAGGTATCTACTTTTCAATATTCGCATAGGCAACATGAAAAGAGATACCAGTAATATCGTTATCAGGAACAGAAGAGCCTCTTTTGAATATGAGTTTATTGAAAAATATATAGCAGGTATTCAATTGCGGGGAACTGAGATAAAGGCTCTGAGACAGGGCAAAGCCAGCCTTAATGATTCATATTGTCAGTTTTACAAGGGAGAATTGTATGTTAAAGGTTTAAGCATATCAGAGTACTCCTGGGGAAATATTAACAACCACGATCCTCTGAGAGAGAGAAAGCTGCTGCTTACTGCCCGTGAATTAAGAAAGCTGGAACGAAAAGTCAGGGAGAGCGGCCTGACTATTATAGTTCTGAAGATTTTTGTCAACGAACGTGGCCTGGCAAAGTTGGAGATTGCCCTGGCAAAAGGTAAAAAGTCCTATGATAAAAGAGAGGATCTGAAGCAAAAAGATGCTCGCCGGGAGATTGAGCGCAGTTCTAAAAAATGATCACTTACGTATTATATCACGGGCCTGGCCTACAGAAATCTGTTCGTCACCCCTGAAAGCTGTGACAAAAACACCGGAGACTCCGGCTCTCCTGAATCTCTCTAGTATATCAACGGCACATTCATAAGTTGAACACTCTCCTGCCTGATACCTGTAAAGACCACCTGAGGGAACAACAGTGACCTTATCATTGAAAGTTATTCCAAGTCGTTCCTTCAACTCCTCCTCTTTCAGCAATGATGAAGATGTCAGTATTTGTACTCTGAAGACAACCCGGTTACTTCCCTTAATGCCGGAAACTTCTTTCGCTGCCTGTTTACCGATGTCATGTTCCGACTGTCTGGTCAACCTCTCTTTGGCTTCCATTTCTCCTGTACCCGGCATAATATCAACCTTAATGGAAGGCACCTCTGTTGTAATCCTTGTTTTGTCTCTGTTCACCCCGTAAAACCTTCCTGTAATCTCCTGCTGACCAGACAATTCATAACCTGGCATAACTTCATAAACCACACTCGCACTCTTTCCGGCCGGCATCCGGGCCCAGACAATATTTAACTCATTATCTACTGAGAAGATGTCTGAACCTGCCGTCTCCACAGCTCTGAATGTAACCCCTTCGGGAAAATACTGAACAATCCTGCACGGACCACAACCATCTGCACCTGAGATCATAATCTCTATACGAGACCAGCCTCCCTGGCTCCACTCTCCCTTATTACTGACCGATACCGATATCTGTTGACACTCGGCAGCCTCAGTAATAAAAAGCAGAATGCTTAACTGGCAAATGATTTTCACTAAACGATTCATCTACCGTTATATTTCTTTTTTGTAATTATCAGAAGTTCGGACTGAGCAGGTACCTTGTGTAGAAGCTGTCAATAAGCGCCACAGCTTCGTCGGGTGTGTCAACAACAGAGAAGAGTTCCATGTCAGCCTCTGAAATATTACCCTCATCAAGCATCACCTCCTCAATCCATTTTACCAGTCCTTCCCAATATTTCTTACCTACCAGAATTATTGGAAAAGCCCCTATCTTACGCGTTTGTATGAGGGTTATAGCTTCAAAAAGTTCATCAAAGGTTCCGAAACCGCCCGGCAATACAATAAATCCCTGGGCATATTTCATAAACATCACCTTTCTGATGAAAAAGTGATCGAAAGTAATCAGTTTGTCTTTATCGATGTAATCATTGGGTTTCTGTTCAAACGGAAGATCAATGTTTATCCCCACCGATTTGCCGTTACCCCTTCTGGCCCCCTTATTTGCTGCCTCCATTATGCCAGGGCCACCTCCGGTTATCACACCATAACCCTTCTGGGTAAGCTGAAATGCCAGTTCTTCCGCCAGCCTGTAGTACTTGTTATTGTGGTGTGTACGTGCTGAACCAAAGACAGATACACATGGCCCGATTCGTGCTAGCTTTTCAAAGCCTTCAACAAACTCTGAAATAATTTTAAACACTCTCCATGAGTCCATTGTATGGATCTCATTCCATGTCTTTGACTCAAACGCTTCCCTGACCAGGTCTGCTGAATTATCCATGCTTCAAATATTTTACTGTTTTACGCCTATAAATATATTCAATTTATCATCTATATACTGTACCGGAACTCAAAGTTCCTTACTGAGAAATACTCCTGTAAGACTTTCATCACATTGCTTCACCTCCTCAGGAGTGCCGGCAGCGACAACCATACCTCCTTCTCTGCCTCCCTCGCGGCCAAGATCAATAATATAATCGGCCATCTTTATGACATCCATGTTGTGCTCTATAACTATAACCGTATTACCCCTGTCTACCAGTTTGTTGAGAACATCAAGCAACACTCTCACATCTTCAAAATGCAGGCCTGTTGTGGGTTCATCGAGGATATACATGGTTTTGCCTGTATCTCGTCGTGCCAGTTCAGCCGACAGCTTTACTCTTTGCGATTCACCACCGGAAAGTGTCGTCGACGGCTGTCCCAGCTTGATGTAACCCAATCCTACTTCCTGAATTGTCTTTACCTTTTTGTAAATTGAAGGTATATTGGAAAAGAATTCAACAGCCATATTGACTGTCATATCAAGTACATCACTAATTGTCTTTCCCTTATACTGAACCTCAAGCGTTTCACGGTTGTATCGCTTTCCGTTACATTCACTGCATACCACGTAGACATCGGGCAGGAAATTCATCTCTATTGTTTTGACGCCGGCCCCCTCGCAAGCTTCACATCGCCCTCCCCTCACATTAAATGAAAACCTGCCTGCACCGAAACCTCTGATTTTCGCCTCTGTAGTCTGCTCGAACAGTTTCCTGATATCTGTAAAAACGCCGGTGTAAGTAGCAGGGTTAGACCTGGGCGTTCTTCCTATCGGAGCCTGACTTACCTCAATAACCTTATCAATATTTTCAACACCACTGATCTCGCCTACCGGCAGCCAGCTACGTCCGGCACCATGCAACCTTGACGCAAGATATGGATGCAGGGTGTGATTTATCAGTGTTGACTTTCCGCTACCTGAAACTCCGGTCACACAAACAAACATTCCCAGCGGAAGGTCAACATCAACGCTCTTAAGATTATTGCCCGAAGCTCCCTTAATATGAAGGCACCTTCCATTCCCATTTCTCCTTGTTCCGGGGAGTGTTATCAGCCTGCTTCCATTAAGGTACCCGGCTGTAAGAGTATCCATCTTCATTATTTCATCGGGGGAACCCTGGGCAACCAGCAGGCCGCCGTTACGACCTGCGCCAGGTCCAAGATCGATGATGTGATCGGCTGACAGTATCATATCCCTGTCATGCTCAACTACAATTACTGAATTACCCGAATCTCTTAATCTCTGAAGTGAATCAATGAGCCTTCTGTTATCCCGCTGATGTAATCCGATACTCGGTTCATCAAGTATATAGAGGACATTAACGAGCCTTGATCCTATCTGAGTTGCCAGCCTTATCCTCTGGCTCTCACCCCCTGACAGTGTCCTGGCGCCACGGTTAAGAGACAGATAGTTAAGGCCGACACCATCAAGAAAACTAAGGCGTGACCTGATCTCCTTCAATATCTCAGAAGCTATCTTTTTCTGGCGTTCAGTCATCTGCTCCTCTATTCCGTTCAGGAACGAATTGAGTTCCCCGATGTCCATTGAAGCAAGCTCCCCGATATTCTTTCCTGCAATACGAAACCAGAGTGCCTCTTTCCTTAGTCTTGTGCCTCCACACTCTTCACAGGTCTCATAATTGACATAACTATCTCTTGTCTTTGTTCCCTCACGGGTGTTACCGTTTCCGTTAGAGACCTCGGTGTTGCTGATGAAGCTGACCACACCCTCAAAAGTAAGAGCATAATTCGAGGTCATACCCAAAGGTGTGTTCGAAAGCCTCAGAACCTCGTCTGAACCGAAAAGTATCTTGCTCACTGCCTCCTCCGGAATATCCTTTACAGGGGTGTCAAGAGTAAAACCGTTCCTGGCAGCCAGTGCCTCGAGTTGCCAGAATATCCATATATTACGGTATTTCCCTACAGGAGCCAATGCTCCTTTTCTTATGCTTAGATTTCTGTCGGGAATAATTCTGTCAACATCAATCCGTGAAACCTCACCCAGTCCCTTGCAGACCGGACAGGCCCCCTGGGGAGAGTTGAAAGAGAAACTGTGAGGAGCAGGCTCATTATATGATATACCTGTTACCGGACACATAAGATGTCTGCTGAAATACCTCTGCTGCTGTGATTCCTTGTCTATTAACATCATAACACCGTCACCCTGATCGAGTGCCGTTATTACAGAATCACGTATCCTTTTATTGGTGACATCTCCAACCCGCAGCTTGTCAATAACCAGTTCAATATGATGTGTTTTGTACCTGTCAAGCTTCATGCCCGGAGTTATCTCCCTGATTTCTCCGTTTATGCGTGCTGTAAGATAGCCCTTCCTCCTCATCAGCTCAAAAAGCTCCCGGTAATGGCCTTTTCTTCCCTTAATTACCGGAGACATAAGATATATGCTTCTCCCCTTAAACTCTTCCCCTATCAGTTCCACTATTCTGTCATCGGTATACCTTACCATTTTCTCCCCTGAAGCCCACGACCATGCTTCAGAAGCTCTGGCAAACAGTAGTCTCAGGAAATCATATATTTCGGTGATGGTACCGACTGTCGAACGTGGATTCCTGTTTGTAGTCTTCTGTTCTATAGATATGACAGGACTTAATCCCGTTATTCTGTCGACATCAGGACGTTCCATGCCTCCAAGGAATTGTCTTGCATATGCTGACAAAGTCTCCATATACCTTCGCTGGCCTTCTGCATATATTGTATCGAAGGCCAGAGATGACTTACCGCTACCACTCAAACCGGTTATTACAACAAGCCTGTTCCTGGGGATTACCAGGTCTATGTTTTTTAGGTTATGAACCCTGGCGCCTGTGATAGAAATCTCTTCCTGCATGCAGATGCTTTTACCTGGAAAATATCTTATTGTTCATCTGAAGACGAAACAGTTCTTGCTCCCGGTGCAGGTATCCTGATTGTATATTCGCGGCCCTGCCTGTTAGTCAGTTCAGGCCTCCTCAGCCATGGATTCAGGTATTTCAGTATCTTGTAATTTGTGCCGAAATGTTTAGCAAACTTCTCAAAGCTTGTAACTGCTGTATCAACCTTAACTTCAAAGTAAGGGATCTCAGGATAGAGATCTGTTTCGTCAATGGTAATGCCATATCTTTGAGGATCATTGAAAATAAGCTTATATGAGGCTATCCTGAAGATATATCTTGCAGTCTCTTCATTCAGCAGCAAATCGTAATAGCTTTCCTCATTCTGTATCCTGATCTGCTCATCAATACCTCTGTTGCCTGCATTATATGATGCCGCCGCCATCGTCCAGTTGCCATACTTCTCGTATGCCTTCAATATATACCTGCAGGCAAACCGTGTCGATTTTTCAAGATCATACCTCTCGTCCACCTCCCCGTTTATCTCCATACCATACTCCCTGCCGGTAGCCTGCATTATCTGCCAGAACCCGGTAGCACCTGCCGGTGAAATGGCATTCGACAAGTCGCTCTCAGCAACGGCGAGGTACTTGAAGTCATCGGGCAATCCATACTCCTTTAGGATAGGTTCAATTACGGGAAAAAACCTGTTGGCTCTTTTGATAAGTGCTATTGTCGCTGAATGACGGTAAGCGCTTATCAACAATTCCCTGTCAAGACTTTCACGGGTGTCGAAATTTTCGAGAGGCATCCTTTCTCCCGCAAAATCAAATACATCAGGAAGAGAAAACGCTCCCACATAATAATTCAACTCACTTCCGGTATTAACTGAACGTGCCTCAGATAAATCATCACCGTTAAAACTCTGTGTAATCAGTGATACCACGGCCAATAAACCTACAATCACAATACCAGTCAATAGGGCTCTTCTGCTTCTGCTTCTCATATCTGTAATGATTTCACGGGAAAAGTGCAAAGGTAGCAATAAAAAAACAGATTGCAGCGGGAAGTTAATGTACAGGATATAGACCCTGCAGTTGCTTCTTATCAGAAGCTGCCACTATCAGAAACGGAAAAACAATCCTGAAAAGACGCCAAAAGACCAGGGTTTTGATATGTTCGTTACTTCGTAACCAATAGTACTGATGTTATACCTGAGCATAGGCTCTACATTCAGAGAAACGACATTTGAGAGACTGTAGGACATACCCACACCCATGCTGCTGCTTATATTGAACGGACTCAGTCCTTCGGTATAGCCTGTATAGATCTTTTCTCCCACCGATGATATTGCATAAACAGAATTCCCCACCATCAGGCTATAGGAGACACCTCCAAGAAGATTAAGGTCAAGACTGCGGTCAATAACCTTATACCTCAGCATAAAAGGCATCTCAAGATAACCGAACTGCTGCATCAGATTGCTGCCTGAATAGGGCAATCCCTCCTTAACAGGGTCAAATATATCTTTTCCATATTTAGTGTTGACCCTTTTAGCCGCTTTGTCATAAATGTAAAGATCGCCGTTTGTGCTTATAATATTACCTGATGTGGTGTTCACCGTAATATCACTACCGCCCTTGGTGGCAACGAAGGGTGAGAACCCCGAGTAGGTTGCTATATTGTCTATCATCTGGCCTACGGCTGAATAGTAAAGACCAGTACTCAGGGACAGCCTGTCATTAAAACTGAAAGCAACGGAGACACCTCCCGAATAAGAAATATATGCTCTTTCTGATTCAAGCATGCTGCGTATAACGGGATCATCTGACGAAGGTCTGATCTGATAGGAAGGGGTAATTCCGCCGCCAATCATCCATCTTTGGGCTTTTGGCTCAGACATTGAGGATAGATCAGTGATATGATTATATCCGTCAGGGATGACCCTGGTGTATCCTGATAGAGGCAAGACTTCTGGGATTATCTCCTGAGGACTCCCCTCTGAATCATTATCACCTTCAAAAACTTCAAGCTCTTCCCTGCCTACAGCAAAAGCCATAACCTGATTTTCATATTGTGTTTCCGGCAGAGCACTCTGTGTCAGCGATGCCGCATCATTGTTTTCCTTTATAAAATCAGTACCTGCCTCGGGAAGATCAAGGTTTACCAAAAGAGGTTCACTAAAGCTGCCTGCAGGTCTGACATCCTGATTAAGGGTAAGGGCTCCCGGATCAGTCCACGATGTCATTAGTGTTTGCGTAAACAGCCATAAGGCGGAGGCCATTGTAACCAGCACCGCTACGGAGGCTGCTATGCTGAGATAGGCTCTTCGACCCGAGGTGAGGGCTGTCGACTCTGATATCTCATTCCAGGCAGCAGGGGGAGGAAGCACTTCCAGACCCTTGAGCCCGTTACGGAATATGATATCAATATGAGCTTTACTATCTTGCATCAACGACACGCAATTTTATTCCCATTTCTGCTTCAAGTTTCTTCTGCAATATTCCTCTTGCCCTTGAAAGATTCGACTTTGATGTTCCCTCTGTTATCCTCATCATACCACTTATCTCGCGATGTGAATATCCTTCAATGGCATATAGGTTAAAAACCATTCTGTATTTTGGAGGAAGCTCCCTTACCATTGCCAGCAATTCCATTGCTTCAATACCTGAGTAATCTTCCGTGTCAGGTTCAGCTTCCGGTTCGTCAATGCCGTCAATATCATCAACACGATATAAATTGTGCCTGCTCCGGTATTTTTCCAGGGCTGTGTTAATGATAATTCTTCTCATCCATCCCTCAAAAGAACCTTCATGTTTATATTGAGAAAGATTGCTGAATATTTTAATAAAACCCTCCTGCAATACATCCATGGCTTCCTCGTCACTTCCGGAATACTGCAGGCAGGTGGCGTACAATGCAGGAGAATGCCTGCGATAGAGCAACTCCTGATCACGCCTGTTGCCTGCCAGGCAACCTTTGATTATTTTCCGTGTCTCGCTCAACTCCTTAAGAGTCTGGATTGGGACTATAAAAATAATAAAAAGTTGCCAGATGCAACATCCCCTCAGTAAAATAGTGATGTAATAAAAGAGTGAATGGTTGCGTAGGCCTCTCTCAATTTAGAGATGAATAACCTCTCCGTAGGCCGCAGCGGCTGCTTCCATTATAGCTTCCGACATGGTTGGATGAGGATGTACCGCTTTGATGAGATCGTGACCGGTAATTTCAAGCTTTCTCGCAACTACAATCTCTGCTATCATTTCGGTTACGTTTGCCCCTATCATATGTGCCCCGAGCAGCTCACCGTACCTGGCATCGAAAATCAGCTTGACAAACCCGTCCCTGGCACCTGCTGAAGAGGCCTTCCCTGAAGCAGTAAAAGGAAACTTTCCGACTTTAATCTCATAACCGGCATCTCTTGCTCCTTCTTCTGTCAATCCTACCGATGCCACCTCAGGGGTTGTGTATGTACATGCAGGTATATTAGCATAATCAAGAGGTCTGACATCAAGGCCGCCAATCTTTTCAACACAGATTACACCCTCAGCAGATGCGACGTGAGCAAGTGCTGGTCCGTGAACTATGTCGCCAATTGCATATACTCCAGGCACGTTGGTTCGGTAGAAATCATCCACTACGATTTTCCCCTTTTCAGTTTTTACTCCTGCTTCCTCCAGTCCTAAATTCTCAGTGTTGGGTATTACACCAACTGCTGATAACACAATATCGAAACGTGCTGTCTCGGTTCCCTTTGGTGACTTAATGACTGCCTCAACAGTATCTCCCTTTACAGTGGCAGACTCTACTGTCGTTCCGGTCATTATCTTCATTTTCGATTTTTTAAATGACCTTTCCAGTTGTTTCGACACCTCCTCATCTTCATTGGGTACTATGCGGGGAAGGAATTCCACCAGGGTCACATCTGTTCCCATGGTATTGTAAAAATGTGCAAACTCGCTGCCAATGGCTCCTGACCCTACTATCAGCATACTTCCCGGTTGCTTTTCAAGTGTCATGGCCTCCCTGTACCCTATTATCTTTTTACCGTCCTGCTTTAGACCAGGCAATTCTTTAGACCTGGCACCGGTTGCCAATATTATATGGGAAGCTGTATAGACCTCCTTCTTTGAATCCTGGCTGGTTACCTCAATCTTGCCTGAAGAGACAAGCCTGCCTGTACCATTGATATGCTCAACCTTATTCTTTTTCAGAAGGAATTGAACCCCCTTGCTCATTCCTGCAGCCACATCACGGCTGCGTCTGATTACTGCCTGAAAATCTGCCTTTATATCACCCTCAGCAACAATACCATATTCTGAAGCATGTTTTACATAGTCAAAAACCTGGGCGCTCTTCAAAAGCGACTTGGTAGGTATGCATCCCCAGTTCAGGCAAACACCTCCCAGTTCTGCTTTTTCTACAACAGCTGTCTTCATTCCCAGTTGTGCTGCCCTGATTGCAGCCACATACCCTCCCGGGCCACTTCCGATTATTATAACATCGTAATTCATCTGCAATTTTTTTTTCTGAAAACCTGTAACAATTCTTGTACTGATTAATCAGGTAAGTTAAATATAATCAATTTGTTTTTTGTTTTACATTATTCCGTTTTACTGCGAATATACCAGAAATAACCCTGCATATTATCCACATTACCACCAGTGTAAAGATCACTGTCGCTCCGGCCGGTACCCCGGCGAACCATGAAATTGTGAATCCCGAAATGGTTCCCGCAAAACCGGTAATTACCGACCAGATCAAAACTCTTTTGTAAACTCTGGTGAAAAGCATAACTATGTTAGGAGGAATGGTCAGAAGCGACAATACCAGTATCACGCCTGCCATCCTTATATTAAGTACTATCGTAAGTGCTACCAGAGATATTGATATGTACTTGAAATGATCAGCGTATCGGGTATATGTTCTTGCATATACCTCATCAAATGAAAGATAGAGAATTGTACGATAGAAGAGGGTGAAATATATGATCAGCACCACCGACAATATTGCCAGGGCAACAAGGTCTGCCATGGTAACCGTCAGTATGCTGCCAAACAGGTAGCTCATCAGGTTGGGGCTGTAGCCCGGTGTAAGGTAGATAAAAATTATTCCCGTGGCCATGCCCAGGGCCCATAGTATTCCGATAGCTGAATCTTCCCTTATCTTATGATAACCAGAGAGATACTCAACACCCAGGGCAGAGATTACGCCAAATACTGCTGCTCCGGCAACCGGACTGAATCCTGCGAAATGGCCAAGGCCGATACCTCCGAAAGAAGCATGTGTTACGCCTCCGCTCAGGAAAACCATTCGCCTGCTGACAATGTAGGTTCCTGCTATGCCGGCTGTAATACTTGCCAGCAAAGCGCCTGCCAGTGCCCTTAATACAAATGAGTATTCCAATAGTATCTGTTGCATGTTTAATGTTTTTGGAGTACCGTATGGGGAACTTCTCCGTGAGTAACCAGCTGTATGGGACAGCCATAGGCCTTTAACTGGTCATTGGTAATCTTTCCTGACGGGTGATAGTGAAGAGTCCTGTTAACACATGCAAATGAATTCACGTGTGACGAGATAGTTCCCACATCATGAGAAACCATTAATATCGCCATACTCTTATTAAACTCCTTCAGCTTCTCATAAAAACCCATCTCAAAGCCGGTATCAACAAAATTTCCCGGCTCATCCAGCAACAGCAACCTGGGCGACCCTATTACTGCCCTTCCAAGAAAGACTCTCTGTCTTTGTCCTCCCGACAACTCACTCAGCGGTATCCCTGCCATACTGCCAAGTCCCAGCTCCTCGAGAACGCTCATGGCATGAACCCTGTCTCTGCGTGTCATTCTGCCTGTCACGCTTTTGCGTATCATCAGCCCCGACAAAACCACGTCGAGAACAGTCACGGGAAAGGTTACATCACCCTCTGACATCTGTGGCAGATAGCCGATCTCGGTTTTGTCAACAGAGCCTCCATGAAACAAAATCCTTCCTGAAAATGGTTTAAGCAAACCCAAAATCACTTTTAAAAGTGTTGTCTTGCCTCCTCCATTCGGACCTATAACCCCTATATAATCATTTTCCCTGACTCTCAGGTTAATATTTTCCAGTACAACATTACCATTGTACCCGGCATTCAGTGACTCTATTTCCAGGATATAATCCATATATTACTTTTATCTGTTTGCCGCAAAGCTTTCCGCAAGATTTGAGGCAATATCCCTTACCGCCTGGGGCCAGTTTTCCGATAGAGGATCGATAACTACCACCCTGGCATTAATCTCACGTGCTATTACTTCCGCATTCTTCTTGTCAAACTCCTGTTGCACGAATATAGTCCTGATAGCTTTTTCACGAGCCTTGTCGATCAGCCCTTTGAGATCAGCAGGAGAAGGTTCCTTACCCTCATGCTCCACGGCTATCTGTTCAAGATTGTAATCGCGGGCAAAATACCCCAGCACAGGGTGATAAATCATAAACGAACTGCCCTCCCAGGGAGCCAGCATAGCAGAAATTTCATTATCGAGATCGCGTATCGACTCAACCAGCTTATTGTAATTCTCCTCGTATCGCTCCTTGTTCTCTGGTTTAATATAAACCAGCAATGCTTTCAGGTCTGAGACAATCGTCAGTGCGGAAGCCGGTGATAACCAGAAGTGAGGGTCAACCCCCTCATAATGCCAGTGGTCACCATGTTCCCAGGCACTCTGATATAAGAGTTCCTGGTTATTTGCAAACGACACGATACTCATTCCCGGATTTACCTGGTAGAATCTGGGCAGCCAGGGAAGTTCAAAATCGAGGTAGCCATTTGCCAAATATGCGACTGAATTGCCAAGGCTTTGCACCTGCACCATCGATGGTTCATAGATATGCGGATCTGCTCCGGCAGGAACCATTATGTTTACAGTAAAATCATCACCCGCAATAGCCTCGGTAAAGTATTTAAAAGGGGCAATACTGGCGGAAATAATCTCCTTTTCACTTTTCTGGCCCTGGTTCCCGCAGAATGACAAAAGCAGTGCAACCAGCACGATAACTAAAACTCTGTAGCTCATTCTATCATTGTTTGGAATTACAAATTTAACATATAACACAACAACCCTGTGAAGTGTTGTAAATAAAATAGAGATAAGTTACTTTTGATCGGATTTAATCAAAGTCTCCTGATGAAGCAAAAAGCCGATATTCTATTTTCCATACTCAGGAGGTTTGAGGATTGCATTGTGTTCCTGCATAATACTAAAGAGGAGGAAATTGCTGATAAGATACTTGCCGAAGGCTTTATCTTTGAGAACCAGCTATCGCATACAAGCGACAGGATAAATCCCTCTGAACAGATAGAAATTGCCTATTTTCTTTTTCAGAGAAAGGAATATGGGCCGTTCACTATTGTGATAGCAATACCAAGAAAAGTCTACAGTCTGTATGCGGCATCCTCGAAACGGCTTGATCTGAGCATTGAGGAGCTGATGTCAAAAGATAAACCATGGGTAAGTGATAATGATGAGCTTGTTTATTGCCTGCCTCCCGAACATATAGCAGGCTATTACAGAAACGATACTTTTGAGTTCATCGGGAACCCCCTCTATAACAGTGAATATATTTTATGTCGCAGCATTGATAATATCAGGAGCTCTGACGTTTGATCATGATCTACTGTTAAAAAAACTAAAAATCAGAACTATATTGACGTTCACTGCCCGCTCCAATCCCATATTTAATTAATTTTCCAACCTTATATATATGTTGTTAACCTATGGAACCCGGTGGTTCTCTGAAAAAATTCATCTAATCCAAACTTAAAGAGCATGAAAATTGTGATTAAGCATCTCATTGCCACTGCCTTAGTGGTATTTCTGGCAAATCCGGGCGCTCTCGGTCAGTATCGAGACCATGCAGTCCTGAACCGTGACATGAACAACCTCGCAAAAACAAATTCAGCGATTTGTGAAATCGAGTCGCTGACTAAAACAGCCGGGGGAAAGGATATTCTTGTACTGACCATCGGTACCGGGGACAAAAACACCAAACCGGGAGTTGCAGTACTTGGAGGTATTGAAGGCAGTTATCTGCTGGGTAGAGAGATAGCGGCAGGTATCGCCGAGAATCTTATTAAAAACTCATCGGCCCCAGAAATAAAGGAACTCCTCTCCAGGGTTACTTTTTATATCTTCCCTGATGTCAGTCCTGATGCTTCAGAACAATATTTTTCAAATATCAGGTACGAGAGAAACTGGAACAGCAGGTCTGTAGACCTCGACCGCGACTGGCAGACAGGCGAAGACCCTTTTGAAGACCTGAATAATGACGGATTTATAACTCTCTTAAGGGTCCTCGATCCTAACGGCACACATATCGAAAGTCCTTCAGACCCCCGGATACTTATACCGGCCGATCCGGCAAGGGGGCAGAAGGGTAAATACATGCTATATTCCGAAGGAATTGATAACGACGACGACGGACAATTCAATGAAGATGGTGACGGAGGTGTGAATTTCAACAACAACTGGCCATACAACTATCAGGAATTCGGCCGTTATGCCGGCATACATGCAGTATCTGAACCTGAAACAAAGGCCGTAGCTGATTTTCTCTACGACAGGTGGAATGTATATGCCACAATATGCTTCGGCCCGCAGGATAATCTAGCTCAGTCTGGTCGCGGGGCAGCTGGTGGGCAATCAGGCGCTTCAACGGGGATGATTGCAGCAAGAGGCGGCGCAGCAGCATCTGCCGGCGACCGGAGTACAATGCAAATTGCAAGGTCAGACGCTAATGTTAACCGGCTCGTAAGTGAAAAATATTTATCCGTCACCGGCGTAAAAGGCAGTCCCCCCAACCCTGCTGCAAGAGGCAACTTCATGGAGTGGGCATATTTCTACTACGGCCGTTTCAGTTACAGTACTCCGGGATGGTGGCCTGAAATAGAGAGAGGAAGAACCGATGAGGCTTCATTCCTGAAGTACGCTGAAGAGAACAACCTGGGCGAGGTTTTCGTTCCCTGGACTGAGATAAAGCATCCCGGATTTCCGGACAAGAAAGCAGAAGTTGGAGGTATTAAACCGTTCGTTATGATCAACCCGCCAGCCTCAAAAGTTAAGGATATAGTAGACTCAAACTACGAATTCATAAGAGAGATGGCTGAAATGCACCCTTCTGTCGAAATAAGCGACCTGGTCATTGAGAACACCGGTGGTGACATTTTCAGGGTTACACTTAAGGTTGGGAACACAGGGCTTTTCCCGACATTGTCTGAGATAGGCGTTAGAAACAGGTTTGTCAGACTGCCGAGGGTAGCTCTTACTCTCGATTCAAAACAGACCCTTATCACCGGAACAAAGGTTCAGCAAATGGCAAGAATTGAAGGCAACGGCTTCCAGGAATACAGCTGGCTGATAAGAGGAAAAGGCACAATTTCAGTTAAGGCCGGGGATGTAAACTGCGGTACCGCTGCAATCAGTGCAAACCTTAAATAGACTACTGTCAGAAATATTTGAAAATCTTATAAAAACAAGAAAAATGAAAAATATATATAAAACAGCACTGGCAGCTCTGATAATGCTTTCCTTTTCTGCTATTGTCTTCTCCCAGTCACAGGAGCTTTACTTCAGGGCAGCAGGAACACCGGTAAAGCCCAAAGTGGCGATGAGCTGGAACAGATACCATACCTATGCCGGAATCGTAGATTTCTGCAATCGACTGTCAAAAGCCTACCCCAACCTGGTAACTATGACATCGGCAGGAAAATCTTATCAGGGCAGGGAGATGTATTATCTTACAATTACTGAGAAGGGAACTGTCCCCCATAACCACAAACCCGGTTATTACGTGGGAGCCAACATCCATTCAATAGAGATCCAGGGAACCGAAATGGCTATGTATCTGGCATGGTACCTCTGCGAGATGTATGACAATAATGAATTCATTAAAGAGTTGCTGCACGACAAGACCTTCTATATATTTCCTACTGTTAATCCCGACGGACGAGAGCATTTTGTGAATTTCGGCGGAACACCACGCTCAGGTCTGGCCCCCAGGGATGATGACAGGGACGGTCTGTTTGACGAGGACGGATTTGATGATATGAATAATGACGGTGAGAGATCCCAGATGCGCAAGAAAAATCCTGACGGCCAGTATAGGGTCGATCCCAACGACCCGAGAAAGATGATCAGGGTCGGTCCGGGTGAAAAGGGTGATTATGACCTGCTGGGCTCTGAAGGACAGATAGATAATGACGGCGATGGCCGTACAGATGAAGATGGCCCTGGTTCATATGACGGAAACCGTGACTGGGGTTATAACTGGAGACCTAATTTCATCCAGTCGGGTGCTGACAAATATCCTTTTACATTCCCTGAGAACCAGGCTGTAAGAGACTTTGCCATGAAACACAAAAACATTACAGGAGCGCAGGCATATCACAATACAGGCGGTATGGTTCTGAGAGGCCCCTCGGTGGAAGGAGGCGGATCGGAAGTCTACTCGCGTGAAGATGATATGGTGATAGATGCCATTGGTAAAGTAGGAGAAAAACTGATTCCGGGTTACAGGCTGCTGACAATATGGAGAGATATGTATACGGTTTGGGGTGGAGAACTCGACTGGTGGTACGGCTCACAGGGTGTTTTCGTCTATTCCAATGAGCTATGGACAGGAAGCCTGATGTTCAATCAGCAAAGCACCGGAGCGACTGAACAACAGACCGGACAATCGAGGCAAAGAGGATTGGGCGGTTCACCGCAGGCTCCGCAGTTTAACTGGGATCAGTATGACTTTGACAAACTGCTGCTTATGAGTGATGCATTCATCCCATGGAGAGAGGTAGATCATCCTGAGCACGGCAAGGTTGAAATAGGAGGTTTTACTAAATCTATTGGCAGGCTGCATCCGGGGTTCATACTCGAAACAGATGCACACAGAAACAGTGCTTTCCTTATTTATCACGCCTATCAGACTCCAAAACTGGAAGTAACAGAGGTAAAGGTGAACGATATCGGAGGTGGATTGAAAGAGGTGATCGCGACAATCGAGAATAAAAGGATGATGCCCACGCACTCAGCTCAAAACCTGAGATACAGGATTGATCCGCCGAACTATATCTATATCGAGGGTGGAAAGGTGATTGCCGGACTGGTTGCATCAGGGCAGAACCTTGATGTCTTTACCGAACAAAAGAAGAATCCCGAAAAAATGGAGATTCCTAACATAAGGGGAAATTCTTCGGTAACAATCAAATGGATAGTCAGCAGTGGCAATAAATTCACTGTAAGGGTGGAGAGTGTCAAGGGAGGACGAGCTTCAGCTCAGTCGAAATAAAATATATGGAATATGAAGAGAGAGGCTGTCCTTTTGAGGCAGCCTCTCTCTTCTTTTCATGACTTCAATATTCAGAATTCTAATTTGCCGATAGAGATATTCGGAAATTACCGCTTGCATTTTTAGTGGCGACCTTGAACTTCCAAATCCCTACCTTATCTTTCGAATCTTCATTAAGTTCAAATGATTTACGCCAGTTCAGGCTTCCATATTCATCAATAACCACTTCAGAATAGGACCTATTACCCGGCATCAGAATATCAATACGTATTTCACCGGTCTTGCACATTCCGGAGATACTCATCGAAAGATTCTTCATCTCCTTCTCGACCTCAAAGGAGTACTCCTTCGCTGAGCTGTTTTCACTCATAGTCCTGGAGAAATCCCATGTTGTGCGGGGCATACCCCGTGACTGAGAGTTCTGTCCATACAGATAAAAATCTACTTCTCCTGAACGAAGATGACGCAAATTAATATCACCTTGCAACACCTCAATCCGGCTCCTGAGTTGTTCTTCTATCTCCTTTTTCTGCTGTTCGATCTCCTTCTTCTGCTGCTCTGTAAGCTTCTGCAGCTCTGCTTTTTCCTTGGCTGTGACTTCCGATCCCTTTTTCTCAACAACCGTAACAGTGGTTCCTGCTTTCTGGGCCTCTGCAGCTACAGGCATAATAAGTCCTGCCGCCATTAGTATCAGTGTAATGTGTAAATATTTTTTCATGACAACTATTTTTAATTTGTTTATGGTGTAAAGATAAGGCTGCATTTTGCAACCCTTTGTTAACGATGAGTTAACGTCAGGTTAACGATAGGTTGCAGACTAAGCATCCTGGATTTTTTAACCAGATTTGTTGTCTAATAAGTATAATTTGCCAATCAATTGAACATTTTTTGGTAAATTTATTACTCTCATAATCCAAAAGGCGAAATAGTCAGATGAGAAAGAAGTTAAATCTGTCAGCAGGTATCCTTTCAATTTTAGTACTGGTTTCGGTACAGACATATATCATAGGCCAGATATGGATGCAGAAAGACGAGCTTTTCAGAATGAAATACAGCCGGCTGTCAACAGAGGCACTTGATTATTTTGAAAATGAAAACAGAACCAACGGGTTCGATACTGCATTCGCTTACATTGAATATTATTCAGGTATAATCCTTAATAGTGATATATACAAGAATGCAAAACCAGAGGAACTGGATACTGTGAGAACTATAATTAAAACAGATATTGCTGAAATGCTTAGTGAAAGAGAATACCTTTCAAAGCTTCTGACTGAGTATTTCTCAAAGCATAACTCTGAGGGTAAAATATCCACCTCTATTGTAATCAACTTTTTCGATCTGATAGATTTCAACACAACACATACAATATTTGTAAATGATGACTATCTGAACGACAGGTCTGACAAATCAAAGATATTTGTAAGCCGCTTCAAAAACGAAAACAATCATCACAGAGTATCATTTGATTTTTATATTGATATCACGGGCAAAAGGGCAATATTATTCCGTGAAATGCTCATATCACTTATTTTAAGCATACTGAGTATAACTGTGGTGGTCATAATCTTTATCGTGGCATACAGAAACCTGTTGGAAGAGAGAAGATTATCTGAACTGAAAACCGATTTCATCAACAACATGACCCATGAGCTGAAAACTCCGCTGTCAACAATAACCGTTGCCAGTAAAACACTTGAACTTGACAAGATTCTTAACAGCAGAGATAAAATAATAGAGACAGCAAGGATGATAGGAAAGCAGAGCGTGAATCTGAATAAGCTTATCAATCTGATACTTGAAATCAGCATTTGGGAAAGAACCGAGTTTGAGCCCGAGATGAAACAAATGGCAGTGGGTCCGGTACTCAGCGATATTGTCAGAGGTTTCCGGGCCGGACATTCAGAATCTGCAGTTATAATCGACAACATCAGTCTTGAAGGAATCAGCATTAAGGCAGATGTGACCTACTTCACTACCATGATCAACAACCTTCTGTCAAACGGGGTTAAGTATTCGCCTATCAATCCTGAGGTAAAAATAGAGGCTACATCTGACGGAACCGAAGTAATTATCAAGATATCTGATAATGGTGTGGGTATCAGTAAATGTGATCAGAAGCTGATTTTTGACAAGTTCTACAGGGTTTCCCAGGGAGATATCCATAAAACCAAGGGCCTTGGTCTCGGGCTTTATTACGTCAAGCGCATAGCCGAAGCACATGGCGGAAGGGTAGAACTCAGAAGCCAGCCAGGCAGGGGCAGTACATTTACAATCATCCTGCCGGTATAAACTTAGCAACAACTAACAATGAGAATATGAAAGTACTACTTGCAGAAGATGACCGCGACTTTGGTAACATACTATCACAGTATCTTACTATGAGTGGATTTGATGTCGACCTTGCAACAGACGGTCAAAAGGCATGGGACCGTTTCAACCTGAACAAGCCTGACATCTGTGTGCTGGATGTAATGATGCCCGAAATGGATGGTTTTACTCTTGCAGAGAAGATAAGGGCTGTATCTCCCTCAATGCCGTTTATCTTTCTTACTGCAAAAAGCATGAAGGAGGATATAATAAGGGGACTCAGGCTGGGAGCCGACGATTATATCACCAAACCGTTTGACCCTGAGGCCCTGGTGCTGAGAATAAATAACATCCTGCGCAGGGTTTATTCATCTGTGAACGACGATTATACAATATCCTCGACTCTTTTAAAATTCAACACACTCGAGCTTATCTGCGCCGGTCAGAAAGAGAAACTCACGCTGAAAGAAGCCCAGTTGCTGAGGTTCCTGATCATCAACAAGAACAAGATGATGTCGCGTGAAGATATCCTTACCGAAATATGGGGTGAAGATGACTACTTTCTCGGCAGAAGTATGGACGTATTTATCAGCAGGTTAAGGAAATACCTCGCCCCCGACAGTGGCATAGACATACGTACCGTCAGGGGCGCAGGCTTTATCCTCGAAGAGATTAAATAATATCTGATTCCTGAAATCTGAAATCTGAAATCTGAAATCTAATAGCCATATCCAAGCTCAAACTCCTTATCCACGGCAGGCACACCCTCCTTCATCCATAAAGGCATCGGCTTGCCCTTCAGGAAATGATCAAAGAACTGGGCCATTCTAATCTGGAAATCCTTTTTGTTCTGTGGTTTCTGAGGCCAGTGTGGTTCTCCGGTATAATTGAGCATCCAGGCCGGTTTACCCAGTCTCCTCAGGGCTATAAAATATTCAATACCCTGATACCATGGGACATGTCCGTCCTGGTCATTAGCCATTATCAAAATTGGTGTGTTCACCTTATCCATTGTAAACAAAGGTGAATTCTCAAAATACCGTAATGGCATCTCCCAGATAGATGCACCTATTCTGCTCTGCTGATGCTCGTACTGGAAAGCTCTGTTCAGACCTGTCTCCCATCTTATGCCTCCGTACGCACTGAACATATTAACCACCGGAGCTCCCGATTCAATAGCTGCAAAAAGATTCGTACGGGTAGCCATGTAAGCTACCTGGTATCCTCCCCAGCTGTGACCCTGTGCACCAATTCTTTCCGGGTCAACAAATCCTTTTGCTATCAGTGCTGTAACGCCGGGCATCACACAATTAAACGCACTTTCACCGGGATATCCGTCACGGTAGTGAACATCGGGATTGAAAACCAGGTACCCGTTGCTGGTGTAATAGTGGTAGTCAATCGTCGAACGGTGAAGTTCAGGATTCCTGTAGCTGTGTAATCCCTGCGAACTCTTTTCGTAAAAGTTGACAATCATCGGGTACTTCTTTGACGGATCAAAGTTCTCAGGCTTGTAAAGAAGTCCCTCAACCCTGATGCCATCAAGCGATGTCCAGCCTACCACCTCTGCACTACCCCAGATGAAATTTTTCTGTTGCGGATTTACGTCGCTTATTCTTACTGGTTTTCTGAACTCAGTATCAGTAATGTGGAGATCGGGAAACTCGCTGAATGTCTCCCTTGAGAACACCACGGTGCCTGCATCTTCAGCCTTCACCGGAGTGCTGAGGCTGTAGTCGCCTCCCATCAGCAAGGAGGGAACCCCGGGCTTTGAAATATTTACTGTATAGTATCCTTCCCCACGTGTAATATCATTGTGTCCCGATAGGTATAACTTTTCCTTCGGATTAAGGGTCTCTCCTCTTTCGCTTTCAAGTCTGATCATCCTGTAGACAATACTCTTCTCACGTCCGTCTGTTGTAACCCTTATCGGCGCTGATGCGCCATCAGGATTCACCTTCCATATGTCGTACCTGTCATAAATGAGTACTGACTGGTCTTCATCAATCCACCCGGCAATACCATAAGACCCCGGTGGATTTGGAACATCATTGGTCTCACTTGCTGCCGGTATCACAGCCGGATTTGTTATTCTGACCTCCTTACCATCCGACAACCTGTAAGTATACCATGAGCTGTCAGCTGCGGTGAACCACACCAGGTATTTTCCGTCTCCTGATGGTTGCATCCTGCCACGAAAGCCTGTTTTGAGTTGCTCCCTGCTGCCATCATTCAGGTTGATAAGCCATATATCTGTCCTTCCCGGTGAGCTGCTCCACATCGATTCGACCTGGTAAGGAATATTTGAGGAAGCTACAGCAATATCGTTATCACCTCCATTAATTAATGTTATATCAGGTATTTCGGGCGTTGCGAGTTGCAATATTCTCCCGCTATTGATGTTAAGTACAGTCTGGTATGAGCGCCTCGAATCACGAGTCCTGTTAATTACCTGCTGTGTGTGCAGAACTCCTTCGTTCCAGTGCCAGATATCAACGTTTGGCCAGTCTTCATCAAGTCTTACAGTATCTCTTTGCCTGTTGGCCGGGGCAGTACCGAAAAAAATCCTCTCGTCTGAATCAGAAAAGGAAACCCTTCCGTTCTCACTTATAATCCAATCCTGTTGTTGATTGAGCCCTTCTCTGCTTACGATTCCCTTTACAGGTCCGTTGACCGGACCATACATAAGGGATCCGTTGTTTGCCAGCTTGTCTGATTCATCGCCGTTATATACGAAAGCGAGCATTGTTCCTTTATTTCCGAAAGTGATCTGCCTGAACCTGCCCTTTCCCTCAACAATATTAAATAATTCTCCTTTTGAAAAATCATATGTATACAAACCAGGGGCAAAGCCATTACCATCGCCTGTAGAAACAAAATACCCAAAACTGGTTTCAGCGGCAAAATCGTAGGCTGTAACAAAAGGGAATGTCTTAACCTCTCCGTTATTAAGATTTCTTAAATACAGAGTATATCCGTTTGTTGCCGACTCCCTCTTTGCCTGTCTCCCCTCGCGGTTGCCATCTTCTGATTGGGATGATGCCGGCTCTGCTTGATACATCATCCAGCCTCCCCATTCTGAAGGAATCCTGAATGACCTTATGGAGGGTATTTTTTCCATTGTGCCCCCGACCGGCCATATGGCAAGAGTGTCACCGGGCATCTCCTCCCTCTTTGCCCTTTTGACCTTCAGCTCGCGTACAGTTTCATATGCCGGCTTAACCGTAAAGATAAGATAGTCGGAGTCGTAGGTAAACCTTGCACCCGTTGCACAGTTCCAGGTTGCCATCCCGGCACCTTTTTTATCGAATACTTTCAGAACAGGATCACCTACCCATGGCTCACTCTTATAGGCAATATAATTTCCGTCACGTGAAATAATGGTTTCGGTAATACGCCTCCATGACTCAATGTCATCCCATCCAAGGGGTTGCTTTGTCGTCTGTGCCTGAAGCAGAATTACAAACGACAGCAGCGCAATTGTAAAAAACGGCTTTCTCATATAAAGTCAATTTGATTATTGTTAGAACATGGGTTCTAAGATAATCAAATTGACTTTAAGGACAACGCACAGCTTCAAAAGCGCCGCCCTAAACCTGAAGTGACAAATGAATCAGTTACCCAGTATCTCGCTTACTTTATCATACAGAGCCTGTCCACGCAAATTCCTTGCTACTATAATACCATTCTCGTCAATCAGGGCACTGGACGGAATTGAATTGATTCCGTATAAAAGACGGACGGGGCAGTCCCAGTATATCAGGGCTGACACATGAGTCCATGTGAGCTTGTCCTCCTCGATTCCCTTCAGCCAATCTTCCCTGTTTCTGTCAAGTGAGACGGCAATAATATCAAATCCTTTATCCTTGAAGTCGTTATAGGTTCTTACCTTATCGGGGTTAACAGCCCTGCATGGGCCACACCATGAAGCCCAGAAATCAAGCATAAGCAGTTTGGTGCCTACTTTGGAAGAGAGAGAGACTGGATTGCCATCCACATCATTGAGAGTAAAGTCAGGAGCCTTCTGTCCCACCGACACAGACTTCATCTTAGCCAATCTGTCAGCAAGGTCGGTTGCTGCCTTTGAGGCTTTCACGTCAGCAGTAAATGCATTATAGTAACCCTCTATCTCCTCTATGTTGTCAAGCGACACCATTGGGCTGAGCAATACAGGTGAATGGAAGGAAGCAGTTCTCGTTGTAATAAATTCAAGGTTGAGGGCTCGCTGTTCATCGCCAAGCTTGATTATTTCTTCCCTGATGGCAGAAGCTGTTTCGATGTCATCAGCCTGGGCAGCCTCCCTGTATTGACCATTTAGTTCCATCATTTTCTCCTGTATCGGTTTTACCTTAGCGGCAAGTTCGTATACCTCATCCTGTGTTACGGATCCTGTTACAACCGCCAGTGGGAGGCTGTCAACATGGCCCCTGATATTTATCCTGGCATTATCGAGATAGAAAGACAGAGAGCCCCTCTTACCTCTTGCAACCAATTGAACCTGTTCAGGATAATCCACAGATCCACCCTGAATAGTAAATTTACCGTCGGTTACAACCGCTGAATCGATCAGCACCGTCTCTCCCGACACTCTTGTCTGCAGTACCATGGTTATATTGTCACCGCCGTCAATCTCTCCGGTTATTACATAATTCTTTCCGGTTGTACAGGCAACCATTGCCAGTACTAATAAAATCAGGAATGCTAGTTTCTTCATGTTTGTTGAAATTGAGTTCTACTTAGTTTGGTTTTTCGCGGGTCAAAAATAACAAAAAATCAGCTTCTTAGCGCTTATTGAAATATTTATTCAATAATTTCCATGCTGCCTTGTATGATGTGATGACACCGTCATGCAACTGCCGCTCAAGGTCAGGGAGCATCTTTGCGATCTCTGAGTCTGTATAGAAGGAACTCCTCAGATGGTCAATTATGGTTTCGTGCATTCTGACAACAGCCTGTCTTTTTCTTAGCTCCCGAAAATAACCTGAATCCCGGGTATAAGAGACATAATCTGAAATGATCTGCCATATTTCATGTATTCCAAAGCTCTCAACCGAAGAACAGGTTACTACCTTGGGTGTCCATCCTGATTCAGGGGCGGGGTAAAGGTGAAGTGCGTTCTGATATTCAATGCGTGCCATCTCGGCCCTCATACGGTTTGTTCCGTCAGCTTTGGTAATTGCAATTGCATCGGCCATCTCCATTATCCCTCTTTTTATTCCCTGCAGTTCATCGCCCGCTCCTGCCAGCATCAGCAGCAAAAAGAAGTCAACCATTGAACTGGCAACAGTCTCTGACTGTCCTACCCCAACAGTTTCAACGAATATTGTATCAAAACCGGCAGCCTCACAGAGGATTATTGTCTCCCTTGTTTTTCTGGCAACTCCACCTAGCGTCCCTGCCGACGGAGAGGGCCTTATAAAGGCATTTGGGTCAGTGCTGAGCGTCTCCATTCTTGTCTTGTCACCCAGAATGCTCCCTCCGGTGTGTTCACTCGACGGATCAATAGCCAGCACAGCAAGCTTGTGACCTTTCGAGGTTACCAGCTTTCCGAAAGTCTCAATAAAGGTGCTCTTACCTGCTCCGGGTACACCGGTAATACCTATCCTGACAGAATCTACCGAATAAGAGAGGCATTTCTCAATCACAGCCTGTGCAGTTTCATAATGCTCAGGCAACGAACTCTCAAGCAACGTGATGGCCTGACTGAGAATAGTCCTGTTGCCTGACAGAATACCGTCTACATACTCCTCTACACGGTAAAGCTTCTTCCTGCTTTTTCGCAGACGGTTCAGGGCATCGGGATTGATGCTTGGAGGCTGGGTAACCCCCTTCTGAACATTCAGGGCACTCTTGTACTCCTCTCCTCGGTCCATTTCTATCTTACCACCTCTCCCTTAATGGTAAGTATGATCTCAAAGTTTTTCGGATCGTTGGTGTAGACATAAATATTCTTATGCTGCAGACCCGGATTTGCACCTGAACTGAAGACTGCCTTTATGGATGCAGATTCTCCGGGAGCGATTACCGACTTGCCCTGCTGAATAGCCGTACATCCACATGTCGATCTTATAAATCTTATTATGAGGTCCCTCTTACCTTCATTAACATACTTGAATTCAACCTCTTTAGTCTGGTTAACAGGCATTTTGCCAATATTGAACTCATTGCTTTCAAGCTTAATAACAGGAGCGTTGGCCAGTTCCTCTCTTGAAAGCGATGAGAAATCTTCAACCAATGAAGCAGTGATGTACAAAAATGCTGCATTCATCAATTCTCCGTTAAGTTTGATCCTGACAAGATCGCTTACAGTACCCCAGCCGCTGTGAAGTGATGCGTCATATGTGCCCTGTATAATACCCTTCTGGCCTGGCTTAAGTGTTTCGGGATTGGCCTTCATGGACAGATGACGGGGGAGGTTTTCAAATTCCAGGGTGACCGGTTGATCAGATGTGTTTATTACAGGCATAACCTTTATGCTTTTCTCATTCTTCCTGATTGTGGCAAATGGCAGATGCTGACTTTCAAACCTGAGCCCCCCCAGAGGCCACCGGTACAACTCTTCAATGGTCTTCTCCCTCGGCGTGATGTTTCCTTCAATTATAAGGACCACCGGCGACGGCTTTGAATTTGAGTGAATTGAAATGGTCTTTCTGAAAGGACCAGGCATATTCATGGGGTCCATTATGGCTCTTACATAACCGCTGCCACCCGGAGGCACAGGCTCCCTTGTCCATTCCGGCGTCGTACATCCGCATGAGGGTGTCGCATTTGTAATTACCAGAGGTCCGTCTCCATCATTTTTAAAAATAAAATCATATGTCTTTCTGCCACCATCCTCTTTCATGACTCCGAAGTCATGCCTTGTCTCACTGAACTGAAGCCTGGGCTGTGCCAGCAGACTCACTGACAGTATTCCCATTATAGATAAAGTAATAACTCTTTTCATCTTACTATCGCTTTTTTTTAAAAGTAATGTCAAACCATTGCAACTGCCACAAGTTTTTGTCCTTTTTCACCAGGAACAAATTTTACGCCAGAGAGCTATGACTTAACGGACGTACAAAAGTAATAAAGTTTAATTTTTTATCCATTTTTCGAACATATTATCTTAGTTTTGCCGTTTAGGTCATAGTAACCGAACATCATCTCAGGTTGAAAAAGAGACTGATTTACATAATGACCCTTTTTGCCGGGTTAATGGTTGCACCACACCATACATGCGGCCAGTTTTATAACGGCATGCAGATGGCTTTCGGGAAAAACCGCGTGCAGCACTATGACTTTTTCTGGTCATATTACAGATTTGATAATTTCGACTGCTATTTCAATGAAGAAGGCCGCGATCTGGCAAGGTATACAGCAAACTATGCCGAAAAACGGCTTGCCGAACTCGAAGATTACTTCGATTACCAGCTCGAGAAAAGAATGATCTTCATTATCTATAACAAACATGCCGACTACCGGCAGAATAATATCGGCCTTGTACAGGGTGATGAAGACTATAATACAGGTGGCTACAGCAGAATTATCAAAAACAAGGTAATGCTCTATTACGGAGGCGACCGTGAATCCTTAAACCACCAGATCTCCTCCTCTATAGCAGAAGTCCTTATCAATGAAATGCTTAATAACGCTGATATTAAAGACCGTACCAGCAGCTCTTCACAGATATACTTTCCTGACTGGTACATCAAAGGCCTGGTAGCATATGTTGCGGGAACCTGGAATTTTAATGCCGAGAACAGGGTACGCGAAGGATTCAGGGATGGACGCTACAAAAACCTTAACCATCTGGAGTATGACGACGCTCTGTATGCAGGCATGTCATTCTGGAGGTATATTGCCGACACTTTTGGTGATCCGATCATACCTAATATAATATACCTCACAAAGGTATACAGGAATATCAACGACGGATTCATGTACGTACTTGGACATAAGCTCAGGGAGCTCTCAGATGAATGGAAAGAGTATCTCGAAGAGTATTTCAGCGAGGAAAATCCGACCTCCGAGACAGCCCCTGACCTTATAAGAAGAGCCCGGAAAGAACAGAGAATTCAATCGGTAAGGATGAGCCCCGACAGGCGCTACATTGCATGGGTTACAAATGACTGGGGAAGGCGGCGGATATGGTTGTACGACGAAGAGACAGGCAAAAGAAAAAGAATATTTGCAGCAGAACCTAAAATTGAACAGATAATTGACTATACCTACCCGGTAACAGGATGGCACCCTAACAGTCGCATCCTTACGTTTATAAATGAAGAAAAGGGAGCATTAAAAATCTACTTCTACCGCACCGATGAAAAGAGTATCCAGGAACTAAACCTGCTCTACTTTGAGAAGGTTCTCTCCTTCGAATACTCCCCTGACGGAACTAAACTGGTTATGTCGGCAGTGCGCAACGGCATGACAGACATCTATATTCACACAATTGCATCTGCGACAAACGACCAGATCACCAATGATGTAGCCGACGATCTACATCCGGTGTTCCTGAAAAACAGAAATAATGAGATACTATTCTCCTCTAACAGGCTGAGTGATACCCTCAGCAATACCGGAGATCCGCTTGAAAAAACCGATTATGTATTCAATCTGTTCTCATACCGGCTTAACAGCCCCGGCAATCTGTTGCAGCGATTATCAGATGAGAATTTCAGTGACCGTTTAATGCCGGATGAGACCCTGAACCGTGGTATTACATTCATAGGGAATGACAACGGAGTGTACAACAGGTTCCTCGGCACTCTCGACAGTACCATAAGTTATATTGATACAATTACCCACTACAGATACTTTATCAGGTCTGAACCCGTAACCGATTACAGGTTCTCAATTCTCGATTACGACTATGATGCAGGCAACGACATTTCTGCAGAAGTGTCAATACGCGAGGACAGATTCAGAATAGGAAGGGCATCATCAAACGCTGCCACTATACCAGAGGAAAACATAACAGACACCCGCTACAGGGAGGAGAGAAACGAATTCCTGCACAGGGCTGACTCAATTGACAGGATCAGGCAATGGCTTATCGAGGAAGACAGAAAACGACGTGACACTCTTACAAAACCACTCTATGAGTACTACCTCACAGACGAGCCGATCGATATAAACCACTATGTCTTCGAAAAGGAAAAACAGAACTACTACGAACAGCTTTGGAAGAAGGATTATATGGACATCGACCTTGATACAGGGCGAATGTCATTCCCTGAAGAACGTGTCTATCTGACCGCCTTCTACAATAATTACGTGGCAAGCCAGGTCGACTTCAGTTTCCTGAACAACTCATACCAGGCTTTCAACGGAGGAGCACCCTATTTTAATCCCGGCCTCAATCTTCTTACCAAAATCGGAACAGTGGACCTGTTTGAAAATTTCAAGGTCACTGGCGGTTTCAGATTCTCCGGCAATTTTGACAGCAACGAATACCTGCTAAGTCTTGAAAGCCTCAAAGGAAAATATGACAAACAGTATCTATTCCACAGACAATCATTTACTACGTCGAATGAGGAGAATTACTACAAGATTCACAGTCACAACAACTACCTGACCCTGTCGAAGCCTTTTACCGAAGCATTTGCTCTGAAGGGCACCATGATTTACAGATACGACAGGTACACCATATTGTCAACCGATATGGCATCTCTATCAGAGCCCACTGTTAATCGTCACTGGGCAGGCCTTAAGGCAGAGGCTGTTTATGACAACACCCGCAAAAGAGCTGTCAATATTTACTACGGAACCCGCTTCAAGATTTTCGGAGAATACTACCGCGAGGTTACAACAAAGAAATCTGATATGTTCGTGGTTGGAGCTGACTTCAGGCATTACCTGAAAATCCACCGCGAGCTGATATGGGCAAACAGGTTTGCTGCAAGTACATCATTCGGGCCTACAAAATTAATATACTACCTCGGAGGCGTCGACAACTGGATGGGCTTCCTTTTCAATCCAAACGGCATGTTCGACAATTCAATCCCCGTCGACCCTACACAGAATTACGGGTTCCAGGCTATTGCCACCAATATGAGGGGATTCATCCAGAACGTACGCAACGGCAACAATTTCACCCTGATAAACAGCGAAATACGCTGGCCTTTTATCAGATACTTTGCAGGCCATCCTCTTAAGAACAATTTTCTTAACAGCCTCCAGGTTATCGCGTTCGGAGATATCGGTACTGCATGGTCAGGCATCCATCCCTGGGCGGGAGAAAATGCATACGATACCGAAACTATTGTGAGCGGGCCGATTACTGTGGTGCTCGACAGTAACCGCGATCCGATAGTGGCAGGTTACGGAGCCGGTATACGTGCACAGGTATTCGGATACTTTGTAAGGGCTGATTATGCCTGGGGTATAGAAAACAAATACCGGATGCCCCCAGTGTTCTACCTCAGCTTCAGCCTCGACTTCTGAAGCATGATCGCCTAAATATGCTTTCAAATAGTTTTTGAAATTTTGGGAAAATAAAATTTAAAAGTATTTTTGTGACACATTGAATTTTCATTAACCAAAAAGAATAGAGATCATGGCTTACGTTATCACTGATGATTGCACCGCTTGCGGAACCTGTATCGATGAGTGCCCGGTTGAGGCAATATCCGAGGGAGACATCTATAAAATCGACCCCGATATATGCACCGATTGCGGAGCCTGCGCCGACGTCTGTCCGGTAGAGGCTATCCACCCCGAATAACAGGCAATCAATAAAAAAATCTTTAAGGCGGTGCCAGATATGGCCCGCCTTTTTTTACGGGTTATATTTTGCTCCTGACAATAACTGCTGGTAGTCGGTCATCGCCATAAGATCACCAAGAGCCACACCCGGGTTTCTCTTCATATACTGGTCAACTATCCTGAAACCAATCCATACCGCAGCCTTTCCGGGTGATTCATTCGTAAAATATGATGTGAACGGTGCTACACCTGTAAGCTTCCTCACAACCAGCTGATCGGTTGAAAAAAGCAGGTCATGCTCTACAAGATAGGTCCACATAAGATCCTCATTGTTCCTGCAAAACTTCATCTGATCAGCAGTAAACCCGAAGATAACCTCTTCATCAGCCTGAGGAAGCATTCTCCTGACAAAATAATGCAACTTTCCCTCATGTATGATCCTGGAAAACACATTGTCAGCACCATACTCCAATTCATGATAATCCCATTCCGTCGTTGCCCAGGCATACATACAGTCAGGAACAATATAAGGCCTGTCCATCCTGAGAGTAAGATATTTGTAGATACCAAGCCTGCTGTAAAACTCAGTCTCCGGACCAAGATACCTGTCAAGACCAATACCCAGAACTGAATCACCTATTATTATGCTGTTGTTAAATCCTGTAATACAAGTATATACCGACGGTACAACCTCTTCAGGAAAATAATACCTGTAATGCCTGAAGGCCTGAATTAAATCCTCTTCAATATCGCCTATATCAGAGTAAACGGCCTCTACGGCAGCATATACCTCGTTATTCAGCCTGTCGTTGACAAACATCGATAAATACTCATGCCATGTCGGACTTTCAACATCGCCGGTATTTATTACATAACTGAAAAGCTGCATAAAATCACCATATTTATTAATCAACCCGGGAGCTCTCTCCTTAACTGACCCTGAATCAACAGAAAAGAGATCTTCCTCAAGGCGCATAATGGAAAGGTCAACATTGATTCCCGACAAATCAACAACATACTCATTTCTTCTGCACGATAAAATCATAATTGCAGAAACAAGAGTCATGAGAATAAAAAACCGCTTCATATCACACTTATTATCGTAACCGCAAAGTAACAATTAAAATAAATTCGCGACACCATACTCCCGGCTTCAGAGGCATAAAGTAACTGTGCAGGACCGGAGTTAATGCCCATAATTCTTATCATTACCCTGGATTTTTGTTAATTTTGCAATCAAAACGATCTGGCTATGAAGAATATTATAACTTATCTCAGATTAATGGCAGTCGTAATAACTGTCAGCGCACTTAATATAGAAAACGTAAGGGGTCAGCAGCTGCATCTCGGACTTTACGGTGATCCTCTGGTTGGCTGGATCTCATCCGATGCAGATAATATTTCAGGGGGAGGACTGAGGGCAGGGTTCTCCGGCGGTCTTGCCATCAACTACTATTTCGGCAGGAACTATGCTTTCTCAACCGGTTTATCCTACCTGAAAACAGGGGGCGTACAGAGCTCGACCCAGGAGACTACCTTCGAATTTACAAACTTCCAGACCACTGTCGCTCCGGGAGACAAAGCCATCTACTCTGCCTCGTACATAATCATTCCGGCAGGGCTCAGACTAAGAACTAACCAGATAGGCTATCTGGCAATATTCACCGACGCAGGTCTCGATGCCGGTTTTCTGAATAAGGGCACCATCTCAATACCTGCTGCCGGAATTGAAAAAGAAGCCGGGTCGAACGAGATAAGCAAGTTTCATCTGGGTTATCATTTACAGGCCGGAACAGAATACTCTATAGGAGGTTCAACACTACTGATAGTCGGAGTCGGGTATGAAAGCGGTTTTACCGACGTGACCATAGATAATACCGGACAGCCAGCTGACAAGAGTGTTGTCAGGTTAATCAGATTCAGGCTTGGTATCTTCTTCTGATCTGTAAACAAACGATTATGAAGATAACCCTCGCGCAAATAAACCCGCACCCCGGTAATATCAGCTACAATTGCCAGAAGATATGCGACGCAATCAGGAAGGCGGCATCTGAAGGTTCTGATCTGGTAGTCTTTCCCGAACTCAGTGTCACCGGCTATCCTCCAATGGATCTGCTGGAATCACAAAAATTCCTGAAGCTTACAGAAGAGGCTGTCAACATAATAGCCGTTGAATGTCAATCGATAGCAGCAATTGTGGGAGCCCCTACCAGAAACAATAACCCAAAAGGGAAAAGGCTGTATAATTCGGCACTCTTTCTGGCTGACGGTAAAGTCACTGACATTATCAGCAAAGCACTCCTGCCTACCTACGACGTTTTTGACGAGTACCGTTACTTCGAACCTTGTGACACGTTCAGGACAGTAAGCTATAAGGACAGAAAGATTGCCTTAACCATCTGTGAGGATCTGTGGGACGAGCAACCATTTAACCATAAAAAAGGTGATGTCAGCCTTTACAGAATATCACCGATGGAAGAGCTCAGCCACCTCAATCCCGATCTGGTAATAAATATTTCAGCAGCACCGTTCGCCCATAACCGGCTTGCAGTTAAAGAAGAAATATTCAAAAGTAAAGCAGCCAGATACAGGAAGCCTGTAATAATGGTTAACCAGACAGGTGCAAATACCGACCTTGTATTCGACGGAGCCTCGCTGGTAATAGACAATCAGGGAAATATCAAAGCCCGTCTTCCTTTTTTCACCGAAGCATCGCTCACAATCTGCACTGATGAGATAGAGAGTATACAAAAGAGTGAAATTTCTCCTGTACCAGGCAAGGCAGAACTAATTCATGATGCTGTAATTACAGGCCTGCGTGACTATCTCCTCAAAACCGGTCAGAAAAAAGTACTGCTTGGCCTGTCAGGCGGTATCGACTCAGCTGTATGCGCCGCACTCGCAGTAAGAGCAATTGGCAGCGAAAATGTAACCGGACTGATGATGCCGTCAAGGTACTCCTCAGAGCACTCATTTTCTGACGCTGTAAGGCTGGCAGAAAACCTCGGCATTAAATGGGAAAAGATAGAGATTGAGAAGCCCCATCTGGGTTTCGAGGAAGCCCTCAAACCTCTCTTCGAAGGAACCACAGGCGATACTACGGAAGAGAACATTCAGGCTCGGATAAGAGCTGTTCTGCTAATGGCATATTCCAATAAATTCGGATATCTGGTACTGAATACTTCAAACAAGAGCGAAGCCGCAACCGGATACGGAACACTCTACGGAGACATGGCCGGGGCAATCTCACCTCTCGGTGACATCTACAAAACCGATGTCTACAGAATCGCACGCTATATTAATAATGATAAAGAGATAATACCCGAAAACTCAATTACAAAACCACCTTCTGCTGAACTTAAAGCAGGTCAGAAAGATACCGACACGCTTCCCCCTTACGAAATACTCGACGAAATACTGTTCAGATATATCGAGTTGCTGAGAGACCCGCAAACAATAATAGAAGAAGGATTCGGGGAAGAAACAGTGAAAAGAGTCGTCAAAATGGTAAATAGTAATGAATACAAAAGATATCAGGCCCCACCATCTGTAAGAGTATCTTCAAAAGCATTCGGTAGCGGCAGAAGGATACCGCTGATCTCAGGTTTCACCTTTTGAAATTCAAATCCCAACTCCTGCCCGGATACAGGAATTATTACCATTATGTTGCAGAAATCGCTGTTGCGAACAAGCAGGTAATGACAAATATCATGCTCACAGCAACATTTCATGCTCAATAACATATTAGTAAAAATCTGTTGTCGTGAACCTTACAACTAACTGAAACTGAGTATGTTAAAAAATGTTAATTTTACGATTATATCAATCTTTTTGTAACTTTGTCTATGTTATTCAACATAGTTTAAGCCATGCAGTATAAGAATCCGTACGTAGAACAATGCCTGGAAGGTTCCTGCTCAATGCTTAAGGGTTTAACCATTAAGGAGAAGGAGGTACTGGTACAGCATCACACTTACGCGCATTACAGGAAAGGGGAAATTATTTTCATGGAGGGCGAGAGACCTCATGGACTTATTTGCCTGGCTACGGGAAAGGTTAAAGTCTACAAGGAGGGTGTTGGAGGAAGAGATCAGATTCTGAGGATGGTTAGTCCGCAGGGCCTTATCGGCTACCGTGCCCTGTTCGCAGATTCTTCCTACTCCGCCACGGCAATAGCCATTGAAGATACTACCATCTGTATGTTCGAACAGGATGCGATAATGAAAATCATCAGAAAGAATCCCGATCTGGCGCTGAGGTTTATTAAAATAATAGCCAAAGAGCTGGAATTTTCGAACAACAGGACAGTTTCTCTCACCCAGAAGCACATCAGGGGAAGGCTTGCTGAATCTCTTCTTGTTCTGCGCGACACCTACGGTCTTGAAAACGACGGACTGACAATAAAGGTATATCTCTCAAGGGAAGATATTGCCAATCTGTCGAACATGACCACGTCTAATGCTATCCGTACTCTGTCGGTATTTGCCTCTGAAGACGTCATAGCTCTTGAAGGCAGGAAGATAAAGATCCTCGATTCCTCAAGGCTCGAACGTATCAGCGAACTGGGCTAGTCAGTTTCAGCTTTCATGGTAAAACACCCTCCTGACGCGGGGTGGGATTGAGGTTATTATCTCGTACGGAATTGTATTGCAAATCTTTGCCACCTCACGTACTGAAATATTATCACCGAATATTTCTACCGGGTCTCCCTCTGCTGCATTGGTGTCTGACACATCTGCCATGAACATGTCCATGCATATTATACCGACGATAGGTACTTTCTTACCATCTATCCATACCGACCCCCTGCCATTACCCATCTGCCTGCTCAGGCCGTCGGCATATCCTACCGGGATGGTTGCTATCAGCCTGTCGTGGCCGGCAGCATCTGTATATCCATAACCTACCGGCTCACCGGCTTTTACAGCTTTGATCTGTGAGATAGCTGATATAAACCTTGAGGTATGTCTCATTTGCATATCATCAACGGAGGCAAGTCCGTACAGCCCAATCCCAAGTCTCACCATATCGAACTGCAATTCAGGAAACCTGAGTATGCCCGAGCTGTTAAGCATGTGCCTTACAGGGTGATAACCAATCGCAGCAACAAGCGATTCATAAACCGATTCAAAAACTGATGCCTGTTTCTTTGTCCTGAAATCATCAGCTTCCGACTCTGTTGCAGCAAGATGGGTAAAAACAGTGGCCACTCTGACACTGTCTGTCTTCTTCAGTATTCCTGAAAGTCTTTCCGCATCTTCAGGCTGGAACCCCAGTCTGTGCATTCCGGTGTCGAGTTTGATATGTACCGGCCACTCCGTAAGGCCGTATCTGGCGGCTACACGTATAAATCCTTCCAGTACCCTGAAGCTGTACAACTCAGGCTCGAGGTTGTACCTGATAATTGTATCATATGATGACTCATCGGGTATCATAACCAGTACAGGTGCCGTTATTCCGGCCTGCCTCAGTTCAGCTCCCTCGTCGGCATTGGCAACGCCAAGGTAATCAACGCCATTGCGTTCCAGCAGAGTGCCTATCTCAGAGATACCTGATCCATAAGCAAATGCCTTTACCATACCCATAAGCCTGACCCCCGGTTTCAGCATCGATCGCACCCGCCTTACATTGTGGAGTATCGCGTCAAGATTTACTTCGAGTACGGTAGTATGTTTCTTAAGTTCCAGCAACGTTACTATACTGTCGAAGCCGAACGAGGCTGCCCCTTTTATAAGTATTACTTCATCAGAAAACTCAAGTAGCGTAAAAGCATCAGCAAATTCTGAGGTTGTATTGTAGAACTGAGAAGCACCGGAAAATAATTCACTGTTAGCTGCAAGGCCGGGTCCGATACCTATAAAGCGTGAAACGTTTGCCCTCTTCAGGATTCCGGCCACCTCCCCGGCAATCTCTCTTTGATCTCTTCCGGCATCTGTTATGTCTGACAATATCACAGTGTGTTTTTCTCCGGGGTGGTTTTTCAGAAAATCTATTGCCATTTTCAGTGAGACGGTATCGGAATTAAAGAGATCTTCTATCAGGGTGCAGTTATTGATACCGCTCCTGACAGCCATCCTCATTGCAACGGGCTGCAGGCGTTTCATACCCTCAGCAATACTCCCTTCCGGTATGCCTGCAAGAACAGAAGTGACGGCTACAGTCACTGAGTTTTCAACCGATGCGCGGTCATTAAATGGTATGGTATATTTGAAAACCCCCTCCTCAAAACCTATCTCTATTTCCGAGGAACCATCGCTCCTATTCTTAACTGAAGCCCTGAAACGTGCCTGAGATTCCGCTTTGGAACCGGCATTTCTCTTACTGAAAGTGTCTCCTGAAAGAATCCATGATCCACTCTTTACCTTCCTTATCTCTGCTATCTTCTTTACCTCTTCATGAAGGTCACTGCATGCAGCAGGGTATACAATAATATCTGATCCGGATGCAAGCAGAAGCTTTTCCTTAATCTTCTCTCTGAAACTACCGTATCTGTCCTGGTGCGCCTCACCTATATTGGTTATTACGCATATATGTGGCCTGATAATTTCCTGAAGCACCTGCATTGTTCCGGGCTGTGAGGCCCCGGCCTCGAATATGGCGGTATCATAGCTGTCGTCAGCATTCCATACAGAAAGGGGAACGCCGGTGATGCTATTGTAGCTTCTCGGGCTCCTCACCACATCTCTTTCGCGGCTCATGATTTCATAAAGCCACTCTTTTACGATTGTCTTTCCGGCACTTCCCGTAACGGCAATTACCTGTCCTTTAAAAGTGTCACGCCTTGCCGATGCAAGCCTCTGCAATGCTTTCAGGCTGTCGGGTACTATAATGAATGAACATCCTGCAGCATCTTTAACCGTTGCGGGTATATACTCTGCTACGAATGACTTAATCCCTTTTGCTATCAACTGTCCGATATAATCATGACCGTCATTTGTTTTACCACGTATTGCAAAAAAGAGCGATTCGCTGTCAGATGTCACTGACCTGCTGTCAATGAAGACACCCTTTACCAAATTGTCTGCCCGACCGCTCAGCCGGCCTCCCGTAAGCCTGGCAACATCTGATGTAATCATAACTTATATCAATATCTTCTGGGTTCTGTCCTGCCTTTCAGAAAGCAATTCCTGCAAAGAGGCTCATATACATCCTTCTCTCCTAAAAGTACGATCTTCTCCTCCTTTGATTTCCTGTGTGAATAGTGAGCCAGGCTGCCGCACCTGACACATATTGCGTGCACCTTGGTAACATACTCGGCTATGGCCATGAGGCGTGGCATAGGACCGAAGGGGGTTCCGTTAAAGTCCATGTCGAGGCCGGCAATTACCACCCTTACACCCCTGTCTGCCAATTCGTTAGACACCTCTATTATTGAGTCATCAAAAAACTGGGCCTCGTCAATACCGACAACATCAGCCTCGCCGGCAAGCAGCAGAATTGAGGAGGCGTTCTCTACCGGTGTCGAACTGACCGACTTTTCGTCGTGAGAAACGATTCGGGTCTCTGAGTATCTGACATCGACGGAGGGCTTGAATATCTCCACCTTCTGACCTGCAAAGAGGGCTCTTCTGAGCCTTCTCATCAGCTCTTCCGTCTTACCCGAGAACATCGACCCGGCAATAACCTCTATCGATCCCCTTCCGGGTCTCCTCTCCTCCGGTGTCTCCTCTGAGAATATGATCATATTGTGTGGGTGGTCGCTGTAGTTATAATATTAACCTGCACTATCCGTTGAGAATAATGGTTACTTTTGCAAAGTAAACAAAAGAGACGGTAAAAAACAGTACCACTTATGGATTTAAATTCAGCTCTTGATATTATTATCAGAGACCTCAGGGAGGCGCGGACGATAATTGATGATTTGAAAAATGTGAAGGGAGTCTCCATAATTCAGGTTGAACTTGCCAAGTCAAAATGCAAAAATGCTGAAGAGATAATTGAGCTTCTGAAAACGATAGAGCAGCCGGGGATTAATGCTGTATCTGCGACTCCGGATCAGGGCCCTGAATTGTCAGACAGATCAGTGTCAGACAGATCAGCAACGGAAGTCTCAGCACCGGCAGAAATACCGGCAGCGGAAGTCTCAGCACCGGCAGAAAGACCAGATGCTGATTATAAAGGAAAAGAGGCTTTGACATCAGGAGACACCACTGAAAAAACAAAAGCTGAATCACTTATCGAACTGGAGGCTGAACCCGAAGAGGCTGTCTTACAGGATGAAGCCGTTGCTGACACTGACAAAAAAGCCGAAACCAAAAAATCTCCCGATGCCGAACAGAAGAATGCCGAACAGAAGGATGTTGAAAAGAAGAGTGTCAAGGGTGTACCTATCCTGGCAGACAGGTATGGAGAACCTGCTGACCGCGTCAATGAAAGGCTCAGGGGAACGAGAGGAGATAACGATATTTCGTCGAAACTCAGTCAGGCGCCTATCGGGAACCTTGCTGATGCAATAGGCATCAACGACAGGTTCTTCTATATCAGGGAGGTCTTCGGTGGCAACAAGGAAGCCTACAATTCAGCTATTGATAAGCTCAACTCAGCAACATCATCTGATGAGGCTGAGCAGGTACTAAATGACTACTTTTCAGGTGAGGGTGACCCTGCTGCTGTAAGATCGCTCCTCGACCTGGTAAGACGCAAAACAGGCTTTAATGGGTAAATTGTTCCTTGTTCCGACACCTGTCGGCAACCTGCGCGATATAACCCTCAGGGCTCTTGATGTCCTTGGTTCCTCTGATATTATTCTTGCAGAAGATACCAGGCAGAGCGGCATACTGCTGAAGCATTACAATATTAAGGCGCGGCTCTGGTCGCACCATAAATTCAACGAACACGGCAGCGTTGAGAGTATTGCAGAGATGATAGGCGAAGGGAAGACTGTTTCGCTGATCTCTGATGCCGGGACACCGGGCATATCGGATCCGGGATACCTGCTGGTCAGGAAATGTCTTGATAAAGGGCTGGAGGTGGAGTCGCTGCCGGGGCCGACAGCTCTTATTCCTGCGTTGGTTGACTCGGGTCTGCCGTGCGACAGGTTCTGCTTCGAAGGCTTCCTGCCACAGAAAAAGGGAAAAATGAAGAAGATAAGCTCACTGTCAGGTGAAACACGCACCATGGTATTCTATGAATCTCCTTACCGTCTTGCCGGCACCCTGCTGATGATGTCGGAAGTATTCGGGTCAGACAGGGAGGCATCTGTTTCGCGCGAGATCTCCAAGGTTCATGCCGAGACAGTAAGGGGAACCCTGGCCACACTGCATGAATTTTACTCACCGGGGCAGGCAAAGGGTGAGATAGTCATTGTTGTAGCCGGAGCACCCGGAAAAAAAAGAGATAAGGTATGAGACTGTCACAATGCTGCCGGCTGATACTACTTATTGCCGGATTGATATTCACATTTAATCTATCTGGCCAGACAAGATTAATGGGCAGAATCACTGACTCCTCAGGTAATCCGGTTCCCTATGCCACAGTATATATCCAGGAGCTGCAGATGGGTACCACAGCCAATGCCATGGGCAATTACGAGATAAAGCTGGAGGATGGGGTCTATACCGTGTTCTATCAGAGCCTGGGGTATAACCAGGACTTCAGGCAGATTGCCATAGCCGGAGAAACGGTAGTCAGAGATGTATCTCTGACAGTACAGTATTTCCAGTTGCCTGAGGTGACTGTAAGCTCAGGTCGGGAGGACCCGGCATATGCAATAATGCGGAAAGTAATTGCACGTGCCCCGTACTATCTCAATGCCGTAGAACACTACAGGGCAATGGTTTACCTTAAGGGAACAGCAATCATTGACAAGATGCCGAGGCTTCTTACAAGGGCAATGGAAAAAGACAGCGACGTCGATATTAAAATAGGTGAGACATACCTCTATGAATCGCATAACGAGATTGAGTTCAACGCGCCTGATAAATACATACACAGGCTGATAGCGATACAGACCACGATACCCACTGAAGGCGATCAGATATCTCCAATGAATTATATTCAGGCCAGTTTTTATGAGCCGGTGATTATCGACGTGGCAATCTCACCTCTGGCTCCGAATGCATTATCGCACTACAGATACTCTTATGAAGGCTCTTCTTTACAGGGACAGTATGTGATTAATAAGATCAGGGTAATACCCAAAAGAAAAAGCCAGCAGGTTTTTGCAGGTGAACTATATATTGTTGAAGACCTGTGGTGTATACACAGCCTTGATCTGGAAAATGAGAGTCTGCTGGGTAAGGTAAGGGTGAGACAGCTGCACACACCTGTGCAGGATGAGTTCTGGATGCCTGTAAGTCACAATTTTGATGTTGATTTCAGTATGATTGGCATACGGGGCAGAGCAACCTACGGCAGTTCTGTAAAATACTCGGAAATTGCTACCACAGCGCCGCTGGCTTCTGTTGCACCAGTAGCAGTGCAGCCTCTCCAGCCTGACACTGCAGCGCCGGATGAACCACCCTCGAAGGCCGCAATGGAAATGGAAAAGCTGCTGGCAAAGCAGGAACTTACAAACCGTGAGATGATTAAGCTTTCACGGCTGATGGAGAAGGAATCGGCATCTGCCTCGTCGAAAGAAGAAAAAGGTGAAAAAGAGCTGGAGATAAAGCAGACCACACAGTTCATTATTGAGGAAGACGCCGCCAGTAAAAGTCCCGACTTCTGGAAAGAGATAAGACCAATACCGCTGGCTGAAAACGAACTAAGAAGCCTCCGGCTCTCCGACAGTCTGAAAACCAATACCCTTAAGGAAGTTAAGCCAGGGCAGAATGAGATATCGGTAACCTTGTCTGCAGGAAAAAGCACACCGTTCATGAAAACGTTACAAAGTGTCCTTGCAGGAAAGACATGGAGGCTTGACAGCAACAGGTTGTCAATCACATACGGAGGTATAGCCAAACCCGACAACTTCTCATTTAATAGTGTTGACGGTCTGACCTATGATATCGATTTCAGGTTCACAAGGAGATGGAAAAACGGAACTTCGTTTTCTGCTTTTCCCGAAACAGGTTATGCATTTTCCAGAGAGTCGTTCTACTGGTCACTAAATACTACATGGAATTACAGGAGTAATACCAATGACTACTTCTGGCTGCGTACGGGAGACAGGTCTTCCGAATACAATAACTACGGGGCGCCAAACAGATTCATTAACTCTGTCTACTCACTCATGCTGAAAGAAAACCTGATGCGCCTTTACAGATCACAATACATCGGTATTGGTCACAGGGCTGAGTTATCTAACGGCATTTACCTCGAGGTCTCTTTAAAACGGGAGATGAGGAGCACCCTCACAAACAATACTGAATTCTCCTTTTTCAGGCGTGACAGTATTTATAAACCCAACATGCCCGAGAATGATCTGGTCGACCCTGTCAACCATCCCGCATATGTTCCATTCAGCCATACCAGCTACCATTTTGATGCAGAGCTTACCATCATACCTTTCCAGAGATACAGGATATCAGATGGAAGGAAGTTTCCTGCAGGATCAGATTATCCTACTTTCACACTCTCCTACCGGCAGGGATTCAATGATGTTGGCGATGAGGTCAGAAACTTCAGCCGTATTATTGCATCTGCATATAACAGAAAAGACACCGGGCCTATGGCTGAGCTATACTGGAAAATCAGGTCAGGTACACTTATCTATTCAGATTCGGTCACCTTTAACGACTTTATTCATTTCAACACCCAGCCTCTGCCATTACTGCTTAATGATTACCGTGATGCTTTCTTCCTGCCGGGCTGGTATTCTCTTGCGACAGATAAATGGTTTGTTGAGGGTCATCTGAGATACACCAATCCATATATACTCGTAAAACTGCTTCCCGGGATAAGCAACACCCTGATGAGGGAAAACCTGCATGCAAGGTACCTGCTCACCCCGCAGACAAAACACTATTTTGAGTTTGGATACAGTATAAGTGAAATATTCCTCCTGGGTGAGGCCGGGGTGTTTGCGGGTTTCGATAACTTCGGCTTCAGCAGCGCAGGAGTAAGGGTAATTCTGAAAATCAACTGAACACCGTCCTCTCCGGTCGTCACAGCCAGGTTCGCGGCAACTGAGTCAAAGCATTCGCCTATGCGAAGGGAGGTTCATCGTAGTCTTCATCATCAAGACCAAACGACCCCGGCCGCTTTTTAACCGAGTCATTATTCATCTTCGAGCCGACAGTAAAAGACTGCGACCTTGCTGGTGAGGTTTCTGTGATCTCATCAAGTTCGAACTCGTCGAGTTCAACGAACTGAGCTTTCTCATCCCTGAACCTCAGCCTTACATCACCGACAGGACCGTTACGGTTTTTTGCAAGGATGATCTCTGCTATTCCCTTGGTGAGGGTGCCGTCCTCAAACTCGAGCAATCCGTATTTCTCCTGCCTGTGAATGAATACAACCATATCGGCATCCTGTTCAATGGCTCCTGACTCTCTAAGGTCCGATAGCTGGGGCCTCTTCGAGCCACCCCTTAACTCAACCGACCGGTTGAGCTGTGAAAGAGCAAGTATCGGGATATTCAGTTCCTTCGCTATACTCTTCAATGAACGTGAAATAAGGCTTACCTCCTGCTCGCGGCTGCCTGCTTCAGGCGGACCTGACATCAGCTGCAAATAGTCGACAACAGCTATATCAAGCCTGTCGTGGGCCTTCAGCCTGCGGCATTTGGCCCTAAGCTCGAATACTGAAATGGCAGGCGTATCATCAATGTATATGGGTGCATCTACAAGCTTCCTTATACGCTTGTCAAGCAGTTTCCACTCCTCTTCAGTCAACCTTCCGTTTTTTATCTTGTCTCCAGGAAGTTCGGTCTCGGCAGTTATAAGCCTGTTTACCAACTGCACGGAAGCCATCTCAAGTGAGAAGATACCAACCTTCTTGCCATGCTCTATCGCCATATTGCGGGCCATGGAAAGAGCAAAGGCTGTCTTACCCATTGAAGGTCTGGCAGCTATAATGACCAGGTCAGATTTCTGCCATCCGGAGGTAAGCCTGTCAAGCTTGCTGAACCCCGAGGGTACCCCAACCAGTCCATCCTCCTGCTTTCCGGCCTCCTCCATCTCCTCTATTGCCTGTTTTATGACAGTATTTATTGGAAGAACCTCACGCTTTATATTACCCTCAGCTATCTGAAACAGCTCATTCTCAGAACGGTCAAGCAGGTCGGTTACATCATAGGTATCATCATATGCCATGGCCTGAATATCAGTAGACACCCTTATCAGTTCCCTTTGTATATATTTCTGAGCAACTATCTTGGCATGATACTCCACATTGGCTGCTGACACTACTTTTGAGGTGAGCTGGGTAAGGTAAACCGGACCACCTACCTGGTCAAGATCGCCGTTTGCTTTCAGCTCCTCCGTAACAGTATATAGGTCTATCGGCATCTCCTTGGCATTGAGGGATTTTACCGCGTTGAATATCTTTCTGTGCGATTCCTTGTAAAAGCACTCCTGCTTCAGAAGATCCACAACAGTTATTACCGCATCATTCTCAAGCATTACCGCACCCAGAACCGCCTCCTCCATATCTAGGGCCTGCGGCGGCACCCTCCCCTGGTCAGGTGAAGGATAATGGATCGGACGTGGCGCTGTACGTTGTTTGGCCATGTACTATATAATTGATTATTTGTCGATTATTTAAAAGGAGCTGGAATTAAAGACCAGTTTCAAATTTAATAATTGTACCCTGCCCCTAAGCCTGAAATTTGATTTGTTACAAACAAAATCCTGTTTATAAATTGTTGAAAAGAGACAGACGAATAACTCAAAGAAAATGAGATGACAGATATCGGGCAATTTAACTGGCAGCTGCCCGATTATTGAATCATTTTGAATGAAGGAACATAAAATGAAGTCCCGCGATACCATAATACTGAGCAGAAATGGTATTTTTACCTTCTAAAGAGGGAATGGTATGATTGCATTTCCAAAGGCAAAGATCAACATAGGGCTATCCATTGTAAGAAGGCGGGATGACGGCTTCCACGATATCGAGACCGTATTTTATCCTACCCGGTTTACAGATGCACTCGAATTTGTGGTTGCCGGAGATGAGCCTGATGCCGATGAAATTACCGTGACCGGCATAGACTCAGGCTGTCGCAGTGAAGACAATCTGGTCATCAAAGCAGTTAAGCTGCTTCGTGAAACAAATGATATTCCCTGGTTACGCATCCACCTTCACAAGATGATACCCCCCGGTAGTGGCCTGGGAGGCGGATCGTCAGACGCCTCAACTATGCTCATGCTGCTAAACCGCTATTTCAACCTGCAGGCCGGAACACAGGACCTGCAGTCCATAGCACTGAGGCTCGGCAGCGATTGTCCTTTTTTCATCCAGGGAGCCCCGGTGCTTGCAACAGGAAGGGGGGAAATCTTTTCCTCACTGCCCTGCTTCCTCAATGGATACTACCTCATTATTATCCGTGAGAACATTCATATCTCAACTCCCCTTGCCTACTCCAACAGCAAGCCCCGCGGCAGGGCATCAGGACTCGGGGAACTGATTATGACACCAGTAGAAGAGTGGAAGGATGCTATCAAAAATGATTTCGAGGAGTATGCCTTCAGGGAATACCCGGCACTTGCAAAGATAAAAAAGGCCATGTATGATTCAGGCGCCATTTACAGTTCAATGTCAGGAAGCGGCTCAGCAATCTACGGCATCTTTACCTCCAAACCTTATACACTCCCTGCCGGCAAAATCATCTGGCAAGGCTGGCTCTGACATGCGCCATTACCCCATTACACCACTACGCCTCTTACGCCTTCTACGCCTTCTACACCATTTATTCTCATCCGACTTTTATCACCATCAGGACGGCTCCCTTGGGAAGCTTGTCGCCTGGCTTTACCGGAATTGACTCAACCGTTCCGTCCCATAATGAAAGAATACGGTTCTTCATTTTCATGGCATCCAGTACGAGCAGTTCCTGTCCATACCTCACACTGTCACCCTCTTTCACCAGCAATTCCACGACCGTGCCGGGGATAAACGAGGACACATGACCGGGTGTTTCATGCTTAAATGGCTTGCGGCTGGTAAACTTCTTACTAAGCCTGGTGGTATATTCAGTATAATTAATATTCAGTTTACCCAGATCTTTCTGCTTTTCCATAATGCGACCGTATTAATCATCAAAAAGGTGGTATCCCGTGCTTCTTACGGGGCATTGTAACATCCTTGTTCTCTGAGACTTCGATAGCATGCAGAAGCAGTTTTCGTGTCTCTGACGGCTCAATAACGGCATCGATATAACCACGTGAGGCAGCTACATACGGATTTGCAAACTTAGCCTTGTACTCCTCCACTTTAGCCTTACGGACCTCATCAGGATTCTCAGCTGACATTATCTCGCGGCGGAAAATGATGTTGGCAGCGCCTTCAGGTCCCATTACCGCAATCTCAGCAGTTGGCCATGCAAATACAAAGTCTGCCCTCAGATGGCGTGAACTCATTGCAATATATCCACCACCGTATGCCTTCCTTAAAATGACAGTAAGTTTCGGAACAGTGGCCTCACTGTAGGCATATAGCACCTTTGCGCCATGACGAATTACACCGGCATGCTCCTGGTCAACCCCGGGGAGATATCCGGGCAGGTCGACAAGAGTCACCAGCGGTATATTGAAGGCATCACAATATCTTATAAACCTGGCCGCTTTATCTGAGGAGTCAACGTCAAGAACACCGGCCATTTCAAGCGGCTGATTTGCAACAAATCCCACTGTACGTCCGCCAAGTCGTGAAAAACCGATAACAATATTCCTGGCGTACATCTCCTGCACCTCGATAAACTCAGAATTGTCAGCAACAGCCCTGATAATATCCTTCACATCATACGGCAGCGTAGGATCGTCAGGAACAATGCTGTTTATATCGAATTCTGCCTTCGGACCGGCAATTTCCACCTTCTCTGGCCTGCTCTCATTATTGGGTGGGAGAAGATTTATCAGAGCCTTTATCTGATCGAAACACTCATCTTCTGTATTGGCAAAGAAATGAGCATTTCCTGATGTTTCACAGTGAACCCTGGCACCACCGAGATCCTCCATAGAAATCTCCTCACCGAGAACAGTCTTTATAACCTCCGGTCCGGTGATAAACATCTTTGATATGTTGTCAACTACAAAAACAAAATCAGTAAGCGCCGGTGAGTATACTGCACCTCCGGCACACGGACCAAGTATGACCGAAATCTGAGGTATCACTCCGCTTGAAATCGTGTTACGGAAGAATATTTCTCCATAACCGGCAAGAGAGTTGACTCCCTCCTGTATCCTTGCCCCGCCTGAATCGTTGATGCCGATAAGAGGTATCCTCATCTTAAGGGCATGGTCCATTATCTTGGTTATCTTTCTTGAATGCATCAGACCCAGTGAACCCCCGGCTACAGTGAAATCCTGTGCAAAAACAGCCACAGGCTTTCCGTGAATTGTACCAGTGCCGATTACAACACCATCACTGGGCAGCGATTTCTTGTGCATGTCAAAATCCCGGGCATCATGTTCAACGAAAAGATCATATTCATGAAAGCTGTCGGTGTCAAGAAGAGCAAGTATCCGCTCCCGGGCCGTATTCTTACCCATGGCCTTTTGCTTCTCTATAGCCTCCTCTCCTCCACCAAGCTGAGCCTTGCGGCGCTTCTCCTTTAGTTCATCAATCTTCTTGTCAAGTGGCATAACTATCCTCCTATATTGTTTCTCTTTTTTACTAATCCACCTTGAATTGGCGGTGCAATTTTACAAAAATAACGCGATTTATGTTATGACTATTTGTTGTTTTTTCGAACAGAGCCGGTCAGGCGACAACTCTGAGACCATATATAACTCATGTACAACACCTTGCCGGTTTTCCATTTTCGAACAGCGAATAATCATTTGGGTGCTATCCGGTAAAGCGATATACCTATAAAAGTGTAAACAATGTTGGGTATCCACATGGCCAGCATCGGGTCGAGGTTCCCTTTCAGGGAGAACTGCGAGGCAAACTGCAGAAACAGGATATAGGTGAAACTCAGCATCAACCCTATTCCTATCTTCATCCCTATACCTCCCCGTACCTTCTGCGAAGAGAGAGAGACCCCGATCAGTGCAAGTATGAATACAGAAAAAGGCACAGAGAAGCGGCGGTGCTTTTCTACCAGGAATATCCTGATCTCTTCCGAACCCTGCAGCTTCAGAAGATCAATATAATCATTTAGTTCGCGGTATGTCATGGTACCGACGAATTCAGGACTCCTTGAGAAGTCAGCCGGACTGATTGTAAGTGTAGTATCTATCCTGCGGCCTGTGGAAATAACCTCAAGCGAGTCGGCAATATCACGTATGGTATAGTTCCATGCACTCCATTTGTTGGATAGAGTATCCCATCTGACCGAAGTGGACGACAGTTTGGAGAGAAGCCTTCCGTCAGTGTCAAAATGCTCGATCGTAAAGTTCCGTCCCGACCTGCTGATGGGATTGTAAGATTCCATGTACATGTAAATATTGGGGTACACCTGACGGTGTATGTTTACCAGCTGGGTGTTTCTGTACCTTGCCTTATAATACTTGTCTTCGAAATCGAGTCTCTTGAGATTACTCTGGGGTATTACGAAGTTTGTAATCAGAAAGGTAAAGATTGCTATTGCCAGGGATGAGAGAAAGTAGGGCCACATCATACGTCTGAAGCTCATGCCACTGTTCAGTATTGCTACTATCTCAGTATTCTGGGCCATCTTGGAAGTGAAAAAAATCACCGTGATAAAAACAAAGAGCGGAGCAAATAATATTGCAAAATAGGGAATGAAATTCAGGTAGTAATCAAATATTATGGCCTTCGCCGGAGCCTCGTTTTGCATGAAGTCGTCAATCTTCTCGGCGAAGTCAAAAACGACGGCAATGGTAAGTATAAGAGCCAGGGCAAACACGAAGGTGCCGAGAAATTTCTTGATTATATACCGGTCTACGATCTTCATCATCTAACTATTGAACCCTGGCAGAAAGTCTTTCAACCATTTCCTTCTTCCATGTTTTAAAATTGCCTTCAACAATTTTCTCCCTTGCCGACCTTGTAAGCCAGAGGTAAAATGAGAGATTGTGAATACTGGCAATGGTAAGTCCGAGCAATTCTCCTGAAATCACAAGGTGCCTCAGGTAAGCCTTGCTGAAACTGTTACTTATGCCTGCAGGAATGCCGGCATCTATTGGAGAGAAATCATCCATCCACCTTCTGTTGCGAATATTGATAATACCTTCTGTAGTGAACAGCATTCCGTTTCTTCCATTCCTTGTTGGCATAACACAGTCGAACAAATCTACGCCTCTTTCAATAGCCTCGAGTATGTTTACCGGTGTTCCCACTCCCATAAGATAACGTGGTTTTTCGACAGGGAGTATCTCATTGACAACTTCGACCATATCGTACATCACTTCAGCAGGTTCACCAACCGACAATCCACCGATAGCGTTACCCTCAAAATCTTTCGATGCGACAAAGCCGGCCGATTCACGCCGGAGATCAGCATAGGTGCTTCCCTGTACTATTGGGAAAAGAAACTGCCTGTAACCATAATGCGGTTCCGTTGCTTCATAGCGGTTTATGCATCTGTCAAGCCACCTGTGAGTGAGGTGCATCGATTTTTCGGCTTCCTTGTGACCGGCGGGATAGGGCGTGCATTCATCAAATGCCATTATGATGTCAGCGCCAATAGCACGCTGTATATCCACTACATTTTCAGGCGAGAAGAAGTGTCTCGAACCGTCAATATGTGACTTGAAAACAGCTCCCTCTTCTGAAAGCTTCCTGTTGGCAGCCAGTGAAAAAACCTGATATCCTCCACTATCAGTAAGTATCGGCCTGTCCCAGTTCATAAACCTGTGCAGACCGCCTGCCTGCTGAATTACTGATGTTCCCGGACGCAGGTAAAGATGATATGTATTTCCAAGTATTATTGCTGCTCCGGCCTCTTCCTTCAGATCACGCGGAAGCACACCCTTTACTGTCCCTCCGGTTCCTACAGGCATAAAACAGGGCGTTTTAATCTCGCCGTGCCCTGTTGTTAACACACCGGCACGTGCTGAACAATTGCTCTCTTTAGCCTCTATGCTGAATATCCTGCTCATGTTGAAAAACGAACACAAAGGTAAACTATCTGCATTAGCCGCGAAAGGGGAGGCGATTTTTTTAGTTGTTGATAATTCAATTTCTGATGATGGAAATAACTTGTTAATATTGCCGGTAAATTCATCTGCCTGTATGGAAATCTACCGATATGCTCTTGAATATGCTCTGACGCTGCTTTTTGCACTGGCGTTTTTCGTTCAGATGTTCTATTATCTCAGGTACTATCTTGCTGTCTCAGGATCACCTGCCGGCACAACGGCAGAAAATAACGACATCCCTGTTTCGGTTATCATATGTGCACGCAATGAAGCAGGTAACCTCCGCAGGCTTCTTCCTGCCGTGCTGGAGCAAAAGCATGGTGATTTCGAGGTTATAGTTGTCAACGACTCTTCTGAAGATGAAAGCGATATGGTACTTTCTGACTTTAAAGCCAAATATCCTCACCTTAAAATATCAACAATTAATAAAGACCCCCGGTTCCACCATAACAAGAAGCTTGCACAGCTTATTGGAATTAAAGCAGCTGCTAACGACCTTCTTCTGCTCACAGATGCCGACTGCCGGCCTGAATCAGACAGATGGCTCGCATTAATGACTGCTCCAATGACCGCGGGGAAGGATATTGTGCTGGGGTATGGAGGCTATATGAAATCGAGAGGATTACTTAATCTCTATATTCGTTATGATGCCTTCTTCATAGCTATGCAATACACGGGAATGGCGAAGAGGGGAGTTCCATATATGGGTGTGGGCAGAAATCTGGCTTACCGGAAGGAACTGTTTATGAAAAACAATGGCTTCTCATCACACTACCACCTGGCTTCCGGCGATGACGACCTTTTCGTTAATGCCAATGCCACAGCAGGCAACACCGCAGTGGTAATTGACAGGGATGCACACACAAGATCACTGCCGGCGAGAAGTCTCAGGGAGTATATCAAGCAGAAAAGAAGACATTTTACCACTGCACCCTATTACCGCGCAGGCGACAGGTTCAGGCTTTTTATTGAACCACTGTCACGATTACTCTTTTACAGTACGGCAGCTACCCTGCTTGCGCTGCAATGGCAATGGCAGGCAATAGCAGCGGCTACCGCAATAGTTCTGGTTACAAAAACAGTAACCTTCGTCAGGGCAGCCGGAAGCCTGAATGAGAAAGGCGTAATTGCTGCTGCAATATTTTTTGATATTATCTCTCCTATTGTCAACTCTCTGTTATATATTGCTAAATTTGGAAATCAAGCCGGCAAAAAAGCATGGAGGTAACTAACGGGCTGTCAGAAAAAGGAAAAAAAGACCTTATACTGGTGGAAAAAGCCAGGATGGGTGACGGCAAGGCATATGCAACTCTGCTCAACAGGTACCGTGACACCATCTATTACCTTATGCTCAGGATGGTCGGAAATACTTCAGATGCAGAAGATCTCACTATAGAAGCCTTCGGTAAAGCCTTTAAGAGCATCTATTCCTATACTCCTGATTTTGCCTTCAGTACCTGGCTTTTCAAAATTGCCACCAACAACTGCATCGACTTTATCAGAAAGAAGAGAATGACCCCGTCGCCATACGACCAGATTCAGGATGAAGAGGAAGAGATAACCGCAACCCTGCAGTCTGATCTTCCCGACCCCGAGGAGATAATGATAAACGACCAGAAAATCAAGAAGCTGAGAGAGGTGATTAAGCAGCTCAAACCCATGTACCGCGACCTTATAGAACTGAGGTACTTCAGGGAATTCTCTTATGAGGAAATAGCTACCGAAATGAACATCCCTATCGGCACCGTCAAGGCTCGCCTTAACAGAGCCAAGGGTTTGCTCTACAATATTTACCTTAAGACAGAAAAAGGGTAGAGTGGAAAAGATTATCAACTATTTCCCCGATCTTACAGAACGTCAGCTGGCCGGGCTGGCAGCGATGAAAGATATTTACCTCGGATGGAACCGGGTCATCAATGTCATCTCAAGAAAAGACATGGAAAACTTTTATACCCGCCATGTGCTTCATTCCCTTGCAATAGCCAAAGTTGCCAGATTTGACAGTGACGATGTGGTTCTCGATCTGGGAACCGGAGGAGGCTTCCCGGGTATACCTCTGGCCCTGGTTTTTGAAAATACCTCTTTTCTGCTTGTCGACTCCATCGCAAAAAAAATAAAGGTAGTTGAGGATGTCGCTCTGAAACTCGGCATCAGTAATGTCAGAGCCATTACAGGCCGGGCCGAAGAGTATCGGGGATCATACAATTACGTTGTTACCAGGGCTGTTGCCCCCATGCAGAGTATTGTGGGGTGGACAGGCCGCAACATCAGAGGAGAAAACGGCAAAAAAGGAATCATAGCCCTTAAGGGAGGAGATCTGGAAGAGGAGATAAAACCCTACATCGATCGCATTACTATCTGGAATATAAGTGATTTCTTTCCCGAACCATTCTTCGACACCAAGAAAATTATCATGCTCAGAGTCTGATCCAAAAAAAGAGAGACATTAACTTTTGTTTCAAAAAAATAATTACCTTTGCCGTCTCAAAACCGGAAAGATAATAACACGAAAATATTGAAGCAATGAAAAGGACATTTCAGCCCTCGAAGAGAAAAAGAGCTAACAAGCATGGTTTTATGGAAAGGATGTCTACCCCCAATGGCAGGCGTGTTCTGGCTGCCCGCAGGGCAAAGGGCAGGAAGAAGCTTACCGTATCTGATGAGCCGAAACACAAAGGATGATACCATAAATCATTGATATTCGGGGGTGTCGTGAATATGACACCCTTTTTTTATAGGTACAGGATATACTTTGCTAACTTTGCCGCAACAATACCGGAAAATGGAAAAAGATCTGCTGACAACTATTGCAGGAGAAGAGTGCGCCACGATTGCCATGAAAGTAATCGATGGCAAACGTATTGACGCCGGCGATGGTATAAGGCTGTTCTCCTGCGCATCGCTGCCCCTGCTGGGAATTCTGGCCACTGCCGTACGAACCCGCATCAACGGCACAAACACCTTCTTTAACCACAACTTCCACATCGAACCCACAAATATCTGTGTTTATAACTGCCGGTTCTGCTCTTACCACAAACGTGAGGGAGAGAGTGACAGCTGGGAATACTCAACAGAACAAATGCTGGAGATGGTTCGACGGTTCGACAATCAGCCTGTTACAGAAGTACATATAGTTGGTGGTGTACACCCAAAGTATGACCTCTATTACTGGGGGAACCTGCTTACCCGTATTAAAAAACACCGCCCGGAACTGCATATCAAAGCCTTCTCAGCCGTGGAGCTCGAATATATGATTGAAAAGGCAGGCCTGACTATTGCAGACGGATTGACGAAGCTGAAAGAGATGGGACTCGATTCAATACCGGGAGGAGGCGCTGAGATCTTCGACGAACAGCTAAGAGATCAAATCTGTCAGGAAAAAACAACATCGGCAAAATGGCTGGAAATACATGAAACGGCTCACAGACTTGGCATTCCCTCCAATGCCACAATGCTGTACGGTCATATAGAAGAATATCATCACCGTATCGACCACCTCAACAGGCTAAGGGAACTTCAGGATCGTACAGGAGGCTTCAACGCTTTCATCCCTCTTAAGTACCGTAAGGCCAATAACAGCATGTCCTATCTTGGAGAAACGCCGATAACCGAAGACCTGCGAAATTATGCCGTATCAAGGATATTCCTCGATAATATTCCTCACATAAAAGCATACTGGCCAATGATCGGTAAGGAGCAGACTGCCCTCTCTCTCTCCTTCGGTGTAGACGATATTGACGGAACCATCGACGATACTACCAGAATATACTCCATGGCCGGATCAGTTGAAAAACCGGCAATGAGCCGTGACGAAATGGCAGAGCTTATCAAAGGCGCGGGTTACAAACCGGTTGAAAGAGATACTCTTTACAATATCATCAGTGAATTCTGACCTTCTCTTTCATTCATCAGTTGAGCATCTCTCCGATATAATTTTATCGCTACCTTTGCGTTACTAACTTATTACCTACACCCAATGAGCCTCAAAAACTTCATTTTAAGCAAACTCTTTGTAAAGCATCTCGGCCTGGCAATTGCCATTTTTACTGCTGTACTTCTTATTCTCCTGATCTGGCTGAATATATATACCAGGCACGGGCAAACCAGGGAGATTCCCAGCTTCATCGGTCGCACCCTCGAGGAAGCTGAAGTCATCGCCAGCAAGAATAAGTTCAGGTTTGTGGTTACAGACTCTGTCTACACCACAATCGTACCAAGGGGAACCATAGCTGAACAAAATCCCCCTGCCGGCATGAAAGTCAAAAAACATCGCCGCATAAACATAACCATCAATGCGTTCAACCCTGAAATGGCAGAAGTGCCAAAGCTGGTCGGACTTTCTCTGCGACAGGCCCTTGCTACAATAACTACTGCCGGTTTTGAAACAGGAAAACTTAATTATACCCCTGATATTTCAGTGGACTTTGTACTTAAGCAATTACATAACGGAACCGAGATAGCTCCAGGTGACACAATTCAGAAAGGTTCGGTTATAGATCTGGTACTTGGAAGCGGCCTTAGCTCAAGAAGAACTCTTATTCCCGATCTGGTCGGACTACATTTCGAGGACGCAAGGAACCAGATTCTCTCCTCCTCATTAAACCTGGGCACTTTCGTTTATGACAATACTATTCTTACAGAAGAAGATACCCTTAACGCTTTTGTCTACAAACAAAATCCGGAATACATCGAGGAGGCGACGCTGCAACTCGGATCAACTGTATATTTATGGCTTACCGTAGACTCCCTAAAGCTGCCTGTCGATTCAACTCTTCTTATGCTTAATGATACTATCTCCGGCTTCACTGATAATACAGACATAATGCAACTCCCTGATTCTATATGAAATGGAAACATGTCATACTCCTGATTCTTATCCTTTCCGGAATCCCTGAACTGATGTCACAGGAGGTTGTCACCGGACCAACAGGCAACAACCTTCTGACAAACCTGAAGATTACAACAGAACTTTACTTCAGCAAGGGAATCCAGGATACAATCAGCCTGCCCTTCTTCGACGACTTCTCCCGCAGTGGTCCTTTTCCTGATTCGACAAGATGGACAGACAGATATGTTTTTATTAACAACACCTACTCTACCGGGCAACTCACAGCAGGGGTAGCCACTTTCGATCTGCTTGATGAAACAGGAAGTCTGTATGAGGAAGCAGAGTCATGGGTCTTCAGCGCAGATAAACTTACCAGTAAGCATATCGACCTTGACTATCCTGCTGCCGACAGCGTCTGGTTCAGTTTTCTGTATCAGCCGGGAGGACTGGGTGACGCTCCTGAACCGGGAGATTCACTCACGCTTCATTTCTGGTCTCCCGATACTGAAACATGGTATAGTATCTGGAGGACACCGGGATCAGAATCAGGTCCCTTCAGGCAGGTTATGATTCCGGTTACCGAAACACAATTCCTTATGAATGGATTCCGCTTCAGGTTTGTTGCATACGGAAGCCTGAGTCCTTCTGCTCCCGAACCGGCAATGAAGACCAGCGGTGACAACTGGCATGTTGACTATGTAAGACTTGATCGAAACCGCCACCATGCAGATACCGTTCTCCATGATGTAGCTGTAACCCTGCCTGTAAGGTCTCTGCTCAATAACCATGAAACTATTCCATTGAAGCACTTCAGGCAAATATATCTGTCAGAAATGGGGTCGGCAATCCCCCTCACATACAGGAATAATGACAGCATAATCAGAAATGTAACGCGACTCTTTGAAATAAAGGACCTCAATACCGGGACAATCGTACATTCATTCTCAGGAGGTGCCACAAACACGCAGCCTTCATCTACAGTAAGCTACAATGCGCCTTTGTTTTATACATACAGCATTACCGGTCCTGACACCGTGTCGTACCAGGTAAAAAGCTACCTTATTACCGACGAATTTGATCCGAAATCAAACGACACGATAGTCTATATACAGAAGTTTGGCAATATCTTCTCATTTGATGACGGCACAGCTGAGGCCGGCTATGGAATCAACGGGCAGGGTGCCAGGAATGCCATGGTTGCCTACAGGTTCAGGGCATATGCCCCGGACTCGCTCAGAGCAATTATGATATGCTTTAACGACAGTTACCAGAACTCAAACCAGCGTACATTCGATATTGCAGTGTGGGATAATGACAACGGCATACCGGGGAATCTTATCTATCTTGGAGAAGAGGTGATGGTGGAACAGGGTGAGGGCATCAATGGTTTTCATACCTACATCCTCGATGACCCTGTATATATAGACAATATCTTTTACATAGGCTGGAAACAACGATCTGAAACATTTCTCAATGCAGGACTTGACCTGAACACATCTCAAAACGGACGCCAGTTCTTCTGGCTGAACGGTGACTGGTACCAGTCTCAGGTAAACGGCTCTCTGATGATTCGTGCCATAACCGGACCAAGACTGCCCTCTACAGGTATCGGTGATGTGACAACAACAAAGAACCTGGTGCATATCTGGCCCAACCCTGTCAGTGAAGTCCTTAACATTAAACCAGATGATTCATTTGCGGCTTCAGGTTCCCTCTCACACATCATCTACGATATTTCTGGCAGGGTAATATTAAGGGTATCAGATGTTACCAGTATTGATGCAGGTACTCTTAAACCTGGCATCTATATTATGATATCCATTCACCGCGGTTCAGTTATTTCACGCAACCGATTTATAAAGGCTGGCTGATGAGCGATTTTCTTAACGATGATCCTGCAGAACAGCAGGAGTTGTATGAACATTTCAGGTTTGTGGTTGACCCCGGCCAGTCTCTCCTTAGAATTGACAAATACATTACAGCCAGAATTGAAGGAGCCTCGCGTACGAGAATACAGGCTGCAGCCGACGCCGGAAATATACTGGTCAACAGTACTCCCGTTAAGCCAAGCTACAGGGTAAAACCTTCAGACCTCATACAGATAGTGCTGCCTTCACCTCCGAGAGAGATAGAGCTTATCCCCGAAGAGATTCCCCTGAATATTGTTTTCGAAGATGATCATGTAATTGTTATTAATAAGGAACCCGGAATGGTAGTCCATCCCGGATATGGAAACTATACAGGTACGTTGGTCAATGCTTTGATGTGGCATCTGAAGGATAACCCTATGTTCAGTACAGGAGAACAGAGGCCCGGCCTTGTGCATAGAATAGATAAGAATACAAGCGGATTACTTGTAATAGCCAAGAGTGAACTGGCACATAACAGGCTGGCACGTCAGTTCTTTGACAGAACAACCGCAAGACTATATACTGCAATAGTATGGGGTGTCCCATCACCGGAAGAGGGAACGGTAACAGGAAATATCGGCAGAAACCCCAGAGACAGAAAAGTAATGTTTGTCTTCACTGACGGAAGTGAAGGTAAACATGCCATTACTCACTACCGGGTAATAGAAGACCTTGGTTATATTTCGGTTATAGAGTGCCGGCTTGAAACCGGTCGCACCCACCAGATAAGAGTCCATATGAGTCATATCGGACACCCTCTGTTCAATGATGAGGAGTATGGTGGAAACAGGGTATTAAGAGGTACAACATTCTCCAAATACACACAGTTCGTTCGCAACTGCTTCACCATGTTGCCGCGGCAGGCGCTGCATGCGAAGACGCTGGGCTTCACCCATCCGGCCAGTAAAAAATGGATGCAATTCGATTCAGGCATTCCTGACGACATGTCTCAGCTTATCGAAAGATGGCGAACCTATATTTCAGGGCGGGCCGATTTGAATTGATTAAAAAGAGTTTAATTTTGCACCCTTACACCTACCAATATACTTGATGAAAACAATTGCCATTGTTGCCGGAGGCAACTCATCAGAACACGATGTGTCACTAAGAAGCGCTGCCGCAATCACAGATGCCCTGAAGAACAAATATATCACCCATACAATACTTATTGAAGGTGCAAGGTGGTATGCACACGGTGACAAGGGAAGGGTCTTCAGAATCGACAAAAACGATTTTACTCTTGAAACCGATGAGGGCAAAATAAGGTTTGATGCTGCCTTCATCGCAATACATGGCACTCCGGGCGAAAACGGACTTCTTCAGGGATATTTTGACATGGTTGGTATACCCTACGCCAGCAGCGATGTGCTATGCTCTGCACTGACATTCAGCAAAAATGCCTGCAAATCATTCCTGGCGCAGTTCGGAGTCAACATGGCCGCCTCTGTTTTTATCAGAAATGGCAACGGCTACAACGTTGAAGATATTATATCAAAGACAGGATTACCCTGCTTTGTAAAACCCAATGAAAGCGGCTCCAGTTGCGGTGTCACAAAGGTAAAAACTAAAGAAGAGCTACTGCCGGCAATAGAACTGGCCTTCGGTGAGAGTCCCACAGTACTGGTGGAGGCTGAACTCAAGGGAAGGGAAGTAGCGTGCGGACTGGCAAAAACGAGAGACCGTGAGATTATTCTGCCGTTAACTGAGATAATAAGCAAAAATGAGTTCTTCGATTTTGAAGCTAAATATACCCCGGGATTATCAGAAAGGGTAACACCGGCAAAGTTCTCCGAAGAGGTTGCACAAACAATACGGCAAACGGCCTCCGAAATTTATGACTATCTCGGCTGCAGGGGAATTGTACGTGTCGACTTCATAATAGTTGACAACGAACCTTTTTTCCTGGAAATCAACACCATATCAGGCATGACTGCCGGCAGCCTTATTCCAAAGCAGGCTGAAGCATACGGAATAACACCCGGAGAGCTTTACTCTATGGTAATAGAAGACCTCTTCACCTGAAAAAAAACCGGGTTTTCATCAAAACCCGGCTTTCATTATCTTAGATCTGAAATCTCTGATTAAAATTTGAGAGTCTCCATCCTGTAAGAATCTACAGGGTCACAGGTGCAAACCAGATTTCTGTCGCCATATCCGTTATCCACCCTTCCTACGGCCGGCCAGAACTTATTCTCAACTACCCATTTAGCAGGGAAAGCTGCTTTCTCACGACCATATTTGTGGTTCCAGCTATCTGAGATAACGCTGGCAGCAGTGTGAGGCGCATTATGAAGAACATTATCCTCCCTGTCTGCCTTACCCTCTTTTATCTCTTGAATCTCTTTCCATATCGATATCATGGCATCAATAAACCTGTCAAGCTCGCGCAGTGACTCCGACTCTGTGGGCTCAACCATAAGAGTGCCCGCAACAGGAAATGAAAGTGTAGGTGCATGAAAACCATAATCCATCAGCCTCTTGGCAATGTCAGATTCGGTAACTCCGGCTTCGGTTTTGAAATTACGGCATTCAAGTATCATTTCGTGGGCTACCATACCGTTGATACCCGTGTACAGTATCTTGTAGTATTCCTTAAGCCTGGCCGCAATATAATTGGCATTGAGTATCGCTACCTCCGTCGATTTCTTCAGGCCATACCCGCCAAGCATCATCACATATGCATGACTTATTGTCAACACATGAGCGCTGCCAAAGGGAGCTCCGGCAACAGCGCTGGTGCCATGCGTACCGCCGGTATTTACTATCGGATGCGACGGCAGGAACTCAGCCAGATGTCCTGCAACCAGAATCGGACCCATTCCCGGACCGCCTCCTCCGTGTGGTATGGCAAATGTCTTGTGCAGGTTCAGGTGACATACATCGGCACCAATGCGACCCGGACTCGTCAGTCCTACCTGTGCATTCATATTGGCACCATCCATATATACCTGGCCTCCGTTTTCATGTATTATTGAGATCATCTCCATCACATCAGCCTCAAATACTCCGTGGGTTGACGGATAGGTTATCATAAAGGCACTCAGCTTTTCGCTGTATTGCTCTGCCTTTGACCGCAAATCATCAACATTAATATTGCCTTTCTCATCACAATCAACCACAACGACATCCATGCCGGCCATAACAGCACTGGCAGGATTTGTACCGTGTGCTGATGAAGGTATCAGCGCAACACTCCTGTGACCCTCACCCCTGCTCTGGTGATACTGCCTTATTACCATTAAACCCGCATACTCACCGGCAGCTCCTGAGTTTGGCTGGAAAGAGACTGCTTCAAAACCTGTCAGCACCTTCAATACCTCTCCCAACTCCTCCATCAGCTTGTAATATCCTGCTGCCTGATCGGCTGGAACATAGGGATGTATGTTCCCAAACTCAGGCCAGCTCATGGCAAACATAGCAGCGGCAGGGTTAAGCTTCATAGTGCAGGAACCAAGGGATATCATACTGTGTGTCAGACTTATATCCTTGCGCTCAAGCATTTTGATGTAGCGCATCATCTCGGTCTCACTATGATACATATTGAAAGTACCCGATTGAAGGAAATCCGACTTGCGACGGAATTTTTCATCAATACATATACAATCACAAAGATCCCCGGCAACAACAGCCTCAACACCAATTGCCTCGGCAAAGATCCCGGTTATGGTATTTATCTCAGCTATTGTGGTTACTTCATCGGTACTGATGCTTATGGTTCCGTCACTTCTGTACCAGAAATTCATCTCCCTGTCAAGGGCTATCTTCTCAACTTTCCCGGCCGATACTCCTTCGGGCAGTTTAATCCTGACGGTATCAAATATGTCGCTGTTGAGAAGCGTACATCCCATTTCCTTAAGGTTCTTTGCAAGAGTGCATGCTGCCTGATGTATATGTGATGCTATCCTCTTCAGACCTTCCGGGCCGTGGTACTGTGCATACATGGATGACATTGTTGCCAGCAGTGCCTGGGCGGTGCATATGTTTGATGTTGCACGCTCCCTCTTGATATGTTGCTCTCTTGTCTGGAGTGCCATCCTGAGGGCATGGTTACCGTGCGAATCTATGGAAACACCTATTATCCTGCCCGGCATATTACGCTTCAGGTCATCGCGTGTAGCAAAGAAACCGGCATGCGGTCCTCCGTAGCTCATCGGAAGGCCAAAGCGCTGATTGGTTCCCACAACAACATCAGCCCCCCATTCACCAGGAGGTGTGAGCAGCGCAAGGCTCATAAGATCAGCCGCAACGCCAACAAGTACAGATGAATCATGGGCCTTCCCGACAAAAGCAGCATAGTCACGCAACTGCCCGCTGGCGGCAGGATACTGAACCAAAGCGCCGAAATAGCTCTCATCGAACTCAGCAGTTTCAAAACTGCCTTTCACCAGCTCTATACCCAGCGGAGCTGATCGGGTTTCAATAACATCAAGTGTCTGCAGAAAAATGTCTTCGTCAACAAAAAACTTGTTGGCACCTGCCTTGACAGCTGCCCGTGAACGCGAACCGTACATCATCAGCATTGCTTCAGCTGCTGCTGTAGACTCGTCAAGGAGAGATGCATTAGCAATCTCCATACCGGTAAGCTCTGTCACCATTGTCTGAAAATTAAGCAAAGCCTCAAGGCGACCCTGTGATATCTCAGCCTGATAAGGAGTGTAGGAAGTGTACCAGGATGGATTTTCAAGTACGTTTCTTACAACTACCGGAAGCACTGCCGAACTGTAGTACCCCTGGCCCATAAAGGACCTGAAAACCTTGTTTTCCTTTCCCAGCTTCCTGATATGATTCTGGTATTCATACTCGGTCATAGCCGGAGGCAGATCCAACGGTTTATCATACATAATTCCCCCGGGGACACTCTTTTTAATCAGTTCGTCAAGTGAATTCATCCCCATAGACTTCAGCATCAGCTCTATCTCCTCATCGCGGGGGCCGATGTGGCGGTCAACAAATTTGTCAGTTATCATCATTGTATCCTTTTGTACATTAAACCATCATAAATATAAAACTGTTCTATATCCGGCCGAAATTTAACAATAACATATTGCATTCAAAATGAGACAAGCATAATAAAAACAATTATTAACATCCGTGACATCACTTGCCTTATCATCTCTTTTGCTTTACATTCAATGAATATTATTACTAAGACAACCAGGGATTACTGTGCTTCTCATCGCCAATGGTTGAAAACTCACCATGGCCTGGATATATTACTGTTTCCGGCGGAAGGGTAAGCAGCCTTTCTCTTATGTTCCTTAGAAGCTGTTCGTGATTGCCGCCGGGAAGATCACTTCTTCCAATACCTCCGGCAAAAAGAGCATCTCCTGTAAAAATGCAGGCCTCATCAACGCAATACCATGATATGCTCCCGGCAGTATGTCCCGGAACATAAATAGCTTCCAAAGTGATATCTGCGAAAGTCACTTTCTCTCCATCGCCTATATGTTCGCCGATTTCTGGAGGAGCTTCCATCTCCATACCATACAACATTGCGTGCATGGGAGCATTCTTCCTGTTATCTTCTTCATTCATGCATGCTTTGGCAGTAAGACCGTACTTCATCAGCATCCTGCCGTTTCCAAAAATATGATCGAGATGACAGTGTGTATTTAACAGCAACACAGGTTTGAGTCCTTCCTCTTCAAAAAATTCTGTAAGCCTCGAAAATTCAGTATCATCGTAACATCCGCAGTCTATTACAGCACACTCCCCGTTATCGGCTGCCACAACATAAGTATTGACACTGATAGGGGAAAAAACAAACCTGTGTATCTTCATCTTATCTTACTTTTTATCATTTACCACACCCGGCAACATCGGAACAAATGCGAAATAGCCGTGCCTGCTGTATTCAAAATCCTCCTCTCCTCTCCTGACAACCAGGGTCATCTCCTGCGAAACCTTGTTGCCCACCGGTGCAACAAGCCGACCTCCGATGGCCAGCTGGCTGAGAAGTGTCTCAGGCACCGAATCTGCAGCAGCTGTAAGAAGAATGCCATCATAAGGGCTGTAGGCCGGTTTCCCGAGGTAACCGTCCCCGAAGAAGAAGCTGGCTTCATATCCCAGGGCCGACATCATCTTTCTCGCCTTCTGATATAAATCACGCTGTCTTTCAATGGTGAATACCCTGGCTCCCATTTCTACCAGGATTGCAGCCTGATACCCTGAACCAGTACCTATCTCAAGTATTTTACTGTTTCTTTCAACATTCAGCAACTGAGTTTGGAAAGCAACCGTATAGGGCTGTGAGATCGTCTGTCCTGAGCTTATCGGAAATGCCTTGTCCTGATACGCATGATTCAGAAACGCCGGATCCATGAAATAGTGACGCGGTATCTTGTCAATAGCCGCAAGAACCCTCTCATCAGTAATACCTTTGCTCCTTATCTCCTCAACAAGCTTCTTCCTCTTTCCGCGGGCTTCAAATGAATCAGTAAAACGCATCTGTGTATAAAATAAAAACGTCCAAAAATAACAAAAAAAAAGAAGGGAGGTATACGTGGAGCCGTGAACAGGGAACTGGTTTAATCCCGTTAGGTCATGAGTAAGTATTTGGCCCTTCACCGTTTTGCTCCCTTCGGTCGCGAGCTCACCCGGCTATCGCCGGCCTCGGTTTCGTTTACCGTTCACCGTTTACCGTTTTTAACTATCTTTGCCTCTCAATAAACCTTTTTTCATTAAAGATCACCTGTTTGAAACCAGCCCCTGCTAAAAATATACCTGACAACACCGGGAAGAAACCATGTGACCTTTCAATTCAGGTTAAGAGACTTAATCCCTGGCAACAGCTTATCAAAAGAACTGCTGATATCGTATTTTCACTCATCACACTTGCCATTACTCTTCCGGTCTTTATAATACTGGCCCTTCTGATAAAGCTGTACGATAAGGGACCTGTCATCTTCCGCCAGGAAAGGACAGGACGCAACGGGAAGCCATTTACACTGCTAAAGTTCCGCACGATGAAGCAGGATGCGGAGACCAACGGACCAATGCTCTCCAGTCCCAACGATCCCAGAGTAACACCGGTTGGGCGGTTCATGCGAAGGCATAAGCTCGATGAAATACCTAACTTCATAAATGTACTGAAGGGGGAAATGTCTGTTGTCGGTCCCCGGCCTGAGCGCCAATACTACCTCGATCTCCTCAGAAAGGAAAATGAAGAGGTCGACCTTCTGCTTAATTTCAAACCAGGTGTCACATGTACAGGCCAGGTGGTATACGGATATGCCTCAGACATTGAGCAAATGACAGAAAGAATCAAATACGAACTCGATTATGTCAGGGCTCCCTCTCTCCGTAAGGATGCATTTATAATATGGCAGACATTTCTTTTGCTTATCCGTGGAAGACGCAAATAATCACCATGAAAGAGAAACCTTTTCAATGGGTTTATAGACAGGACCTTCGGGTTTCAGCATGCTCTCGTAAAATACCAGCTCATTTATTAATCTTTTCATAAGAGTTGCTTCCCCTAAAATCGCAGGTAATTTTTCAATTCTGCTTTTTCCGGTATAATTCCTGAACCTGCCAAGAGTCAGATGAGGCCTGAAAGGCTTGTTGTCAGCAACCAGGCCGGCTTCCACGATAATAGCTTCCACAGTTGTGTGCAGTCTTGCCAGTTTATCATTTGCAACTATTCCGAGCCATAGCACCTTCGGATCATGTCTTTTGCCGAAATACCCGGCTCCGGCTACCTCAATGTCAAACTCACCGAAGCAAAACAATCTCTCTTTTAGCACCCTTTTGACAAACATGATCTGCTCTGTGGTTGTGTCGCCCAGAAAAGCCAGGGTAATGTGAGCAGGATCAAGAGTGACCCACCTTATACTCTCAGCATCAAAATGATTGCGAATATTTTTTATCGCATTTGACAGATACTCATCAGGATAAATATCAATGGCAATGAATGTCCTTTTTGTCATGTCTTCATATACTCGTGGCTGACAGCCTGATATGCACCGGCTTTGGTCTTTTGACAAAAATAGTGTATTTTGTTCTGCAGAAACCAATAGGAGATTTTATTAACGAGTAAGTATAAAAACCGGATAACCATGAAATTTGCAATTGTACTATCGGGATGTGGTGTATATGACGGAGCCGAGATACACGAAGCGACACTGACGATGCTTGCCATCGACCGTCACGGATGCGACTATCAGATTTTCGCTCCAAATATTATGCAACATCATGTATTGAATCATATTACCGGTGAAGAGATGGATGAAGCAAGAAACGTACTTGTCGAGTCTGCCCGTATCGCACGAGGAAATATCAAACCACTTTCAGAATATAAACAGTCTGATTTTGACGGACTGATCTTTCCCGGCGGCTTCGGCGTAGCAAAAAATCTCAGCTCCTATGCCTTTGACGGAACCGATATGCGGATAGACAAGGTAGTTGAGCAGGCAGTCAAAGAGACACACAAGGCACGAAAACCAATAGGTGCTTTATGTATTTCACCAATAGTGATCGCGGCTCTTATAAGTGGAGCCGAAGTCACCCTGGGAAGTGATAACCGATACGATGACGAAGTATCAAAACTGGGAGGTAAAAACAAAACAACAGCGAACAAACAGGTGGTTGTCGACACAAAAAACAAGATAGTCTCAACACCTTGCTACATGAATGACGCAAGAGTTTCAGACATAGCCGACGGCGCCGACCTCCTCGTAAAAGAACTTATTAAGATGAAATCGTAAATCGTAAATCGTAAACCGAGGCTTTTGCCGAGCTCGCGACCAACGGGAGCAATCTTAAATCATCAGAGTCTCCCCATCTCTATCTCCCTGATTATCCGCTCAATAAGATAATCTTCTCCATCCGGATCGTATTTTGATTTGAGATTTGACCCGAATATCCTTGCTATTCCCTGCCAGAATGTAGCCGTAATTACACTTCGGTATTCACGTATAAGATCATATGACGAGTTGCTCGTTTCTCTGTCAATCAGTTTTATGAGTATCCTGCCCTGAGTAATGGTCATCCTCCTCATATCATCCTCAAATTCATTCAGAAGGTCCTTTTCAAGCTGCTTAAGATACTCCTTCCTTTTCTTATCATCAGGTAGCAGCTCCAGTTCCCTGTTCACCTCCATGTATCGTATACGTACCATCAGGCTGTAGGGATAAACCCTCTTTACATTGTAGACAAGCCTCTGATAGCGCCATGCCTGAAATCTTTCACCCAGAGAGCGTCGGCCCACCACAACAACATCTTCAAGCTCTATCTCAGGAAGTCTCTCTCCATCACGATCAACAATCTGTAAAAGATGATACCTCCCTGCAGTATCAACCTTTATCCAGTTAGTATCCTGGCCCGTAGCAACCGTAATGGCACCTAATAGTAACAGTATGGTAAACTCCTTTCTCACAATACAAAATTACACATAAACCCATAAACAACCCCCAAAACATGATACAGATAATATCGGGTATCAGGTATCGGGTATCAGGTATCGGGTATCAGGTATCAGGTTCCCGGTACCGCATACCGCCTCCAAAAACGTGCCATTCTTTAAGTTGTTTCACGATCTGTTGAAAATACGACCCTTAAAAGCTAAATTTGTGCCCATTCAAAATATTATGTGAATGAAATTCACCCCCGATGAAATAGCTTCAAGTGAACGTTACAAACTTATTGTAAGCATCAGATACAGTGAGGTTGCTGAATTCGTCATCTCACGGTTAAAAATCAGGAACCCGGTAGTTTTGCTACTGTTTCTGCTCACCATGGCTACCTTGATTTGGGTAATATTATTTAGAACAGTTACAGCTGCCGGCCAGCCTTTTCTCCAAATGCTGCCGTGGTCATTGACAGGACTTATCCTGTTTCCAATAATGCTGATACCGCTGCATGAAGCTCTGCATATTTTAATATTCCGGCTCCTTGGAGGTAAGGATATCAGAATAGGCGCCGATGTAAGAAATTTTGTGGTCTATGTTACGGCTCACAGACATGTAGTTGAACCAGTGCAATTTATCATTATTGCAATCTTTCCTTTCTCTGTAATAACCACAGGACTTATCCTGTCATTGTTTTACGTACCAATGCAATGGCAATGGGCTCTTTCACTTACTCTGCTGGCACATACTACCATGTGTGCCGGCGATTTTGCCATGGTTGCATTCTATTATACCAACAGGGATAAACGGATTCTCACATGGGACGATGCTGACGAAAAAGTTGCATATTTCTATGAAGACACCAGATTCAATAAGGACACCAGGCAGTAATATAAGACACTATAATAACTTGTGATGATTATTACAATAACAGAATTATTAACAACTAACAAAACATAAAAAGATGAGTAACCTAAAATCAGTGATCAGGAAGTTCCCGGCAGCATTCTGGATCTCAAATTTCATGGAACTATTTGAGAGATGGGCATGGTATGGTTTTTACAATGCATTTGCTCTCTACCTTACCCTTTCAAAAGATACAGGAGCTCTAGGTTTCACGCAGGCACAAAAGGGAATAATTATGGGTACCGGCACAATGTTGCTCTACTTTCTGCCTCTTATTACCGGAGCCATTGCCGACCGCGTCGGTTTCAAAAAAGTGCTGATCCTCTCATTTACAATGTACGTTGCAGGTTACTTTATGGTTGGCTATTTTGATACCTTCGAACTTGTCTTCGCCTCATATATATTTCTGGCAGTAGCAGGGGCTCTCTTCAAACCGGTAATTACCGGCATGATAGCCAAGACCACCGATAATGAAACCTCGTCAGTAGGATTCGGCATATTCTATATGGTTATTAATATCGGTGGATTTATAGGTCCCTTCATCGCAGGCTTTCTCTACAAAATAAACTGGAACTATGTATTTCTGATGTCGATGATAACCATCGCCATTAACTATATTTTCGTTTTCTACTTCTTCAGGGAACCCGGTAGGGAGCCATCTGCTGAAAAGCTGATGAAAAGTATAGGCAATGCCTTCAGGAATATCTGGGTAGCCCTTTCTGACTTCAGATATGTGCTTTTCCTTCTGATAATGTCAGTTTTCTGGACAGCATTCAATCAACTTTACTACTCGTTCCCGATATTTCTTGACCATTGGGTTGACCTTGATAAACTGTCGCTGATGCTGGGATTTAAGGAAGGTACAATCACCGCCGTCACTGTAATGAGTATGAATGCGTTCTTTATTATTGTGCTTCAGCTTTATGTCTCATCCCAGAGCATGAAACTCAAACCACTGACAAGTATCATGACCGGTACGGTTATCCTGGCTGCCGGACTTGTTATTATGTTCCTTACCAGGAATCCGTATATAGTTCTTGCAGGTGTGCTGATCTTTGCAATAGGCGAAATGGCATCATCACCAAAATATACAGAATACATAGGCAGAATAGCACCGGCAGACAAAAAAGGTCTGTATATGGGTTCGTCATTCCTGCCCTTCGCTGCAGGTCACTATGCAGCCGGATGGGTGTCAGGTGAACCATATGAAGCAATAGCCGATAAATTTTATCTGCTTCGCAGAGCAGCAACCGAAAACGGATTCTCACTACCGGAATTGTCCGGTACCTTCACACAAACTCAATTATACGAAAAAGCTCAGGAACTTTTCGGAATGAACGCAGCTGAGCTGACCAACTTTCTCTGGACCAGCTACAATCCTCAAAAGATATGGATACTCTTCGGCAGCATGGCCCTCAGCGCAGCTATACTTATATTCCTGTACGACAAATTCATAATCAGACGATCAAAATCACAGTAACCAATTCGAATAGATATATGAATACAAGAAACCAGGAGCACTTATATGTTTAAGCTGACCAGGGCTCATGGGAATAATCGATTAACTTAATAAACTCTATGAATCCTGTTAATTCTGTTAACTCTCAATCAGCTGCCCTTTTTTACTATATTTAACCGATCATTCAAATATTCAGCCATGAGAAAAGTAATTTTCATCCTTGCAGCTATTGCTACGCTTCCATTGATGGCCCAGAGGCGTACTTACAACCTTCCGCAGCTTGAAGGAAGAGTGACGCTTACATGCGACTTCCATACCCATACTGTATTCTCAGATGGCAATGTATGGCCCACGGTAAGAGTTGACGAAGCATGGCGGGACGGACTCGATGCACTATCCATAACTGACCATATAGAATACCTGCCTCACAAAGACTACATTCCTGTTGATTACAACGCAGCCTGGAACATAGCACGTAATTACGCAGCTGAGAGAAATATAATACTTGTCAATGGCACCGAGATTACACGCAGTATGCCGCCGGGCCACCTCAATGCACTATTTATCGAAGATGCCTCAAAACTCCGGAAGGATAACTTCCTTGAGGTTGTTGAGGAAGCAATAAACCAGGGTGCCTTCATCCACTGGAACCACCCGGGGTGGAGAAACCAGGAGCCCGACGGTATTCCCAAACTCTACGATATCCATAAAACCCTGTTGCAGAAAGGCTGGTTACACGGCATCGAATTCTTCAACAGCACGGAATACTACCCGCTCGTTCTGGAATTCTGTAAACAGTACAACCTTGCTGTTATAGCCAACAGCGACGTACACGGACTGATAAGCGAGGATTACTTCATGAACAAACCAGAAGCAATCAGGCCAATGACACTTGTTTTCGCCAGGGAAAGGACACACGACAGCCTTAAGGAAGCGATGTTCAAAGGAGAAACAGTGGCCTGGTTCGATGACATGATTGCGGGAAAAGAGTCTCTCCTTAATGAGTTCTTCAATAAAAGTATTACAGTATCAAAGCCGTTCCATGAGACCGGACGTAATCTCTTTTTCGAAATTACAAACCATACAGACATTCCCTGGCAACTTGTTAATGGTCCGCAGGGAGCTCCTGCTTCAATTAACATCCCGGCTAATTCAGTGACACGTGTCGTATTGGCTAAAACCTTCACCGGCAAACTTGTCTATGACGTAAGAAATGCATTGACAGGAGAAAACACGGTACTAAAAACTGAGCTGATCTATTAATAACCAATCTTTAAGGCGTTGATGAGAATCTCCTGAATCCAGAATCTGATATCTGAAAAATCGCTAATCCAAAATCGCTAATCCAAAATCGTTAATCTGATATCCTTAATCTGATATCTGATATCTAATACGCTTCCCTCACCAGTGAGATGATATCGTCACCTGGCTTTATAGCCTTTATCCTGAATGAATAACTGTATTTCTGCTCCGTAAGTCTGTATTGAGGATGCGTTAATGCTCCCCATGAGTTGTCACCACCCACACCCATCTGGTCAAGGTCTATATTTAGTTTCACCAGGTCACGTGGAACCACATCTTTGGTATGCCTGTTAGCGCTTCTGGCATCAGGCCTGTAACCTGACAGCCTTCCTGCCGGAGACTCAAAATCATCATGAAGAAAATTCAGAGCCGCAAACGAAATTAATGGACGTCCCGTCACCAGCAATCCATATCCCTCATCGTCAGCAAGCATAAGCCAGCGGGTATCAGTACGGTAGCCATTCTCCTGAGGCCGTATGTATGGTACATACTGGTCGGCTACACTGCTCTCATAAAGTCCAACGGCTGCCGCTGTCTTTCTGTCATTGTAGTTCTCATGAGGTCCCCGTCCAAACCAGGTAAGATTACCGTAAACGGCAGGCAGCTGTAATTGCATACCCATCCTTGGTATTTCAGGAACCATTGCAGAGACCTTGTTGAAACTGCTTGAAACCACAATATCACCTGTGCTGTAAACTGTATATATCACATTTAGCCCTGCTATCTTCTCATCCTCCAGTCCGGGTATATCAAAATCGACAATGACTCTTACCACGCCAATCTCCGGATGCCCGATCCTGACTGTCCTGACGGAAACCCTGCCACCTGCATCCTTCCACACCCTTAGCCGGCGATGCATGTTGTTGCCGTAGTCATTATCCGTTGGAGCTCTCCAGAAATCAGGTACAAGTCCGCTGAGTAAAAACTCTTTATCACCCGACACCAGTGACTCAAGAGAACCCTTTCCGAGATTAAACCTTACCGATAAATCCTCTCCCCTGACAATTAGATTACTACCCTCTGTCTCTGTTACCAGCAACCCACGTGTACCTTTTCCGTCTGCTTTTAAGGGAGTGTTGAATGGCAGTCTGAACTGCTCAGTGGCATAGATATGCCCGGCAGGCACAATGGTCCACTTGTCTTCACGCAGAGCCTTAAGGTTCAGAAAATACTCCGCTCCTTCAACCGGGGACGAAATTTCAAAAGGCACAGCTGTCACTATCGACTCTCCGGGCTTAATATTCATTTCAGGAAGATTGCCTGATGCAACTATCCCCTCATCAGTAATTACCTCCCAGGATATATTAAAAACAGAGAGTGGTGTAAAATCATACTTGTTGCGTATCCTTATCAGTCCTCTTGCCAGATCAACAGGTTCGAATCCAATGTATTGATAAACCTTCTTTACTTCATAAAGTGAGGGGTGCCCGGTACGGTCGGGCCATACAAGACCGTTAATGCAGAAATTACCGTCACTTGGCATTCCCTCATCACCAAAATCCCCTCCATATGCCCAGTATGTTGCACCATCTTCACTGCGGGTAAGAATTCCCTGATCAACCCAATCCCAGATGAACCCGCCCTGAAGCAATGGATACTTTTCGATCACATCCCAGTAATCCTGAAGATTACCCACACTATTACCCATGGCATGCGCATACTCACACTGAATAAGCGGCCTGTCGCTTGAGGGGTCAAGAGCATACCTCTCAATATACTCTATTGATGCATACATAGGGCACCATATGTCTGTGTGCCTTTCCGTTGTATTTGTACTCTTTTCGGCACGCTCATACTGTACAGGCCTGCTTTTATCCCTCTCCTTCATCCACTTGTAATTCGCCAGAAAATTATGCCCGTCACCAGCTTCGTTACCCATCGACCAGATTATTACTGACGCATGGTTCTTATCCCTCTCAACCATCCTCACGGTACGGTCGAGATGAGCCGCCGCCCATTCGGGTTTATCCGCCAGCGTCACATCCCTTTGGTAACCAATCCCATGTGATTCAATATTTGCCTCATCAATAACATACAATCCATATTCGTCACACAGCTCATAGAAAAGCTCCTGGTGAGGGTAGTGTGATGTACGCACCGCATTGATATTATTCGCCTTCATCACGGCTATATCCTTCATAACAGTCTCACCGTCAACTACATGACCGTTAACATCATGATGTTCATGCAAGTTAACACCTTTAAGGTAAACCGCCCTTCCGTTCACCAGCAGCTGTGAATCCCTGATCTCAACCTTCCTGAAACCTGTTTTGCAGCCCAGACTTTCAAGCACCTTGCCTCCTCGCTTCAGCGTTATTACCAGGTCATATAGTGCAGGACTTTCAGCCGACCATTGTCTTACTGAGGGAACCGTTAACTCAAGCCTGGCAAATCCCTTTCCATCCGCAACAGAGACCTCCCCGTCAGTAGTTGCCACCATGGTGCCTTTGTCATAAAGGGTGGCCTCTGCCTCTAACTTCTGGGCCCTGCCAGAAAGATCAGCTATCTCCAGCTCTGTTATCAGCACCCCGTCTTCATAGCCGTTTACCAGGTCAGGCGTCGCAAAGAAATCCCGTATATATGTTCGCGGCCGTGAATGAAGATATACTGATCGCTGTATTCCACTCAACCGCCAGAAATCCTGATCCTCGAGATAACTACCGTCACTCCACCGGTATACCTCAACTGAAATGGAGTTCTTTCCTCTCTTAAGATAACTGGTAATATTGAACTCAGCCGGCATCTTGCTGTCCTGGCTATAGCCCGCTAATTCCCCGTTTATGTAAAGGTAAAATGCAGAACTTACCGCCCCTAAGGTCACGAATACTTCGCGGTTACGCCACGCACCGGGTATCTTGAAAAAACGTTTGTAAGATCCAACAGGATTCCATTCATGGTGTATAAACGGAGGGTTCTTTTTGAACGGGTATCCCGCGTTAACGTACAGCGGAACACCATATCCCTTCATCTCCCAGTTAGAAGGGACAACGATATCATCCCACTCCCGTATATCATAGTCATCCTTAAAGAACCAGTAGGGCCTCTCATCCGGACTCTTAACCCATTTGAACTTCCAGGTACCGTCAAGTGAAATGTAATTGGGTGAATCCTCCTTAATGCCCTTCAGCACCCCCTCCTCATCGGGAAAGCTTACGAAGGTAGCCCGTGCAGGTTCCCTGCTCTGGTTAAACATCTCAGGGTTCTCCCAGTCGCGGGGTTCCTTTTCGGTAAAAGGTACTCCTTCATAATCGGTATACCTCACACAGGAAGTTACTAAAAGTATAACTGCCGCGAGAAATAAAATAGTCCGTCTCATAGCTGTGCTGATTCTGATTGGTAGAAAGTAAAAATAAGAAAATTTCAGAATCAGCAGTCTCTATGTGACCCTCCTAAAACAAGCCTGATATCTTTCCGTTTTCGTCAATATCAATATTTTCTGCTGAAGGAACTGACGGCAATCCGGGCATCCTCATTATTGTACCTGCAATAGGAACAATAAATCCGGCCCCTGACGATAGTTCTACTTCGCGGATCTTTACGGTGAATCCTGTCGGCCTGCCCTTCTTATGCTGATCATCAGAGAGAGACTTCTGGGTTTTGGCTATACAGACAGCAAGATTTGTCAGCCCCAGTTTCTCTATCCTGTCTATCTGCGATTTAGCCTGAACAGTATACTCAACATGGTCAGCACCATACATTTTGGTACAAATGGTCTCAATCTTCTTCTCATATGACCAGTTAAGGTCGTAGAGCGGAGTGAAGCAGTCGGGACAAGAATCAGCTGCAGCAACAACCTTTTCTGCGAGTTCGATGGCGCCGTCTCCGCCCCTGGCCCACGCATCGTTAACTGCCACAACGCACTTCTGCCCCTCACAGTGATTGACAATCATATCTATCTCGGCCTGGGTGTCGGTGTCAAACTTATTTATTGCTATCACAGGTCGGAATCCGTAATACTTCATATTCTCGATATGTTTATCAAGATTATCGAAACCCTTCTCAAGTGCCGCAAGATCTTCATTCTTAAGATCAACCAGCTTTGCCCCTCCGTGATATTTCAGTGCACGTACAGTTGCAACGACAACTACGGCATTTGTCTTCAGATTACCATATTGTGACTTGATGTTAAAGAACTTTTCCGCACCCAGCTCACTGGCAAAACCTGCCTCTGTAACCACGAATTCACTCAGCGACAGTCCGGTTTTTGTAGCAAGTATTGTATTTGTTCCCTGCGCAATGTTAGCGAACGGACCACCGTGAATTATGGCCGGGGTTCCTTCAAGAGTCTGAACAAGATTTGGTTTGATAGCATCTTTAAGAAGTGCTGCCATTGCTCCCTGGGCCTTCAGGTCTCGTGCAAAAACCGCTTTGCCATCGTACGTATAACCAATAAAAATGTTGCCGAGACGCTCCTTAAGGTCCATAAGGCTTGTGGCCATGCAAAGGGTTGCCATCACCTCTGAGGCAGCAGTTATATTAAAACCTGTTTCACGGGGCACCCCCTGCTTCGGTCCTCCAAGTCCGATAATAATGTCACGCAGCGAACGTTCATTCATGTCAATAACCCTCTTCCATTCAATGGTTCGTGGGTCAAGATTCAGGTTGCCCTCCTTGTGGCCAAGCTGGAGGTTATTGTCAATGAGTGCAGCCAGAAGATTGTGTGCCTTCTCTACGGCAGCCAGGTCACCTGTAAAATGGAGGTTAATGTCTTCCATAGGTATAACCTGCGAATATCCCCCGCCGGCAGCACCGCCCTTGATGCCAAATACCGGACCGAGCGAGGGCTCACGAATAACTACCGTTGTCTTCTTGCCAATCTTATTAAGAGCCTGGGCAAGGCCTATCGATGTTGTTGTTTTTCCTTCTCCTGCCGGAGTAGGTGTTATCGCAGTTACAAGAACCAGCTTGGCTTTCTTTATCTTTTCTTCGTCGATAAGGTGAAGCGGTAGCTTGGCTTTGTACTTGCCGTACAGTTCAAGGTCATCTTCCTTAATGCCGAGTTTGGCGGCAATCTCAACAATGGGGTGCATTGTGGACTCCTGTGCAATCTGAATGTCTGATTTCATCTCTTATATAGTGGTTTGTTATTACTCTTAGCCTTCAATAATCTGTTCGCAGGCATTTAAAGATATTAAAAATAGTGAGATATATCATGTATAACAATGGTAATAACCACCTTGTTCTTGAAGAACCCTGACAAATTCTAAATTATTAGTGAAGGAAATCGCGACACAACAAGGGTTTATCCCTATACTTACATTATTACAAAACTTTTGATGCACCCCTGCTGATGTCCATCCTTATCCTTCTCTCCTGCGGATAGTAGTTGTTGATCCTCGAACCCAGGTTCTTTGCAAATCCAAGAGGTATATTTCTGTGCATTACCGTCAGCCACCCCCGGGTTCCTGCCCCGGTTGCAAAATCCGAATCACGGCTCAAATATCTGAGTGCCTCTTCTTCGCCTGCATTAAGAACCGGAACAGACTCCCTACGAAAAATAAGTGACATTGCAAGATCATGATGAGGCACCAGGTCAGACCCCTTAATCCTGAAAAGTGAGGTTCCTCCCTTTAATATCCTTACCTTCTCATTAAGCATATGGTACTCATCCTTCGGCAGGGGAAGGTGAGTTACCTCGTCTCCTGATGCCTCAATATACTCGTCTTCAGTAATAGCCATTGCCAGTGCCTTATTTACCAACCCCGGGTCTGTTCTTTTACCTGAACGCTTTCCGGCCTTCGTCAGGATTCCTTTTTCGGATTCCTCCTTGCGTAATGCCGATATGAAGAAGCCCTCCCCCCTTATGCGGCCGGGATAGAAACCGTATCCCATCGGGTTTAACTCATCGGGTACAGGTATTACATCAGTAAAATCAGCCACAACCGGCAAAGCAAGACTACATTTCTTTGTTTTAATCAGACGATCGATTATCTTTTCGTTTTCATCGGGATTGAACGTGCAGGTGGAATAGACAAGTATGCCTCCCTCCTTCAGCGACGGCCATACATCCGTAATAATCCGCCATTGTCTCGATGCGCACAAGCCACATGCTGACAAACTCCATTCATTGCGAACCGGCGTCTCCCTGAACATTCCCTCTCCAGAGCATGGAGCATCAACAACAACAATATCGAAATACCCCCTCAGGTTTGCAAATGATGAAGCATCGCTGCCTGTTACAATAACATTCGGAATGCCCCATCTGGTAACATTCTCTGATAATACTGAAGCCCTGCCTCTGATCACTTCATTGGCCACAATGACAGAATCACTGCCAGCAAGGGCAGAGAGATGAGTTGTCTTACCTCCCGGGGCGGCGCACAGGTCAAGAATTCTAAGGCCGTCAGCATCTCCGCCTGCCTGCCTTATCACCTGCTCAAGGAACATGCTCGAGGCTTCCTGAACGTAGTAACAACCGGCGTGAAATAGCGGATCGAGTGTAAAGACCGGACGTCTGGGAAGCCAGTATCCTGTAGCACACCATGGCACTTTGTCTCCCAATGCCGGAGTGTTTTCCCACTTGGCACTGTTCAGCCGTATTGATACCGGGGATACGGAAGAAAGAGCCTCAATAAGAGTCTCTTTCTCAATATACTTTTGCGAAGAGAGCCTCGCCGTGAATTCCTCCGGAAGAGATGTACTCATGACAACCTAATTGCAACTGCAAAATAGTCAAGTTATCATAAAGCACAAACATTAATCCGGTATAACCGGAATCCTGAAGATAGTGATGCTTGCCGGTTCTGCTTTCAGCTTTAGCGGACGGGCAGCATTCAATTCTGAAACAATCCTTACCGGCGGCTCCCTCCCCGGTTCATTGTGTGACATGTCGTCTGGTGAAATAACCTTCCATATATCCATTCTGCCACCCAGGGTGCCTCCTTTTACTTTCAATGGAAAAGAAATCTCGTCCCACGTGGCATTTACAACCGATATCGTAAGGGTATCCATGGCTGCGGTCAGAGTAGCAGCTATATCAAATGGCCGGGTTTCTCCTTCAATCGCTGCCGGAATTGTTCCGAACCTGTGCCGGTACATCTTTAATACCTGTCCCGTACCATCAAACTCAGAGTGGGTGGTTGAAGCCTTAATGGCTCCGATAACATTTACTGTCTGCGCATAATTGGCCATATAGATGATGTCGGTATTTCGTGAAAACTCATTAAGTCCTGCCGCTATACCAATGGCGTCACGATAAAAGTACCTTGTTCCCAGCTCTCCATAAATGTGAGGACCATACCAGTAATTCCACTCATCCATACATATCCTTATATCCTTACCCTCCAGTGACGGAATAGTCTCCCTGTAGTTGCGGTGAGCAACAGCCTTCTGCCTAATGGCATCAGGTATCTGTTTTACATGAGTCATCAATCCGCCTCCATGCCAGTCTTGGCGGTAAAAATGCTCACTTATCATATCCATATTATCCGAACAGTTGGCAAGCATCATCTCATCCCACGGGCCGACTTCTCCGACGGCAATGAGCACTATGGTCGTATCAACGCTTCGCATTGCCCGGGCAAACTCATTGTGTTTCTCAACAAAGGCTTCGGTCGACATATGTCCGAGCTGCCAGTCACCGTACATCTCATTCCCGATCGACCACCATTTTACATTCCATGGTTCAGATGATCCGTTGGTCGCCCTCCATCTGCCCATCGGAGTTGAAAGAGGTCCATTGCAGTACTCTGCCTGCTGACGGGCCTCTTCAGCATTACCAAGGCCTGCATTGACAGCAATGTAAGGCTCGGTTCCCAATAACTCACAGAAACGTATAAACTCATGCATGCCAACGTCATTCGACTCGACACCCCTCCATGCAGGATTCTTTCTCGGGGGCCTCCGGTCACGGTCACCGACACCATCCTTCCAGTCATATCCACTGACAAAATTTCCCCCGGGCCACCTGTAAACTGGAGAATCAAGCTCCTTAAGCAATGTCATTACATCTTTTCTGAAACCATCAATATTGTCATCAGGCATCAATGACACCGTGCCAACCCATATCCTTCCAATACCCTCAGGCTCAATTGTAAAAACACCATCGTGAACGAGCCTGTCACTTCCAAAGCTAAGCGGATACTCCCTGTAACCTCCACCAGGGTTATCAATAAAAACTACCTGTTCTGTATCTGCTATCCTCACTTTTACCTTGACTCCTGTAATGCCGGGTGTTGCCTGCAGAATAATCCTTCCCGAGTATGTCATTCCTTCACGAAAACCCAGATTCTCCTGCGACATAACAGCCGCACCGCCGGCATTGACACCTAAAACAGGCGTCTGCGAGCCTGTAAATGGGTAAGTACGCTCCATTGTAAACAAATCCCTGTTTCCCGATACCCGCCACGGAGACTCACGTTCTCCCGGTGTATACCAGAATTTTCGGTCCTCAAACATCTCTGCCCAAATACCACCATAAATGCACCGTCCAAGATGCTCAATAAACTGACCATAGATGTAGACAGGCATTGGCTCAGAAAGAGAATCGATATTCACAGTTATATCGGTACTGTATTTCTCTGTACTGACAAGTTCAAATTTCATATCGTCAAACCATACCCGGCCCTTCCCATTTCCTGATATATCCAGCATGCATGCAAGGGTAACACAGTCGTCATTGCCGGTATCAAACTCATAAACCACTTCGGTCCATTCATTGTTGCCGGTATAACCAACCGGCTCAATCCTTATGCCATCAAGCCTGAAACCTGCACCCCTTCCCCTGGTAGTCTCAATATTCTCAGTCCTTATCCAGCCGGTAAACCTGTAAGTAGACCAGGGCCTCAGATTAACCTTTGTTGACCAGCGACCATACGCCTCACGCCCTGAACGTATCATTAAACTCTTCGTACCGTGATGAGCGGTCTCGGTATCATAAAACAAAATGGCATCACGGTTCCTGTTGTCGGCAGTCCATCCTTTTACAACTGAAGATTCAACCTCTTCGGCCGATGGATTTATAATCTCCCCGTAATTACCACCCGTCCAGGGCTGCATACCGCCACTGCATGACTGAAAAAATATTGCAGCCACTGTTAAAACCTTAATAACAACTTTCATATCTAACTGATTTATTGGTTATTGTCTAATGATCCAGGTGTCTGTAGCAGACTTTTATTTATTAACCAAAATAGTCAAAACAATAACAAAATTCAAGAGCAGGAAAGAAAAAAGGTTGCTTGATGAAACAGTATTACAAAAAGATAGAGGAGCAGTCCTCCCCCGATGACCACTCCTCTTCAACTAAACCCAAATAAATCTAACCTAATGAAAAGACTTTAAATTCTATTGATCCAAGATTAAATGTGAAATATACACTTATAATCTTTCTACAAAGATAAAAACAAAATTGCTATAATGCAATTTTTTTTGTTAAAAAAACACAAAATCTACTCTGGTAATCTAACCCATTTATTATCAACGTTAAAAACATTGGGTATTACCTCACCGAAAACCTGTATATCGTACGTGTCTTAAAGGTTTCACCTGCTTCAATTACAGCTGATGGGAAGTCTGGTTTGTTCGGACTGTCGGGGAAGAATTGTGTCTCAAGACACAACCCGCTTCTGTACTCATACTTCAGACCTCCATGTCCGGTCTGCGTACCGTCAAGGAAGTTCCCGCAGTAAAACTGAACACCGGGAAGATCAGTAATAACCTCAAGTACTCTTCCCGATACAGGTTCAAATACCACTGCATCGATCTCTCCGGTATTGTCGAGCACGAAATTGTGATCGTATCCCAGGCCGAGTAGCAACTGCTCATCCTCCTCTCCAATACGCTCACCGATCAGTATCGGTGAAGTAAAATCAAACGGGGTACCGGCAACCGGTCTGATTTCACCTGTTGGAATCAGGGTCTCATCAACGGGAGTAAATGCAGATGCGTGAATCGTAAGCTCATGATCAAGAATGTCACCCTTACCGGCCCCATGCAGGTTGAAGTATGCATGGTTTGTTATGTTTATAACACTCTTTTTGTCAGTAGTAACGGCGTAATCCATAATAATCTCATTGCTGTCGGTCCAGGTGTAAACCACTTCTGCATTCATGTTGCCGGGGTAGCCTTCTTCCATATCAGGACTGAAATAGGTAAACCTGACTGCATTGGAACCTTCCACTATTTCAGCATCCCATACTACGCTGTGCCATCCTCCAGGGCCACCATGCAGGGTGTTGGGCCCGTTATTTAGTGTAAGTGAGTACTCAACACCGTCGAGAGTGAATTTACCTTGTCCGATACGGTTTGCGTAACGGCCTACAACGGCACCGAAATAAGGATCTCCGTTAATATAGCCATCGAGGGTCTCATATCCGAAGGTTATATTGTCCTTCTTTCCGTCCCTGTCAGGAACACTAATATACACTATCGTTGCCCCGTAGTTTGTAAGACGAAGCTCATTGCCATCGGCATTGGTAAGTGTATACATAAATACTTCCTTACCATTAAAGGTGCCAAAGGGTGCTTTAGTTACCATTTCTTCTTTTTTTCCGTTTTTACAGGCCGACATTCCTGACATCAGAATCAAAACAGCCAGACCTGTGATTAAAAATTCTCTTTTCATATCTCAATTTTTATTTGCGAAGTTACTCTTTTTTCCTGCGGAATCTATCTCTGTCACTTCATCTCCACGACAAGGGTATGGGTTGTCTTTCCAACTGCAAGAGCAACCTCCATCTCACGATCACCTTTCCTTATCACATCCTGGGTTTTGCCATCAAATTTAACTTTTAGGTCCTTGTCGGGAAGGGTGAAAAATCTGACAGTCGTGGTATGATTATCTGCACTCCTGTTTTCAAGTATGAAAGTAAGTTTCCTTAGGTTTTTGGATACCCTTACATCGTGATTCCGGCTGAATCCGTCACGGTCAACCTCTACAGTAAGTCTCTCTGAGCCTGTAACGAGTGAAAATCTGTTTCTGACACCATCTCTCGGATTTACAAGAAACTCCTTCCTTGTCTCATTCAGAACACCGCCCAGGGCGGTCCATCCAAACAGTGGGTCATCTGTCAGCACAGTTGCAGCCATCCTGAAAGTTGCACCAAGGCCAAGATCAGCCTCACCATCATAGAACCAGGCTCCCCTGTCGATTGTCTTCCTGATCCATGCATTACCCTGCTTCGACTCCATGAATGCCCATCCCATGGCACCATCGTTCTTCTTCCCGGGAGCCCAGAAACCATAGTCAGACTCCGGCGTTCCTGTATTCATCAGTGCCCATGAACTTAAATATGAAGCATACCCCAGTTGGAGCCAGTCGTAAGGGTTGTCAGCAAAATTTATCCCGTAATCAAGAATCGCCCATCCTCCCATCTTAGCCATATAACTCAGGCTATGGTTATCGGAACTGGATGTCCAATCGCCTCCCATAAGGAAATATTTGGGCTCAAGCCATCCGCGTACCGCAAGTCCTGCATAATGCTGTCTGTCCATAAACTCCCGTGAGTCTTCCTTCCTGACCACAGGGTGGGAATACCAGACACTGTCATTTTTATCAAACCACAGATTCTCGTCCGGCTGCATCTCATTCAGAGTACCGTACTTTGCGAAGGCATATGATGATTCAAATGCCGTACGGTCAATGGCATACTCTGATCTGAAGGGATATTTGTCATCATATACAAAGTACTTTACCTTGATTTCGTACTGATGCCTCAGCCAATAAGCCTCCTCCCGCCTTCCTTCAATCTCAAGGTCTCTGATAAGCTTCTCAATCACCAGCTCATTATAGCATCCCCACTTATAAGTCTCATACCATGGAAGGACCTCATACGGATAGATGAAGTAAGCCCTGGCAGTCTGGTATGCCCTCTCGAGATAACCGGCCGCATCAAGATAGTTCACCTTGCCGGGATACATTTTAGCAATCTCATACATGTGATAGTAAAGCATTGTTACATGCGGATAATCATATGACCTCCATATTTTCATCCTGTCAAGATTTGTGGAGCTGATTTTAGCCCTCTCAACCGGATCTCGGGCTGATTTCCAGTTCGGAACACCATAAACACCATAAGGATATGGATCATCCTTATCGGTTCTCTGCAAACCGTCCCAGACAAAATTCTCTATGTAGTACTCCACTGATGCTATCTCTTCATCATCAGGATAATATACATTCTTGGCCGCTATGTACGGTGCCTTCCCAAGAGCGGGGTCATCACAGGCAAGCACATATCCCCACCAGCCGTCATAACCGTCAGTGTCATCCGGTCCCCGCAGTACCCCGGTCCTCCAGTCATAAACAGAGTAGAGGCCGTTATACCATTTTTCAGGGTCACGGTGCTGCTGGCTGTTTACCAGAAATGCACTGCGCTTCTTAATCAGCGTCTCCACAGGTTCTGTTGAAAAAAACTCAAGTTGCGTCGACTCCCCGTTACCATAATTAACTGTTATCAGGTTCTCTCCCAGCTTTCTGAATTCGATCTCATAGAGGTGATGATCGGATAGCTTCTCTCCCAGATACTCTATCGTTGTAGCATCTGGAAATTCAGCCACAAGAGACGCTACAGGCTTTTTGGTATGTATCGAAATCCTTGCCTTCAGATCAGAAGGCAGCGACATGCCTGGAATAACCCTGACGTCAAGAAGACCCTCCTCATACAGAACATGCCGCATGTCATCCCAGCTATCTGCCCATCTCAGTCTGAAACCGTACGAGATACTCCCTGATGGTTCAATGTCGGTTCCGGTGTGAGGCATCCTCCAGTCGCCTCCCGGAACTGAGTTCCCCGACACTTCTGAATGTACGAACACCTTATATTCACCCTGCTGACTGTCAAAATACTCCAGCGAGGTGCCCTCCTTAGGCAATACCATTATAAATGGAGGGTCGCCTGATGGTTTGGTAAAAAATACAAACGATCCGTCGCCCGAAATAAAATGATGTTTGGTAAAGCAATTCTCGAAGATGTACTCCGGATTTTCCCCGGAAGGCCTGCGCCACGGGAGCCCTAAAGCAAGATCTCCAACCCGTACGATCTTATCCGACCTGTTGCTTAGAATGATCTCCAGATCAATTCCGGTGTCATGCAATATATAGCTCTGTTCCAGCTTCAGATGACGGCCGTCATCAGGACTGGCCAAAATAACCTTCTGTGGTGAGGATTCAATCCTTACCAATTCGTTAAGGGTCGCATCAACCCACTCTTCCCCGTGATACTTCCATAATAGCCGGGTTCTGCCCCATGCCCTGTTGCCGACAACATCAGCCGAATAGATGTCTGAAGGGCTTTTCAGCGAGGAGAGACCGTAAACAGACACCTCTCCCCTGATTGCTGAATTCTCAAGCAGCCATGTAACCTCAGGTCTCTGGTCCTGAGCCCTGTTCCTTACCTGCCAGGCCGATACAGGATTGGCGGTAATCATCAGAACGGCAATTATTACCGGTCTGCTAAGTCTGATAAACATACTGGTTCCCATAGCTCTCTATTTACCTTATTTTCGCACCCATACAATCGAGCTGAGAGATCTGTCTCCCTGCTCCCGTGGCATATTGCGATTGTTTCTTGCATAATTGGGTATCGCCAGCAGAGGCTCTCCGTCTGCCCACCGGCCATTTATGGCAAGAATACCACCAAGCATATCTCCTCGCCACTCTGCTGAAAGAGTCGCATCTCCAATATTTCTGTTAAGGTCACCATTGTCAACTGCTTCAACATTATAGATCAGTGGTCCGTATCTCATGGCAATGCGTCCCCTGTTATCCTCAATTCTCTCGTCAGCCGTTATTGTCTGTATCTCCATTGGCAGAACTAACTCAACCTTGTCTCCGGTATTCCAGCTCCTTCTTATTTGAGCATAGCCATTTACTATTTCCGGTTCTATATCCTCCCCGTTAATCTTAAGTGACCTGAGACCCCTGACCTCAGGAACCGGGTCATAGAGAAGGCTTGTCTTACGGTCAGGTACCCTTATAAAGAGTGTGAACTCTTTGGATTCAGACGGATTGACAGTGATTTCGACATTACCGCTCCATGGATAATCAGTCTTCTGGACCATCTGGATATCAGTTCCTGCAACATCCTCTATGTTAACCGTGCTTCCGATAAACATATTAACATATAATCCCTCTTCGCCCTTAAGATATGTCCAGGTAGGGATCATCAGCAACGTACGTGGTATGTTTCCGACGCAACAGGGGCAGCCATGCCATGGATAACGATCCTGCCAGCTTGAGAGCGGATTGGTATAGTAGAAGTTTTTCCCTTCGAGGTCAAGTGACCCCAGAAGCGCGTTGTACATAGTCTCTTCATAGAGATCAGCATATCTGGCATCATGGTAGGCAATATTCATCTTATACTGGAAAAATATCAGTCCGCAGCTTGAACATGATTCACAATAGGAATTGTTTCTGAGTGAGTAGTTAGGGCCAAAACCTTCTGAAGTCTCGCCACTGCCAATACCGCCGGTCAGATAGTATTTCTTGTTAACTATATTGTTCCACAGAGACATTACAGCACTTTGATAATCGGTGTCTCCTGTTTCAGCGGCAATATCAGCCATCCCTGAATAGCTGTACACCGCCCTTACTGCATGCCCTACAGCTTCATACTGCTCCTGTACAGGCACATGGCTCTGGCTATACTCATTGCCTCCGCCACGGCTGTCCAGCAGGAACTTGCTCAGAGCAATGTATCTGTCACCCCTGCCATTGCCTTCCATATCATTTACAAAACGTCCGAAACGAACCAGGGCCTGCTCCATCTCCTGGTGTTCATCCCACCATTCGATCTTATCAGGACCGATGTTATCGGACCAGCAGTCAGCAAGTTTTTTGGCTGCCTCATACAGTCTGGTGTCGCTACCATCGGTAAGGGTATAATGATTTATTGCTGATTCAATAAAATATCCGGCTACATACCCTTCATGGGCAGTCCTGTTTCTGGGCTCCCACCTCTCCCTCCAACGTGATGTGTCACGAAGGGTAAATGCTGTCTGCAGATATCCATCAGGATGCTGGGCAGAGAGTATTATCGGTATCCACTTCTCGAGTGTCTTCTTCATCAGTTCCTGGGCCTTAATAATCTCTTCATCTCCCTTAGGGTCAACCATTAGTGCCAGACACATCGACTCAACTGTCTGATGCACCCATGCGTTGGAGAACACATATCCCTTGTGCCGTCCGTGCGGCTCTCCTCTCAGTGCTTTTGCAGCTTCAATGAAATTATCAATACCTCCTGGACCCTGAGTAAGATCGTCTCTCTCTATCTGTTTAATGCACCAGGGTATCCAGTTAACGATCATTGCCTTAACCCTTTGATCCCAAAGCGGACTGTCAACAGTGTAATTCCTGGTATAAACCACCTCAAGGCGCCCTTCCTGTGGAGGATTATGTACAGTAACCAAAAGCTCCGAAGCAGACTTCTGTCTGCCCTCGGTGGCTGTCAATGATATTACATAATCTCCGGTGGCGGAAAAAGTGGCTGTGGTCACTGCTTTATCCTTCTCAGCAAACATCACTTTGCCAGGGCCTGATACTTTGGTCCATTTTAGCTTAACATTTGGTGTTACAGACCTGTAATTGCCTGACAGATAAGTCTTACCTGTTATCATAACGTCACGATCAACTCCGGCAACAACAATTGGCGGGACAGGATCCGAATCCGGCGCCGGTATCACTTTCCACTCAAGCAGACCTATTTGAAATCTGTTGGCCGAATCTACCTCTATCCTTAACCTGGTAGTCTCAACTGCATCAAAAGTTGTAGTGTTAAACACGGCATTCTCGGTGCCAAGACCAGCAGGATTACTAACCTGTTGAAATTCGCTGCCGTCCCACCAGCTTATCCTGTAACTCGTCGGGAGTTCAAGTGTATTCTCCCAGTTCCACCAGAAGATGGCAACCTCCCCGGTCGTCACCGGCTGTTCCCATTCATACTGAATCCACTGGGTCTGGGGTTCCTGCTGCTGACCCCTCTGCTGTTGACCGCTCTGGCCTTGTCTCATCCTCATCGGGCCTGTATTGACAGGTGTAAGACCGTCATTAAATGAGGCCATACCCCCTCCCATTCTGAATGAAGCGGATGTGTTTGCAACCATCGCCAGATTCATTTCACCGTCGCCGGCCGGCTGCTGCCCGCACTGCGAAAGAAACATACCGGCTGCAATAACCGTCATGAGTAAAAAATAACGTAATGCTTTCATGTTAAAACAGATTAGGTTAAGTTTCATTAATTTTTCTCTATATAGTATTTTCATTTAAATAGTACCTTTTCAGTAAATACCCCATGTGTGGTCTTCACCCTTATAAAGGTAACACCCTGACTTACTGTCTTTATATCAACCACATTATTGTTGGGTTTAAGGACAAAACTGCTTAAAACTCTTCCCAGCATGTCAGTAACGAGAACTGACTCCATCCTTTCCCTTGTTTCATCGCCGGTCAGCCGCAATATGCCTTCAGATAAAATATAATCAACTTTGTATGGCCTCACATTATCCCCCGTACCTGTATTTAAGATATCGGTGGTGATGCTCATCTCCATATCGCTGTACTGATTGTACACTGGATTTATATCGCTATTCAGCGGGTGACTGAAAAGTCCGTCACATCCCCGGTTGCCAAGGTTCCATATCTGGAGGTATTTCCCGGCACTGCATGTCCCGAAATGCTCAGCGTCACCCCCTACATATACCGTTCCTGACAGACCTGCGCCCCACATTGAAGCATTATCGGTAACGACTGCCGATCCGCTTACTGAGGAATTAAAGACTGAAGCGCTGGCACTGATTACGGCAGAACCAGAAATATCAGCACCCTGGTTCACCCGGGCATACTGTTCGATGCGTGAATTCTCTCTTACCCTGGCGTTGCCGCCGACAACAGCAAATCCATCAATTACAGCATTGTCGGAAACAGTGGCATTATCTTTTACCACGGCCCGGCCAAGCACTTTTACATTGCCGGTAATGTTTGCGCTACCAGTTACCAGAGCCTGGGGTCCCACATAAACTGTAGAAGCAACCCTTGCCGACGAAGCAACAAAACCACCGCCATTTGAGTGAGGAGACCCTGCAGCGCTCCTGTAACCTGCGTTATAGCCAGGTTCAAACCCCTCAGGAATGGCACCGTGGATCCTTATCTCCCAAGGAAACCTGTAAATTCGGGGCCACCCCGGTTCCCATGCATAATTATGATGCACTGCCGGCGCCGCTGTAACAACGAAGTAAATCTCATCCCCTTCATTATATGTAAACTCAGCCTCAAAATCATTCCGGAACAACTCGCTGTACCGGGTAGTCCCATCCATCCCAACAAATACAAACCCGCTTCTCCATCCTGCACCGCCTGAGGGCTGATTCTGATGCCCTCTGAACCTGATGGCTATCCGTCTCTCATCAATTCCCGACTGCGGAAAGAGCCTTACCACATTATAGCCATAATCCTGGGGAGCCAGATGACGTGGTATAATATATCTGCCTTTCCGGCGGTCAATCTCCTCCAATATTGTAAACCGCCTGGTAATATACCTGCCGTCAACTTCATTCTTAAGGGTATGCCTTATCTCATCGCCATTGCTGTAGTCAAATATAACATTCTTCATTGCATATTTTCCAAACTCATCATTCAGTTCGTCCTGGGTCATTCCCCTGAGCCTTCTCAGTGTTATCAGCGGGTGCTCTCCAATGTCCGACTCACGCCACAGCCTGTTGATGAGCTCCATACCATACTCATCCTCAATATGCTTGAGGAACATCCAGTTGGTATAGTGATGTCTTGCCGAACTCCAGTAGAAGTGTTGGGTATTCAGGAACCGGGCCGGATCGGTACTCTCAACCTTGTCGGGAACAGCTTTGAGCGCAATGAAGTTAGCATGTGTCTCCCAGAAGGAACCAACATAGTCGTTATTTATAAACCCATGCCCCGGATATTCTATAAAGGCCATGCATTGCATCATGTGAGTAAATTCATGTGCAAGGGTGAATTTACTGGTTGCCCTCGGGTGTATCCACATGGCCCCTATCCTTGAGTCATAATGACTGCCGAATGCCCATCCTGTAAATATGGCTCTGCCATCCGGCAGTGGATTCCAGGTCTCGTTTAATACAACAATGAATTTGTAAGTTGAAATATTGGGCATATCAGGAGGGATCATCCCTATTTCATCGATGAAAAACCTGTAAATATCTTCCAGTATACCGGCAACTACTGATGGTGTGAATCTTATCTCCGTAGGTGCCTGCGTTGGATCAGTACCGGCCTTCTCTCCCCAGAAAAGAACAAAATTCTCCGACTGGTACGACCTCTCCATAGAATAGGGTATGCCTCCTGACGACCATTCATTGGGTATATAAACACTTTTCTGTGCTTCAGCCTGGTAATAAGTTAAGATTAAAAACCCGGAAATAATTACAGCCTTGATGTTCAGCATTTTAAATGCCACACTGATCAATAACAATCTCTTTGGCATTGCTCAGGATAATTGGAAAAAAATGAGGGGCTGCCGGTTAAGACAACCCCTCACCTTCAGGTCCTATCTTATATCAATCGTTATAAACATAACTACCTTCTCCACTCGTTAACGCCATCCCTGACCCTGTTGCGCCAGGTAAGCTTTGTATCAACGATGGTATAGAAGGTCTCGCCCTCATAATTGATCCTGTAGTTAAGGTTATAGACACTCGCTGCCTGATCGAATGAGCATGTACCTTGAGGCAATACCTCAGAAATCTTCGACTGCTCAGGTGTTACGGCAGCCATATTACCCCAGACCTTCCACTCGAGGATCCCACAGGATTGCGATGTATTGATCATCCATACCCTGATCTTATCGGTCAGAACTTCATCGAAAGTTGTGATGTTGTACATATCAATCGCATTGGGATAACCGCTATTGTTAGGCACCTCAACCCAATCCTGCAGTGTCAGGTCCCAATACTCAATATAGCTGTCTGTCGGTATAAGGATTCCTCCTCCGTCAGTCCACCAATAGATATCAGAACGACTAATCAGGTGAAGATTCGTCCATTCATACTGAACCCATCTCCAGGTGTTTGCGCTATTCCAGTTACCATATGCGCCCCCGGTCTTGTCGCGTGAGCTTGTAGGATCAATGCCGTTTCTGATGGCAAGCAGATTCTCCCACGGACTTACATATGATGTAGTTACACTGCTGGCAGTCATGGCAAGATTCACAGGAACCGGATCAGAAACGGGTAGTTTTTTCATCCAGACGGTTTTATCAGGATTTACATTATACATTACCTCGTAATCAGAACCGATATAAAGCATTCCGTCTGCCAGTACCGTATCAAGAGCAACAGTAGTTGCACTGATGACATTAGAGACATTGCCGGCATTTATAACACCACCCGTTTCATCGAAAGTCTGGAATGTTGCAACCTGATCATACCACCCCTCATAGTGATTGATGTAACTCAGCTGGAAGATTTTTGTACTCTGCGGCTCAAGTATTGAGTCAACAGAGGTCTCTGTAAGCCTGAAAGGTATGGCATAAATCTTCTCCAGCGATTTGGGATCGCCGACAAACTTTGCCGAATCAAGGGTTACGGTAATTCTTCCAATATAGCTTCCCTTCGGAATCGTGAATGTATTGCTGTTGCTCAGGGTATAATAATCGGCCGGCATCAATTCATAGGGAGTCCCTGTAAGTATTGAAGGATCGATCTCAAATCTTACCCATCTCTCTTCCTTATTCTCGAGGACTCCAGCCAGGTAAACACCAATATCTACCTTGAGTCCCTCGTCTTTAACTACAGTTCTGCCCAGCACACCGGCCGTAGAAGAGTTTCCGGTAACACCCGAAAAGGCAACCGTAGTATACGGATAATCCAGCCTGAATTCGTCATAGCATCCTGCCAGCAGAACGGCCATTATCATTACTAATACTATCTTTTTCATATCGCGTAATTTTCTTTTTCTCATTTGAGTGCGCATTGCGGCTACCATCCGCTGTTCTGTTTCAGGTTACTCATTATGAGCGTCTGGTGGAACGGAACAGGAATATACCTCATGTAGGGCTGGAACGTATGTTCCTCCACATCATTGTACTGATAGGTAAAAGTGCCTGTGTCAGGGTCTCTCAATATCTGAACACCCCTGACAGTATGGCTGAGTGGCATATTAAGCCTCCTGACGGTCCAGAACCTGTCACCCTCAAAAGCCATCTCAAGACGCCTCTCGTTGTGAATCAAAGTCCTGAAAGCATCCTTACCTGCATCCCGCTGCTCATCAAGATAAGCATCCTGATATCCTGAGGTTGCAGGATCGGAATCAATCCTTGTACCACTTCTGCCCCTTACTCTTCTCATAATATCATAGGCCGAGAAGCCCAGCGTGGCATCTGCCGGACCGTAAGCTTCGTTGGCAGCCTCGGCAAACATAAGGTAAAGATCTGTCTTGTGAAGAAACACAAAGACTCTTTCCACACTTGTTGTGTTACCTGGTGTCAGCCTCACCGTGGAGGCAAGAAGCTTCCTCATATAGTAGCCGGTCCTCGTTCCCTGCCTGCTGATCCCTCCTGGCGCATCATCACCGCCTACATAGGTACTGATGATTGTCGAATTGTAATCCATGCCATTATAGAACACGTTCATCGCCAACCTGGGGTCACGGCCCGAGTATGGTGCATCAGGGTCGTATGTTGTGCTTACCTCTTTCGGATAACCGTCAGCAGTGGGAAATGCATCAACAAGATTCTGTGACGGGTTACACAAACCTGAACCGTAGAGGCTCGGAGGATAATAAGAGTACTCAAGTGAATTTGAGTTTGAGGCAGGATATATCCATATAAAATTTGAGGAAGATGCTGATGTATACCAACTGCTGCCATAAGACGATAGGGAAGTGTTACCACCCTGAGCAAAAATAGCATCATATGCCGCCTGTGCCGCCCTTTCCCACAACTCAGGTGTTGATGGACCATATGCAGGACTTGCAGCCCAGAGATATACCTTTGCCTTTAGTGTCATTGCAGCAAACCTGCTTGCACGACCAACATTCATTACCCCGGTATATACATCTGAACCGGTATACCTGTTGGGTAGTATCGATGCAGCAGAGTCAAGATCAAGTACTATTTGTGATACGCACTCCTCATAGGTGTTACGCGGGAGATTCAGTTCATCACCTTTTTTAAGGACAGATGTAACAATCGGATACCCGACAGCTTCTGTCTGCCCGTCAACATAACCACCATAAGTACGCAGAAGCATCCATTGATACCAGGCCCTCAGAAAATATGCCTCCCCTATTCTGTATCTCTTCAGAGTGGCGTCCTTGACCGGGTCGGTTACACTATATAGCAGATCGCGGCCATTCTCAAGGAATTCGTTAAGATATCTGATGCTGGTGTACCATGAGTCCCATTCACCTATGGGATTTCCCTCCAGTGTCCAACCCCCAAGTGCAAGTAGGTTTGCTCCAGGTGTGTTGGGCACTGCATTGTCGGTATAGTATTCTGATTGTACGTCCCAGGTGCGGGAAAGGTTTGTATAAGCCCTTGTAAGCAACCCCTCGCCATAGGTGGAATGACTCCAGAGCTCTTCACTGCTTAGGTCCTGTATCGGCCTGGTGTCAAGATAATCACACGAAGCCAACAGGAAGACCGACGCTATTATAAGAATTATATTTCTCATCGCTATCATTTTTTTTTAATTAGAACCTCGCCGAAATCCCGAAGGTCATTGTCTTCAGCATCGGGTATTTGGTTATACCTGCATTCATATCGTCAGGTTCAACACTGTACTTGTTGAGTTCTGACACAACCAAAAGGTTGGTACCTCTTGCAAACACCTTCAGGTCTTTCATCTTCATTCCGAAAGCAATACGGGTTGGAAGTGTGTAACTGACCTCCACATTCCTGAGCCTGAAGTATGCCGCGCTGGCAAGCCAGAAGGTTGAGTTCTGAATGTTGTTTGACGACTGTGTAGTAAGACGTGGTACATTGTTTGTCTCCGGGAATCTGTCAAGCATGAATTCTGAGTAGTTCTGCCTTGTTCCGTTTATTCTGAAGTATCTGCCCGATGAAAGCATTACATCACCATCGGCAATTCCCTGACCCAGAGCAAAGAAACTGAACCCTTTGTAGCCGGCAGAAAGGTTGATTCCGTAGAATATTCTTGGCGAATGTGCTCCTGGAGTATGAATGTCAGCTTCATCAATCAAACCGTCGTCATTATAGTCAACATATCTTATGTCACCAGGGGCAAGTTCCCCCCAGCTCTGATAGGCTGTATGAGAGTCAATCTGACCCTGTGACTGGAAAAGACCGTCAGCCTGGTATATCCAGAATAGATCCATATCCTTGCCTGACCTTTTACGATATTCAGGCAGAGCCTCTGGTTCATCATATTCCAGGTATTTAGCACGCTGGTATGTTGCGTTTAATCCTGCACTATATGTGAAGTCTCCGGCCTGACCCGAATACTGCAGCATACCGTCGAAACCCCATCTCAGGTCCTTGCCGAAGTTAACTGCCGGCAGAAATGAACTGCTTCCGAGAAGAGATGGTGTGGTCATGGCAAGATTGGATATCTTGTCATAATAGAGGTTGTTGAAATAATTTACCTCAAATGACAATGCCTTATCCAGTATCGTTCCCTGCAAACCCAGATTCAAATATCTCTTCTTGGGAAGTCTGAACTCAAGCGCTCCTTCCTGTACAATATTGTAAATATTCACATAAGAGCTGTAGTTACCGGTATAACCTGTTCTCCACGATCCGGCATCTCTCCAGAGAGTCTCATGGAGGTAAAATGTGTTATAACCTCCCAGTGAAAAGTCATTCACTCCAATTATCCCAAATGAGCCATAGAGCTTAAGGTAATCAAAGAGATTGTTCTGGCTCAAAAATGACTCATTGCTCAATATCCATGCAGCACCTACTGTCGGAAACAGCATAAACCTCTCACCTTTCCTCATCTTCATACTGCCTGAATAGGCAAGATCTGCCTGCAGCACATATTTTCCGGCATATGCATAATTTCCGGAAAGAACAAAATCCTGCATCTTCAGAGGCTGATAGTCATTGTCAACCGCTCTGATCTCATCAAGACCCATATAATATATGGCGTTGGCTGTAAGTTCATGGTCACCGCTGTTATAGTTATAATTCAGACCTGATGAGAATGCTGTTCTTCTCTTAACATAATTATAGCTGCTTGACATTGAAGCAACAATACTTTCAGGAGTGATAAGTACAGCTGTATCAGATCCGCCCGATGTCGTCTGCAATCTGTAAAGGGCTGCTGTTCCTCCCTTATTGTTAGCTACTATGTTGTAAGCATCAATGGCAGCCGTACCAACGAAGGTAAGACCATCAAGCACATTCCCGAGATCAATGGTGAGCCGGGCATTATTCTGTGTATTGATGTTTATATATTCAGCAAAACCGGAATAGAGGAACTCATTGTCGAGGTTAATCGGATAGTCGGCGCTGGTAAGCATCAGGTCTCCGAAATAGAGCGGATTTGCATTGAACGGGTAGTTCGAAATTGTACTGAAATAGTCGTAGAACTCACCACCTGAACCATCATTGGCAAAACGCTGCTTTTCATATGATCCCAGAATGTTGACATCAAGCCTGATAAAATCGTTCAGCTCAATGTCAGCCTTAGCGCGAAGCTGGTAAAGGTTGCTTCTGAGTTGTTCCCCAATAGTTTCCAGTCCGTTGTGTCCGTGATAATGGAAATTTGAGTAATAGGAGACCCTGTTATCTCCGCCCGAGAATGAGAGATCGGCCTTACGGAAAGGAGCCGTTTTTGCCACATACCTGTCATACCAGTTGATATTAGGGTAGCGGAGCGGATTGGTACCGTCGCGGTAGGCATTCAGATCAGTCTGTGTATAAACAGGACTAAGCTGATCATTCTCCAATGCCTCGTTATAAAGCATGGCGTAGTTGTACGCATCAAGATATTTAGGCAACACCGTTGGAGTGTGCAAACCATACTCTGATGAGAAGTTAACCTTTGTTACGAAAGGGGTACCCTTTTTGGTGGTGATCCAGATAACCGGATTATCACCGTTAATACCTAACTGCGATCTGCCCGGAAGGTCCTTGAAAAGGTCTATCCTCTCAACCTCAGCCAGAGACAGTCCCACCGGGTCTCTCATTATACCGTCAATGTATATGGTAGCGAGGTTACCCCTGATCGTCGCATAAACAGATTCCTGGCCTGGTACATGTGATGACTGTGAAACCACCAGTCCGGGCAACCTGCCTGAAAGAGCAGTTAGCATCGATCCTGTGGGATATGATGCCAGTTCCTCACCAGTTATTGTAGAAACCGCTCCTACACTCCGGTCACTTGTGATTTTCATATAGGGAAGCAGTGCTACATTTTTAGGGTCCATAGACTTCTTCTTCTTCAGTGTTATCGGTTCAATATTAAGAACCCCTGCACCTACAGGTACCACCGCAGTCTCGAATCCCTCAACATCAACCACAATGTGATCCTGAACATCCTGGGTTACGAGTATGGAGAAGGTTCCGTCAGATGAAGTGAGAACATTTCCCTTAGCCCTGAATGAGTTGACTACCACGTTCGCCATAGGCTCTCCATTTTCATTAAGAACCTGCGAAGTTATTGTCTGTGTTGCAATTCTCCCTGCCTGTGCCTTTATATCAGCAAAGCTATACATGCAGAACACGGCAGTGAGAATCAACAATCCTATTAGCTTAATTTTTTTCATAGCATTTCGTTAATTTACCATTTTGATTACCATCCCGGGTTCTGCTGGAACTCCTTGAACATAAGTGCATCAGCCGTAGGAATTGGCCAGCGGTAGTGCTTCTGTTCGAAAACATATGTAACCACCGGTGTTGATGTGCGAGAAATGGCGTAACCAGTGGGTCTGGCAGCATCCGGCACTAAGCTCACGCCGTAGATAGCCCTGTGTTCAATCTTATGGGCATCACCCCATCTGGAGAGATCGAAGAATCTCTTGCCTTCAAGGAACAGCTCTACAGCCCTCTCATTCTTTATCCTGGTGCGGAATGCATCCTTGGTAAGATATTGAGCGGCCACATCAGGCATACCAACGCGTGATCTGACTTCATTAACAGCATCAACTGCCGAGATAGTTGCTCCGGGCAATGTATATGCAGGTCCACCGATCTCGTTGCATGCCTCAGCATACATGAGGAGTATTTCTGCATATCTGAAGTGTATTACATGAGTCGATGGTGCTGTTGAAGAGCCCCAGGTGCTGTTGTTGATATCCCAGAACTTTCTTGCCAGGTAACCTGTGGTAGAATAGTGCTTGTCACTCGTATTAGGTCTGTCACTGCCACCCTCATAAAGCTCCAGGTAGGTGTCACTCTTGGTTGTCCACATCTGCTGGTTGAACAGAATTGAGTGGTAGAATCTCGGATCCCTGTCAATATATGGATTCTGAGGATCATATCCAGGATCATCATTAATGTTCAGCCCATTTTCGGTCTCGAACATATCGACAATATTCTGTGATGGACTGTAACCCTGAATTATACCTCCTGCCGCAAGGCTCTTGGGTGTAAACATTCTCCATACATTGCTTGAGTTGACTGCACTGTAGTGTTCCCAGATAATCTCATCATTATATGGAGTGTACATAAACACACTGTCAAATCCGCTGGGAAATTGAATTGTCTGGTCACCAAGCGGGGTCTTATAGGTAATGCTCTTTGTTCCAAGCGATGGCACCAGACTGTATCGTCCAGTTGTCTTAGCCAGGCTGATAAGGTCCCATGCTGCCTCTGCGGCCGCAGTCCAGCGTGAAACATCATTGCCCGGATTGTTTGTGGGACTCGCAGCAAAGAGCAGAGCCGATGCCTTCAGAGCCATTGCAGCTCCCTCTGTGGGTCGTCCCAGGTTGGCCATATCCCACTGCGCAGGCAGCAAATTGGCTGCAGTGTCACAATCTGCGGCTATCATCCGGGCCGTTTCGTTATAACTCAGTCTTGGAAGAGCGAAATTATCAGAACCCTGAAGTGCCTGGGTAATATAAGGCATGCCCCCTTGTCTCCTCAGGAACTCCCAGTAATACCATGCTCTCATAAAGTGAGCCTGTCCTTTTATTTCGTTTACCTGTGACTGGGTTCCGTTGCCTTCTAGAAGCCTGTCAATATTCCCTATAGTCAGGTTGGCAATCCTTATGCTCTCCCATCCACGCCATATTGCGTAGAACTGGAGAGCCTGGCCGGCGTTATAGGCTCTGAGCCAGTCACCAGACTGAACAATGGGAAGAGTCTCCCAGTCGCACTCTGCATAACCTTCATCACAGAAAGCCGAAATATGAGAATAGTCGACATCCATAAGATAGTTATGCATATCCTTGTACATCCTGTCTGCAAACTGCCTGGCATTGAGATAGTCTGTAAATACCATCTCCTCTGTCATTCCGGTTGAATCCTCCACCTTGTCAAGGAACTGTTCGCATCCCGAGAACAAGAGTGAGGTTATAATAAATATATATAGTACCTTTTTCATTTTTTACCTTTTTTGCGGTTTAGAAAGTTACCCTTATCTCTGCCGTAAATCTTTTCAGCATCGGATATGCACCAAAATCAACGCCTGAGTTGAATCCTTCAGGGTCACCTCCAAGCTTGAAAGGTGTCCATGTAAACAGGTTGGTCCCCAATAATGAGACATCCATGTTCCTGATTCCAAGCTTGCTTAGAGCACCGGCCTGAACTCTGTAGTTCAGACGCACATTCCTCAAACGGACATATTTACCTTCAACCATACCGAACTGGTTAATCTGATAATTGTATTGTTCGGTAGCAATTGAATGAACTGCCGGATATGAAGCATCTCTGTTCTCAGGTGTCCAGTAGTCGGCATGCACCCTCATAGCGTTGTCTTTATTCTGAGAGAATGGATAGAGATAGAACATACCACCCTGACGTAGTGAGTACTGGGTGTTGCTTATGCCGTAGAGATCTCCCTGTACCGACCAACTCTTGTACATGAAGCCAAGAGTTGAGCTCCAGTTGAAAATAGGAACAAAGGGATTCTCAGAAACGACTCTGTCAAGCGAGTTGACAGCACCGTCGCCGTTAAAGTCAACATACTTCAGATCACCCACAATGGGAGAGCGGCCACCTGCTACCGGCCACATAAAGAGCTCATCAAAATCCTGATAGTAACCAGGATTCAGGACACCGGTTGCCGGAGTGTAGTAACCCATCCTCTGGGCAATACCAACCGGCTTGCCCTCTGCTTTAAGGTGGAATGGTACATTGGCAGACTCATCGTAATAGATTACGCGACTCTCAGCTCCTGAGAAGTTAAATCTGCCAAACACTCCAAAACCGTTAAGGAATGTCTTATTCCATCCCAGCTCCACTTCAAATCCATGCGATTTTGTCTCACCGATATTTCCGCTGATTGAGCTTACTCCGACCCATGATGGAACGGAACGGCGGGTCTGCAGAATATCCTCACGACGCTCATTAAAGAGGTCAACATTCAGGGTAATCTGGTTTCTGAAGAATGCCATCTCAATACCTATGTTCTGCTTAATGGCTGTCTCCCATGTTGCATCGGTCACAGGAATTGTGCCTTCCTGGATATAACTGTATGACTGCAGTGGGAATCCAAAACTGACACCACCTGATGCTGCTGTATATTCTGAAATGTAAAGCCATCTGGCAATTCCGGAGTCGCTACCTACCATACCCCATGAATACCTGGGCTTGAAGTAATTAACCCATGGTAGTGCCTCCTTGAACCAGCTCTCCTCTGAAGCGAGCCATCCGACCGCAAATGACGGGAATGTACCAAACCTCAACCCTGGTGCGAACTTCTCTGATCCGGTATGTGAAATGCTAGCCTCAAACATGTACTTCTCAGCATAGCTGTATGTAGCCCTTCCTACCCAGTCTTCCTGATAGGTCGGAAATGATGAAGTACCTCTTGCAATTCGCCGTGCAAATACTCCAAGTCCACTTACACGGTGCTTGCCAAAAGTTCTGCCGTAATTGGTCTGAATACGGTAGTAGTGGCTCCTGCTTGCTCCTGTCAGGTTCTCATTGCTTGTGACCGTCAGCTTAGGCTGTGGTGTCTCATTGTCAATACCAGCATCCTGATGATATCTTGTCCATGTTGAGTCACTGGGATTCAGGTAGAAACCGTAATACTGGGACAATGGAAAGTTCTGTCTGTAGCCAAACGTGCTGTTTATTGAGTAATTGGCCTGTATTGAGAGCCCTGGTGTTATAAAATCGAGGTTCTGATTAAGAATCACATCACTCTGAACATCATTCGACTTGTTTCTCATAAATCCACGACCACCGGTCCACTGCAGCCTGATGTTACCCTGTGCCGGGTTGATCATCGGACGTATACCTGTCTGATTGTATGGAATGAGATTGTCAGGAAACTGCTGAACTGCCTCCTCAGGATAATATGGCATAACCGTTACAGGCTCAAACCATATCTCCTGTGTATAATTATCAACCGGTTTGTTCCACACCTTAAGGTTGCCACCAAGATTAAAGGTAAGCTTTGTGGTCGGCGTTATAAAGAAGTCCATATTGTTCCTGAAGTTGTACCTCTTGTGCCAGTAACCTGCGCTGTGCTTTTCATATTCATAGGGGAACAGTTCACCCACGGTAAACACATCACCCTCCTGAAGGTAGCTCAGAGAGGTAAAATAGTGCACAAAATCATTCCCGCCCCTTGCGTTAAGGTTGTAGCTCTGGTCGAGTGCCGGCTTGAAATAGAAATCCATCCAGTCGAAATCGGGATAGAGATATGGTGATTCCTGCGTGCGATACAGCTCAAGTATGTCATCCGGAATAATACTTGACCACTTGCCATCGTTCCTGTATGCTTCGTTCCTCATTACAAGTGTCTCATAAGCATTCAGGTACTCCGGAAGCCTGGTGGGTGATTTAATGCTTGTTGAAGCGGTGAAATCGAGTTGAACGGCTCCCTTCATACCACGCTTGGTAGTAACGATGATAACGCCGTTTGCACCCCTAACACCATAAATTGAGGTTGCGGAAGCATCCTTAAGTATCGAAATTGACGCAATCTCATTCGGGTCAAGATTTCCGAAGGGCCTTTCAACACCGTCAACCAGTATCAGAGGTGTATTGCTTCCCATTGAAGCTGTACCACGTATCTGCATGGTAATAGAGTTCGATTCTTCACCGGGTGTCGGGTCCTGCATGATTACTGTCAGACCGGGCAGATTACCCTGGAGGGTACTCTCAATACCACCACCGGTCTTGACATTTCTCAGCCTTTCACCCGAGACCTGCGAAATGGCAGCTACTACGGACTCCTTTCTCTGAACTCCGTAACCTACCACCACCACCTCATCGATAGCAGCAACTTCAGCGGTCAGGGTCACATCTATCACTGTCTGGGCTCCAACCCTAATCTTCTGAGTTACCATACCGACGAACGAGAACTGCAGAGTATCTGAAGTTGCTGCTTCGATACTGTACCGACCGTCAAAATCAGTGATGGTTCCCCGTGTTGTTCCAGGAATGGTCACTGACACACCGGGCAGAGTTGTCCCAGCCTCATCCATGACCGTTCCCGTTACCGTCCTTTGCTGCCCGTTAACTGCAAGATGCAGAAACGAAAGAAACAGCAAAAGCAACGGCAATCGCATTTTCTTGTAATTGTCAGGTTTCATCTTATAGGATTTAAGTTAGTCTGTATAATAATATAGTAATGATCTGTTTGCTTTCTCCGATGAAATCAGAACTGCTTCCATCTTTATCTTTACTGTTTTATTCATAGGCATTGGTGTTATTAATACTTTTTTGTTGCTCAAATGTCATTTTTTGGTTCTCAAAACATCTACTTAATTGATTATTCTGATTTTTATGTGTTATTTCTACACTTATTAAATCAACAGCAACTTATTGTCAGCTAATTAGTTTTTATTGTTTTTTTTACACTTATTGAAAAAATCCCCTCTCTAAGCCAAACGTCGGGACTAATTTATATAAATTAATTTCCAAAAACAAAATTATTTTTTAATTACTTAACGATTAATTAACAACCCACTCATGAACACCTGAAGAGTGTCTGGCAGGCAGTTTCACGTACAGCCTCAGTCCCGTTGTCGTAACAGCCTTGAACTTCAGGGTGTCCCATCCATCTTTTGTAACAGTATATTCTCCGACATTCTCTACCGGTTTCCATGTACCTCCTGACAGATATTCAATCCTCCATTCTGCAGGGATGCGGCAACCGCCAAAGGGACCATCATCAAACCAGTAAATCATTGTTTCCGACACCTTCTCAGGCTTCTCAAAATCATACTGGATCCACTCCCACTTATTGTTGTCGGGCCACCAGTGATAGTAAGGCCACGAATGATCGTTTGAGTTTTCAGGTTCATACTGATCCTTTATTGATTGCAGTGCTCTTGTCGGCTTGCTTGCAGTAATATTACTCCGGTTGGCAATAGTAGGTGCTGCCATCGGCTTTGCATTCTCTAACGTAACGGGAAGCCAAACCATCATTTCGGCAGAGCCGCGGTTGTTCCAGAGATGATATGGTATTAACACCAGTTCTTCTACTTCGCCGGTATGAACACTGCCGTCAATATCTCTCCTGACCCGACTACCCTTTGCTTTCACAATCTGAGTCCCCTGAAGAAGGGTTGGTACATATTCGGAAACAAATCCTGCCTCTTTATCAATGACATAGTTCAAAACATGACCGTCACTATTGTCGGGTCCTTCTGCGCAAAACATCAGGGGACCTCTCTGGACTGCAATCTTTCCTGTATTATCCTTGACTCTTTCATCAGCCCTGACTGTCCGTACAGGCATTGGGAGCAGTATATCGAGTCTGTCTCCTCTTTTCCAGTTTCTGTTTATCACCGCATATCCATCCTGAGTGGAGTACCTTACACTCTTACCATTAAGTTTAATTATTACAGGCTCATTAACATCATCATCAAACCTGTAAAGCTCGCCGGGTATTGCTTCATTAAGTGCCCAGCCCGGCAGTCTGACCTTCATGGCAAACTTTCCTGCATTATTTTCATCAATCATAACACCAACATTCCCATCCCATGGATAGTCAGCCTCCTGTGAAATCTGCACTTCGCGTCCGCCCATCTCAAACCGGGCACTGTTTGTAAGGTAAAGATTAACGTAAAGCTCATCTTCAGTGGTTGCATATATGTATCCGGGGATGGCAGGAATAAATCGCGCCACGTTCGACGGACAGCATGCACATCCAAACCATGCGCTCCTCTCATGCTGGCCGTAAGATTCGAGCGGATTTGGATAAAAGAAGCGGTCAGCCGACAAAGAAACGCCTGAAAGCATTGAATTGAAGAGTGTCTTTTCGAGTATATCATAATATTTAGACTCTCCGTGCATCAAAAACAGCCGGTGATTGGTGAAGATATTACCAATTGAAGCACATGTTTCACAATATGCCGACATATTCGGAAGATGATACGGTTCTCCGAAACCTTCGTTACCGCCAGAAGCACCGATTCCTCCTGTAACATACATCTTCCTGTGTACAATGTCCTCCCATATCCTGGTTATTGCTTCTATATACTCTTTATCATGCGTAATTGCTGCAATATCGGCCATCCCTGAATACATATATGTAGCTCGCACCGAATGACCCACAGCCTCTGTCTGTTCAACCACCTTCATGTGCGACTGTGAATACTCTGCTCCGTCATCCCTGTGACCGCGTGCATCGAGAAAGAACTTGGCCAGATTAAGATATCTCTCCTCCCCTGTAACCCCGTATAGTTTAACCAGTCCCATTTCAATTACCTGATGGCCAGGATAACTAAGAAAGGCATCCCAGCCAAAATCTCTGGCAACCAGTTCAGCCGATTTAATTGCAATATCAAGAAGTGACCTTTTTCCGGTAGCCTGATAATGTGCTACGGCAGCTTCATAAAGATGGCCCACATTATACAATTCATGGCTAAGGTCATGGGTTTTCCCCCATCTGTCACCCCTGGCCCAGCCATGAAGGCCCTCTCCTCCATGCATCTCAGCTATGGTACGGTTGGTGTACAGGTAACCGTCCTCTTCCTGAGCCAATCCTATCTTCATGATAAGAGTATCAAGGTAGGCTTCAAGCTCAGAATCGGGAAATGTCTGAAGAGAAAATGCGGCGCCCTCAATTATCTTGAATACATCTGAGTCATCAAAGGGATAAAGTGTCTGGAATCTTCCGGTATCAAGTCCGGCTGCTATTTCAAAGTTTTTGACTCTTCCTGTTGACTCACAGTAGCCAAAAGCTATCGGGATAGTTACTGTGTGGTTATTCCTTATCCTGGGAGACCAGAAATCATCTGCTACCTTTACCGATGTGAAGGGAACAGGCGTAATAGGATAACCTTCGCTGCTTGTTGTTCTGCAACCTTGCAACAGACAGGCAGCACAAACCAGAGAAGCAAGAACAATTATTGATAGCCTTTTTTTCATCTCTTAACAGATTTCTTTATTTCTTTTAGTCTTTTCATAACATTGTTTGTACCCCTGCCAAAATAGTCATGCAGAGTCCTGTATTCAGCGAATAGCCTTTCATAAACCTCTACATTCTCTTTTACCGGCCTGTAAACAATATCTTTCAGCTTACCCATAGCACGAGCGGCTTCCACTATATTGTCATAACCACCTGCCTGTGAGCCTGCCGCTACGGCACCGAACATTGCAGAACCAAGAGCAGGAGCCTGCGGACTACCGGAGATACGTATCTCACGGTTTGTAACATCAGCGTAAATCTGCATTATAAAAGGATTCTTTTCAGCAATTCCTCCGGCAGCATAAAGCTCTTTAACAGGAACCCCGTTGTCGCTGAAGGTGTCGATAATCTCCCTCGTACCGAAGGCTGTTGCCTCTATCAGGGCCCTGTATATCTCCTCCGGCCTGGTAAGCAGTGTTGCTCCCACCAACAGGCCTGTAAGATCAACATCCACCAGCACCGAACGGTTACCGTTCCACCAGTCAAGAGCTATCAGTCCGCTTTCACCAACCTTAAGTCCTTCAGCTTTCTCAGTCAGCAACTGATGTATGTCAAGGCCTCTTTCCTCTGCCTCTTTCATATACTCTGCCGGAGTACAGTTTTCAGCAAACCACTGAAAGTGATCTCCCACACATGACTGACCGGCCTCATAGCCGAAATACCCTGCTATTATTCCATCTTCCACAACACCACACATGCCGGGCACGGTTTTTTCTTCAGTGCCTAGTAGCATGTGGCATGTTGAGGTGCCCATTATCATCAGCATCTTTCCTTCTGATGTTATCCCTACTGCCGGCATTGATACATGGGCATCAACGTTTGCAACTGCGACGGCAGTACCGGGCAGAAGGCCTGTAAGCTTCGCCGACTCCTCTGTGATAGAACCGGCCCTGGTTCCTACAGGATAGATATCGCGCGATAATTTATCGTCAACCAGATTGCGCATTCGCTGATCAAGGGCGGCATAGAAGTCGCCTGACGGATAACCGTTATACTTGTGCCACAGACCTTTGTATCCTGCCGTGCAACTATTACGCATCTCAATGCCTGTAAGCTGCCATATTACCCAGTCAGCGGCCTCGATAAATCTGTCGGCAGCGTCATATACTTCAGGGGATTCTTCAAGCACCTGCCATATTTTTGGTACAAGCCACTCCGAAGATATCTTACCCCCATAACGGGCAAGCCACTTTTCTCCGCGTTCTTCTGCAATTGCATTGAGCCTGTTTGCATGATCCTGTGCTGCATGGTGCTTCCATAGTTTTATCCAGGCATTGGGTTCCCGTCTGAACTTCTCTGTTTTACACAGGGGTGTGCCGTCTTTTTTAACAGGCAACATTGTGCAGGCTGTAAAGTCAATGCCAAGCCCTATCACCTGTGAAGGAGATACACCAGAAAGCGACATCACCTCAGGAATTGTCTTTCTGAAAACTTCCAGATAATCATCGGGGTGCTGCAATGCCCAGTCGACTCCCAATGGCGTACCATCAGGAAGTTTTTCATCCATCACACCATGGGGATAATCCAGCACAGCAACAGCCTTTTCCTCTCCTGTGCTGACATTTACTATCACCGACCTGCCGGAGAGTGTGCCGAAATCAACTCCAATTACATATTTTTCCATATCTCTTATTTTTTCTTCTTCCCTTTTTGTTGTCCGTAGTAGGCACCGCTGCCATGCTTGCGAAGAAAATGCTTGTCGAGCAGGTAGCTTTCGATCGGACCATCTTCACCCAATTGTGATGTGAGCCAGGCCATCCTGGCAATCTCTTCAAGCACTACAGCATTGTGAAGGGCCTCAGTGGCAGAGCGACCCCATGAAAACGGTCCGTGGTTTGCCACCAGAATGCCCGGAATATGCATCGGATCGACACCCTCCATTTTTTCAATGATAACACTTCCGGTGTTCAGTTCATATGCCCCTTCAACCTCTTCCCTGGTCATAATGCGTGTGCAGGGTACCTCGCCGTAAAAATAATCGGCATGTGTGGTACCTAATGCGGGAATCGGCCTGCATGCCTGGGCCCACGAAGTAGCATATGAAGAATGTGTATGTACTATTCCCCCTATGCCGGTAAATCTTTTGTACAATTCCAGATGTGTGGGAGTGTCTGATGACGGTCTTAGAGAACCATCCCTTATATTTCCTTCGAGGTCCACAACCACCATATCTACAGGAGTCAGCTTTTCATACTCAACTCCGGAAGGCTTTATAACGACCAGACCTGAATCTCTGTCTATTCCGCTGACATTTCCCCAGGTGAGAATTACCAACCGGTTGGTTACAAGTCCCATATTGGCCCTGTAAACCTCCTCCTTCAATTTTGTAAGACTCTTCATGGGATAAATCTGTTTATTAATTGTCTTTTTTACATTTATTGACGCATCATTCACCGGAATGCAAAGCACCGATATTCAACATCAATTCACGTCAAGATTGAAATAGAACCCTTTCTCTTTGAAATCAAGGTACTTCTGGTAATTAAACTTATAATACCAGGCTCCCTTTTTTGAGGTCATCTTCTCCTTCTCATCAAGCTTTTCCAGCAGGTTCATCGATAGTATCTTCTTCCTGAAATTCCTCTTGTCAATGCTACGCTGATAAATAGCCTCATAAAGATCCTGCAATTGCACCAGGGTGAATTTTTCCGGAAGCAGTTCAAATCCCACAGGCCTGACCTTGATATTGCCCTGTAGCTCGGAAAGAGCCCGATCAACCATTGTGCTATGGTCGAAGATCATTTCCGGCAGTTTTGAGATTGATCTCCAGTGTGCACCGTTAACCTCCTGACGGTCCTTATCAATCGATTGTATCTTTATAAGGGCAAAATATGATACCGAAACAACCCTCGCTCCCGGATCCCTCTCGACAGAGCCATATGCATATGACTGTTCCATGTAAAGGTTTTTCAGGCCTGTAAGCTGGTACAATACACGGCAGGCAGCCTGCGTCATGCTCTCGTCATCAGCAATAAAGCCTCCGGCAAGGGACCATTTACCCTTGGCTGGTTCGAAATTCCTCTTAATCAGCAATAACTTCAACTCTTTTTCGAGGATGTCATACCCGAAGATGATACAGTCAACTGCAACATAATGCTTGGGATGCTTTGAGTAAATCCGTGTCATGAATGGCAGGCGGTTATGTCTAAAACAATTATTATTAATAAGTTGAGGCACCTCTAAACGGGGAATGCCCGACAGTCTGTAAAGATATTATTATATAATCCCATTTGCAAGATGATAATACAATTCATTCCATCTGATTTTCTCACTGAAATCAGGGATTGAGGTCTCCTCATCAATCACCAGCATCTCTATCCCGGCCATGGCTGCGTAGTCGGCAAGGTACTCCCTGTCAATAGCCATGCTGAATCCTGTATGGTGGGCTCCTCCCGCAAGTATCCAGGCATGTGCTGCAGTCTTAAGTTCCGGCAGCGGTTTCCAGAGCACACGTGCCACAGGCAGCTTCTTCATTTCCGGACAATCGACTACTTCAACGGCATTGACCACCATCCTGAAACGGTTGCCCATATCCATTACAGATACATTAATACCTCTTCCTGTTCCCGATTTAAACACCAGTCTTGCAGGGTCAGCCTTGCTCCCGATTGAGAGGGGATGAATTTCAATACTTGGGGTTCCTTCGGCAACTGTGGGACAAACCTCTAGCATATGAGCACCAAGAACCTTCTCTCCTTGTGGTTCAAGATGATAAGTATAGTCCTCCATGAATGATGTTCCTCCGGGTAAACCTTTGGCCATTACCTTCATTATCCGCAACAGGGCTGAGGTTTTCCAGTCTCCCTCTGCGCCAAATCCGTAACCGTCTTCCATCAGCCTCTGAACAGCCAGACCAGGCAACTGCTTCAGCCCATGAAGATCCTCAAAGTTGGTTGTAAATGCCTTAAAACCACCCTTCTCAAGGAAAGCTCTCATGCCGGCTTCAATTCTGGCCGCATCTCTTATGGAATCAGATGCCAGATCGGTGGCGGAAATAGAATACTTCTCTCCATATGTCTTTATAAGGTTCCTGATTGCCTCTTCACCGGCCTCATTAACCTCCCTGACCAGATCTCCCACACCAAATCCCTGCACCGAGTAGTGCATCTTTATCTGGGCCGAAACCTTGTCTCCCTCGGTAACAGCAACATCACGCATATTGTCACCGAAACGGGCTACCCTCAGGTTTCTCGATTCATCAAATGCCACTGCAGCCCTCGTCCAGATAGCTATTTTTGATATTGCCTCACTGTCACGCCAGTGGCCCACTACTACCTTTCTGTCCTTCCTCAGCCTTGAGCATATGTAGCCAAATTCCCGACCACCATGCGCCGATTGATTTAGATTCATGAAATCCATATCAATCGTGTCCCATGGAATCTCACTGTTGAACTGGGTGTGAAAATGCAGGAACGGCTTTTCAAGACTCATTAATCCCCTGATCCACATCTTTGCAGGCGAGAAGGTATGCATCCATGTTATAATTCCAACGCAACCAGTGTCTACATTAGCCTCAGTGCATAATTTATAAATTGCATCGGCTGTAGTAAGCACCGGCTTAAAAACTACTTTTAAAGGTATTATGTCTGACTTGTCAAGGGCGTCAGCTATCGTGGCAGAATCAGCCGCTACCTGCTTAAGGGTCTCTTCACCATACAGATGCTGGCTTCCGGTAACGAACCACACCTCCTTATTTTTATAAACTTTCATTTTTCAATATTTTTTGTTGTACAATTTCAGTTTTCATCTGTTACCAGAAATAGGCGTAAAACACTATCACGACAGTAATTATAACGGCTGAGTGTATAACATCCCATTTGTTCCAGCTGGCCCTTGTCTCTGCCCTCTGCTCAGGAGTTGCCGAACCCAGATAAAGTCCTCTGATCCTGGCAGGATCAATACCTTTGGTAAAGTAACTGACGACTATCATCAAAGCTATTATTATAAAGAATATTGCTATTGAATAGTGCAGCCAGTTGGGTGCCAGAAATACCTTGTAGAAAAGTGAATCGACATTTACACTGCTTTCAAAAATCTTAAGAACAAGTCTCATCATGCCAAGCACAAAGCCCGTCACAAGGCCTGTAATACCCGCCGCAGGGGTAGTACGCTTTGACAGTACTCCAAGAAGGAACACGGCTGCAATACCGGGTGCAAGCAACGACTGTACATCCTGAAGATAGGCATAAAGAACCTTGCCCATACCTTTCATGACTGGTATCCAAAGAACACCAAGAACTACGATAACAACCGTTGCAATCCTGCCTACTCTGACCAGATGAGACTCGCTGGCATCGGGCTTGTATTTCTTATAAAAGTCAACCGTAAATAGTGTTGCTGATGAGTTGAACAGTGAAGCCAGAGAACTCATCAAAGCCGCCAGCAGACCGCCAACTACAATACCCTTGAAACCCATCGGAAGCAACTCCTTTACAAGGGTGGGAAAAGCGGCATCGGAATCGGGCAGATATATCAGACCCTTCTGACTCAGCGCAAACGCAAGCATCCCTGGTATCAGGAATATGAATACAGGTGTCAGTTTAAGGTAGGCTCCAAAAATAGTACCTCGTCTGGCCTCCTTCTGATCGCGTCCGGAAAGAACCCTCTGTACTATGTACTGGTCAGTACACCAATACCAAAAGCCTATAATGGCAGAGCCAAGCAATACACCTGTCCATGGAAAATCCATATCCTTCGGAGACCTAATCAGCGATGTCATAGTATCGCCATACTCGTTCACAGGTGTCATGCGACAAATCTCCAGCATCTCACTCCAGCCCCCTACCTTTACAAGACCTATTATCAGAACTGCAACAGAACCAATAAGCAGCACAGGAGTCTGGAGAACAGAAGTATACAATACTGCCTTCATGCCACCGAACACGGTATACAGCCCGGTCAGAACCACCAGACCTATAGCACTGATCCAGAAAAAATCAACTCCCAGTATCGACTCAATGCCGAATACCTGCTTGAAAACAACACCTCCGGCATATACAGTTACAGCTACCTTTGTAAGTACGTAGCTAACCAGTGAAATAATCGACAAAAATGAGCGCGACTGTGAATTATAACGCCTCTCAAGAAACTCAGGCATCGTAAACACCCCGCTCCTTGCATAGAATGGCACAAAAAGCCATCCAAGCAACAGAATAAGATAACCCTGTATCTCCCAGTGAGCCATCGCCATCCCTGATGAAGCTCCCGCCCCGGCAAGACCAACAAGATGCTCCGACCCTATATTGGATGCAAAGATCGATGCCCCTATGGCTATCCAGGTCGCATCCCGTCCCGCAAGAAAATAGTCTGTCGATGTGTCAGATTTCTTCCTTACTACCCAGATGATTACTCCCACCAACCCGGCACAGAATAACCCCAAAACTAACCAGTCAATCGTTGTCATTATAGTCTGTTTTAATCAGTTAAGTTTGTCAATAATTTGTATAAGGTTTTTCAGATGACCAATATACGAACTTTTTTATTTTAATTGTACAATATACACTTTAAAAATTTTTAATATGTGTTGAAGAATATTTTCCTGAGCTGAAAAAAGAATCGGTACTTCGTCAACATGACCAATGCATGTGAACAATCTGAATAAATCGGTCCGTTTTTTGATATAGACAATTATCTTTATCATTGAGAAGATTGATTGTTGTTGCTGTTAAACACCCGGAAACCATAAATGGCTTCCGATTTTTTAACCATATTAGTACCAATTATGCCTGATCATGAAAAAGACAATCACTATATTCACTCTTCTGGCTCTCGCATTAGCCACAGCATGCGAAAAGACCGGAGACGAGCTGTATGACCCTGAAGAGGCGGGTGTCTGGACACTCTTCAATACTGCATCGGGACTTCCTTCAGACAACGTTGAGGGAATAGCCCTCGACAGAGACAATAACCTGTGGGTCACCTTTCCTTCAAGCGGAGCAGCAAAATACAGCAACGGCGCATGGACAGTCTACAGAACCACAAACAGCGAAATACTCAGCGATGCCGTAACATCTGTCTCAGCAACTGACGGCGGCAACATAATAATAGGCACGACTGACGGCATTTCGGTGCTTTCTGCCAATGGACTGTGGACATCATACCGCGATCCTGAAGCTGCGACCATGTATATCAATTGTGCCAGGGTAACCTCAGCGGGCCATATATGGGTAGGAACGCGCGACAATGGTCTTTACATTGACACTGGATCAGGGTTTACACGGCTTGATGAAACCCAATTCCCAAATGTAATGGCAATTGAAGAAGATAATGACAATAATGTATATGTAGGAACCGGGAACGGGATAATGAAGTGGAACGGTACTTCGTGGATTCGGATCACAGAGGCATCGGGACTGCCTTCAAATAAGGTAACAGCACTTCGTACAGATAATAAAGGCAGGCTATGGGTTGGTACGGCCGACGGCATCAAGGTTGCATATATTGACATGTCAGGTATAAGAACGATATCTTTAATGGCTGGCGCCACAGCTACCAATATTACAGATGTTTTTGAGGATCGAAGGGGACATATGTGGTTCTCAACATCAGGGAAGGGAGTGATAAGATATGATGGCGTTATTCCTCACTCTTACAAGGTATACAATGGCTTCTTCGAAGATGATGTAACCTGTATCGGTGAAGACGATGAGGGAAACCTATGGTTCGGCCTCAGAAGCAAGGGTTTGGTCCGTTATACGCTGCCTCTTAACTAAATCAGGCAAAAAATGAGAAAGCTGTTGATTTATATTGTCATGTTGATAACTGCCACAAGCAGTATTGCGCAGTCACAGACACCTGTTGCCGTAAACGACACTTATTCTCTTCTCACGATGCCGTTCAACCAGAGGCAGCTTACACTCTACAAAGGTCAGCTTCAGGTGAACGCTGGATATAAATTCTCGGTACTGGCCAGGCAGTTCAACACCGCCGGCAAACTTGAGATACTGCGTGATATGGGAATTGCCTCAGTCTATCATTATTACTTCACCGAAATCAGATTCGGAGTTACCGGTTTTCTCGAACTAGGCGCACAGTCGAACTACATGAAGAGAGGCGTCAGATCACAAACCGTGACCTATGTAAGTACCAATGAAACAGTTAAGGTAAACAGCCTTACCGAAGAAAAAGGTCTGGGCGACATCCTTCTTTTCGCTACACTAAGACTTCCTCTGGAATTCAGGATTGCTGATCTGGGCATCAGAGGCGGTATGCTGATTCCATCGGCCGAACATGAACCTCAGAAGCCTACTCATAATGTGTCGAATGTTCTTTCTGCGTCTGAATACACTGTAAACTATCAATATCATAACACAACAGGCTCAGGAGTACCGGTGTACTTCTTCTCTGTGCATACCAAAGCCACCCTCTCTGACTTTTCACTCACTGCATCATTTACAATGAGTAATCCGGCTACGGAAGGAGAAAACATAAGGTGGGAACAAAGCCTTACCGAAAGCCGCACTTTTGATTATTCAACCTCTACCTATAAATACCTGCCGGACAGAACTTACGACCTCAAAACATCTTTTCATTACCAGGCAGCCGGCTGGCTGAATGCAGGCATAAATCTTAATCTCTCTAAAACAGACGCCGGATGGACAGAATACTGGGGTAAGAAGTACAGAAACCCTGAAAAGCGAATGGTGTCAATAGAGCCTGGTCTCGAAATACAGGTAACACCGTCAATTACTATCTACCAGAAAGCAGGATTTCCGATATCCGGAAAAAACATCCACGCTCCTTTCCATATGTATATAACAGCAAGTTTCAATAGATTTCCTTTCTTCAGACAACCCCGGTAGAATGAGACTATTTATCTTCATATGCCTTCTTTCCGCGCTTTCTCTCTCCACATCAGGACAGTCAGAGAGACAGTTGCTGCCATCTGATATTAAACAGCAAACCATAGTAACCGAGCCGGTAACGCTTTCCCGGGGATTTTTCAGGGCAGGAATGATGATGTCATATGCCGTTATGGACAAATACTTTGATCAGGAAGGCAACAAAAGATATTACCTTAACAGCACATGGGGTTCATCGGCAAGTTATCTGTTGAAGATACAATATGGGATATCCCCAAGGCTGATGGTTGATATTAACCTGCCTGTCAATGCGTCAAGGCAGCAGTTCAGCGGAATAACTATTCAGCCGGAAAATAATATCGACGCGGCAGAGACATCAAACCTAAGAGGTATAGGTATTGGTGACGGCAGCCTTGAATTTGCATACCAGATCATCAGCGAGAAAAAGCAAAAGATATCCCTTACAGGTAGCCTTCAGATAAAAATACCAACAGGAGAGAAAAATCCTACCAATATCAGAAGCCTGCGGGAATATAACCTTCCGTCAGGAAGCGGATTCTGGTCTGCAGGAACAAGAATATCGGCCCGGGCCATACTCTATCCCTGGTCAGTCACTGCATATGCAGGATACATAAACAAATTCAGTGGTAAAAAGCTGCTGTCTCCTTCAGACATTACAGAAACAGAGTTCAGGGATGGATTCACATTCGAGGCCGGAGGAAGCTTCAACCTGCACCTCAACGACTGGATTGTAAATGCGAATCATATAGAATACCTGTATAAAGGCAGAGGTAAAATTCTGGAGCCATACAACATTACTGTTGACCCTGTGTCAGCTCTCTACTATGAAACCAGACTTGTCTTTCAGGTAGGGCAGCTCAGAATCGGCGAGTCTGTTAAAATACCAATAATTGGCAAAAGAATTGCTGCCGATCCCAGATTTGAAATGCTAATACAATATGTCTTCTGAAGATGATACTAATGTCGGGACATAGGAGAGCAATTCTCATTGGAAAGACAACGGTTTGTTCTCTATTGATTGCTATGGTAATTCTTCTTGTTGCCTGCGCTACTCCCTCAATAATTGTCACGCAGCATCAGAGAAAAGGAGACCAGTTATTCAACGCGAATCAATATGAAGAGGCAGCTGTTCATTACCTTCAAATGATAGAAGCCAGCCAGAGACTGGGCATTTACAGGAATATTGAGGCAGAAGCCGCTGTCAGGCGTAAAACTGCCAACTGTTACGAGATGATTGGAGATTATCCTTCTGCTCTGCGCCAGATAAAAGAAGCGTTATCACTTGATTCTCTCACCGGCAATACTCTTAACCTGACAGAAGACTTCCGGCAGGAAGGAAGAATATATGTATACATGGGCTCGTATACCAGAGGAGTCGTTTCTCTGGAGAGAGCACTCTCTATCAGCAGGGCAATGAGAATCACCCTCAAGGATAACCGAAAACTTGCCATTGCAGATACATATCTTGCCCTGGGTCAATTATACGCTGTAACAGGCAGACTCAATGATGCTCTGAATTATACAATGGAAGCCTTAGAGCTGGTTAAAGAGACGGGAGACAAAAGAGGCGAAATGGAGGCTCTGCTTAATCTTGGTTCTGTATGGTCTGACCTGGGTGATCACACAAGAGCCCTTGAGTATGTTAAAGAATCACTCGAAATAGCTGCCACCGGTAAGATGGGTCTTTTCAGGCACCACCAGCTGATAGCTTATGTCATGAATTCAACAGGCAGATATGATGAAGCTGTAAGGAACCAGGAGATCGCACTTGCTGATGCCCGTAAATTCGGAATCAAAAGTCAGATAGTATGGGCCGCTGTCGGAATGGGAGACATCTACCGTAGCCTTGGTGACAACAAGAGGGCGGAAGACTGGTACCTTGAGGCCCGGGAGATCAGAGAGACCGAAGTCATACATTCAGGTAGTCTGAAGGCATCACTGGATCTTAGAATGGGAGAAATAGTTGAAGCAGGCAAATACTTCGCAGCAGAGAATTTGCTTACAGGCGACGGGATTGTATCCCTCAGGCTTGCTGCTATAAAGATGGCAAACAACGATGCTGATAGCGCCGGAATACACCTTGAAAGGGCTAAAGCAGCATTTCGTGATGCAGGCAATACTCATGGACTGTCTAACTGTTTGATCCTTGAAGGCAGATTACTCATCGACAAGGGTTATTATAATGAGGCTTTGAAAATTCTCGACTCAGCCCTGCTTTTGAAAGAGTTCCCTGAAAACATCTGGCAGGCTTACTATTATAAGGGCATTTCCCAGGAGAATCTACAAAGGGCCGATGAAGCAATCTCTTCCTATAAAAACGCAATTCAGATAATAGAAGATGTCAGAAGCAACCTTTCTCTTCAGGAATCCCGAAGCATATTTTTCGATTCCAAAAGGGAAGTATACGACAGGCTGATAAGGCTGCTGGTAAGGCTTGACAAACCCGATGAAGCATTTCTGTATGCCGAGAACGCAAGGGCAAGAGCTTTTTATGAGATGCTGGCGGTAAGAAGAATAAATTTTGGAGGATCAGCAGATAGTGACCTGATTGTAGTTGAACAGGATAAACGGATGGAAATACAAAAACTTCAAAGGCTCCTTCAGGGAGCCCATGAGAATCCTGAAAACGAACCAACAGCCAACAAATCAGACCGTAAGTCCATTATGGAAGCTCTCGCCAGGGCAAATGGGGAGTACAAAGATATTTTGCAACGTATTCAGGAATTACATCCCGAATATGCCGGACTAATTGCAATGAAGTCTACTACCAGTGAAGAGCTAAGGAATAATATCGATAGTTCAACTGCGGCAATTGCCTACTGGATAACGGGTAGTGAAGCATACGGTTGGCTGATATCATCCTCGGGTACAGCTATCAGGACCCTGGACGGAAACAGAGCATCAATTACCAAAGTGATTGAAGCAGCAAGAAATGCAATAAAGACAAATTCCCCTCAGACAGAATCTCTTCTCAGAGAGCTGTACGACATACTCCTTAGCCCTTTTGATACCATGATTTCCAACTACTCTGATCTTGTCATAATACCAAACGGGCCGCTTCATTTTCTGCCATTTCAGGCACTTACCGCGACAGACGGACAGCCATTGGTTAATATGCATAATATTGTATACGCCCCGTCAGCCGGTGTATACACACTTAGTAACAAGAGACAGCCAGGTAAGGGAACCGTTTTCCTGGGTTCGGCACTGGCAGATATAAGGGTCGGTGAGTATTCAGGGTTACCCGGCACTGAGGATGAGCTTGCGGGCATAGCAAAACTGTTTCCTGAGGGCCTTTTTGCAATAGGACATGAAAGCTCAGAAACCTTCATTAAGGAAAATGCCCGCACGGCAGATTTTATCCACCTGGCTACTCATGGAGTCTATAACAGGCAAAATCCTGTCTATTCCCACCTGCTTTTTCCACCTTCAGATGATGATGACGGAAGGCTAAACGTTTTTGAAGTGTTCGAAATGAACCTGGATGCAATACTGGTAACACTAAGCGCCTGCGAAACCGGCATGGGAGATATTAGTCTGGGAGATGAACTTACCGGGCTTAGCAGGGCTTTCCTCTATGCCGGAACAGGAGCTGTGGTAGTAAGTTTATGGCCTGTCGCCGACTATCCGACAGCCTTGCTCATGAACCGGTTTTACTCTCTGCTGGCTGAGCTCCCCCTTCAGGAAGCCCTCACGATGGCTCAGCGTGAAATAATTAACACCTATCCGCAACCTTTATACTGGGCTCCTTTTATTCTCGTAGGTAACGGAAATCTTACAGCCTTTTGAATGGTATTCCTGTCTCCCGGCAGTAACCTAACCTCTTTCGCGCAAGTCAGCCTCATCTGAAATTCTCAGCAGCTTCCTGGTGTCAATGACATTAATAATTAACAGGGCCGTACAGAGAACAAGTGCTGAATAATCAACCGACCCCGGAACCAGAACTTCCAGCACTAATATAACCGAGATGATTATCCTGGCTTCAGTCGGCCCGAGTTTACCCGAATCAATAGAATATCTGCCCGTTATCTTATATCTCATGAGCGCTATTATCATCTCCCAGCCATACATGGCTACAAATGCATAACCCAAAAGCTCCCACGGTCCGTCTGTATAAACCATATAGCCGCCACCTATCACAATTATGCTTATCCAGTCAATGGTGACATCAAGTACGAATCCGTACCGTCGGCGTGGTATTTTTCTGTAATAGGCCAGCCGGCCATCAAGGCTGTCTCCAAACCAGCTTATTGCAAATCCTGCAACGCCAAGCAACAGGAAATCTATGTGATAGAAATATCCAAGCATAAAAGCAGTTGCCACCAGCAGGCTGCCCATAAAACCAATTGCAGTAAGCATATTGGAACTCATCCATGGCGGTATGCGCTGCACCAGGTACGCGAGTGCCCTGTATTCAACTGTTTTCAGTATGTTTGTACGCTCCCTGTCGTGTGAGATCAGCTCAACAGCCTTGCGGATTTTCTCTGAAATCATTGCTCTTTTTCTTATTCTTGTTGCATATTTTCATGCCTCTAACCTGACTCAGACAGATTCAGAAGCTGGCGGGCCATTGTAAAAGACTCCGGTACAGGCATCTGATATACCCGGCTCCTCAGAAAAACTCCCAATGCGTCAGCATCAGAAAAACCGGATAGCTCCTCTGCGGCAATCAGCTTTCCTACAACCACCCGTGGCCGGGTTCCCGACTTGTTAAAAACCTCAGCCGGTAGCCTGAGTGTACGTATCCTCCAGTTTATCAATCCCAGAAAATAGAAAAACACTGAGTTACGGTCAAGGAAACGGACAGGCAACACCGGTACATTTACGGCACGTATCAGCCTGAGAATTCCCTCCTGCCAGTTTCGGTCTCTGATGCGCATGCCGCGGAGGCTGAAATCGGAAACGGCTCCCGATGGGAAAAAACCGACAGGATGTCCCTCCCTAATGTGATTCAGCGTTTCGCGCAACCCTCCAATGCTTTCGGCTGTGATGCCCTTTTTTGTGTTATCGGCAGGTGTTACTGTGATGAAGTTGCCGGCAAGCGTCCTGACTCTGGCAAGATACCTGTTAACCATAAATTTAAAATCAGGTCTGACTCCTGCAATCATATCAACCATTATGATGCCATCAAGTCCGCCGTAAGGGTGGTTTGAAATAGTTATAAATGAACCTTCAGGCAACTGCTTAAGTCGTTGCGCATTACCAACCCGGTATTCCACTCCCAGATCTTTCAACAGCCTTGTTGTAAAATCCCTTCCGGAAAATGATGATGAGTTATTATATACACAGTTTACCTTCTCGACAGATAATAGCCTCAGAATCGTTTTAGCCAGAAATTGCCCGGTTCTTCCCCGGAAAAATACTGACCATGCCTCAAGATCCTTTGTACTGATAACACTCATAGTCAAATAAGGATTCTGCCGCTGGTGGCATTCTATTAACAGTTCCGCGCAGGTTACCGTAAAGTTAATCATACTTATGGAACCATCCTGTTTTTTCGAATCTTTTCCTGAAATGGTCAGTGCTATCGTGAATACATTTGTATTTTCTGAGTTATTGATATTCAAAAAATCGTAATTTTGCTTTTGCTTACTAACAACTAATGACTTATGAAACGGATTCTCTTTTCTCTTTTCCTGATTACAGTCATCATACTAAATGCTTCCGCCCAGAACAAGAAGGCTGAGAGGGAAGCGATGGCTAAGGTTAAATTTGAGAAGGCGCTTGCGGCACTCAACGATAAGGACTATGTGATAATTGTTGGCACATACGACAAGGGTGATGGTAATTTCGAGACCAATACCGACAACTCGGTATTTATATCCTACGAGAAAGAAGATGTGTTCATACAGGGGCAAATAATAGCCGACAACAGTCATACTAATAAGCTCGCTGTTTCTGAATTCAAACAGGTTACAGACAAGAAAGGCAATGTAAAATCAACAATGCAGCTAAGAGGCAACCTTATTAACGCCAAGCTGGAAATCACATTACGAACAGGCGGCAACACAGCTGATGTTATTATTACCCCCACAAAGGGAGGCACAAAAAGATTCTCAGGCGAACTGGAGCCCAGAAGTGAATCAAAATACTTCAAACGGCCGGGCATAATATAACAATAACAAATACCTGCTATAGAGAGCAATAACAGCAATTCATATTATGATGAGATGCATGGTCACAGTCTGACCGGGTTTGACCTGTAATCTCTTGACTTTGGTATATGGATAGCTTACCTTTACAGGGTACTAAGCCAGACGTTTTTCACCTTTTGCTTTTTGAACCTAACTCAATCACTGCCCTATGAAAATCTGGTCAGATGAAATCAGAGAACTCGAGAAACTTCGACCTACCCTTGAGAGTCAGTTTCCTGAGTTGGGTAAAGAACTCAACCTTTTGATCAGGAGTGACGACGCAAATGTAATACTGTTGTATTCAAGAAGATCCCTTGAGATTATCATTACCGATCTATGTGAATCTTTACTAAACAGACCCAGAAAAACTGAACCTCTGAAAGGGATTATTGACAAGCTCAACAGTTTAGAGAAGATACCACCATTCATAGTAGCCTCTATGCACAGCCTGAACAGCCTGGCAACCTTTGGCGTTCACCCCAAGGCTTTCGAGGAAGAGCAGATAAAACCGGTTCTCGTTAATCTCAATATTATTTTAAAGTGGTATCTCAAAAATAAGGAGTCAGAATCACAGTTCGAGAAGCCGGGAGAGGATAGAGCAAGTCATGTTTCCAATGTTGAGCCGGAAAAAAAGTTTAAGATTAGTAAGATCAGTAAAGCTTCCTATAAAACTATTTCAGGGTTAGTTGGAACCATATTGTTTATTGTCGTGATAATCGTCCTTTACGATATTATCCGTGAGAATATTCCAGGAAAATCAGGAGAAAAGGACGACAGGATCTCGGTAACTGTTATGCCATTTCAGAATAAGACAAATGATGATACATGGGATATCTGGCAGGAAGGTATTCAGGATAATCTGATAACTATGCTTTCAAACACCGAGGAGTTAAAGGTAAGGCAGACAGAGTCAACAAATGGACTTATTCAAAATAGCGGATTGGTTAATTATGCTTCAATCACACCCTCGCTGGCCAGCTTGATCTCAAAGAAGATGGAGGCTTCTCTGGTATTGTTCGGAAGCATAAACAAGACTGCTTCAGAAGTACGTGTAAACGCCCAGCTACTAGACCCAAACACAGAAGAGATAATACAATCTTTCCAGGTAAGGAGCCCTGTCAGCGAGGAAACAATCTTCGATATTATTGATTCTCTTTCTATTAAGATCAAGAACTTCCTTTTAATAAGGAAGATGAACGAGGATTTACCATCTGACAGCCAGATTAAATTCACTACAAACTCGCCTGATGCATACAAGTTTTTCTTAATGGGTCAGAAGGCTTTCAATTTGCAGGACTACGCGGCCGCCAGAGAGATGTATCTGCAGGCAATTAAGATTGATACTAATTTTACCTTTGCGGCAATAATGCTATCATTTTCATATGCCAACTTCGGTTATTATGATGAAGCAAAAACAATATTCAGTAAGGCATACCTGCAGAGAGAAACAATGCCCGTAATGCAAAAGATACATGCAGACTGGGCTTATGCATTCTATTATCAGACTCCTAATGAAGAATTAAAGTACCTGAATCAGCTTCTGGAATTTGACGATCAGTTCCCCCCTATATATTATGAACTTGGTCGTGTATATAATAAATTATATCAATATGACATGTCTATACCTCTGTTTGAAAAAGCACTTGACATATATGAAAAATGGGAGTCAAAGCCCAGATGGGCAAATGATTATCTGATTCTCGGATTTGCGTACCATGAGACGGGGCAATACAGGAAAGAGAAAAAACTATACATTAAAGCCGAAGAGGATTTTCCTGACAATATGTGGCTGAGTTATTGGCAGGCAGTAGTGGAATTGAAACTGGGCAATGAAGCTGTTGCCGAAAAACACATTGAGAGGTTTAAAACTTTAATCGGTAATTCGCCATATGCTCCCACTGAAGGAGATATTACTACAAGAGTGGCGTTTATTTACTGGCATGCAGATATTCTGGAAAAAGCTGAGGAGACTTTCAGAGCAACGCTTGCAATGCAACCAGACAATACAAGTTTTCTGAATAACCTTGCATATTTCCTTATAGACACTGAGAGAGACGTTAATGAAGGACTTGAGCTTATTGACAGAGCACTGGAAAAAATCCCTGATCGCTATATTTATCTCGGAAACAAAGGCATGGCGTTATATAAGATGGGCAGATACGAAGAAGCACTGGACCTGCTGGAAAAAAGCCGCGATTTAACCCCGGTCTACAATCATGATAACTTCCTGCTGATAGAAAAGACAAAAAAAGCTTTGACAGAAGTTAAGGATATCTAGCGTGGCACATTAAGCAAATCTGTGGTTATTTCCATTCCACCCGGTAGAAATTTCGATTGCTATTTTCAACAATTCAGCCTTTGTTGATGTTAGTGCTATAAATAAACACTACTAACAGAATGGAATTGAATGACAATATGCGCCAGCTTGGTAAGAGCAGTGTAAATATAACATCAGTCGGACTGGGATGCTGGCAGTTCAGCAAGCAGAAAAATATGGCCGGAAAATTCTGGCCCGTGCTTGACGATAATCTTATTGATAATGTTGTATCTCTTTCTCTTGAAGGAGGAATAAACTGGTTTGACACTGCGGAAGTCTATGGTAACGGAGCATCGGAAAAAGCTCTGTCATCAGCCCTGATAAAAGCAGGTGCCAAACCCGGAGATGTGGTAACGGCAACCAAATGGTGGCCAGCTATGAGATTCGCCTCAAATATTGATAAAACCATTGAAACCCGGATAAAGTTACTTGAACCCTACCCTGTTGATCTGTACCAGATTCACCAGCCCTTCGGCTTTTCAAGCGTTGAAAAAGAGATGGAAGCGATGATCGGTTTATACAACAGAGGGCTTATCAAAGCTGTTGGTGTAAGTAACTTCAATGCATCCAGAATGAAAAGGGCATTTGAGGAGCTGAAGAAGGCAGGCATTCCCCTTGCATCAAATCAGGTCAGGTACAGCCTTCTTGACCGCACTATCGAATCAAACGGGGTATTGCAAATGGCAAAGGAACTTGGAATAACCATTATTGCCTACTCACCTCTTGCACAGGGTATACTTACAGGAAAATTTCATGACGACCCGGGTCTTCTTAAGAACATTGGCTTCAGAAAATATTCATCCTATTTCAAGCCCTCAGGACTTGAAAAAAGCAGACCTCTTGTAAACCTCCTTAAGGAGCTGTCTGCTAAATACAATGTAACACCTTCTCAGATAGCACTCAACTGGCTGATAAATTATCATGGCAACAATATCGTTGTCATCCCCGGCGCAACGAAAGAGTCGCATGTCAGAGAAAACACCGGTGCGATGTCATTCCTGTTAACTGATGAGGATATGTTAAGAATCGACAGAGAAAGTGCAGCCTTCCAGGTTTGATGTAGGTTTTTCAATTATCTGCTATACTGTACATTACAGACCCTAAAGTCTCTTCTTGAAGAGCATAATATACGGAAACTCCGCACTTTCATTACCCCCTGAATCAATAAGATTAAGTAACTACTGAATGAGGATGTTCTATGTGTGGATTTTAACCCTTGAAAAGAATCGGTATTGATTTTTGGAATACTATTCTTCCTTTAGGATTGGAAAAAAACAAGCAGCTATTAAACAAATGGCTTCGGCCTATTAAAAATAAATCAATTGTCTATGCAACACTTTGGGAACCAGCATGTCTTTTGTGTGCCAAACCAAGATTAAAAACAATGAAAAAAGCAACGATTATCCTTACATTACTCTCATTACATTCCGTAATGCACTCCACCGCTGCCATTGAACAGTTTGTAAAATTCAGGTGCGAAGACTATTATCTGACAGGAAAACTTATACTTCCTGAAAGTCAGTCAAAAGTTCCGGTTATTGTTTACATTGAGGGTTCAGGCCCCAACTCTCCTCTTGATTCAACCAGAAGTAAGTGGTACGAAAGCAATTTCACCAGTAATCTGATAAAAAACCATATTGGTATCCTTTATTACAACAAAAGAGGTATTGGTGGTTCTGATGGCAAATGGTATACCTTAAGTCTGGAAGACCGGGCAAAGGAAACAAAGGCAGCAATAGATTTTCTAAAGACAGATCCACGAATAGATTCAGACCGTATTGGCATTCTGGGACATAGCCAGGGAGGCTGGATAGCTCAGATCATGTCGTCCCGATATCCCCGGGATATTTGTTTGGCCATAAGCGTTTGTGGCCCGGCTACTGATGTGTTTAGCCAAGTAGTAAATGATTATCAGTCAGAATACATTATAAAAGGATTAGACAGTCTCAAGGCTAACCGGAAGGCCATCGCCAGTACAAAGAGAGTCTTTTTTCTTGCAAAAACTTTACCGATTGCTCCTAATCTGAAACAGTTGAAGATAATCAGGAATTTCGATCCACAAATCTATCTCAGCAATATTCAGTCTCCTCTTTTGATGGTCTTTGGAGAGTATGACCTATTGGTTTATCCTGAATGGAGTCTGGAAAGACTAAAGGAGTTATATGGGAAGGAATTGCCACAAAAATTAACTCTTTACCTGGTCCCTTCAGCCGGACACGGCATGGCTGTCAAGCCAGAAAAATTTAAAGGAGTACCTGCCGATCAGATAAAGTACTCTGAAGAATTTCATGGTTTCTACATCAACTGGATAAAAAGACAAATGGGGTTATCTCTTTGATTTAGAGACATTATCTATCAATATACTTGCTACTATATCAGCTACTAATACTCCATCCTCTCTATATGCTCCTAATAATGCGCAAAATGGCTGGAAGTGTGAGTGTGAGAGTGAGTCTTGGCTAAAAAGAATGAGAGTGTTCACGCCTGCTCTCACTCTCGCTCTTGTTTCAGCCCTCCTTCGCTAAAGCTTCGGAGGGCACTGTACCCGGAGCGGGACTTGAACCCGCACAGCCGCTATGGCCACAGGATTTTAAGTCCTGCGTGTCTACCATTCCACCATCCGGGCGTGCTTCCTCTGATGATGACGATGCAAAAATAATAAAAAAACCGGTAACCGGTATTCGGTCACCGGTCACCGGTTACGGTAAATTTTTCTTTTCTAATATCTGAGCAATACGGGCCTTCCAAAGCCTAACCTCTGCAGAGGAGCCATCTGTGTTGCAGCATCACCTACAACAACATAGTACATCTTCATCGGATCAAGGTATTTATTGGCAAGCTCCTTATGCTGCTCTACCGTCAGATCCCTGATAAATGCCTCTTCCTGTTTGATGTAGTCGGCCGGCAGGTCATATATGCTCATTGTATTTAGCATCCCCACCAGGCTTGAAAGTGTCTCAAACCTTAATGCATTGCTTTTCATCAGAGCATCGCGGGTAAAATCGATATCCTCCTGGGTAACACCCTCACGGTATTTGATCATTTCGTTCCTGAAAATCTCAACAGACTCCAAGGTACCTTTGGTTATAACCATCGAAGATGCCGTGAAACTGCCAAAATTGCGCATTCCAGAAAACGAAGAACGTGCACCGTACGTAAACCCTTTCTCTTCCCTAAGGATCATATTGAAAACTCCATTGAATGAACCTCCAAGCTTATAGTTCATAACAGTGGCGCCGTGAAAATCGGGGTGCGACCGAGGTATTGAAGGAGTACCAATATAAATTACTGATTGTCTGGCGTCAGGCACATCCACAAAGTAGACAGATGAATTCGCAGGTGGTGTAACTTCAGGCAGAACAGGTATTTCCACCTCTTTACTCTTCCAGCGATCCGTCAAACCTGCCAGCGATGCGGTTACCTTTTCCCTGTCAACGTCTCCTGCAATAACCATTCTGGCAACTGATGGAGAAAAATACTTCTCCCAGTAATTCTTCAGGTCATCAATCGTGATTGCCTCAACACTCTCAGGTGTACCCTGCTGATCATACGCAAGAATATGGTCATCACCGTAAATAAGAGTGCTTAGCGTGCTCGAGGCCAAATAACTGGGATTGGCAAGATTCCGCCTGAGACCGTTGATTATCCTTTCCTTCGCCAGTGCGAACTGCTCCTCATCCCAGCGGGGATGAAGAATCATCTCCTCCACCAGTTCCAGGGTCTTCTCAAACTTGCCCGACAGCGAACTGACCCTTATTGTTATCTCCTCAGTTCCGGCAGAGAATGAAATATTAGCTCCAAGCAGAGCTATTGCCTCTTCAAGCTCTTCGGGAGTTTTGAATTCGGTACCTTCGTTCATTAAGGTCGCTACCAGGCTGGCGACACCGGGTTTCGAAATATCATCAGACATCTGGCCACCCAGAATAGATATCTGGTATTGTACCAGGGGTAATTCATTATGGTTTATACCCCATATTTTCAGACCGTTACCCATTTCAGCTGTCCATACAGGAGGGATAGTTACTTCAGGATCAGGGCCAGGAACAGGCTGTATCGAACGGTCAAGTTTAGTCTCCGTTCTTACAACTTCCTCGTCAGCCATAGCCTCGATTTCAACCTCTGCGGCTTGTGTAATGTCCTCCTCTTCGATGTCGGCCTTAACCGAATTGACAGCAACGAGCTCAACCTGACCGCGCGGAACGAAACTGGTGGCCACGTAACTCTTGCCTTTTATGTACTTATTGTAGGCATCCTTAATATCCGCTGCCGTAACTGCTCTTATAGCCTCAAGATCTTTCTTGTAATACTCGGGGTCTCCGGTATAAATATTATACTCTGCAAGCTGAAATGCTTTCCCCTGTACGCTGGCAAACCTCGAAACAAAACTTGTTTCGTACCCTGCCTTGATCCTTTCGAGTTCAGTATCTTCAAAGCCCTCTTTCTCAAACTTATCCAGAGCTTCAAATATTGCCGCCTCTGCTTCGGCGAGGCTGACGCCGGGATTGGTAGTAACTGAAAATATGAATGTGCCCGCCAGCTCCTGCGAACTGTTCCGGGCAGAAGCCCGCGACGTAAGTTTCTTGTCACGTACAAGAACTGTATATAGTGGCGACTTTCTGGTTCCTGAGAGAATGTCTGCAAGGAAATTCAGCGCGTAGGCGTCTTTTGAATATCTTTCAGCGCCGGGGAATACCATTGTTAGCATAGGCGCCCTGGCAAAGTTGTCTTCATGGTAGAGTTTTATAGTCTCATCAAGTGTAACGGGCATCGGGCCTCTCTTCGGAGGCTTCTCCCCTGCCTTAATTTCTCCGAAATATTTTTCCACCAGCATCTTGACCTCATCTTTGTCGATATCGCCTGAGACTACCATCGTAGCATTTCCCGGGATGTAATATTTGGCATGGAAGGCTTTCACATCCTCTATTGAGGCATTTGTAAGATCTTCCATCTCACCTATAACGGTCCAGCTGTAAGGATGGCCTTCCGGGAAAAGTGTGCGGGCGATAAGCGCTGAATTGTGGCCATAAGCCGCATTATCGACACTCTGTCTCTTCTCATTCTGAACAACATTCTGCTGTATCGCAAGAGCTTTTTTAGTTACCTTGTTTGTCAGATAACCCATTCTGTCTGATTCCATCCACAGTACAAGTTCAAGAGCATTCCTGGGGACAACCTGATAATAGTTGGTTCTGTCCTGACTGGTGCTTCCGTTAAGTGAGCCACCTGCCCCCTGGATAAGCTTAAAAAACTGGTCCTGTCCGACATTCTCAGACTCCTGGAACATCATATGCTCAAACAGGTGCGCGAACCCTGTTTTGCCAGGCTCCTCGCGACTTGAGCCAACATGATAATAGATTGCCACCGAGACAATCGGGTCTGAGTGGTCCTGGTGAAGGATAACATCCAGTCCGTTCTCCAGTGCATACTTCTCAAATGGGATTGTGATCGTATCCCCTTTTTCGGTTTTCCGGCATCCGCTGAAAATAAGCAATGCCATTGCTGTTAAAGCGATCAGATAAATCTTCATAGTTTATTGATTAAGTGATTCGGGTTGTATACATTATGTTCAAATATACATTGTTTTATGCAACAGTGAATTATTTACAATAAGTTTTTAAACTATTCTTAAACATAAATAAACAAACGAAGCCGCCCCGTAAAAAAACGGCGGCGGCTTATATGAGCGGGAAACGAGACTCGAACTCGCGACCCCGACCTTGGCAAGGTCGTGCTCTA